>NZ_QFFZ01000002.1 GCF_004369225.1 Pelotomaculum propionicicum
TTATCCAAGCACAAAACCATAAAGGAAACCAAAATAATGGTCAGGTAAATGGATGATAATCCCAGTCAATTTTCTTAAGGGGAAAATGTAAGAAAAAAAACACCATTTTTTGCAGTGGAATCATATATAGAATTTAAAATATTAGTTACTAAGATTAATAGTAAAAGTAAAATTATCTTCTACAAGGGACCAAGTAAAAATTTGGCAGAGAGTTTTAAACAGATAGATCTGAGTAAACTGTTTACTGATTAGACTGTAAAAAGCAGGATATGTTTTTTACTTTGCTTCTTACCATCAATGGTTTTTCCATTAGAAACAACTAATAAAATGGTAAAAGGATTATCTGAGCGATTAAATCAAGATCTGCGCTTGCTTCCCGGAATGCTTCTTTAAACTCCGGGTCTTTCTCATTTTTTTCTTTTATTATTTATTAATGTCAATTTCTTTAAACGGCATTATAGTTCACTCCCTTTTTATCCTACATAAGTACTTCCTTCATTCTATTTTCAGCCGTTGCAATCTCAAATAATTCCGCTTTCCCTTTCTGTTTTTTGCAAAGCGTGGAGAAGGTAGCATGTACCTTTAACCACAAAATGAACGAGATTCGGTGTTCGGTTTCCGTTTTCGTTGGCAACAAAAGACCGAATTATTGGCACTCTTCTTAAAATATCCTTGATTACATTTTAAAGCCATGATACTATATGACTGAACATGGTTCAATATTCCTGCAAGAGGTTAAGTCACATTGAAATCACAGTATGTCTGAAAACCTCTCAAATACACTTTGAACCTTATTCATTTTATAAAATTTCTATAGTAAGGAGGCTTTCTTAAATGTTACCGGAAAGTGTTTATAAGAAGTTAACTGAACCGGAATCGGTCGCGCTGGTTGGCGTGACCAGCCGGACCGGACTGGGCAGCAACAGCCCGCTGGAAGTACTGCTCAAACAGGGCTACCGGGGGCGGGTTTACCCGGTCAATCCAAAGGGGGGAGAAATTCTGGGCCAGCTTGTTTACACCTCCCTGTTGGACGTGCCGGAAATACCTGATCTTGCGGTTATCTGCGCGCCGCGTGACGCGGTGATTGAGCTTTTCAGCCAGTGCGCCGCCAAAGGGGTCAAAATTGTAATTATAACCGCCCAGGGCTTTTTTGACGGGGATGAAAAGGGCAGATTTATGCAGCATGAACTCTCTGAACTGGCTGCTAAAAACGATATCCGGGTACTGGGGCCGAACACCCTGGGGATAATAAACAACTACCATAATTTCTGCACTTCGTTCATGGATTTTGTCAACCCTGTAAAACCAATCGGGATAACCTGCCAAACCGGCACCTTCTATTTGGGCGCCTCTCAAATATGCACCGGCGCCGGCATCATAGTCGATTCCGGCAACACCACAGATATCAGCGTCACTGATGTGATCGGCCACCTGGCGCGGGATCCCCGCCTGAAAGTGATCAATATTCACATGGAGAGCCTGCGCGACGGGGTCCGGTTCATAGAGGCGGCCAGGGACGCCGTGGTCTTAAAACCTGTGATTATCTATAAGACTGGAGTCAGCCCGGCCGGTTCACTGGCGGCGAGCTCGCATACTGGTTCGCTGGCCGGTGAGGACAGGGTTTTTGACGCCGCTTTTAAGCAGTGCGGCTTGCTGCGGGCGGTGGATACTGAGGAAATCGGCGACCTGAATAAAGTGTTCTGCACCTTTAGCGGGATTAATGGCAACAGGATTGGAATAATTTCAATCTCCGGCGGCGCCGGAGTATGGACTGTGGATGCCTGCACCCGCTTCGGCCTGGAAATTGCCACACTCAGCCAGTCCACTCTTGAGCAGATGGGTGAGTTGTTTCCCGATTGGGCGCATTGCGCCAACCCGATGGATATTTGGCCGGCCAGTATGTCTCAAGGCTACCAGTATTGCTTCCGGCGCGCTTTGGAAGCCTATATGGAAGACCCGGGGATAGACGCGGTAATTTGTATGACTGGCTCATTCCTGGCCCTGGATGGTGACTTTTTGGATGTCACCGGAATCATCAGAGACGTTGCCGGCAGGTATCCGGAAAAGCCGGTGACTGTTACCTCCTGGGGCTGCAACTACCGCCATTATGAAGAGGAAGTAGAAAAAGACAACACGGTGGTGTACTACATTTCAGTTGACCGCGCCGCCAGGGCGCTCGCAGCGCTGTATAAGTATCACCACCAGATCAAGAATAAAAAGCGCGGTCCGGTAATACTTCCTGCGCATCCTGGGCAAAGCGAGGCTGCCGGAATTCTCGCCGGCAAAACAGGCAATTTGTCTCAGGCTGATGCCCTTAGTTTACTTGAATCCTACGGCATTGCCACCGCCCGCTGGGGCCAGGCGCGGGACCTTGCAGAGGCCACAGCGCTGGCCGCCCGGATTGGCTACCCCGTCACGATGAAAATTTTGAGCGAGGACATCATTCATAAATCGGATGTGGGCGGGGTGCGGCTCAATATCCGGAACGCCCGGGAACTGGAAGAAGCCTTTACTGCTATGCACACGGAAATTGCCAAAAAACAGCCTGGCGCGCGCCTGGACGGGGTGATAATACAGGAGCACCTGACCAGAGGGATAGAATTGCTGGTGGGCAGCAAGAAAGACCCGACGTTTGGGCCGGTGCTGGCTTTTGGCGCCGGGGGAGTCTTCACAGAGATATTAAATGACGTTTCTCTGCGAGTTCCGCCCTTGAGCAAGAAAGAAATTAAAACAATGATAGAGGAAACAAAAATAAGTAAAATACTTGCGGGGGCCAGGGGTACTGCCGCCGTAGATATGGAACTGCTGATCGACTGCCTGGCCGGCTTGTCCCAGCTGTTGCTGGCGAACCCGGCTATCTCGGAAATAGACCTGAACCCTTTGCTGGCCTGTGCGGACCGGGTGGCGGCGCTGGACGCCAGAGTCATCCTGGGTAATAAATAAAAAGATTTGGGTGTGTATATGCGTAATAAAATAAATAAAAGCGACTTGATCATGAAAGCCGCTTTAGAGATTTTTGCCAATAAGAATTTTAAAGATGTTACTATTTCTGAAATAGCCGAGCGGGCAGGCGTAGCGGTGGGCACTGTCTATGAATACTTCAATAACAAAGAAGACCTGTACTTCAGCATTCCCCAAAAGACATCGGAACATTTTAATGAACAGCTCGGGCTGCATTTGGAGGGGCTCTACAGCCCTGTTGAGAAAATAAGGAAATTCATCTGGTTCTACCTGCATTACCTTGAGAATCATCCCATCTACACTGAGCTTCTTCTGATGGAGCTGAGGGTAAATAAAAATTTCTTCAATACAGGACATCACCGCGGGCTCAGTGACGGTACCACCGAGATCCTTAAACTAATTGAGGAAGGCCAGCAGCAAGGGGAAATCAGGAATGACATCAGTCCCTACCTTATCCGGCATTTGATTTTGGGCGTGCTTGAGCACATAACCACTTATTGGGTGCTTAAAGGAAAGAAAGGCGATCTTGTTTCATTCAGTAAAGACACCGCGGAACTGGTATTGTCAGGTATTACCCTTAAGCTGGATTCCACCAGTGGAGTTATTTAAAAAACACCCCTCGAAAGGGGTGTTTCAGATTTTTAATATGGTAGATAACACTAAGTCTATAGCGCTGACAGAAGAAAGGGGACACACCTCTACCTGTAGCCCATCTCTGGGGAGAGGTATGTCCCCAACTTATTTTATGATTTGGTCACTGTTGTCACTTCATTGCTGTACCCGACCTTTCTGCCTGTTTCATTAACAGCCTCAACATGCCACACTACTAACCCCGGGCTTTAGGCCGGAAACAATGACAGGAGTACGGGATACTAAACCTATTGGGAAAAGTTACCGGGGATAAACTGAAGACAGACTGTTAAATCCTGATATGGCATATTCTAAAATAGCCACCTGCCGGCTTAGTTTTTCATAGGATTTTGTAGTTTCTTTCTGGCTGCTCTCCCTTTTTTCAACGGCCCGGACAAGAACAAAGCGAGTGCCTTCAATAACAGTATCAAATTTCTCTTTAAACTGTTTTCTAAAACCGTCAACACTCTTGATTATCCTTTCGTTATAATCAGTCCTGAGGCGGCCGCAATTACGGTCTATTTCCCTTTCTATTTTTTTTCTCATTTCACTCATGATCATTGGGCCGGAAATAAAACCTGGTAAAAACAAAGCGTATATTTTTATACTATCCGGGACAAACATTGTATTCTGTTCTCCAAAAATGTAGTACAGGCTGGTTTCATCTGTTAGAGCTTCTATTTCGGCAAAACCCTCCAGCTTGAGATCGAAGATTTCTGCTGATTGTTTTAACAACTCACCGATAACAAGGTTTGTTCTGTTGGTAAAACGGGACACCACTTTGTTAAAAACGTCTCTTACCTTTTTTTCCACTTCGGGTTGCCACTCTTCAAGGGATACTTTAATTCTGTCTTCTATATAACTTTCCATGTAACTCATTAATTTACGGCCGGACAGACTTTGCCCGTGGTATATTTGATCGATCTCTTTGTTGAGGGTCTCTTTACAGTATTCCTGGAACCCGGATATTTCCCGCTCCAGTTCATGGTAGACCTTATTAACTTCCCCTTTAAAAATATAGCTGTTGTCCTCCTGCTCCTGTTGCAGTCTCTTAGCCATATCGTCAAAAAGTTCGATTTTTGCTTTCAGTTCCTCTATTGGTAGATCCAATGCTTTCATTTCCAACTCTACTCCCAACCGCAGCTCAAAGGCGGCGTTTCTGCCTTTATGGCAGGCTGCGTTAATGGTCGCGCGGCCTTTTTCTGACAAAAGGAATTCATCCAGAGTGCTGGTAAATGACTGAAGATTACTCTCACTTAATTTTTTATCACTGTGTTCGATCTTACCTTCCAAGGCCAGTTTGGCAGAAAGCGGAAAAATATTTACTTCCGTAAAACCAACTCTTTCGATTAGAACTTTTTTTGCGAATTCTACAGCCTTTTGCCTGTCAGTTACAGATAGGTAGTCTATCTTGTTTAAAATAAAGAAAATCTTTACTGAATACGGAGCAATATCCTTCAGAAAGCCTATTTCTGACTGACTTATCGGCTGATCGGACGATAAAAGGAAGATAGCCGCATCAACCTTGGGAAGGTAACTATAAGTTTCATCCGTGTTGTTTTGATATATTGAACCAACACCGGGAGTGTCAATCAACATAATACCTTCTTTTAAGTAGGTTGACGGGTGTTCCAGACATACTTCTTTTACCTTTTTTTTGTTGCCGGGATTGCCTGCCTCTGTAACATAACCGGGTAATTCTCCCGGAGTAATGGTCTTGGTGTCACCGTTCAAAAAAATGACTTCAATCTTTATTTCTTTACCGAACCTGATTAGAGTAACTATTGAAGTCAGAGGCAAAACATCAGTCGGTAAAATATCAGTACCTAACAAGGCGTTTAAAAAAGTGGTTTTTCCTCTTTTAAATTCACCAAGAACAACCAGGTTAAAGCGGTCATTTAAAAGATTTTGTTTTATTTCTTCCAGATATTCAAACATGCTGCGGGCTTCCCTCATAGTGGCAACGCTTTCAAGCATATCTATGTTCTTTAATACCTCAGTTTTTAACTTACCATAACTCCTATCCATTTACTCAGTTCCCCTTCACTAATAAAAAACTCCTACCAATAGACAAATTCTACTGGTAGGAGCTATTAGCCCTAGGCATATGGCGAGCCCCATCGCCCTGTTGCTTAATAATTATATTTTGAAGGTTTTACAAAGTCAAGAGGCAGGGTTTTTTAATCAGGCTCATTCATAGCAATACCTTTAAAACATGTTGCTGCCTGCAGGCCGGGAACTTCCTTTCACCGCCGCGCCGATCTGACCGTGCACAATGGCCTGGTAAATTTCATCCCATGTGTGCTTCCTGAACACCAGTTCCGGCAGGGTGCCCTGGTTATACGGGGCGTCCAGCAAAAGCACCGGGATCCCTGCCGCGCTGACCTGAACACCGATCTCCAGGGTGTCCTCCACCAGTACTCTTAAATTTCTTTCCAGGCAGGGTTCTTTCTTATCATGGCTGCCCAGGAGAATCAGTTCATCATAAGGCAAATTGTGTTTTTTCAGCCACTCCTGAGTCTCTTCCTGATATCTTTTATCCCGGGCTGTAATGATATATATTTCATGCTGCTGTTTGATCCTGCTCAGATAATGCGAGGCCCCTGCCACAGGTTCAGCTGACTTCATCAAATATTGTCCTCTGTGCTTAAGAAAAAGTTTGAGCTCACTCTGGCTGATCTCGTAAGTCTTTAGCACGTTGTATAAATGCATTTCATTCAACTGCTTGTTTACATTAAAATAATTATTCAGCTCGGCTACCCAGAGAGGCAGGCTGTTGGCCAGAACCCCGTCAATGTCCACACCAATTTTCATAACAAATCCTCCATGCGCGTAAAGCGTTACATACCAGTATATTCTCCCGCGGCTGATGAATTCCTTTTCCCCGTTATTTCCTTAAGGCAACAGAAAAAAAACAGCCCTTGCGGGCTGATGCAGTTTTTTTGTGCTGGCGCCGCGTTAGCGGCAAAGTTGTCTAATAGGCAAATATTGTGTTACCTATAGTTTTGCTTACAGGCCTCTCCCGCAGCCATACACTTTTAGACTGATTGGCGTAAAAGTATAAAGCTCCGTTAGTAGGATCCGTACCTCCCAGGGCTTCTCTGGCGGCTAATTTGGCATCTTCACTGGCCGGACGGTTGATCCAGCCGTTTTCCACCGGCTGAAACTGGTAAACCCCGTTGCCGTTTTGGTTAATCACGTCTTTAATGGACTTGGGAAAACCAGGGCTGTTCACCCGGTTCAAGACCACAGCCCCAACGGCAACCTTCCCCTCATACGGTTCACTGTCGGCCTCGGCGGTAATCAGCCTGGCCAGCAGGTCAACTTCATCCGGGGACGGCCTGATAAAACTAAGACCCCTGTTTACCTGCTGCACTGGCTGCCGGACAGGAGTATCACCCCCGGAGCCTGGTATATATAGAGGCATCCCGGGATAGATGTTTGTATTTTTGAGGCCGTTGGCCGACATAATTTCCTGGTACAGCAAACCGCGTTTCAGCGCGATCTGATAAAGTGTGTCGCCAGGTTGTACAATATAGACGGGGTTTGAGGCGGTAGGACCGGTGTCAGGCGTACTGCCGGTTGGGCCGGCATCGCCCGTGTTGCCGCCGTCACCGGGCTGGCTGTCAGTTTGACTGTCAGCACCGGCCGGGCTGCCGGTATCGGTTGGGCTGTCAGCACCTGCCGGGCTGGTCTCGCCGGGGTTTTCAGAGGCACTGGCTGCCTCTTCCGGAATGTTTAGTTCCTGGCCGGGGAAGATCAGGTTATCCTCGATCTGATTGGCTTCAACCAGAGACTCAACGGAAATACCGTAACTTTGGCTGATTGAATAGAGGCATTCATCAGGCAATACGGTGTGTGTGGCGGCTTGCGCCGCACAGGGAAGGGCAATAGCGGCTGCCAGGACAAAAAAGCAAAAAAGCAAACGGGTAGCCCAAGACATAGAATCCCTCCTTTAGCCTCCGAGGTTAGCTGATGGGTTCGGGTTGAGGGTACCCTACCAAAACAGTAGTAGGTAGTGGGTTGTCGGTTGTGGGATTGTTTGTTGGAAATCACCTTTGGTGATTTCCTTCTTAAATCTGACTACCGACTACTGACTACTGACTACCGAATTGGATTCACCCCAAAAAAATTTGTCCCCCGTACCCCGGGTATCCGGGGATTCGGCTTTTTGTATAATTGTACAAGAATCACCATGGTTTGACCATAACACAAAATTTTACAGGCAAGTTGCCATACGCAAAAAAATAACCCCTTACGGGGCTATTTTCACTATTTAGACGTTTGATTAGGAAGGATTCTGCTGGGCCAGCTCAAAACCACAATTCCAACAGTATTTGGCCGCCAGGGGCAGCTCTGTCTGGCATTTGGGGCAAACAGGCGGTTTGGGGTTGAGTTTGGCTACCTGCTCCTCCAATTCAGCTATTTCTTCTTCAAGGCTCTTGGTGCTCTTGAGCAGACGCTCAATCTCTTCCCCGTGTCCTTCTTCGCCCTTGAACTGCAGGAAAACAAGGTTACCCAGGGCCGCGATGTTGTTCTCCGCTTCTTTTTCCAGTTTTGATATCTCAAACTTCAGCTTGGTTGATTCGACCAGATCGCTCGACTTTTTTCCAATGGTTTTAGCACTTTCGCCAATAGTCTTGGCTCCTTCAGTTACCTTCTTGAAAATATCCACCCTTTTGCACCCTCTTTCTTTTTTATCTGGTCTATCAATATTTCTAGCCATGCAATAATTATCCTTCTGCTGCCAACACATAAAATTATGTAACCTGTTTAGCCCAGTCCATATACTCGTCCAACTCCCGGTTAACCGCCGCATCGGCCAGTTTGTTCTCCTCCCTGGGCACGTGCCTGACGACAAGCTTCAGCCGGGGAGTGATGGCCACACTTTCCCAGACTCTTTCGGCTATTTCCCTCAAAGTAGGCTCCTTGATCTTATACTGCCGGTTATACTGGCGGACCACCAGTTCACTGTCAGCCCTCACCTCGGCCTCCAGTTCATCGTGCTCTCCGGACAGGTGGGCAAGAGCGTTAACCGCGCCCTCCAGCGCGCTCCACTCTGCAAAATTGTTGGTCATATTAGGCCCCAAAAATTTGCTTTTTGTCGCCAGCACCTTGCCTTCCCCGTCTGTTATCACCATGGCTGCCGCCGCGGGGCCCGGATTACCGCGGCTGCCCCCGTCTATGTTTACAAATATTTTCATTATTACACCTCTCACCTTTATTTTACCAGCTTTAGCATGTCATTAATAGTTACCTTCACTCCTATTTTACTTTATCTTGCTATTAAGAATCAGGAAATTTTTTACGACAATTAAATAAAACAATAATTGGGGGAAACCGTTAATGATCAAAAATTTTGGGCACATTATACAGGGTTTCTCTGTAATCTTGAATATTACCAGTGTTTGGAGAGAAGGTGCAGACTATTAAAATCGATTTGGAAAATTACAAAGAACTTATTTACAGCCTGGAAGAAATCGTTTATCCCGGACGGCTGGACCGTTTAGCGAAAGCCGCGCTGGATCACCATCATAGGTTGTCCGAAATGGGGTTAAGCAACGAACAGATCATAACCACTCTTGTGGCCAGTATGGCGGGTGAGGCTTTTAGGGAAGCTGTGGCGTTAACTCTGGCCGTCGTGGCAATGTCCAACGACGAGCCGGAAAGACCGCTCAACCCCAGAGATGTTATTAAGCGCATCAAGTAGTTAATAAAGGCCGTCACAAAAAATGTTCTGGAGTTGATATTATTGGGAAAGAGAATTATGCTGGTTGATGACAGCAACTTTGCCCGGGATATGCTTAAGGACATACTAACCAAACATGGCTATGAAATTGCCGGAGAGGCCCGAAACGGTCGCGAGGCGGTGGAGCTGTTTGAGCAGATCAAGCCCGATCTGATCACCATGGACATTGCCATGCCGGAACTGGACGGGATTAACGCCCTGAAAAAAATACTGGCGGCAAACCCGGCAGCCAGAGTTATTGTCATAAGTTCCGCCAACAGCAGGGAGATTGTAAAACATGTGGTGCAAGACGGCGCCCTGGACTTTGTGGTAAAACCTTTTACCAAAGATCGCCTGCTCAAAGCAGTCGACAAAGCGCTTGCCAGGAGCAGATAAATACGGTACAATATATTCTGCTTTAACTTGCCGATGTGGCTCAGGGGTAGAGCAGCGCACTCGTAATGCGCAGGCCGGGGGTTCGAATCCCCCCATCGGCTCCAGGAAAATTCAGGCACCTCAGGGGATTGAGGCGCTTTCATCGTTTGAAGCTAAAGCTATTATTTTATCAAATTTCAAAGACCCCACTTCTCTAGAGGATAGGGGACACACCTCCTGTGGAGGAATGTCCCCAACGAATGGGGTTCCGCTTCGAACTTCGGTGGGGGTAGAATCCCCCACTGAAGCCCCGAGTTTAGCGAAAGCTAAATGAGTTCACTAGCAAACCATTACTGGCAATTGACAGTAGCAATATCAAAAACTGAAAACTGATCGGTATTAGGCGCGTAATGGTCCTTGGCATATACTATTACCTTGTAAGCACCGGTTTCAGAGGAAACAAAACTGAACATATTATTGTTTGAATAGCCCTGGCCCAATATCCAGGTGCCGGAAGGATTTTGGTACCAGAACTGATATTCTGCACCGGTCAAGCCGGTGGCAGTTGCGCTGACATTAACGGACTGACCTGCTGTCACATTGGACGGAGCGCTAATACTAACCATGCTCCCCACGTTCAGGATAAAGACCCTGTAATAGGCTTTATGCCAGTTTCTAGCGGCAACGTCATTACTATCCAGCGCGTAAACGGCCACAACGTAGCTACCCGGTTGGAGGTTGTACAGAGTATAGGTATTTACAGTTGAATAGTCTTGGACACAAGTCCACCCGTTCTGGTCATGAACCCAGAATTGATAAAGGGTGGTACCCCCGACGTTTGTAGCCGTAGCAGTGAAGGTTGCGTTAACACCAACGTCCTGGCGACCATTTGGACCGGTAACGACCAGGTTGCTTACCCCGGAGCCCGTAGTGGTAAAAACGACGTAAGCCGCATTACTTTGGACGGAGGTACTGGAAGGTGCGTTGGCAGACTTGGCGTAAGCATATACCATATATGACCCTGGCACATCCCGGGTAAATGTATAGGTGTTGCTGCTGGTAAAGTCACCGCTATACGTCCAAGTCTCGTCTGCAGACTCTTTAACCCAAAACTGGTATACGGGGTCTGATATGCCTTCCGCCACTGCGGTTGCTGTAACATTAGTATTTACCGGCACAGATGAGGCATTCAGCGAAAGGCTTACAGTCGGGTTGGGCTGGGCTGCTTCATTATCCATAATTGTAATCACTGAATTGCTTTGAACGCCCAATGTGGCTCCACCCGTTGGATTGCTAAGGGTTAAGTTAATAGTTTCGTTACCTTCCACGATATTGTCATCAATAATATTTACGGTGAACGTCTTGCTGGTCTCACCTTCGTTAAACGTAAGTGTCCCGGAAGCAGCCGTGTAATCAACCCCTGCAGTGGCCGTTCCATCGCTGGAGGCGTAATTAACCGCCACCGTTCCATCGCTGCCGTTTATCCGGTTTACTGTAATAGTAACAGTTCCACCGTTTTCATCCAATGAGTATCCACCAGAACTAAAGCTAAACTGTCCGGGTTGTTCAGCCATAAAACTGCTTGCCTTAATCATGATAACTGAATCAAGAATACCATCGCCGGCATCCGCAATGGCCAGTTTGATGCGATTGGTTTGGTTTGGGGTAACAGTCGCACGGGCTGTTAATACCGTGGTCAAACCGTCCATTTCTGTATTAATTGAGCCATTTTCATTATTCCTGTAATATTGCGCGTTTTTCCCAAGGTTAATGTTATTAACCGATACGCGGTCATTGGATTCGGGCACTAGGGCAATATTTTGGCCGTTAACAAAAAAGCCAAACACATCATTATAATCACTGCCAACGTACTCGTTATACTCATCAGATGCAAACACGTACTGAATACGAATAGCGTTTGATACAGGAACAAAATCAAATTCAAGAATGGTAGCATCTTGGGTTTCATATCCAGGGATGAGGCCATTCAATTCCGTGTCGCCCGGCAAATTATTATCATCACCAGCGCCGGTCTCCTGATTCGGACCAACAACATTACTAATGTTGCCCGTGCTGAGTATTACACCACTTTCAAATCCAATGATTCCCGTGCCACCGGCAAAAGTACCGGCGGAACTTGCCGTACCGGTATACGAAACATTGCTGATGGTCACGCCGGATCCTACAAGTGCTTCTGCCAGCTGTTGTCCGGATACCATGTTCTGAACAACTAATCCACCACTTGATTGACTAGTTAAAAACTTGGAATCAACACCGGTGGAGTTGCTTATCCTGGAACTCTCAACCATACCCTCATTAACCCCGGCAGATACCGGCAAAACAAAACAAAGAATTAAAAATGCTAATGTCATTAGGATGGGCAGTATTTTATTACTTTTTTTCACGCTAATGCCTCCTCGTATTATTATTACTCGTTTTCAATCTATCGCTATTTCTTATAAGCATCACCTTCCAAATAAAAAAAGTTGGACATCCATGCAGCCAAAGGGGCACCATTAGAAAAAAGAAAAATTACCTGACGATTATCTTCAGGGTAGTCCAAATTAATTTTTTTAACAATTTTAACATTTTTGGATGTTTAATTTCTTTTGTTATATTGCGATTTGCTTTGCAATTATTGCTAAAAGGCACAATAGAGTAGGGAACCACTCTCGTGGCTCCCCACTCATCAAAACGTACGGGCTTTCTAAGGCATACTGCAGTCTTGCACATTCAATGGACTATACGATAGCCCCGGCCACAGCGCCGGAATTCTGCTTTTAGCGGGCCTTTTGGGAGCGGCTAAGACTTCCTACCTGCAGCCTTGTTTTTATGTGCCATGGTACTAGCAAAACCTCCGGGTATTTCCTCCGGAGGTTATTTTGTTAAAATGAGGATATCAGAGTTACTCTGGGAAGTTGCATTATATTCTATTACCAGAACAGATACAAGCCTGTCAACTATGAGTTCATTGCAATTATTTTTTTACATTATTTTTAACTGAAAATATATACCATTTATTAGTACATTATGTTATTATATGGTAAACAATCCTTCCGTTAGTGAGGTCCAAAATGAGAAGATTTCTCAAATATCTGTCTTATGGAATTATTGTGGCCCTTTTATCAGGGAACATCTATCTTCAGGTCAACAAACCGCCGCCAGAGGTCAAATCTGACAATGTGGAAATAGAGCAGCGGATAAAAACCCTTGAGGAGAAATATAACGGGCTGCAGTTTGAAATGGAAGACGTAAAGAATGTTCAAGGATACATTGTGTGGGAAAAGGACTGGAGAAACAAAGCAAGGTAATCCCAACCCGGCGGGTTGACGTCATTGCTGCAGGTTAAATTCCCTCTTCAAGCACGGCATCAAGTCGTGCGTATTTTTCTTACCTAACCAGAGCCACCCAAAAAGTACTATATTTCGATTTTATATCTAATTGTAATATTTAGTATAAACTTGCTAAAATTACAAGTGGAGGTGGTTATATTGGATGCGAGGAAATGTCCTAAATGCGGCACGTATTGGTACAGTGCCGATTACGATAACACCTGGATTTGCGAGGAGTGCGGCGCGGAAATACCGTCAGCGCCTGCCGTTATTCAGTTGCCTGATAAGAAAATAATATTAAGTTTTACCAGCAGTGACCGTTTGACTTGATTTTAATATCAGGATAAAAATGATATACTTGAACCAAACATCTTCCCTACGGATAGTTGGTGTAGATCATGATCAGTAATTACATTAAAATCTATGATAACATTCAAATATCCCGCAGCGGAGAAGAAGATTGGTATACTTCAAAGATACAGGGTTTGGATCAGAAATACCTGTTTGTCGATACGCCCTATCATCAAAACATACCATTAATTTTAGAAAGCGGCGAACTAGTAAACGGCAGGGCTTTTCTGGAAAGTGGGAAATTCGAATTCCAAAGCCGCTATCTGGAAAAGCGTTATGACAACATACCTTTGCTTACACTTACCATACCGCATGAATACAAACGGTATCAGCTGAGAAAGTTCGTCCGCCTGCCAATTATGATCGATGTTTATTATGCTGAATCTCGTCATGGATTTGACGGAAACCCAATGTTTATGAAAGCTACTTCTCTTGACCTGAGCGCCAACAGCTTGAGAATTGCAACTAGAAAATCTTATGACAGTGGGACATCGTTATTATTAAAATTTGATTTAACAGCCAGGAACTTAAGCTTTAAGGTAAGTGTTACAGGCAGGGTTGTGCGAGTTACCAGCCCTGACCAAAACCAGACCTTCCATGTCGCGGTACAGTTCACTGATATCACCAGGCAGCAGGAAGACTTGATCATGCGCTTTATCTTTCATAAGACCACTGAAAGAAAACGCCTGGCCTGATAACAATCGGGGACATTTCTCATCCTAAAAGGAATACCCACGATAGAGAAGTGTCCCCGTTCCTTATTTAAAAGCGGGGCAGCAACCCAGCTTTTATTGTTTTGTTGCAAACTGTTGTTTTTACTCAATGACGTCACCCAGGTAGGCGCTCCGTACTTTGGGGTTGGCCTGGAGGTCGGCGGCAGTGCCTGAGAGCAATATCCTGCCGGTTTCCAAAACATAAGCACGGTGGGCAATCTGAAGGGACATAAAGGCGTTTTGCTCCACCAGGAGGACAGTAGTACCAAGCTGGTTTATCTCCTGGATAATATTAAATATCTCCTCAACCAGAATAGGAGAAAGGCCCATGGAAGGCTCATCAAGGATAAGGAGACTGGGTTTGCACATTAGCCCGCGGCCCATCGCCAGCATCTGCTGCTCGCCACCGGATAGTGTGCCCGCGTGTTGCTTTTCCCTTTCTTTAAGGCGCGGAAATCGCTGAAACACGTTCTCCAGGCTGGCAGCGATTTCTGTCCTGTCGGACTTTGTGTAAGCCCCCATCAACAGGTTTTCATGTACAGTCAGGTTGGGAAATATCTTCCTCCCTTCCGGTACGTGGGCCAAGCCCATCTTGACGATCTTGTGGGCAGGTGTTTTGGTAATGTCCTGTCCCATAAACTCTATTAACCCTGATTTGGCACGGATAAGCCCTGATATGGTGCGCAGTGTAGTGGACTTGCCGGCGCCGTTCGCCCCAATCAGTGTAACTATTTCCCCTTCATTCACCTCAAAGGAGATTCCATGCAGCGCCTGGATGGCGCCATAGTAAACCTGAATATTATTTACCGTAAGCATCAGGCGCTCACCACCCCCTTGCCCAGGTAAGCTTCCAACACTTTCTGGTTGTTGCGTATTTCCTCCGGCAAACCGGCAGCGATTATTTCACCGAAGTCCAGGACTACCAGCCGCTCGCAGACATTCATAACCACACCCATCTGGTGCTCAATAAGCAGGATTGTTATATTAAAATGATCTCTGATAAACCGGATCATTTCTACCAGTGTGCCCACCTCTGAAGGGTTCATACCCGCGGCCGGCTCATCCAGCAGCAGGAGTTTTGGCTCTCCCGCCAGCGCCCTGGCTATTTCCAGCCTGCGCTGGTCACCGTAAGGCAAATTTGCGGCTGTCAAATGCGCCCGGTCGTCCAGGTTCATTGTCTTCAGCAGTTCAAAGGATTTTTCAGTAATCCGCTCTTCTTCGGCAGAGTAGCGGGGCGTATGCAGGAAAGAGTCCATCAGCCCGTACTTTACCCTGGGGTGAAAAATGGTCCGGACGTTCTCCAGGACGGTACACTGCTTGAAAAGCCTGATGTTCTGGAAGGTCCTGGCTATACCCAGCTGGGTAATTTTAAACGGTTTCATCCCCAGGATGTCTTGTCCCATAAATTTAATTGAACCCGAGGAAACCGGGAATATTCCTGTAATCAGATTAAAGACCGTGGTTTTACCCGCCCCGTTGGGTCCAATCAGACCGACAATTTCGTTCTCTTCAAGGGTCAGATCAAAGCTTGATACTGCTTTTAACCCCCCGAAGTTTTTGCTCAAGTCCTTAATTTCCAGGATCGGCATGCGGACCCTCCTTTCCTGAGGCGGGGATTGCTTTGGGAGGCGCCATGACGCTGACTTCCTTGCCGCCGAAAATCCCCTGCGGCCGCAGCAGAATGATTACCACCAGGATTAAAGCATAGATAACACCGCGAAACTCCAAAAACTGCTGGCCTAAAACAAAACGCAGCCCCTCCAATAGAAAGACCCAGGCTATCGAGGTGATAATTGTACCGGACATGCTGCCCAACCCACCCAGCACCACTATAAGCAAAAAATCAAATGACTTCAAAAAGTCAAAACTCGACGGGTGCAGAAACGGGTAGCGGTGGACATATAAGGCGCCCGCCAGCCCGGCCAGGGCGCAGCCGAAAACAAAGGCCAGCACTTTATACCTGGTGGTGTCGATACCCATAATATCGGCGGCTATTTCATCATCACGTATAGCAGTACATGCTCTGCCGTAACTTGATTGGACAAAGTTGCGCGTTAAAAGGACTGTCATTACCGTACACAGGAAAATGATATCAAAACCTGCCACCTGCGGCAGTCCTGTAATGCCGGTTGCGCCGCCCAGTACCGGCAGCAGCCTGTTGGAATTGTCCATGCCCACCTTTACAATAATGCCAAAGCCTAACGTGGCTATGCCCAGATAGTCGGAGCGCAGGCGCAGGATAGGCAGACCGATTAAAAAGGCGACCAGCGCGGCAGTCAGCGCCCCGACGGGCAGGGCCAGCAAAAACCAGGCCATACTCCCGTGCCCGTATGTCTTACTGACAAATGCGGCAGCGTAAGCGCCAATTCCATAAAAGGCGGCGTGCCCAAGAGAAAACTGGCCGGAAAAACCGTAGATGATGCAAAGGCCAAGCGCACCTATGGTTGTAATTAAAGCCTGATCCAGCACAAGCCCCCAGTATGATGAGAGTATGCTGCTGATCAGCAGGGCTTTCATCACAACATAAACAGCCAGTGTAATAAGCAATAGGACAGCGGTTTTGCCTAAATTCATTTTCGTTTTTTTGCCCATGTCCATTTACCTATACTTTCTCCGGTTTATTTTTCCCGAGTATGCCTGTCGGCCGTACCATCAAAACAATGATCAGGATGGCAAAAGCAATGGCATCTCTCAACTGGGTAGGCAGGTAGGCCGCTGTCAGAGTCTCAACCTGGCCCATGATCAGAGCGCCCAGCACCGCTCCCGGGACGATGCCAATCCCCCCTAAAACCGCTGCTGTGAAAGCTTTAAGGCCAGGCATTATGCCCATAAAGGGCTGGATCTGGGGATAGGCAATAGCAAAGAGAACACCGCCCGCGGCGGCCAGGGCGGAACCAATGGCAAAGGTCACGGAGATCACGCTGTCAACGTTAACACCCATCAGACGGGCGGCGTCATGGTCAAAGGATACTGTGCGCATGGCCATACCGATTTTAGTACGATAAATCATATATTGGAGTAATAAAAGCATGATAATGACCACTACCGCAACCATGACCTGTATATTGTTAAATGTAACCCCGCCCAACACCCAGTGCACTTCTTCGAACGGCCGCTGAACCACACGGTAATTCGGCCCAAAGACAAAGCGGAGGCTGCAGAAGTATTCTAAAAAAAGCGACACCCCTAAAGCACTGATCAGTACTGAAATAGTCGGGGCGTAGCGGAGAGGGCGATACGCGATTTTTTCTATAACCACACCCAGTATCGCACATACAGCCATAGCCGTTATTACAGCCAGGGGCAGCGGCATGCCCCATTTGGCAAAGCCATAGTACCCTATGAAGGCTCCGACCATAAAAACGTCGCCGTGGGCAAAGTTGATCAGTTTAATTATACCGTAAACCATGGTATAGCCAAGAGCGATCAGGGCGTACATAAAACCAAGCTGCAGGCCGTTGATCACTTGATCAAGAAAGTGTTCCAATAAAAGTCAACTCCCGAGAGCTTTTACCGTAGTTAATGAGGGAAGGGGGTGATATCACCCGCCTTCCCTATCGATAAAGCATGTATTTAACTTATACTAGGTGTCCGCAATCAATTGATTTAAAGTAATTCTACATTATGGGTTTACTATAGTTACAAAATCATATTTTTTGGCGGCGTTAACTTTTAAGATCGTAACTGGCTTAGTCGGGTTGCCGTTTTGGTCAAAGGAAATTTTGCCGCTTATTGCAGGAAAGTCTTTGGTATCTTTCAAGATATCTTTAATTTTGGTGGTATCGTCGCTGTTAGCCTTGGCTATGGCATTCAAAAGCAGTTTTGTCGCGTCATAAGCCAGAGCCGCTGTGAATTCCGGCGCTGTATTATACTTCGCTTTATACTTCTCTACAAATGCCTTGACCTCCGGCCTTGGGTCATCAGCGGAAAAGTGGTTGGTAAAATATGAACCGGCCATAGTGGCGTAGTCCAGGTCCGGGGAATCCCATCCGTCCCCGCCTAAGAAGATGGCGTTTATATTCTTCTGGCGGGCCTGCTGGCCGATTATGCTCACTTTCTGGTGGTAGTCAGGCAGGTAGAGCAGGTCCGGGCTTTTCGCGGCTATATTGGTGAGAACTGCCGAAAAGTCCTTATCGTCCTTAGAGTAGGCTTCAAAAGCGACAATTTCCCCACCGCCCTTGATAAATCCTTCTTTGAATTGGTTTGCCAGTCCGATGGTATAGTCGTTGGACTGGTCATAGAGCACTGCCGCTTTCTTTGCTTTCAAAGTATCGGTGGCAAATTTAGCGCCGACAGTCCCCTGCAGGGGGTCAATAAAACAGGCGCGGAAGACATATTCTTTGCGCTTGCCGTCTGCGACGGTGACTTTCTCGTTTGTCGCCGTATTGCTGATCATAATTACTTTATTGCTGTTGGCAATTTCTGAAGTCGGAATGGCTGGTTTGGTGGTTACAGGGCCGATGATAGCTTTCACTTTGTCAACGGAAACAAGCTTGGTGGCAACGTTGGTCCCCTCAGTCGGGTCATTCTTATCGTCAACTATAACAGTCTCAATCTTGTAGTCGCCGGCCTTGTATCCAGCTTCTTCAAGCGCCAGAAGAAAGCCGCTTTTGGTGTACTCTCCGTAGCTCTGCACATCGCCTGTCAGCGGAGCGGACAGACCAACTTTAATAACCTTTTCACCTGTTGCTGCCTGCTGTTTACTGCCGCAACCTGTCGCAACCAGTGCCAGTCCCAGCAGTAAAACCAACAGAACCAACAACCATTTGTTTTTTAACACTAAAATTCCCCCTTAATCTTCAAACATTTTTGCAGGATCCATTTCTTCCTCTGGTTCCGGTTAATACATAAGTGCCGCCCCGAGAAAGGCAATAGCTGGAAGCGCTACCACCTCCTAACATAAATTTTAATTAATTAAGAAAAAAATTGTGGTAATTTTGAATTCGTCACCGCAAAGGATTTCCCTTTTTTTTTGCTTCTTTTGTACAACTAAAATTATACGAACAATGTACTGGTATATGTAACTGGTGGTAATTATTGTTACCTGATTTTCAATTCTGCCTTAATCAGATCACTCATAATTATTTCTTAAAGGAAAGTTGCATAACTCAGATCTGTCAAAAAAAGGACTTTACCTGTAAATGGCGAAGATTTCTAGTTACGCGCAATTTCCATTATACAGGTTAAAACGCTTCTAAATAAGCCATAAGGGTGTGATACCTATTTTTAAGCCCAGGCTTATACTCATATTGACAGTCATACAGCTGGCCTTTTTGCTTGCATTTCCGCAGGTGGCGCTGACTGAGCCAAGAGTATTGATAAACAAGGGGACAAACCAGCTGGCTTTGTTTGAAAACGGTTATCTTCTGGATGTTTTCCCGGTTGCCACAGGGCGCCAGCCGCAGTTTACACCGGAGGGTGACTGGCGGGTGGTAGTCAAACTTGTCTATCCCGCCTGGCGGCACCCTGATGGCGGCCCGCTTATTCCCGGTGGCGTGCCGGAAAACCCGCTGGGTCCCCGCTGGCTGGGAATTAACGCGCTGGGTACAAGCGGCAGCAACTACGGCGTGCACGGCAACAATGCCCCTTATTCTATTGGGACCTACGCCTCTTCCGGCTGTGTCAGGATGTACAATGACGATATTGTCTGGCTGTACGAACGTATTCCGGTTGGCACAGAAGTTGAAATAGTCAACAATGACCAGGATTTGGCGGCTCTCAAGAAATACGACCATGTCACCGTCAATGACATTGAACCTGAATTCCCTCCTCACCTGGGGCTAATACAGGCGGGAAAGGTTGCTTACCTGCCTGTGCGGCAGATTGTCTCATACCTGGGCTACCGCGTGATCTGGGATGACTCCGCTGATACACTGCTTGTTTCAAGCATTGAACGGGAAGTACTGATCAAACCCGGCAGCAGGTTTGTCACGGTAAACACCAAAACCTACGAGGCCGGTGACGCACCTTTTTTGCTGGATGACATGACCTATGTTCCCGACTATTATTTTAAGAACTTTTTTGGTTTTGAAAACAGCATTGGGGAAGGAAGCAGAACCCTGGCTCTGAGAGCCCCAGTAGACCCGAACGGAGGGCGGGTGGTTAAATACAACTTGGCGATACAGTTCAACGGCAAGCCTTTCAACTTGCCTGAATCCTTGTCCACTCTTAAAGACGGCCAAAACTTGCTGGTGCCGCTCCGTCCGTTCTGCGCCGCCGCCGGCGCGACGGTTGGCTGGAATGATGAAATGAAAACGGTTGAAATAAAACTAAAGGATAAGCAGGTTTCAATTCCCGTTAACGGAAGCCCGTCCAGAGTCAACGGAGTTGTTGTAGAGACCCCGGCCAACATTTTTATACACAACGGCACATCTTACCTGAACCTCAGTTTCCTGGACAGTGTTTTTGGCTTTAGTTCGGAACTTTCGGAACAAACGCGTACTTTAAAGATATCAACAGCTAAAAATGCCCAGGTGGTATTTCGTCTTTTGCCGTCGGCCCAGCTGTCTTTAAGAATGACGGGCCTTTAGGCTTTGCCCCACTGTCTTTCCTTGTCATCCGCTATTACCGCGATATGGGCGTAAGGTATTTCCTTAAATCTTGCTTTGACCATCCTTTTTACACAGAAGCCGATATCGTCACAGTCCTCAAGCTTGGTCTTCTCATCAGCCTCCACCACCATCTCAACCAGGTAATTGTTCGGGCCTACACACATAGAACGCACGTTGTGGATGTCTATCACCCCGGGTATGGTCATGACAAAATCCCCGACTTCTTTAATCAGGGCCGGATCCGCTGACTCGCCCAGGATCGCTGAAGCGTTTTCCTTGGCGGTGCCGAAACCGATGAAAAAGAGTAAAATCCCGATGAGAATGGAAGCGGCGCCGTCAAAAATAATATTCCCTGTCGCCTGTGCCAGCAGGATGGCCGCTCCCGCAACGATCAGCCCCAAAAGGGCCGCGGTATCCTCCAGGAAGATAAAACGGGTGGCCGGTGTGGATTTAGCCAATAATGGTAAAACGCGGGTGATCTTCTTCAGACCATGCGCTGCTTCCCCGGCCTCGGTCAATATGGCGCTGGTGGCCATATAGAAGGAGTAACATTCAAACAATATGCTGAGGGCGATAATGATCAGGTTTATACTGACATGCTCTAACGGCTCGGGGTGCACGATTTTCAAAATACCCCCGTAGATGGAGAGCGCTCCTCCGATGAAAAGCATGCCCAGGCTGGCGATAAAACTCCAGAAAAAGACCCTTTTGCCGTGGCCAAACTGGTAGCGGTCATCGCTGGGCCTTTGCGACTGCCTGATCCCGATCAGGAGAAAGAAACCGTTAGCCCAGTCCCCCAGGGAATGTTTGAACTCCGCCATCATGGAAGCGCTGCCGCTTAACACCGCCCCTACCAGTTTCATGGAGGCAATCAGCCCGTTCGCCACCAATGCGGCCTTGATCGCCGACTCACTGTTATGCGACACGTATATTCCTCCCATGTCAAAACTGCTTATATAATAACAAAGGGGAGGCTTTAGGACAAGTTTGCTTCAAAGCCCCCGAAACTTTTGTCATTACATTATTAACAAGCCTGATTTCCATACGGATCAGGCTTGTTGTATTAAATAATAATTATTTTTAATAAATTGTTAATGACTCAGAAACAATTGTTTGTTATTGTATTTATAGTTAACTTAATAAGCCAAACTATCCTGGCAGGGGAAGGAGGGAAGCGCTGCATACATAAAAATAGATGAGCTGCTATGAAAGCCACCAAAGTCAGAAGTCCACGAAGGAGGTGTCACTGGCGCTGTCTAAATACGGTGTCCAGGAAAAAGGCATGAGCAAAATACTGATGGTTTCACCGGAAAAGTGCATTGGTTGCAGAAGTTGTGAATTAATCTGTTCTTTTGTCAAGACAAATGAATTCAACCCCAAAAACGCCGCGGTTACAGTTCTTGCTTATGATGAGGCAGCTATCGCCGTACCGATGATGTGTATGCAGTGTGAAAACCCGTCCTGTATGAAAGTATGTCCGGTAGGCGCTATTGAATTTAAAACTACTGGAGCAGTTGTGATTAACGAAGATAAATGTATCGGATGCAAGATGTGCTTAAGCGCCTGCCCTCTGGGGAATATCGTCTTTGACGCCGGGAACAGAAAAATGGTGAAGTGTGATCTTTGCGGCGGAGTTCCTAAATGCGCTTATATTTGTCCCTCGGGAACTATTGAATACAAGGAGGCAACCTCTACCAACCTGAATAAAAAGAAACTTATCGCCGAAAAGTTCAAGGAAGTATTCGGGGAGGTGCAGTAAATAATGTTTGGCTGGATGGGAACAATTCTCCGTGTTAATTTAACAGATGGAACGATAAAAAAAGAACCGTTAAACAAAAATGACGCCTGCCTTTACCTGGGGGGACGGGGCTTGGGCACCAAGATCATGATGGATGAGGTCGACCCTCAGGTAGATCCCCTGAGCCCTGAGAACAAGCTTATTTTTATGACCGGCCCTTTGACCGGGACCGCGGCCGCGTGCCCGGGCAGATACGAAGTAATCTCTAAAGCCCCTTTAACCGGCTCCATAGGCGCGTCTAATTCCGGCGGGCATTTTGGCCCCGAATTAAAGTATGCCGGTTATGACGGTATTATATTCGAGGGCAAGGCGGAAAAACCAGTTTACCTGAGTATCAACAATGATGAAGTGAGTTTAAAAAGTGCTGTGTCCCTTTGGGGTAAAACCGTTTTTGAAACAACCGATGAGTTGCTCAAAGCAACCTCCGAGGACGCCAGGGTCACATGCATTGGCCCGGCGGGAGAAAAGCTTGTTAAGTTTGCCACCGTTATGAACGACAAGCACCGAGCGGCCGGAAGGTCCGGCCTGGGAGCAGTTATGGGGTCAAAGAACCTCAAAGCAGTGGTGGTCCGGGGAACAAAATCTATCCAGGTGGCCAACCCAGAGGAGTTTATTAAGGCTTGCTGGGACGCCAGGAGGAAGCTGAAAGCCCACCCCGTTACAGGTACAGGCCTGGGTGCTTACGGAACCGAAATACTTGTCAACATTTTGAACCAGTCCGGCGCCCTTCCTACCCGGAACTGGCAGGAAAGCTCTTTTGAACACGCCGACGAAACCAGCGGCGAGACGCTGGCGGCAAAATATCTTGTGCGCAACAAGGGCTGCTTTGGCTGCTCCATCGGCTGCGGCCGGGTGACCAGGATTCCGGACGGCCCGTTCAAAGGATTCGGGGAAGGTCCTGAATATGAAGCAGGCTGGTCACTGGGCGCGGACTGCGGTGTAAGAGACCTGGCAGCTATTTGCAAGGCCAATTTCATCTGCAACGAATTGGGGTTTGACCCTATTACCATGGGATCTACGATTGCCTGCGCCATGGAAATGTACGAAAAGGGGATCCTGGCCAAAGAAGAGCTGGGGAGAGACCTGAACTTCGGTGACGCTGAAGGCATTGTGGAATTTACCAGGTTGACCGGTTTGAGAGAAGGGTTTGGAGATAAAATGGCGGAAGGCTCCTTCCGGTTGGCTTCTATGTACGGACACCCTGAGCTGTCCATGACTGTAAAGAAACAGGAAATGCCGGCTTATGACGGCAGGGGCGTGCAGGGCATGGGCCTCGAGTATGCCACTTCCAACCGCGGCGGCTGCCATGTCAGAGGCTACCTTACTTCTCCGGAGATACTTGGTATACCCCAGAAACTCGACCCGCTGGTCACAACTGATAAAGCCATGTGGCTTAAGATATTCCAGGATCTGACGGCAGTTGTCGATTCAGCGAACATTTGCCTGTTTTCCACCTTTGCAATCGGCCTCCCGGAAATTTCCTCAATGCTCAGAACAGCCCTGGGCTGGGATTGCACCGATGAGGAAATCCTTAAGATCGGTGAGCGCATCTGGAATCTTGAAAAGCTTTTCAATCTTAAGGCCGGCTTTACTAAAGCGGATGACAGACTGCCCGACAGGCTTCTGAAAGAACAGGTGAAAAAAGGGCCGGCAAAAGGTAAGGTTGTCGAGCTTGATGTCATGCTGACGGAGTATTACGCTTTGAGAGGCTGGGATACGGAAGGCATACCAACTGATGAAAAATTAAAAGAACTTTCCCTATAGACTAATTGAAAGACCTTGTGTTTTAATCTGTAAGTTGCCGGTGGTAAAGCTGCCGGCAGCTTGCATATTCGTTCATTTATCAGTCGGGGTGATGTTTATGAAAGTTATGTTCTTTGCCTACATCAGGGATTACACCGGAACTAAAGAAACTTATTATCAACACTGTCAAACCCTTAAAGAGCTGTTGGAAAAGCTGTCCGATCAATACGGCGAAAAGTTCCGGGCTAAAATATTTCAGGGGGAAAACCTTGGCCCGGAGATTATCATCCTTGTAAACGGGAGGCATGTGGAGCATCTGGCCGGGTTGGCCACAAAGCTTAATGAATATGATGAGATTTCCATTTTTCCGGTAGTAGCCGGAGGTTAAAAGGATCAGGCCTGTGGACTGGTGACTGAAACGAAAGGATGAAAAATATGACAGTGGAGAAGAACTCTCAAAGAATTCTCTCATATACCCGGGATGTCATGGCAGGTTATCCGCGGGAACAAAGATTTACACTGGCCATGCTTCAGGACATACAAAAGAAATATAAATATATTCCCAGAGAGTCACTGGAACAGCTTTCCGATCACCTTGGCGTCCCTCTAAGCAAGCTGTACAGCATAGCTACTTTTTATAAAGCTTTAAGCCTGCAGCCAAAGGGGGACCACGTTATAAGAGTCTGTGACGGCACAGCCTGTCATATACGGTCCTCCATGGTTATTGTTGACGAGTTGGCGAAAATTCTCATGATTAAGCCCGGGGAAACCACCAGTGACGGCAAGTTTTCCCTTGAAACGGTAAACTGTCTCGGTTCCTGCGCCATGGCCCCGGCTATGGTTATAGATGAAACATATTACGGCAAGGTTACACCCTCCAGGACAAGGGAAATTTTGAACGAATACGGGGGTGTGGACTGTGAGTGAAAGCAACCGGCCGAAACGGACAATCCTGGTCTGCTGCGGGACAGGCTGTCTGGCCAACCACAGCCTGAAAATATACCATAAACTCAAAGAACTTATCACTAAAGCTGGTGTTGACGTTGCTGTTGAGACATACATCAAAACCACAGGCTGCAATGGCTTGTGTGAAAAAGGCCCTATTGTCAAAATAACGCCGGATGATATCGCCTATTTTAAAGTCAAAGAGAGTGATGTTGAAGAAATCTTTGAAAAAACCATTCTTCAGGGCGAGGTCATCAACCGGCTGCTGTACCTCGACAGCGTAACCGGTAAAAGATTCAAATCCCACAAAGAAAATGATTTTTACAAGCGGCAGATGAAGATAGCGCTCAGAAATATAGGCGAAATCGACCCGGCGGATATCTTTGATTATATCGAAAGAGGAGGCTACGAATCTCTCAAAAAAGCACTGTTCACCATGACTCCGGAGAGTATTATCGAAGAAGTTGTCAAATCGGGCTTGAGAGGCAGAGGCGGGGCCGGTTTCCCAACCGGGCGCAAGTGGAAACAATGTGCTGGCTACAATAATTATCCGAAATATGTTCTTTGCAACGGCGACGAAGGAGACCCGGGAGCGTTTATGGACCGGAGCATCATGGAGGGTGACCCGCACAGCATTATTGAAGGCATGGCCATTTGCGCTTACGCCCTTGGTTCAAATACAGGTTTTGCCTATATCCGCGATGAGTACGCCCTGGCGGTAAAAAACATGTCCAATGCCATTAATAAAGCAAAAGAAGCCAAGTTCCTGGGCGAAAATATTCTTGGCAGCGGGTTTAATTTTGACATTCAGATCGTCCGGGGCGGTGGTGCTTTTGTCTGTGGTGAATCCACTGCTTTGATGTCTTCCATCGAAGGTAAAGTAGGAGAGCCAAGGGCCAAGTATATTCGCTCAGTGGAAAAAGGTCTGTGGGGCCAGCCTACGGTTCTGAATAATGTGGAAACCTGGGCCAATATACCTGTTATTATTGAAAAGGGCGGCGAGTGGTACAGCGGCATCGGAGCCCCCAAAAGTACCGGTACAAAGGTATTCTCTCTGGTCGGCAAGATCAGGAACACCGGTCTGGTGGAAGTGCCGATGGGGATTGCGCTAAGGGAATTGATCTTTGACATCGGAGGTGGAATTACCGCGGGGAGAAAGTTCAAGGCAGTGCAAACCGGCGGTCCGTCCGGTGGCTGCATCCCCGAGAGCTTGCTGGACCTGAACGTGGATTTTGACTCTTTAACCAAAGCAGGATCCATGATGGGCTCCGGCGGAATGATTGTTATGGACGAGCGGACCTGCATGGTTGATGTGGCCAGGTACTATCTGAACTTCCTCGCCGAGGAATCCTGCGGCAAATGCCTCCCCTGCCGGGAAGGCATCAAAAGAATGCTGGAGATTCTAAACAGTATCTGCGCTGGTAAAGGGCTTGCCGGGGATATAGAACTATTGCAGGAAATCTGCGCAACGGTCAGCGAGGCATCCCTCTGCGCCCTGGGCAAAAGCGCCCCCAACCCGGTCGTCACTACCATACACTATTTTGAGGATGAATACCTGGCTCATATCCGGGATAAAAGGTGCCCGGCCGGTGTATGCAAGGAACTGACAACTTATTATATTGACCCGGAAAACTGTAAAGGTTGCGGGCTTTGCCTGAAGAATTGTCCGGCCGGGGCTGTTTCCGGCCAACCTAAATCCTGGCACAGTATCGATCAGAAGTTGTGCATCAAATGCGGCAACTGCATTGACAATTGCAAGTTCCATGCGGTTAAAATCAGGTAGGGAGGTGTATTACTTGATCATCACCATCAATGGTCGACAGTGCGAGGCGGAACATGGTGAGTTCATTCTTGATGTTGCTCTCAGGAACGGGATACAAATCCCTACCCTCTGCCACAGCGAAGCTTTGCCGGGGCTGGCAAGCTGCAGGCTGTGCATCGTCGAGGTTATTGAAAACAACTGGAGTAAAGTTGTGGCTTCCTGCGTATACCCTATTACCAGTGAGATAGAGGTGGTCACCCACTCAGAAAAAATCAAGCGGATGAGAAAGACGCTGCTTAAGCTGCTTGGGGCAAGGGCTCCCCAAAACGCCTACGTCAGGAAGCTGCTGGCGGAACACGAAGTAACTCCCGCGGCACGGTTTCAGGGAGATCCGGATGAGAACTGTATTATGTGCGGCCTCTGTGTCAGCGCCTGCGACAAGATCGGCGCCGGAGCCATATCCACCGTTTACAGGGGTATTGCAAAAAAAGTATCGACCCCGTATGACGAACCGTCAAAGACCTGCATCGGGTGCTCCGCCTGTGCCGGCGTTTGCCCGACCGGTGCTATAAAGGTACAGGAGAGCCATGGCAAAAGAATAATCTGGAAAAAGGAATTTGAACTGCTTTCATGCGCTGTTTGCGGTAAGCCCTTTATTACACCGGAACAAATCGCTTACCTGAAAGCCAAATTAAACCAGGAAATAGATGAAATTTTATGTGAAACATGTAAGAGGAAAGCAGCCGGAGAGCGTTTCGCACAAACTTGCGCTGATCTTACTGCAAGCAAAGGTTTATTACGCTAAAGGCTTGCTTTTTTATATAAGACTGACAGAAACTATATTGCGGGAATGGTCAAAATATAAATGGGGGAAGCAAGAAAACTATATACTTGCTTCCCCCTATATCCTAAAAGGCTCTGGGCATTTATTACATCATGCCGCCCATAACTTAACCCGCTTTTTCGGGATTAAGCGTTAATGATGTTACAACCTAATAGCCGTATGTTATAATGGTTTATGCCCATTCTGTAAATTTTTAACTGTAACAACTCTGAAGGTAGTTGACCGTCAATTTTTCCCCTTCCGTGACCATTCCGTGACCATAGTCAATATTGACAATGCCTTACCTGCCATATCTTTAACGGCGTTTCAGTGGTTGAATGTGACCAATAAGCGTTCAACAAGTAACCCCGGCCTGCGCCGGGGTGGTTATCATCGCTATTGATTTTTTGCGACATCTATTCCAGCCTTTTCCTTCGCCTGGTACAGCTTCATCACCGCACCCATAATGAAGGAGTCTGCGCTTTTTATTTTGTCTTTGAAGTTTTGCATATCACTAGGCTTTTGATCGTCCAGGAACTTCATAACGCTATCTAACGCCTCAGCCTTGAGCATATAGGCCGTACCAATCTCAGACTTTGTGTCATCCAATAGTTTGTTTATCTCTTTTGTAGTCTGAGGTGTTTTTACCTTGCTCATTGCAAACTGAGTTTCCTTACATTTATCCTTCGCTTTGGATGCCGCTGAATACACTTCATAGATAGTGGCCTTGCCGTTGCCCATATCGCTCATCTTGGTCGTGTATATCTCTATAGCGTTAGTGGCGATTTTCTCTGTCGCGAAAACTTGCTTCTCAAATTCTAGTATTTCAGCCTTCTGTGCTTCTGTAAGGCTTGCAGCGCTGGTCTGGCTGGCGGGCTCAGTGGTTACTGGTTTATCGGTTGGTGACCTGCTAAACATAAACCCGAAGACCGCAAAAATTATAATACAGGCCAAGCAACCAATAGTACTAGTATTCTTTTTCTTTTTCTCCGTACTCTCTTGGGCTGGGTTTTCTTCCAAGATATAACGCCTCCTTTTTTAAATCGACTTTCGCCGATCTAAATTTTCCCCACCAAGATCAGGTGCGTAAACGACCCCCCTAGTTTATGTTGTCGCCGGCGCCTGGGTTTGCTGTGTACCACTACCGCCACAACCCACAAGCGCCAACGCCAACAGTGTTATCAATGCCGCAAGTATCCATCTTTTCAACATGATTCCTCCTTTTCAAAATTTCCAATCCATTTCGACGCATCCCCGTAGCTTCCTCCCCATTCGACAGGATAAGACATAATGTTACATGAACCCCCGGCTCTCACCGGGGGACTCACTCCAAACTTTTCAACTGATCAATATGCCAAAGCTGCAAATATTGCAGCTCCTTTTTCTTTCGCTTAAGCCGTCGCTTCTCCTTGGGATCGGCGGCCTGGGCTATCTGCTGCTTTAGTTTGACTATCTCTTCTAACGTGCGGGTGATAGCTTCCTGGAGTTCTTCGCGGGCCAGAGTCATGGTAGCACCTCACCCAATCCGACATCTCGCATCAGCCCGCTGTACAAGCTCCATGGTTGTAAAATTGCTAAAAACAAACTTAATCTGATGATCATATACATCCTTATTAAACGGCCTTTTCTTCTGATCCTCAATGGCTGTCTTCAGTTTCCGGGAAAAGCCCGCGCTCAATCCGATCAAGCGCATAGCCTTTATAATACCGGTTCTGGCATCCACCAGGAATATATGCAGGCCAAACCCCTGACCTTCGCCCATCTCCAGGAACTCAAAAGGCTCCGACAGGTGCGCGGTGTACGGCGCGTCCATCCAGTTCAGACCGGCAAACCTGGCTAAAAAGAAAATGACGTCATCCTTGGCATAGAACCCGGCCTCGAATCTGCCGGATTTGACGCTCTCGATCTCTTTAGGTGTGGGACCGGCAAAGAACACCAGCAACACCGGCCCTGACTGAGTAAAGTCAAATTTCACCGTTTCTGGGTAGCTGGTAATTTCCTCGGCAAACAACTTCCCGACCTCGTATTTACGCATGATATTACTCCTTTCTATATCCATGCCCCTTTTTTGTCATCGCCTCTAAAAGTACTGATAGCCGTTTCGGGCTTAACTCCGTCCCGACAAACCTTTTGCCTGCCCGGTGTGCGTTCACCCCCACCAGGCCCCGGCCCATACACAGGTCGCCGATACAGGAGTAATCCTCATTCTCGCATATCCAGGCGATAATATCCTCTTCGTCCATGTAGTCCAGGGGTAGCTTTTTTCTTTTTGTCCCGCCCCGGATCACATAACAGAGATGGTTCTTTTTGTGGTAGTAGGTGCTATTGTAAAATGTAACAGATCGGTATAGATGCTTCATCTCCAGGATAAATTCAGCCAGATACTCCTTGCCCACTTCGACGTAGCATGTCGCCGGTGCCATTTGGGCAATGCACTCAAACAGCCGCTTATAAAACCGCTCAAAGCTCTCCTGATAGTCTGACCGCTCAGCCTTTGTGTAAAACGTGTTCAGGTTCCCCAGATTCCAAGGAGGATCAACAAAAACAAGGTCCGCGGTCAGCATAAACTCCGGCAAAGGGTCAAAGATATTATGCACCTTGACCATGCTCCCGTTGTCAAAAACGGCTATCTCGCCGTCATTAATGGGATATCGCAAATATGCATCACCGTAGTTCCACTTAGGCATCGTCAGTGACCTCGACCATTTCCCAGGCCTTGGAGTATATCTGGTTTTTAAACAACTCCGCAATGCCGGTGATTTGTTTGAGCCGGAAAACCTCCTCAATTTCCATGCCTAGCTTCTGGGCTATCTCGGCATCGTCCACCCCCTGTTGAACTAAGGCCTGAACCAGGTCGCCCATGAGCTCCACCTGATGCACGCCCCGGGCACGGTTAAACTGGACGGTGGCCGCCATGCGCTGGGATATGTCATGATCCAAAACAATGATGGGTATTTCCCTTGCCTCCAGGTAGTCACGAAAAATTAGATAGCGGTGGAAGCCGTCAACAATGATATACTTTTCGCTGTCCGGGTCCCAAACCGTGACAACCGCAAAACAGAATCCGTTTGACAAAATAGACTCTTCCAGCAGTGCCATATTGTTTGATGCCACCGCATTGGGGTTGTAGGTATTGGCCTGCACCTGGCCGATATCCACAATGCGCACGTCCAGCAGTGGTAGCTTGACCGATCCCTTCTTGGTCTCAATAATCATAGTAGCGCCCTCCATTTTTCTATCATTGCTTCCCTGGGGTCCGGCTTATTGTCCACCGGCAGGTTGTTCTCGTAGTCATTTAAAACCAGCTGGCGGCATTGTTGCCGGGCCACATATCTGTTATTTAGTTGCCTGGCAAACCGCTTCTCAAATATAGGCTTTTTCTCCGGGTCCGGGTAAGTTTCCAACAGGAAGTCACGGTATGCAATCCAGGTGCTGAAGTTTTTCGGTAACTTCTGCACCCGCAGCATTTTGCTGTCTTTCCCGTACAGGTTACCGATACTGATTCCCTTGATTCGCTTGAGTAGTCGGTCATATGTTTTCGGCTCAAACTCCGGCAGCTCCACCAGTGCTTTGAATGACTTCTCATGTATTAGGCTGGACACCCGGATCTCCTGCAAGCCCATGCCCTTCTTATACATGTAGTCATATATCTTGCTATACCTTAGCTGGTTATCATAGATATACTTCCACACATCGTGAAAGTTCCAGTCATACAGAGGATAAAATGAGGCGCACCCGTGCGGCATTTTGGTGCACCAGCAGACGTTTTTGTATCCGGGATTCTTGGATACCGCCCGCCATCTATTGGGGCTCTCGGTGGCTCTCAGGCCCACCAGGAAGGCTGTATTCTCCCGTGAGTGCTGGAAGTTCTCCAGGGCATCGTAGAACCCAAAACCCTTATTCTTGTCCCGGACGGTCTCTTTCGCCCGGTCCCAGGGCTTGTACTGGATAGAAAAAGACTTCTTCGGACGCATCCAGATTTTATGTTTCCCGGCTTCCCAGCAGATGAGCTGCCCCTCTGTTAGGCTGGTGGCATTCGTCAGCTTGAATTCTATCTGCAACCACAGGGGGATCGTATTCTCCGGGTACAGGCTCAGGATGTACTCTATCTGTTTGATTGTGCTATCATAAACCACTTCTTCGTCCAGGAAGAATATCCCGATCCTGCGCCCCCGCCGGTGAGCCTCGGTCAACGCCAGGTGAGCCAGGACGGTGCTGTCTTTGCCCCCACTGATGGACACAATGATATTCTCAAATTCGTCAAATATGTACGCCATACGCTCCCTGGCGGCATCCAGCACGGTTCTATTTATATAGACTTGCCTGAGCATAGATAGCTTCCAACCTCGCTTTCCACTTCATAAACTCAGTTATTATGACACTGTCAATAGATAAGACAGTGCTCAAATATTTTATCCTGCTCATGCCGGTGGTTTTAAGAAAGTCATTAAAATTCAGCCGGCGGTAGTGCATATCTATCACAATATAATCACCTTTGCCGGTTATCTCTTGGTATGACTTTACGTTTTCCATGTTAAACCGCTTGTTCCTTGCAATATATAGCTTGTCCGGCTCAATGGCCTTTTTCTTTATGTCACCGGCCAGGATCTGCAGATTCCGGGGGATTGTATCCGGGTCTTTTTCGCCCAGGCCGTCAAATAGCTGCTGTTTCTTTTTTTCGTACCGCTCCCGGTCTTTCTCGGTAGTTTCCACGTTGATTGTTTCCAGCTTTACTTTGACAGGCTTGATTTTTATGTCCTCGTTCTGGAGATATACATAATCAAAACCCTTGCCTTTGTACTTCCCTTTGTTTTCAAAGTCCAGCAAGATCATAAAGTCATCCTTGCTTTCAATAATGGGAAAGTGCTCAAATATAAGCCGATGCGGTGTCTGGTTTAGGTAATGATGGGCACAATTATAAATCAATTCACTTCGGTTCTGTGTCCTCATGCAGCCGTCCATGATAATGAGGCTGCTGTGATCTATATTATCCAGCAGTCGGTAGAAAAACTTATACATTTCAATGTCAGCATACTCTATGTATTCAATATCACAATCAACCTTATATTTGACCGGAAAGGCTTTGAAATAGAAGCAGAACACCTTTTTTATGCCGTTGTTGTCCAGGTAGCTATCGATTTCCTTTTGTTTTTCTCGGGGGCCTAATCCTATGCGTATCATAACCCCTTAATCAACTCCCTCAGCTTGCCCTTTTTATCTTTGACCTTATCAACTTCGGCCTTAAATTCCTCCACAACGCTGCCTTTTTTGGCCAGTGCTGACGCTATACGGTCGTCTATACTATCCGTACACTGGATATCTATGTATGTAACTGGGTATGCCTGGCCTATCCGGTGACAGCGATCCTCAGCCTGAAGGCGCTCTGAGTATTTAAAATCGTTGTTGTAAAAAATAACGTAATGCGCCTCATTCAGCGTCAGCCCATGCCCGCCGCACTTCGGGGTCCCGACGAAAAACCTAGCGCCGGCATGGAACTTTTCTTCCTCCTTGTTCCGCTGCTTCTCACTCAGTCCACCGTGATAGACGGCGACGCTCTCCACTCCGAAGAATCCAGTCAGTGCTTCGACAATATGCTCTATGTCATACCGGTATTTCGCCCAGATAATAATTTTTTCCTTGGGCTGTATGCTGTTTACTATATCTAAAAGGATCTCGATCCTCTTGTGTTCAAATTCAAGTTTCTCAAATTCGCCCCTCTTGATTCTTCTATTCCAGAACCCGCAGACGATTTCCTGCAGGACCGTAAATAGCCTGAAAATGGCGATGGAATCAATATCATCGTCAGCCAGGGACATAAATATTTCGTCCTTCGCCGCTTCGTAGGCAAGCCGCTGCTGCATATTCATCCGGAAATATCGGGTCGTGTAGAGTTTCGGCGGCAGATCCAGACATTCCTCTTTCGTAACCTGGTACACATACGGCTGCACCTTTGCCGCCAGGAATTCCGTGTTGTGACTGCGAACGATCATCCCTGGGTATTTGTCGCTGTACTCCAGGTGGTTGGCAGCGAAGCTGTAAAACGATTTGTACCCCAGGATTTTCGGGCTCAAAAAACGCATCTGGGCGAACAGGTCAACCACTCCCTGAGACAGCGGCGTGCCGGTCAGAATGAGCCGGTATCGCGCCCGCTTGGACAGCTCCGTGATGCGCTGCGTCCGCATAGAGTATGACCCTTTGATGTAGCTCGATTCGTCCAGGATTACGAACGTCCGGGACGTGATCAGTTTTTTGGCCGCCAGCACGACACGGGCGCTCGAGCTCATGGACTCAATGCCGATGATGTACCACATAGCACGCGGCAGGTTTCGCTCGTTGGTCCGGTCGTCGAAAACATAAACATCCGCGCAATCGGTATGCTTCAGTATCTCACGTCTGACCGTCTCTTTAAGGGATACCGGGCAGAAATAGACCACATGGTCAATCCGTTCTAGTCGGCGCGACACAAGCTCAATAGCCGTCCTGCTCTTCCCCGTGCCCATATCCATAAATAAGGCGCCAATGCGGGTAGGCAGTACTTTTTGCACTGCCTGAATTTGATGTGGGAGTAGTTCAGTTTTAAGGTTCATATTCTTCATTTCCTGATATCCAGCATCCGGGGTTTGCTTCTGCCAACCGCATTTCACGCGGATGGTTCTTTTTCAGGTATTCTACATGCTTTTGCGTCAACGAGAAGGATCTAGTCAAGTGTTCAAATGGGTTGAACATGCGCCACTCGCCCGTGCGGGTGAACATGATTTTCTGACATCTCAACATTAATTATCCCTCCCTAAATTCATCGTTAATGCCAACCTCCGCAGGCACTTCCAGTACAGGCGGTTTGCCTGAAGCAATTTCCCGCGGCTTTTCCTTCGGCGCTTCAACACTCACTACTAGTGCGGCCTCTTTGTCCCGCCTGGCTTGCTCTATTGCTTCCAAGGCCATGTCGGACACCTTGAACCCGTACATCTGCGCGAAGTCCAGGACTTCCTCAAAGTTTTCAGGCGGAACCACCACAGACGGACTGCTCCAGCGGGCTCCAGCGATACGCTTCGCGGCCTTGTAAAAGTCGTCTGGCCGGCTCCAGTTGATGGCCAGCCAGCCGGTGTATTTCTCGCTGGTACGCAGTTGCACCCAGCGGGTACATTCGGGCTCATAGTCGCCAGCAATGGCCCTGGCTCTGATAGCCTCGTCATATATCCGCACCGCAAACCCTGCCGCCAGCAGCCTATGCCCTGCCTCTGCCGCCCGGTCCTGTGGCGTGCCGTTCTTGGCACTCAGTTTGCGCCGCCAGCAGTTGCTTTCCCACCTATAGCCTATACCCCTGACAAGCTCCCGAAAATCGTCGCGCCGCTCCGGGAAGGAGATTTCAACCGCGCTGTCCAGTGACCTAATCTCGGCAACTAAGTCCGTTTTGGGATTTTCTGGTCTGACTGTGGCTTCTGTTTTTGCTTCGGAAATGGCTGGCTGAAGTTTTTTCGCTTTAACCTCTTTTGCCGCCTTTGCTACCAAGTGCATAAGTTCACCGGGTAAATTCATGCCCCGGTTGTCGATCCACCAGCGTGCCTCAACCGTGTTCCTGATGTGGTCGATGGCAGTCAATAATTCTGGCTTGTTCCTGTGCTCTGGCTTGACCCGCTTGTATATAAACTCGTCTATATCGGCAAGCATCTGCTGCCGGATAGTCTCCGCCCAGGCTACTTGTTTTTCGCTGCCGGCCAGGGCAGGCAGGCCCTGCTCTTTGGCGACCTCTGCGGCTTCCCTGTTCTCCTTCTCGCGCTCCTCGGCAAGTTTCGCCTGGTAACACTCAGAACATAGCTTTTGCGGCTCGACCTTCTCTAGCCGCCAGTCCCGATCTTTGAGCTTGCCGAACAAGACCACGGTTTCTTCGTGCCCGCAGGCGCGGGTGACTGTGTATTTAGCCATGGTGCAACCCTCCTACCATACAAAGCCCGGCATGGTGTTGTTGCTGTGTTTCGGGCCGTTGGCTACCTTCGCGCTCGATGGTGAATTCTTTCATTTTCTTTCCCCCTCGATTAATCTTTCTATAATAAGTATATCAGGTATATATCTACCTGTCAACAAGGAGGGTAAAAATTTTTCATTCTTTTTCAATCTCTTCTATCCGTGCCATGATTGCCGATAGCGCAATAGACGTAGCGGAATATTTCGCGCCAGGGTTGTTCTTGTTTAGCTTTTCCGCTGCGCTTTTAAGCCGTTTTTTCCAGGCTTTAGGCAGGCGGATCAAAATACTGGTTGTACCTGGAGCGTATTGGTTTGGCATAAAACAGCCTCCTTGATGTCAATATATATGTAGTATATCAGGTGTATATCTACTTTGCAAGGGACAAAAATAAAAAGCCCCAGGCCGGAGCCCAGGGCTGTGTACGTCAAACCTTATTCCGCTGTCTTTATTGTCTCCAACTGTACCGCCTCAATCGCCGGCATTTCCTTCCGTTTGTCCTCCAACCAGGCTGCCTCTACTACTGCTCGGATCTCCTCCGCTGCAACGGTTATCCCGGCCTCCTGCGCCTTCTGCTCAACGTATTCCACCGCACGGGCCAGCTTTGCCGGCCCATCCAACTCCTTGTAAACAGTCTCTGCAAAGCTAAACGCTTCCTTGCCCAGGAGTGCCAGCACCGACCTCTGCTCACTGGTGGTTTTTGCCTCAAAGTAGGCTTCTGCTTTTTGCTTCAGGGTGTTTAGCCACCCTTTTACCAGCACTGTCAACAGTGCCAGCACGGCCAGTATAATCTCAATGGCGTATTGATTTATTGTCTCTTGCATGGTTTTGCCTCCTTAATAATTTGTTAAATATCAGCTTCCACCAGGGCAGGGGCCTACGCCGCGCCCTGCATACCTGCCGGTACTCCTCAAAGTTCTTCGGGGGCGCACAGCCACCACCCCTTTCAAAGATGTTTTAAGACCTGACACTCTCTCCGGCGTCAACCCAAATAATATTCAGCGCCTGCCTGGCACGGCGAATATCATCAAGTTCCTGCGCTTTTATTGCTGTGTCAGCAATTTTAGCCAACAAAGCCTTCATTTCCTCGATTGTCATACGCCCTTCCCCCTCGGACAAGTCTCCGCGCTACAATACAGTGCCTGATCATCGTCGTAGCAAAACGGGCAACCCAGGCAGCTCACATCCGCGGTCATCCGATGACCACCGTCCGGGTTTCCCCGTTCCAGCTCACGGGTTGACCAAGCAACTCAGCCAACCGGCGCACCGGCGCGTAGGCCGTCCCGTTGATCAACGTGCCTGTGACGGTCTCTTCACCCGGCATGACCATGATCGTGATAGCGTTGGGGTCAGCCGGCGCAGGCGCGGCTCCCGTAGCAAAGCCATACACAGCACCGATACCCTGTGCTATCGCCTGCGCTGCCCTTGCCTGGAAGTCAGGGCTGGCCAGTAGTGCCTCTTCCTCCGGATTGCAGATAAAAGCCAACTCGGTCAGTATTGCTGGCATGTCGGTGCGTTTCAGGACATAGTAATTGGCCGTCTTTACGCCCCTGTCAGGTAGGCCCAGGGTAGCAAGCAACTCTTGTTGTACCGCTGTGGCCAACTGCTCCCCTTCCCCGCCCAGCGCCAGGCAGTATGTTTCCGTGCCGGTTGCTGCAGGATTCCCAGCTGAGTTGATGTGGATAGAAATAAATATATCAGCCCCAAATTGGTTAGCTATTTGGCAACGGGTCCAGAGATCACCGTCAGAGTCCCATGCTCCGGCGTCACCCTCCCGGGTAAGTTGGACTTCCTGGCCGGCAGCCCGGAGCTTTTCGGCCAGGAGCAAAGAAACTGCCAGGGTAACGTTTTTCTCCTGCAGTCCTCCCGGACCTACCGCGCCGGGGTCATACCCGCCATGGCCGGGGTCAATACAGATTTTCATAGTCTCACCTCATATTCTTGTTTTTGTTATAGCTCCATCATCTGTCGGCTCAGGGGCCACCTCTTGACTGGTTGAAGTGTCTACCTTGCTTCCCATAGTGGTCTTATTGGCCGATATTACCGCAGAGGTGCCGGCCCTAAATTGACCATAGGCGTTCCCCAGCATATACGGGACCGAATTCATCATCTCAAGTCGGGCCATGAAATAAGCTCTTCCAGCACAAAGGAGGAAACTTGTAAATATCCATCCTTCAAAATCGTGTTCATATGACACGGTTCCCAGGAAGGTAAAAAAACTGAAATGGTTGCGCCAGCAGGCGATAAAGCCAAATATGAACGCGATGGAATATGCAACGCATTTTTCGAAATAATCAGGTAGGCGGTCAGACTTTTTCATCTTCTCCTGGATTGCCCAAAGAATCCCTTCGATACCGCCCATAATTAGTAGAAGAGTAAAAATAGCATTTCCTGTGCTACCGCTTGATGTCGTCATGGCGCTTGCCCACCGCCCTTGAAAATGCTGTGTAACCACTGTGCAAGCGATATCAGGGCAGCGGTGAGAGTTGCCGCGATACCGGCCATTTTCCAACGGTTTGCGGCCTCCTCCTTTCTGTGCTCATCAAGCTTGTCGTAAAGCCTGACAATCCGCTCTTCTGAACACTTCTTGCACTCGTCGCAATCCACACGTTTCACATATTCACCGGCGACAAGTACCCTTAAATCAGCAACTGCAGCATTTATTCCGTCCAGCGTCTTTTTGACCTCACTAAGATCCTGTCGGATGCTTAAAACATCACCCTCGCCCAATCTCACCCCACCCCCTGGTAACAAAATAACCGCCTACCCAGGCGGTTCTACTCCGGCCAAAATTTCATAACAAACCAAATCCCAAATAATGTAACTGCCATAAACAGCAGCCAACCGAGAAACCCGTGCATGGCATCACCTCCGCAACAAAAATAACCGCCCCTGGCGGCGAATAACAGGCTATATTTAGTTTTACTGCTCTGGTTCCAAGTCCGGCCTCATCCGGTACACCTCAGCCAGGATCGCTGCCCTTTCTGCCTCCGGGTAAACCTGCACCAATTCTGCCGACGTCCCCTGGCCCATGTCCGTTTTCGTGATAATGGCCCTCGCGATAACCCTCAAAGTGTAAGGTTGATATGCCACTATGAAACACCTCCCGCGATAATATCAGCCAGCGCAAGTTCGCTATCCTGCTGCCGTTGCTCTAGCTCCGTGTTCTTGGCCATCTGGTCGGCCAGGGCCAATTCCAGGTCGGAGATACGCTGGTCGACCTCCACCTTACGCGCCTCCTTCGGGGTGGGGGTCCACCCGCCACCCGCGGCGTCACGAATCAACATCTATCCAACCCTCCCCAGTATCTTTGTTATCGCCTTGTCAACACTGGTTAAAGTGCGCGACAACGTGAGCTTCAGCGTGACCTTTTCCTCTGCAGTCACTACATCGCCGATAAATTGGTCCTCGGTTACGGACGCCGATAAATCCGTGCTGGTCTTAGTCATGGCAGCATAACTCTCATTCGCCGCCGTGTCCACGATGGATAGCGCCCCATCAACCGCAAAGCCGGCGTCCTTCTCATGTTCCACCCAGGCCACGGTTTCGTCTGTAGTGCCCGCTGGGGTTATGTTGTAGCGGGCTACTCCAGTGAGTAGGGGGATGACTTCCTCCGTGCGCATTTTGTACAACTTTACGCCAAGTAAAGAGGTTGTTCCGATACCTAATATATAGTTATCGGATACAAAGCCCAAAGACAACGCAGCGCCCGGACTCTCAATTAGAGTTTGATTTATAGCATCTCCGATGGCACTTGTTGTGAGTAAATACGTATAGACAAATGGTGTCATGTTGCAAAATGCCCATATACAGTTATCGGAGACAAACCCGACAGCGTTACAATACGAGGCAGGCAGTGTTGGCGGATTATTGAGCTTTGTACCTATCGCCCCCGTTACCGGGTTAAAGTTATACACCATGACATAAGGGCTTGCAGCTGGGACCAAGCCCAAAAAATTATTACTTGGCGATAACATCACATTATAAGGCGCAGCTGGAGGGAGTGTCGCTGGGTCCGCAAGCTTATCGCCCACTACCCCATTTGTAATCGGATATACAGCTATATAGGGACTGCCGTCAACTGGAGCAATAATAAAATTATCATTTGCAGTTATAATAGGACTACCATAAAGTCGTAATACTGTTTTTGTTGCAAACACCGCCCCTATCACACCAGTTTCGGCATTGAAAGGGAAAACATTTAGCGTTGTAGAGCTCACAGCTATTAGATAAGTATTGGCATTGTTCAATAAAGCATAAGTCTGGTTGGCTAAAACTGATATTGCTGTGGTTCCGACCCTTCCCGTAACCTTGTCAAATGCCAGTGTCGTAACTCTTGGACTGCCACCATTTATTAAGGTACTTCTGACCACGATAAAATTTCCATTATTAGTAAACTGAATACCTGTAATAATAGGAAAAACATTAGCGCCACAACTATCTTCCCACACCTTTGCGCCAATTTGACCAGTGATATGGTCGAATTCGTAAGTCCTGAAGAAGCCTAAAGCAGTGCTATCGTTATAGTCTGTTCTCACCCCAAAAACAATAAATTTCTTGTCCGGAGATATTGCAGCTGAACGAATGTCATGCGTTATTTCAAGACCCGAAATGTATTCCAGTAACCCGGTGCCAACCCCTCCCGTCCGCCACCCATCGAAGCGCATCCTCTTGCCCAGGATCTCCACGCTCGACCGGCAAATGTTGGCGTGCGCCTTGTACGACTGTGTGGTCGCCGTGTGTGTCAGGGCCTTTGTCCCGGCGTTGACAGCAGTGACTATGATCTCTTCACTGTTTACATCGTCAAACACCGTCACCTCCTGGCCAGCAGCGAACCCGGTTATGTCGTCAACCACTGTGCTGGTCTGGTTAGCGTTGATGGGGTTGAGCGCGAAGGTCCGGGTCATGTCGATTTTGCCGGTGCTGTACGTATTTGTACCATCCAAGAGGTCGTAAAACTTGCTGTTGCCAGAGATGGCCCGGTTGTCGATGTCAAGGACGGCTTCGATGTTGGCAAGCTCGCGGTCGTGGATGGAGATTCTGCCTTCTGTGTCCGAGGCATTTTGACGTATTTCGCTTAAACACTTATAATTTCGGTTAAACAGCCAGTTAAACCAGTCCGCCGGCGGCTTTTCGGTCGCCTCCCATCCCGCGTCTTTTTTCGCCTGCAGCGGCTCAGTGCCGGCGTTGTTCCATTCCGGTAACGCTTCTTCAAAAGCCATGTTTTCACACCACCTCTATAGTATGTCGCTTAAGGTCCCGCCGACCGTTTGTTCTAGGTCGGCAAAACCCTTGTTGGCGTCAGTTTCCACCACTCCAAGTTGTGAGCTGAATTCAAACGTGCCTTCAAAAAGAATGTCGTCAAGCCAGGCGCTTTTGCGCTTAACTGATTCCAACGCATTAACAAACTCCGCGTATCTATCGCCCAGCACAACCTGCTCGTTGCCGGTAATAACCCGGAATCTGTACGGATCGCCGCCGTATTCATACCACCCTATCACCCGCGCACTGCCGAAAACAGTGGTAGCCAGCTCTTCAACAGCCGCCGGTGTACCCTTTTTGCGGTGCCGAGGTATGGACTGTTTAACAAGGGTGCGCTTGACTGCCAGTGAATAGTTTGGGTCATAAAAATCAACGTGCAGCTGCCAGGCTAAATAGTCTACAACTTCTTCCGGTAATTCATCTACCCGGGGGAGCAGGACGCACTCAATAATAGCGGCAGACACAGCCTGCAACTCGGGATCAAGGGCCTTGGCCAGCGCCTCGACATCGGGATCGCCTTTAAGACTCTGCGGGAGTAGGTCAAGAAGGCTGATCGTGTAAATGTCTTTACTCATTACTCAAGCCCTCCATATGTTACGGTCACGGTTCCCTCTGCTGCCACCTGATATGTTTCGATTGCCACATATACTGGCAGTGTCACAGCTACCCGCTTCGCGCCTGCGGCCTTAACCCGGTAGACAAGCTCTGAAGGGTCAATAGCTCGTCCCAGCTTTGCCTTTTGCCACGTCCTATAATCGACAACAGCTTGCGCTACAGCAACCTGGATGCTGGCCGCTGTACTGGAATCAGCCGTACTAATCCAGTAGGTTAAAGTTATGTCATAGTTCACTGCAGTAGGAGCTAGGACCTGGACATTGTCTGTCAGGGGTCGCTTTGTTTTATCGCTGCACGCTGCAAGGACCGCGTCAAGAACCTCTTGGCCAGGAATTACCCCGCCCGTAAGCAGAGGTCTGATTTCAACTACTCCAGCCGATGGACTGCGGACAGCTACGTCAATAATTGACTGATTGGCTGTCTTGGCCCAGTAGATGTATGCCCCTTCAGGACCGGCCACGGAGAAGCCTTCCGGGGCCTCATGGATACGTTCAGCGTAAGGATCATCTGCCTCGATATCCGCGCCACCCTCGCTGGTGGTGGTATTAGCCACCGACTGCACCCACTGTATGGGGTCAGCCAGCTTATTGATTTCCCCAGGCAGGTAGCCATTGCCCACTGTGCCGGCTACGGTGCATTGACATCCCACGTCCGCGTATGCCTGCGCAGCCTCAACGACTACGGCCTCCTGGACCGCAAAAAATACGCCGTCCCCAGCGGTTACCCTGGTTCCGGCAGGTATTGTCTGTTGGACTGCTGTTGAGAGGTTAAACCTGACGGTGGTCTTAGCATATGACGGTTGCAGGCGTTCGGTTCCGGATATGGCACCAATGTGATCCAGGTAGTCCCCGGTAGAATAACCGAGTAGATTTTGCTTGGCTGCAAAGTCGATGAGAGCCCGTTGCTGGGCCAAAATTGGAACTATGGCCTGGATAAACTTTCGCCGGGGGTCAGCCAGGGCCAAACTCTGACCGGTAATCTGTGCATACCGGTTTACAATATCAGCCTCAATTTGCTGGGCAGATTTATCAGCAAACGTAATCTCGGGTAGATTAAACCGCGCCATCGGCAACCCTCACTTTCACTACTGGTTTTAAAACGCCGTTTTGTCCATTTCCCTCCTGGAAATTTACGCTTTTCACCTGGACTCGGGGTTCATACTTTCGGATAGCGACCACAATACGGGCAGCTAATTTGGCCTGGACTATATTGATCGGTCCGTCCAGGATATCCGGGTTCCAGGCAAAGTCCCTGTCCATCGGGCAGGAGAAAGCAGGGGTGGCCAGTATCATACGGACGTTTTGGAGGATTTCCGCAATATCAGTCGCTCCAAAATCAATAGGGCTATCACTTCCAGTTACGGTATATTCCATCTGCATCACCCCACATACTCCTCAAGCGTGACATCGGCAACACCGACAATGCACCTTCCCGCGCCGTCAAAATGCAACCAGTTTTGCGTAACGCTTTTAATCACCCATTTATCAACGCCCAGGGCCAGACCGCCAATGATTAATGTTTCAGCCACGCCTGAGCGGCACATAATCAGGAGCTTATCCATCTCCTCCTTGGGATTTACTCCAAAACGGACGTCAAATCGCATCTTAAAACTGATTTCATCCAGCGCAGGACCAATAAATTCAGAAACCGGTTTTTGTCTAATAATTTCATGTGTAGCCCATCGCCCAGACGCCGAACGTGAGAATTCGTCAAAAGTTCGTATTTTTTCAGCTGAAACCTCAAATATCACGTCTCCAAAACTTCCAATTACCCCATATTATCACCAACTTCCGGATGCACTCTTGCCAGTTATCTGAACACCCGTACCTGTCGGATCTGTTGCTGATATAGAAATACCCTTGGGGGCTGAAATGGTAATAGTTTTATCAGCTGTTATTGTTGCGATGTCAGCCGTGACTGCAGCCGCACCCGTTGCATTTATAATTACGTCTTGGGCAGCATCGATTTCCACCGGGCCGGTCGTGATTAACTTTATTGGTCCTTTTGCATCGATCGCCAAGGTGTGTGTGGTCCGGTCATACTCAATGGTGGTGCCGTCCGCAAACTTGATGTGCCGCTTATTCCCGTCGGTTACGGGGGGATTATCTTTACTTGAATATACAGAACCCAGGATGAAACCCTGGGCGACCCCAGAGGGAAGGAACAAACAAACTACCTGCTCCCCGGGCTCCGGCATCCAATAATCTTTGTTCTGCAGGCTACCCCGGACCAGGACCGGCAAATCAAAGGATACCATTGCTGCCCGGTCTTCAAAGGCGACCCTGGCTGTGCAGTTCTCCGGGCTCGTGGAGGATATTATTCCTACCCGAATTAAGTTTTTCAATAATGGGTCCATTAGTAACCCTCCAGACACTTACGGAGCTCCAGTTTCGTTTCATAGCCGCTCTGCTGGCCGTGGCCGGCCTGGGTGATGATGTACTTCCCGTCGAATTTTCCCCATCCAACCAGGTTCACGGTCAGGCCGGCCAGATACTTGATTTCACCTACAAGGGTCAGGGAAAACGTAGTGCCATCCTTGTTTGCATCGCGCAGTTTCTTTTTGGCCAGGCGCTCTGCCTCGGCCACTGACTTGACGCGCTCATTTACAACCAAAACCCGCCCTGTTTTTGGCGGGTTATCCGGAGTAAATTCGTACTTGATTGATTCCTTTTGCTCGGCGTCATGATAGTCCACCCGGCAGGAAGAATACATGCCGGTTAGTGTTGTCCTTCCGCTGTAGCCCGTTATGCGCACCTGCCCCCTAATGATTGTATCAATAGGCTCCTGCTGCTCATATTTCGCTTCGTCGAAAATGACTATCTGAGAGTCAGAAACCTTCAAAGCAAGCCCGGCGTCATTGCACAGCCGCTGTAAAAAAGCCAGGTCGTATTCTTCCGTCTGCTCTATCCGGTCGTATTCCGGATCATCCTCGGTGTCGTAAAACAGCTCAAGGCTCGCGCCGCCTGCAATATCACCGGCGATCACGGAAAGATTTGTTTTCTCCCAGGCTTTGTTTTTATTCTCGCCGCGTAGGGAGGATGATTCCGGGATGGACGTGCCCTTTATTGTGACTGCGGAAGGTGGGTTGCCGACCTCAATTTCATCAAGCTCAAACTGGCCCAGGGCAAGCTCATCCGTTTTGCCGTCCTCTTCCCAATTCTCGCGGATGATTTTGGCAGTTACCTTAGCCCCCTTTTCCGGCATCCAGTCTCCGGCCCAGAGCTGTTCCCGGTCCTCCAGGGTAATCTGCAGGTCATCAGCCTGGCCGGAGAGGTTGTCGGTATATGACCAGTTGGCTAGATGCGGTTGCAGGTCGGCTGTTATATCTACATTCTCATAAACCAGTTCCAGGTGTGCGCGGCGGGCTTGCATTAGCTGCTCACCCGCTTCCAGGGAGGTAGATTAGTCGTTGTTGGCGTGGTAATTTCCGGGATGGTTAAGACAACGCCAGCCGAAAAGATAACGGTTTCCCGATGTGCAGGGTTGGCCTCGATCAGGTCGGTCATGTAGTATTCACTGCCAATGGTTTTATATGCGATTCCATCCCAGGTGTCGCCTTGGATTGTGGTATATGTTTTAGTAGCCATAGGACACCCGCCTTTGCTGGTGTTTCATAGCCTGATACCGGCTAAAGAAATCGTCCTTTGAGTTGTCTAAAACCTGCCGTATCACTCCGGGGTCGCCGCCTGGCGCATGAATAACTGGAGCGTAAACGATACTGGTTTCAGATCCCCCGCTGAAGCCGCTCAATTCCCCAACACGCTCCCAAATACCCCGTGAACGGGGGGAGCCGTCTATGGGGATGGCGGCTTCAAGGCCAGCTTCGCCGAATATTGAAGGTCTGTTGGCAAAGCCACCGGAGGCAAACTGAGGAAGTTCTCCTTCGCCGCCTCCGCCACCGCCGCCTCCGCCCGATAACCAGGCCCAAAAAGCCTTTAGTTTATCCCACAGCCAGCCAACCTTCTGGCCGACGTTTTCAATAAAAGCCGCTGCGCTGGGAAAGGCCTCTTTGAACTTTTCCCAAAGACCACTAACGGCTTCTTTTATGGTCCCGAAATTATTGTAAAGAGTTATGCCAGCCGCAATTACCGCTCCGATTGGCCCAGCGACGAGGGCCAGAAGTGGATTATTCCGGATGGTTTCCCATAGTTGCAGCGCCTTTGCTTTGACGGTTTCCCAATGATTATACAAATATACACCGCCTGCTATAAGCAGCCCGATACCCGTAATAATTAGGCCTATCGGATTTGCTCTCATAGCTACGTTAAGCAACCGCTGGGCAATTGCCCATGCCTTAGTAGCGCCAGATGCAAGCTTTGCCCCCAGTTCTATTTTTGTTGCCCATCCAAAAAACTTGGCAAAGGGGCTAATCGCCGCACTCACTGCCCACCCAATGGCGCTTGCGCCAATTGCAAAGCCTATAAAGCCAGCTGATCCCCCAACCAAAAACTTGGTCAGGTTCGGGTGCTCTTCTGCCAACTTCTGAACCTTTTCCATAAATGACTGAAAGCCCTGCGCGGCAGATAACAGGGACGGCATTAAGACATCGCTCATAGAAACCGCGCTTCTTGCTATTGACGCCTTCACTCCCTCGAGCTGCCGCGCTGCAGTTTTGGACATAATCTCAAATTCCTTGAACATGCTCCCCTTGGCGGCATCAGAGTTCCCCTTCTTTATGATCTCAACAAAATCAGCGTAGTTGCCGGATATTTTAGAGAGGGTGTCAATGTGTTCAGCGCCGAAAAGCTCGGCCAGGACATCATTCCTAGTCCCGGCGTCCAACTTTCCGATACTCTCAAAAAGACCGAGAATAGTTCCCTCAGCATCTTTTAGGGCACCAGCTTGTAAATCTTGAGCGCTTATTCCAACCTTGGCAAGCGCCTCGTGAAATGGTTTTGCCTGAGCAGGCGCCGCTGCTACTTTGGTCAACAGAGAATTTAATGCTGTTCCTGCTGTCTCTGAAGTTTCGCCCATTTGCAGGAGGCCAGTAGATAGGCCGGCTAACGAATTTCTTGATAGAGTGGGAAGCAACGCCGTTGCCGTACCACCAATCCTTTTAAGGACCTCGATTATATCAGCACCGCTGGCGTTGGTCTGGTCATCTAAATAGTTCACGGTGTCTGCGAGGGCCTCAAGCTGGTCAATGCCTTCCTTTGTGCCCAGGTCTATCTTCATTGCGCTACCGATCTTGGCGAAGTTTTCCGTCACCTCTTCGGCTGGAGCCTCGAACGCTGTTCCCATCATGGTCCCCATGCGGGCGAACCTATCAATGTTTTCCATGCCCTTGACGCCTGATCTTGCTGACATTGCAAAGGCTTTGGCCATAGTATCAGGCACTATCATCATATCTTTACTGGCCTGCATGATCTTGGCTCGCGCCTCAAGACCAATATCGGTCAGAGCCCCAGTTTCGTTTCTTGCACCCTCGACCTGCTTAGCTACCATCGCCATGGCCGTATCAAATTGGACGCCCGCAGCCGTCGCCCCAATAAACGGCACGGCAGCAGCAGTCGCGGTCATTAGGCCGCTCTGCATTTTCCCCTTGACGCTATTCGCACGCTCGGACAAGGCTACTGCTTTAGAATACTTCTTTTGTGCCAGTTCAGCCTTTTCCAGCTTTTTAGCAAGTTCGTCATAAGCCTTGGCGTTCTGCTCGACCTTCAGTTTCCCCTGCTGCTCAACCTCGGCAAGCCTCTGCATTTCGCTTTTCATGGACTGGGTTTTAGTTTTGAGCGTTGTATAGGCAGTATTTGCCTCTTTTAACTGCTTTACCAGCTCGGCCTGCCTGCTCGAAAACTCCTTGGCGGTAATAGCGCCGGATTTTTTCTCGTTACTCAAAGCCACTAAGGCAGCTTTTGTGTTATTGATCCTTTGGTTTAGCTGCAGGAGTGTTTGCAGAGACTGGCTGTAGCTGCCCTTAAGCACAGAGTAGGCTTTTGCGCTGTTTTCAATTTCTCTGGTTGTTTGCTTTTGCGCTCTCTCTAATCCATTAAGCTCTGACCGCATTGCGTTGGTGCGCTGGCTAAGCTGACGCATCCTGCTGTTTGCGGATGCGAACATATTACCGAATGAGGAATTAATTTTTCCAGCTATCTCAAAGGCGATTTCATACATGCGACTAGCCATATCCAGCGCCACCTCTCTTATCGCGCATCTCTATGTAGATCTCAAGCCATTCAGCCAATTCCCCGATTGGCCGCCCCAGCCAATAAGGAGCTGGCGTTTTTGTTTTAACCGACAGCGTTAGGCATGTTTTCATAATCAGCCGTCTTCCACCTGGCGGGCGAAGGCCTAACTTAGTAAAAAATCCTGCACCGTCATCGTTATCATGGTAAAGTCTCTGGCAGGTAGTTCTAAAATCATCTCAATCGGGACCTTGGCTGCTTTGGCCGCCAATGCTGCGCTGTAGGGCTTAGATAATTCAACCACGGGAGACGAAGACGGTCCCACAACGACTACGGCCTCTCTCTCGGAGTCTATTAAATCTCTACCGGTCAGGGAGTCCAGGTCGAGATTAATCTCCGTGTACTCTTTGTCCTCAAAAGTAAATGGTCTGCTTAAAGTGATGGTTTTCATATGCTCTCCTTTCTCGCTTAAAAAATGAACTAAGGCCTGCCGGATTTAGCGCCAACAGGTCTTAGTTTTATATACCCAGAGCATCCCTGACATCGGCAAGATAGTCCTCGCCGTTGATCACACAGATGTAATTATACTTGTCGATCTCCAGGAGTTTTTTGCCGTCCAGCAGCACCTTGATGTAAACGACTTCAAGCTCATTGGACGAGTCGGTTTTTGCGCCAACGTCCATTTTCCCCAGCTCGGTCTTCTTGGGAATGCCCCTGACGACCACTTTAAGCGGGACTACCTTATATTCGCCTTTCCCGGCGTTAAGAACCTGGATAGCGCCGCGCAGGTCGAGGCTATGCCCCTTTTGCTGCGCCAGGCTTACCGTGGGTTTGGTTACGGTGCGCCAGTTTATTTTTACGCTCATGCTTCCGAAGTGGCCAAGGACCGGACTGTCTACCTCACCGGCGATACCGGCACCTTTGACCGTTTCAGATAGGGCTTCAATACTCGGTAGTTCCACGTCGGCTATTCCGATCAGGTCGGCCCCGCCTTCGTAAACCCGGAAGTTAATTAACTTTTCAGGTACTTGGTTCATGGGTTATCCTCCTTTCCCTACGCGAACAACGAGCTAAGGTAGCTCGTGTCGTATTCCAGGATGAAATCCAGATTCTCTGCCGGAGTCGGTCCCGCCTGGTACATATGGAACCGTATGATCCCGTTCAGTAAATCCGTCGTCGGGTTTTCTGCCTGGATAAATTCAAGCCTGCCGCCGAGCAGTGCGCCCCTGGCAGTCAACCCATTCAGCCAGATATTCAAGCTGTCAACCACCGTATCAATGAGCCGCTTATTGGTTGGGTTGTCAACCTTCTGCCAGTAAGTCAAAATGGTTGTGTTCGATATCCAGTTGTTCATGCGACGAATCGGGATGAAGGCATCTTTTGGATCCGTGTTGGTGGGATATGCACCCGTTCTGTTACCCCACAACCGCCAGCCACCGATAAAATTGAGCGCAGTGACAACGCCCTGGCCGTTCAGGTAATTGGCCTGGGACGGGTCAAGCGTCACCTCTGCGCCCCCGTCGATAACAGCGCCGTCAGCCTGCAGGCTCTTGTTTGACGGGCTGACGTAGGGGATGTCGTCATTTTCGCTATCGGTCTTGCAAATGATCCCCGCCACTTGAGTTGACAGGTGATATGTCTCGCTGCCCAGCGACACCTTTGGCCAACAGACGATCTGTTGAGGGTCCGTGTAATTGTTGGTGGTTTTCCAGGCCGGGACTTCGCTGTAAAGGTCCGCGCCGGTGGAAGTATCATCAACATCGGTAATGGCAATCGCCTTGAAAAGCCCGTTGATATTACCAGCCTTTGCTTTCATCACAGCGGCTACGGCAGGGTTATGCGACCAACCGGGAGCCAGGATTTGGCCGGGGACCAGAGGCGGGAACAAGGGAAATACCTTGTTTACGAGCTCAAGGCCGGTATAAGCGCCGGTGGTGATGTTCACGCCGCCGATGATGTCGGTGCTGTCTACGGCGGTAGGGTCAAGCTTAGAATAAGCGATATTTAACACTGCCGTCACTTCCGGGATCGTGCCGGTAGCAATGCGAGTTACAACAACGTGGCCATCATCGTTGAAAGCTATTGTGTAATCGGTGTCCTTTACCAGCGGCTGCCCAGCGGAAGTAAGCTTAACCACGACGCTAGAGAGCAAAATGCCATCAACCGCGATGGTCACAACGCCACCAACAACTGCCAAATCAGCTGCAGGCACTTCGGTTTTGTGTGTGGCCGGGTCGAGGACGTTGACGAACACCACCGGCGCCACGTTAAAAAGCGCAAAGTGCGACTTCATAAACTCGCAAAGGGTGTAGCTGTCCCAGTCATCAGAATACCCGAGCGCGGCCACCGCCTCAGAGTAGGTGTGGGCCAAAAGTGGTTTATTGACGTAACTTTGGTCAGCTCCCAGGTTAACAGGCGCAGTCCCGAACACCACCGGTAAGCCAGCTTCTGCATTGACGGGCGGGGTAATGGAGGTCGGAACCTCAGTAACAGTTACTCCGTGCAAATACGGCACTACTTAACACCTCCTTTGATGTAGTCAAGGATCTGCTTGTACCAGACGCTTTCCGGTGTGCCGGCCTTTTTTATCGCCTGGATTGTGCTGTCCAGTTGGGTCGGGGCAACAAAAAGCCGGCCTATAGCCGGACATTTTTCGATATGCGGTTCAAGGTGGTTGGGCAGACCGCCGCGGTAGGTAGTGTACTGGAGCAGCAGCCCCTTCGGCAGGGTCGGCCCGCAATAAATAAACGGCGCGGGTTTTGTGGCCGGCGCTTGTTGAACTTCGGGCGCTGGTGTCTCAGATGCTTCAATGGCTGCATCAACTATTGATTTCTTAGAAGACATCTTTTAGATAACCTCCTTCTTCTTGAATATGAGGAATAGCCACGGTCAGGGTCATAAACGCAACCCAAACGGGGTATAGTTGCTCCTCGGGTAGTTCGGTTTTGATCGGGTACTCAATGCGAAAAGGCCCGCCAAGGAACCGCTGTTTTGCCAGCGCATCCTTAATCCGGGTAATGACGTTCACCGCGTCCCGCCAGCCGTCCTGTTCGTCCTCGCTGTAGGTGGCGGCAACGATATAGACTTTAGCTGTGTCGCCTTCTTCGGTGTCTATATCCTCAATGTACCGTATGATGACACAGGGAATGTCCGGCGGGTCCTGTCTCGCGCCGGGTTTTTTATCCGGCAAATACCCGGTAATGACCTCGGGTGATTTTTTGATACCGGTCACATTGGATTGCAGCTCAAAATTGGCGACAACCGGGGCAATAAATTCTTTCAGTTTGTCAACCAGGTCGATTGGGGTCATGTTTATGCTCATTTGTTGCCTCCCAGAATACGGCTGATTTCGTGGTCAAGGCGCTTTTCAAATATTGCCCTGGCCTCGTTTTCGATGCGCAGCCTGACTTTTTTGCTCCCAATCATCTGGGGCACCGAAATGCCGTATTTGACATTAATTGGGTAGCGTTTACTTGTTGTTCGCTTGAGTACATGCGGCTTACCGGTTTTTATCCCCTTTCGCACAAAAGCGCCGGGTAGGTCTTTAAGCCCACTGCCTTTCTTTACCCCAACCCTCTGCACCGCAGGTGGTCTTTTTAGCCCTGGATTTTTGGGGCTTACTTTGAAGTCGATCAATTCCCTGCCGGTATCTTTTGAGTGAACCTTGACCCTTAGCCTTGCTTCGGTGGCTTTCGTAATGGTAATTGTTTTTCTTACAGCCGTCGCGCTGACGTAATACTCCTCCGTGGCGCTGCTGACCACGTTTGTCCTGGCGTTTTCCACTGACCTGTTTAACGCCCGCATAATGGCCTTTGGCGCTTGTTTGGCACAATCCCCCATTATCGCTTCGATTTCTCTTTGCCTGAAAACATGAACCAGGATCATGCCTCTATCGCCTCCAGGGTAATTTCAAGCATACCGCCAGCCTCGCCGCACAAGGCCACTGTGAACAGCTCGCCGTCAAGCCTGATACGCTGACCCTTAACGGGACGCTCGGGCAGGTCGGACGCCTTGACAAAGAGCATCTTGGTCGCGTTGTAGGCGATGTCATAGTCAGCCTGCTTCAGCGGCTGAAGGATGTCGCTGTCAACAACGCATTTGACCTGCCGCCCGTCAATGTCGTGGAAGTCGGCAAATTCGCCCTGGTTGATAAAAGTGTCCAGGTCGGAAGCTAGATAATCCTTAAAGCCGGGCATTACTTACCACCGCGCTTTTTGTTTTTAGTGCTTGGCTTTTTAGGCATCGCCGGGGTTGCCTTGGCTGGCTCGGTGTTGTTAGCGGGCTTAATCAAGTCGTCAAGGTTGGCGTTCACAATGTCGCCGGCAGTTACCGCCTCGGGTTCTGGTATCTGTGTCTGTTCGGGTTCTTGGTTTGCGTCCTTTTCTGTGGCCGGTTCATCGTTGCAAAGCTCCTGCTCATTATCTGCAAGATTTGGTTCCGGCTCGGGCTCATACTTCTCAATTGTCCCGTTGGACCCGGCAATCAGACGGGCCTCTTCCTCTTCGGAGAGACCCGTCAGAACCTGGCCGGCAGGCTGGTCCGGTCCATATAACACGCCGTTATAGCGCACGCGATAGCGCTTTATTAATACCGCCATGGCTACTTCACCTTCAGTGTGTACCAGCTGTCCACGTCTTCCGGCTTGGGCAGCGGGCGGGAGGCAACGCGGATCATCTTCTTGTCATCGTTCCGGTCGGCCCAGACTTTCGGGATCCTGGTGCCCTCGTAGGTATGGAACTCATCGTCTTTCTCGATTTGCGTCACGGCGCCATACAGGCGGGAGCCCATACCGGTGCGACCCATGATCAGGTAGTCATCCGGTATCATGGGATAAGTCAGGTTGTCGTCATCAAGGAACCATTCGTCATAAACGTAGAGTTCGATACCAAGGCCGGTCAGGGTGCCGATATAGGTCAGACCGTCCATGCCCTGGATCTTGGGTTTGATATTAATCACGCCAACAGTCATATTGCGGACATCCATTAGTTTCTGAATAGCAGGGTCGGCCAGGAACAGCTCTGCCACGTTGTTTGCCATAACCGCAATGTCAGGGCTTACACCACTGGCAAGGAGAATCGCCCGCCTGATGCGCTGGAGGTCGCCGTATTTGTTACTGGTTCCCAAATTCCATGCATCTGCGCCAACAAGGGTTTCATGGTTGGTAAAATTAAAGTCGATCTTGTCCTCCACGAACTCATTACCGCCGACATGGTCAACCCAGCCTTTTATGGCAACAGCTCCGGTCAGAAGTATCTGAGCGCAGAACCATTCCTCGCGGCGAACGATCATTTCATCCAGTTCAAGAAGGTCGGTCGCAAGCAACTCCTGGGCGCGCTGCTCGGGAGTCCTAGTGCTGTAGACATCCTCTCCAAGCATCCGGGCGGTAATGTCGTTTTTGGTTAGCACACGCTGGGGCGCGATATAAGGGGTCGTGTAGGTATCTGTCCGGAAACCCTGGCGGTCTACGACAATGCCGCCCTTGGTGCGGGCAACAAACGGGGCCATCCGGCGCTTGCCTTTCTTAAAGTCCACATCAACCTTCTCGGTTACGAAGGTGATCGGGTTTGGGAAAAAGGTGTTCCTCAAAAAAGTTTGCGCAGGCAGCATCTTGTTAATGGCCTGCAGCATGATACGGGTCTCGTAGATATTGATAGTCAATGTATCTTACCTCCCTTAGTACGCGACATTGTCGCTTAATTGGATTCCAAGGCCGCGCAGGCGCTCCTCATGGGTGGCCGCAGTGTCAGCGCCGCCAAAGACCAGTGCGGCACGGTTAAACTGCCCGGCCTTGTAGGCTTCGGCGTATACATCCGCAGCGCCAGGGGGGATAGCTGCGCCGGTGTCTGTCGCAACTGCCAGAATACAGTCGGCAAGCTCCCGGCCATCCAGGACAGCGGAGTTGACCTTGGCATACTTTTCAGCGCTGGCGGCCACGGCGATTGTGAAGGTGTCGTTAACCGCAAAGTCGGTCGCGCCGTCGTTGATCGTGAAGTTGATAGCGCCTGCGTAAGCAACCCCAACAGTGGCACTGGCCAGCGCCACGCCGTCTGGGTCAACCACGGAGAACACGCCGCCATTGGCCGGAACAGTAGCAGTAAAGGTGACAGTCACATCAAAGCCTTCGCCGGCAATAAAGTCTGTGGCGCCATCGGCAATTGTGAAGTTGATGTGGGTAGAAGCAAAGGCAGCGGCCACGGTAGCGACGCCGATCAGGATGCCATCAGGGTCGAACACCTCAAATGTGCCAACATTGGCGCCGGGCTCAACGCAGACGACTTTATACACGCCCTCTTTGACGGCGTTGCCCAACGGGCCAGGATCGGCCATGGTCAGTGCTCCGGTACCCGCTGCGTTTGCGGCCCAAGCAGCAACGGCAGCGGCTTTGGTGTTGCTGCCACCGGTGCAGGTTAGGACGTAGTTGCCAATCTTAGCAGCAGCGCCAAGGCTTATGTCGGAGACAGTGCCGGTGCCGGTATTGCCTGCTCCAGGTGTAGCCGCACCGATAGTCTTAGTGATCTTACCCAGAACGGTACCACGGGCGAGAGCGCCCTGTCCGCCTTGAAGCAAAACCCCCTTGACCAGTGCCGGGATAGCGATATCAGCAATAAGTTTGTCGGGGGTATAGGTGTCAAGCGTGCTGTTCAGGTTCATTATTTAGCCCTCCTTTTGTTCGCGAATTCTGCAATGTCCGTTGAAGCTGCTTCTGCTTCAGCTTTCTTCTTCTCGTCATCCGTGGGCTGAGCAGCGGCGCCAGGTTGCCCTGTGATTTTGCCAGTACCGGAAGTTCCGCGATCCTGCTCGGTGTCGCTGAGATACTGGCGCCCTTTTGCAGCGTCGGCCTTGATTGCCGCAAATGCCAGCTGCTGGGCGTTCATGGGCTCCACATACTTGGCCTTGTTGACCAATACCGGGTCCAGGGTGGCGCTGATTTCGTCAATCGCCTGGATACGCTGGCGCTCCGTGTTAGTGCCCTCGGTCACGCCCTCCTGTTTGCCCTCCTGTTTGCCCTCTTGCTTGCCTGCATCCTTGGCCGCAGCCTCGACCTGCGCGACCAGTTCGGGATAGGCATTCCTTAGTTCGTCGGTCGTTTTAATTTCCACTGATACTTCCTCCTCCTTGGTTTGGTTTACAGGCTCATTCGGCTGGGCCGGTTCCTGTTTAGTTGATTGGTTCCCTGGCGCAAAATTAAAACCGGCTGATTGGCCGGCGTTGTCAGGGCTTTTTTGTTGTGCGAGTAAGTTCCGCATTTTATTGATGACCTCGGGCGGCAACATATAGCCGCTGGAGCTGGCAACTAACTGGTTGTCGGTATCGAACATGATTTCATCGGCAAAGCCGTATTCTACGGTCTGCTGGGCATTGAACCAGCTCTCTTGGTTCATCAGATCAAGTAATTTTTCTTGATCTAGGCCGGTCTTTAGAATATAAGAGTTCGCAATCGAAATATTATAATTCTTAAGAACTCCCGCTTCATGCTCCATGTCCCGGTAGTCACCTGCCACAATTGAAGAGACATTGTGAATCATGAACTGAGCCGTTGGCGAAATCATAACCTTCTTACCCGCCATGGCTATTACGCTGGCTGCGCTGGCTGCTATGCCGACAATTTTTACAACCACATTTCCGGCATAGGCTTTCAATGCAGTGTAGATTTCAGATCCAGCACAAACATCGCCGCCGCCTGAGTTGATTTCGACCTCCAGGTCTTCCCCGTTGGCTTGGTCTAATACCGCTTCCACGTCTGCGGGACTTGTTGCCTCAATTTCAAACCAATCGTAAATCCATTTGAGGTCGCTAGATACGATGACCCCCTTAATTTTTAGCTTAGCCAGTATTACTCCCTCCTCCCTGTGGCATTATAGGTTGTTCTATAAACGGTGAGGCTGTGGCCTTTGATTGCAGCAGCCCGGCCTTCTCCATCATTTTCCTTTCAAGCTCCAACTGCTCAACGTTTTTGTCGAAGTCGGAACCATTTAACTCCATGGCCTCTTGTTCATGGGTACTGAAGGCGTTTTCCACCCGTTTCTGTGCCGCGTCTACTTCCTTCACCGGGTCAAGTTGGCCTTGCGCCGGCCCGTGCCACTCGGTTCTAGCCCACGCCTTGGCGATCAAGGGGTCATTAAAGTAACCTGGGGCGTTGATTCTCCCCCGGGCAACTGCTTCGGCAAGCCACAGTTCGTATACAGGTTGGCAAAAATCTGAAGCGAACCAGGTCCGCCGCATGCGGAAGGCTTTCCATGCTTCCAGCAATGCGGCGCGACTGGCTGAGTAGCTGGCAGTGAAGCTCTTTAGCAACAGCTCATACGGCAACTCCAGGGCTCCGCCGATGTGTCTCGACAGCGAAGTTACAAAGGCGTCAAAGTTATTTGCCGGACGTTTCGGGTCCATTGCATCAACGCTGTAACCAGGCGGCAGAGCGTTAATCGTTCCGGCTCCAAGCTCGAAGTCATTTGGATCAAGGTCAATCTTTTCCCCTTCTGGTATTGCCTCAACCAAACCACCAAGGCCGTCCGCAGCTGGCGCCTGCCCCTCCTTAATGAACACCGTGAAAAACCCTGTAATTATGGCCGCTGTCAGTTCAGCCTCAGTGTACCGGCTAATCTGTTTGATAGCTTCCAATACTGGCGCTAAATACGGAACGCCGCGGTATTGTTCGCAGCGTTCAGTGTCCATGATTTGCAGGATGTTTGGTTGCCCGGTAAGCTGGCCGAAGGCTTCAACGCGGTTCCAGCCGTATTTCCAGTATGGATTCGCCGGGTCGTAGGGGTAGTGGTTGGATATCCAGTAGGCCACCGCCGCGCCGTTGTCGTCGATTTCGACCCCGCTGTAAATGCGGTTTCCGTTGTCTCTGTTCCTGCCCTGGATCCCGGTCAGCGCGAAGGTGTCCGGTGTGCTCACCCGGTCGGCCTCAAAGAGGTGAAGGCGCAGGGCATAAGGGAAATACCGCTGAATGTCCCCCTGTTTGATTGCCACCCAGCCGTCACCGTTCAGCAGTGCGGACATAAAAAGGATTCCCTGCATTTCATAGAAGTTGTTTAGCCGCAAGGCGTCACAAAACCTGCTGTCAGCCCAGAGTGAAAACTCCCGCTCGGTCTTTCGTTCCCACTGGTCCGCCCGCTCCCGGGTGATTCCCAGAAAATCATAGTCAATGCGGCTTTTTAACCGCAGGCCTGCGCCGACTACGTTTGTTCTGGGGGTCACAATCGCCGACCGCCCAAGTGCCCCGGACATAAAAAGATCCCTGGAGCGTTGTCGCAGGGTATCAAGGTTCATGTCAATGTCGGCCTGTGGACTGCTGGACCGCGCCCGCCAGCCTTTCATTGACTTTTTGCGGTATGACCCACCTGATTCGGAGTAGCCGGAGTTAAGGATTTGCATGATATTCCTTGCGCCAATGCGCTTTAAGCCCTTCTCCGGGTTGAAAAAACTCACCAATCTGTCTACTACATGCAAATTCTCACCACCTTTGCGGGGTAATCGACTCTATATATCACGCAGCACCACCCGCCTTGCCCGATTTGACATGTTGCCGCTGGCCGCCGCTTCAAGTTGCCGAACCTGGCCTTCCAGGGCATCAATCGCCTTCCTGATCTCCGGGAGGTCCGCCCGGCGCAGGGAACGCGTGCCAATTCGGTATTCCTGACCGCTTAAAACCGCTAATTCGGCGGCATAATAGGCGGCAAGGCGGTCTTTTGCGAGTTGAAGCCGGGTTGTTGACATGAAAATCACCAACTTTTGGACAAATTTCAACAGAAAACCGCCCATTTTCTAGTAATCGGCGGCTCTTTTTACGCTTCCATAGCGCTTTTTCGGGGCTTTTTTGGCCGGTTTCGGGGTAGTTTCGACCCCTCCGGACACCTGTTTTAGGCGTCTTTCAAGGGCTTCAAAGTTCGGATTTAAGAACCGAAGGGCCGCTAGACCGTAAACTCGCAGGTCCAGGGGCTCATTTCGCTTGTCTTTGGCGATGTTTTCCCAGGCCGTGACCGTCTTGCCTTTCTCTTTTCGTATCACTTGCTTCTCTGAAATCAGGCCCTTGAAGTAAACTTGGTCATATCCACGCTCTTCCTGGACCGGATAGTGACAGTATTTGGGGCCGGGTTTGCCTATTTTCAAACGCTGCATAATCGAGGTCTTGCCGGAGTCAACCCCGAGCATAATCAGGGGCAGCTTGTACTTGTTATTGCGCGATATCTTGTACACCAGGGGCACGCCGGACCCCCCTTGACCCTTGATCGCGAATACCCGCTTTTGCAGCCGCGCGCCGCAGTAGCGATATACTTCGTCCGTGAAGTGGCCGCCGGAGTCAACGAAGGTGCAGGCCACAACCAGGCCAGATCCATCAGCAAAATGCCAGGTCCGGGAGAGCTTGTCGTCGAGATCCTTCCAGGTATTCTTGTCGTCGGGCTTGCCCCAGATGATCCCTTTCTCAATTCCCCAGGATTCCTCATCGCGGCCATAGCCGGTTACCTCATACTCTAAGCGGTCATCCTGGGTGTCCACGGCCATGGTCAACACAAGCACACCATCCGGGAGATCGGCCTTATACTCTTCGCGGCGCTCCAGAAGGGCTGTTTCGTCCTCAAATTCCCCGCGCTCTTCCCAACTCTCACCAAGGACAGTGTTGACAAATACTTTGTATTTTTCCGGGTCGTCTTTGGATTCAAGGAACTCCTGGATGATACGCTTCCAAGAATACCAAGGAGATACGAAAGAGTTTAGGCGGAAACTCCTGATACCGTTTTGTATTGCCTCCGGGTTGTCGGCTATCCACATAGCGGGTTGCTTCTTCATGGTGTATTCGTCGTACATATCAAGGCAGGACGGGCAGCGCCACCAGACATCATCTACGATGTAGGTTGTCCGCTTGTTTGACTCGTGTTTCTGGTGGTCAAATTTAATGTCGCGAATAACAATGAAATGATACCTGCCGCAACCGGGGCATTTGACACACCATTTTTCCTGGGTGCCCAGTTCATATTCCTGCTCAATGCGGGATGCGCCTTTTATGGTTGGGGTTGAGACAAAGACCAGTTTTCTATTCCAGAAAGTAGTGGTCCTTTTTTCAGCCAGGGAAATAGGGTCGCCCTCACTGCCGGCACTATCGGGAAATCTGTCCACCTCATCACACAGCAACACCCGAATTGGACGGCTTGCAAGTCCGGCTGGGCTGTTTGCGCCACCCATGGCCAGAAAGCCGCCAGGAAAAACCTTCATCAGGATAGTGTTGTTCAGGTCCCGCGTTTTAGAGTCTGAGACCTTAGTGGTCAGGACTTCCGTGTCGGCAATCATCGGGGTTATGCGCCGCTTGGAATAGTCCTCTGCCGTTTCAATGGTTGGCTGCACCATAAGGATCGGGCAAGGATCAACGTCAATAAAGCGACCTATAATATTGTTGACTACCTCTGACTTTCCAGTCTGGCTACTCGCTTCAACAACGACCTTTTCAATGCCTGCCTGGGTCACGCTGTCCATGATCTCGCGCTGATATGGCGCTCTATCCGTCCGCCACTGCCCAGGTTCGGCCGCGTTTTCAGAGGACAGCCTGCGGTGCCGGTCCGCCCACTCGCTGACAGTGAGCTTAGGAGGCGGGGCTACCGCTTTCAGGATCCCCCTGAACAGCCGGATCGTCTTCATCTTCAACGATATCACCTCCGGCGAACATGGCCGGGTCGTACTCGCTGAGTTCGATTAGCGCCTCAAGGAGTTCGCTGGCTATTGTGTCGCTGATTTCAGCCAGGTTTTTGACGCCGATAACCTTCGGGGCTACCTTTTGCGGTATGCCAAGGATACGGTTACGGAAGGTCACCAACATGCCGGTTAGGAGGAGTTCGATGTCGGAGGCGGCGTGTAGTTGATTCCGTTGCTTGGCCAGTTTCAACTCGGCCATTTTTCTTTTAGCAGCTTCGTGGAGGGCCTTTTCCTCCAGGTATTTTGCTTCGGCCTCTTCTGCCTCGGCTGAGACATGGCCGGTACGGACGAACTCAAGATACCGCTTGATGTTTGTGAGTAAAGAATAACGCCCCGGTGCTTGTCGCTCCAGGACGCCCTCATTTACCATTCTGGTTATGTGCCTCTGGGTGAAGCCGAAAAGGTCGGCCATTACCCCGGTAGTGACAACCATGTCTGAAATATCGCCTCTTGGTTTTGCCATAATTTAGCACCTCAAAACGGACGGACATTCTATATAAAATTTCTAATATCTAGACAAAGCTCGGGGGTCGCAAGGACCGTAGTCCTTCTATTCCCCTGGAAGGACCCGCTTTTTTCCAGACAGGCCCGTCAAAATGAAAATGATTCTCGCCTACATGCATAGGCAAGGCAAGGGCAGGCCTCATCTTCCCGATATAATTTGATTAATACTACCTATAAACTTCTTTAATATAGGACACTCATGTCCCCTTTGCAGGACATCTATGTCCCATATCGGAATGACCCTCCCGCCTACTCTCACACAGCAAGGGCAGATTTTGGGTCGTTGTATGTTCTCTATCTCTTTGTAGTACGCCATGTATAAAGCATGGTACTCTTTGTCTTTTTCGGTGCCTTTCCAGAAAAGACATGGATTCATCTCATATGCGTTGGCCTTACCAACACGCCTCATGGTTATAGCATTTTTAATCTCAAGCGCATCAAGAATGCGCCCTGTCTGCTTCTCGGACTTCCTCAGCAGTTTGGCTATATCCCTCTTACTCATTGGGAATCCTGTGTCATAGTTGATTATCGTATTGTCTCTAAACGCTATATAAGACTGCAGCCGGTGAAGCACACCCTCTTCCTCGGTTGTAAAGGACTGTCTTTCATGTAATACCTGCCATGTGTTTGTCCATGAACACGAAAACCGTTTCTTCCCCACATTGCCGTGCCTCCTATCAGGCCAAAATCAGCACTCAGCCCCAGGCTGATAGGCGCCCAGGGCTTATTGACGGTCTGGCCGGACCGTGGCTGAAAAGAATATAAAGGCTCTTAACTCCACCTCACCTGTTTGACCCTGCCGCTCTCTTTCCGGTAACTGTCGTGCCGCATACAATCCCTGATATCCCGGAGGGTCGGCTTTTTCGGTTTTGGTTTCTTTTTCACAAACAACCCTCCAAGTTACTCTTTTACATGCGGCCATATGTTACACTGGTTAAATCACCAGCCTGGGTGCCAGGCCTAAAAAAAAGAGGCTCAATCGGCCGTCTCGTTATAGCTATGTATCTTCGGCCTCTTCCCGCCCGTTCTCAGCCAGCACTCTTTTGTACAGACTTCCCTGCACTTCTTCCCTTCAACCTGTTTATCACATTCATAGCAGCAGACTTGGCCCTTCTTGCAACTACTGTAGCGGCATGTGGTCATGTGGTATCCCTCCAGGGTAAAAGAAAAGAGCCCGAAGGCTCTTTAGTTAACTTTTTGTATTTTCATTACTATCTTTTGGTATTTTTTTAATTTCAACGCTAAACCCTACTCCGACTTTAAAATTAGCAGACTTTGGAAGGTTAATTCCAGTTATCATTTTACGGTCCTTATCCCAATTAAAAGAAAGTCCCTCTATGTTTTGATTTTCAAGAAACCTTGCAAAAATACTACTAAGCACTATTATATCTTTAGCAGCTCTAATGTAAAAATAATATGATACTACCCCAGTAATAATCCCTCCAGCTATTACCCCTATTACTATACTGATAAGGGTTGAACAATCCAATAAAACCACCTCCTCCCCGTCGTTTTTCCCAGCACTTCGACAGGAGGAGGGCCTCATCCTTGACAAATATTCCGACAAATAGCGACATAACAAAAGCACCCTTGTGGGTGCCCTTGCTTCCCATGCTTTTATGATAATCTATATTTCGCCCAAATTACTGTACTAAAACTGTACTCTTTTATTTTTGCCTCAAGAACACATCCGGCAGCACGTCAAAGAAATACCTCAGCGCCCGCTTATGCAGCTTGTAATACCACTCCGGGCTAATAAATAAGAACATCGCATATATCGCTTGATCCGGCCTCACCTTGCAGTAATACTTCTTCCTGATAATCTCTCCCGCTGTATACCCCCACTTCGGTTCCTGCTTCAGCTTTTCCAGTGTTTCCCGGTACTGCTCAACCTTACGCTTATGCTTGTCCAGGTGATGCTCAAGAAAGCTCAACCTGCTCTCGCACATCTCCAGCCATTCAGCATAGCCCTGCTCTTTGCTCCCACCGCCCTCGCCCCCGGAATAGGATATGCCGGAGTAATTGCCTACTCCGGATACGATATAAGAAGGCGGGTTTTCAATCCGTGCCTGCAGGTCCTCGATCGCCAGCTCAAGGTTGTAAATCGCCTGCTCTGTTGTGGCCATTGAATACAGCCACCGCTTTACATGCTGTGTTTCTTCTCTGGTCAAACTCCCACCCCTCCCTGGACATATTTTCCACAGTCTGCTATACTGTGGTTGACAGATTCTCTATGCCCCGGAAGGGGGTATTTTTTTATGTGCCGGATAAACAGCACGGTCCTTGATAACACATGTCTTTTGGTCCCTATCCGGCACATTGGGCGGCGTTGCACGCTATTATTTGATAACACAGGTCAACTTGACAGCCGCCCAAACTTTATGAGCAATAGGCTCACGGCTTCCATTGATAACAGTCGTATCTTTGACGCCTACTGCTCAAACTCTACCCATAGATGATAAAGGTTCCTTAAAAACTTCCGCTGGATTAACCGTCGCGCCATATTGTGAATGTGCCCCTTACCGCATGGTTTCCCCTCTTTGTTCACCTCTTCCAATATTTCCGGCCTTTTCTCGACCAACACTTGCTTATGCCCGTCCCATTCTGCCCGCCATGTACTTTCGGGCATCTTATTCCAACCCTCTGTTAGCTTGAATAGCGCCGTTCTAAGTTCCGGGTTCCAGGTTATTCTATTGCCCTTACTCCTCTTTGGGGCTTTGCCATCTGTTGTTACATCCAGGCCGGCATAGCGCACCAGCCTTCCAAAGCTCGAGAATCTTTTCGCGTCACCAATAGTCCATAAAAGACTTCCGGCCAATGCAGGCCCAAGGCCAACACCCTCAGCAGCAGGAACGGCGACTTCATTGTACCAGCGCGACTTCTTAAACTCTCTCTCGCAAGCACGAATTAAGCCGTCCTCTTGTTTACGAAGGGCTTCAAGCCGATTAACTTTTTCCTTTTTACCTTTAACCTCTATCTCGGTAATCATTTTAGCCTCAAGCATAATCTCTTTAATCGAATCCGGGATATCACTGTCGCCCCAGAACACCTTGATGCCAACTTTAAGCGTCTGGCGCAGTTGATTTTCTACGCGAATGCGGGCTTCCTGTACTTTTTTCGCCGCCAGCCAGAACATAATAGCGCCCTGGCAGTCTTCAGGTATGCTCTTAACTTTTTCGCGAAACCGGGCCACTAATTCTTCAAACTTTGGGGCTTTATAATCTTGCTCCTCGATTTGCTCTTCTGTTTGGTAATTTTCCAGGGCTTCCATTTGATAACACGCTCCTTTTTTTGTTCACGGGGTTGCACCATGATTATTGGTAATTGGAATGTGCAGTTATTCACTTTCTTTTGTGACTCTTGAGTTAATAAAAACGCTCGCACCGTTTGGCATTTTCATATTCTCGATTACGGTTTCTTCAACCAGTGATTTTACTTGTTGCAAGTTTTTGGGATTTAATTTAATACTTGAGTCTATATCTACTGTGATTCTGTATTTCATTTTTACCTCACTTTCGCTTATTTTTAATCTCCCGTAGTTGCTTTGCTCTTTCGTGTGTAAAGTCGCTTAAATCTGCTTCCGTCAAAGCTTTTTCAACCCCGTTTACACAGTTTTCCTGGACCTTGACTGCCTTACCGCCTTTCCCGACAGCCCACCTTTTCAGTGTTATTTGATGCTGATTTTTACAGGATAAGGCGTCTTTTAAATTATCGTAAAGCTTATTGCATGTAGGGCACCTATACCAGGTTTCAATGTGCGCCATATTATTAACCCTCCTTGTTCTCCAGATCTTCTCTGCCGTGGACAGGTAGTCTCCGCCGTTAACGCGCCACTCCGGAGGCATCTCCGCCATTGCGATAAATGCAGGATCTTGCTTTAGTTCCCACCGGCTGGCCGCCTCTTTCCAGAATGTCCAGGGCACCACGTATATCTCCATCACCCCGGTACCCATGAAGCCTACCAGGATAAATGCGAACGCCGCCAATCCCCCGCAGCGCTCCCAGTCGTCCAGGGCTTCAGCCTGATGCGGTTCAAGGGCCTTCCAGTATATCCGGTCCTTTTCGGTACTTTTACAGTCAAAGGCGATTGCGCCCCCTGGGTAAACCCCATCGAAGTCGATCGCGGCCTTGTTCTCTACCTTGGCGCTGATGATCTTCCCAGAGGTTTTATCCCGGATAGGTTTGAACTCGACAGGATTTTACCACTTACTGCACCAAATGCTTTTTATACTGTTCCCTTTTCCTCTCACTTGAGAGCCTTGCATATATCTGTGTTGTCCCCGGGTTCGCGTGCCCGAGGAGTTCTTGAACAGCAACCAAGTCCGCGCCATTGTTGAGTGTCAGCGTAGCCATAGTGTGGCGCATCACATGCGGGTGGACATTCTTCCGGATCCCTGCCCGTATCGCAATCAGCTTTATTTCCCGCTGAAAACCCCGCTTTGACAGCCGCCGGTAAGGCCTACGCTCAGTCACAAACAGAGCAGGGTCATCGTCCTTCCTCCCGGCCAGATATTTTTTCAGGTGAAACATGGCCTTAAAACTGAAGAACACCTCCCTCTCCTTTGAACCCTTACCAAGGACCTTCGTGACCTGGTTCTGTCAGTCGATGTCAGTCTGGTTCAGCTGTTGGACCTCCGAAAGGCGGCATCCGGTTGCATAGAACACCTCAATCATAGCTCGCTCTCGGGTTGTCCTACACATCTCCCGCATCATTTCCAACTCTTCGATATTCAAGGCTTTAGGTAGGAGCCTTTCCTTCTTCGGCGGCTTGATTTTCCGCGTCGGATCCTTGGCGATAATCTCCTCATCTGCCATCCAACCAAAGAAGCTTTTCAACACAGAGAGCTTCCGGGAAAGTGAACTTAGCTTCAGGTTTTCAAACTGTCCCAGATACTCCCGGATATCACTTGTGGTTATTTCCCCAACGCGCTTTTGTACGTACTGTCCAAAGATCCTCAACTCTATTTCGTAGCCGGCCAAGGTCAGGGAACTGAGACCCTCCAGTCTTTTAGCCACCAGGAACAACTTGACTTTCTCTACAACATCCGGGTGGGCTATCTGGATCCTGGCCGGCTTGATATCATAGGCCGCGAGGATGCCAGCAAGCTTAATTCGGAGTTGAAGAGGGTCAATATTCGGAAAAATTGTGCTTATTTCGTTAATCAGTTGGTTTAGTAGCGGTTCGAAGAGATATCACCACCCTCAAGTTTTAATTAACTGATCAACCTGTCAAAACTTTTTCCTCCTGTACTTGCCGTCTCCGGTTCTTTTTCTTCCTGTGTTTCGGTCCCTTCGCCGGCTTGGGCTTGTTCTCACTGAACCGGGCTACCATCTTCACCGGCAAGTACAACCCCTCTTTCCTCTCCGGCTTCCTAGAGACCGGTTTTGTTGCCAGCGGCTTTGGTTCGCTCGGTATGTACTTTGCCATGGCCTGGCGCCAGGATTCTTCATCGTGTTTCGGCGGCGGCAAGACCGGCGCGTCCAACCTTCGCCACTGCCAGGCGAATAGTCCGGCGATCAGCAGTAGGAGGAGGGTTATTCCGCAGATATAGATCAGTGCCAGAGTCATGATACCACCTCCCGAATTATAGCTCTGGGCATTTCTAGTTCAATGCGCCTTTTGGCCTCGAGCGCCATCTCAACAGTAGCAAATGTGCCCATATCAACACCTTTCACATATCCCCAATCTCCAACCATGCGTACGTGACAGTTTTCAACGATAACAGCTGCCGGAATCCGACTTGTTGACGCCCAGTGTCGGATTAATTCGGGCCACATCCAGATAACCCGCCCATCGAGTTCCGTTATAATGATCATGGCCCCTGTCTCCTGTTTCGCCAGTCCTTCTCCCAGGCCATGTATCCCTGGACGCTTTTCACGTCCTCCATCTCGGCGCGCAGATCCTGATTGGCCTGCTCCAGTTGAGTAAGGCGCTGGTCAATGTTTACAGCCGGCTCCTGGGGCTCTCCTTTTAGCAGGTAGATATTTACCGCTAACATGGCCGCTATCAGCAGGATCAAGATAATTACAGCTTGTTTTCGCATGGGTATCCCTCCCTTCACCTTTTCCCCCACACAAAAATCTCAGTCCGCGGCCTCCCCGAGTCCACTTCCATCCCCACCGGTGGCACGTATACCTTTTCCCCACAATCGTCCACCAGGATCCCGCCCCTGACCAGCGCGTCCATCAGAAACTTTGGCGCCCAGTTGTCGGCCGGATCCCGCCGGCGGTTAGTCGTATGGTAATAGATAATCTGCACCGTGGCCCGCTCATATTTAGGCAGCTTGGCCGCCAGAGCCAGAAGGCGAACGGCCTGGTAGAGATCCTGCTTGTACCTCCCCTGCTTGGCCCAATGCCAGTTCTTCCATTCGTTCAGGCTGGGCGGGACAAAGGGTACCTGCAGCCATATTCCCCCGGGGAAGGTTTTGGCGTCCCATTGGACTGTCGGTACCGCCGGCATCATAACCCTTGGTCGTTGTTCCCCTGGCTGGCATCGTCGTTTCTTTGCGCCAGGCCCCGGAATGATACCCAGGGCCTGGGCCTGTTTTACTGAAAGGCGAGTCATGACACCTCAGCCTTGGTGGAGAGCTTGCGCCGGCGGGCCTCTTTGTAAAACTTGGACCGTGCGCTGGGCCTGGTCTCTTTTTCGATGCAGGTAAGCAGTTCGTCGGCTGTCAGGATAGCCAGATTGCTCTTCCAGTCCTCGGTTGCATCGTCACGGGTAAGCATTTCCTTGACGATGACGGTCAACTCTTTTTGGTCAGACCCAAACTGCTTCAGCCCCTTCTTCTCCGCCCATGCGTCAAGGTTCTTCTGTGCCTCTTCCCTCGTGGCCACCATGGGCATGGCCGGCGACTTCACCCGGTGCAGGCCTCCGGAAGGAGAGCGCCAGAAGGTACCGAACGTTTCTCCTCCTATGCCGTCGCTGGCAAACACTTCCTTGCCGCTTTCGTCGATGTAGCTTCTGGCAGCCGGCGCCGCGGGCACGGGATCCTCTTGAGCCACGTCCACGCAACTGCTGCACAGGTCCGGCTCTACCCATTTAATATCCCATTCCAGGTAGGTATTAGCACTGGGAACAACTATACGGAAGTCTGTGCAGCCGCAGACGCGGCAGGTTCTGCCAGCGGGCTCTTCATGCTTTTTCCCTTCATCGTCGGGGCTGGAGGTGTCTTTGAGGTACCACTCAATTATGCTGCCCTCTTTCATACCGTCACATATGGCCGGCCATTCAATGATGATCCTAAACAGCTGCTCCTCTGAAAAGCGCTTGAGCATTTCCGGGATCCAGGTTTCTTCGTTATCTTCGGTGGCATCTTCCAGCTCAACGCCGGCAGCTATTTCCTGGACGTATTGAAAAACGTTCGTGTCAGCATTCCAGAGTGGATTAAGATTCTCTAATATGATTGTGGCAATATATACAAGGGTTTTACGGTCGCTGCGCACTTTTAGCTTGGCGTCCACCATGCCCCTGATCTCTGCCCGGGCTGCTTCTTCTTTTTCCACCCGCTCACGCTCTCTCTTTTGCTGAGCTTCGGCCTGACAGGCTTTATATTTGTCCTTGTCCGGGCAAAAGCATATATCCATGACCCAGTCCGCGCCTTTATATCTGGCTTTTCTAAAGTCGTTACAATTTTTCTCCCTGCAGTAATCAGTATTATTCAACCGCTCAAAAGAGTCATCATCATAGGTTACGACTATGGCGTCCGGGTACTTGGCGTTAAGTTTCCGCTCTTTCTCCTCCACGCCCTGTTTCTTGCTTTCGTCCTGCTTTGTTTGCCAGCAGTCAGCATCCAGGCAGCGCAGCGCTTCCTTATCGCCCCAGGGTTTTTTTAACATGGTCTTCTTCTTGCACTTGTCACAAATAGAAATATCGAAAGACGGGCTTTCCCACTCTTCTTTGCTCAGTGATTTAGACGCGTTCCACATCTCCCTGGCCACTGCCTCTGAAGTCTGCTTAACAGTCAGTCCTTCGTCCGCAGCCTTCTTGCAGGCCAGCAGTTCCTTCGCCGCGCTTGGTGAAATTATTCCACGTGAAATATTTTGCTGGACCGTCTCCGGCAAATCCAGCAACCGGATCCTATTGGCAATGTGGGCCTGGCTGACGCCCAGCTTCTCCCCCAGGGCCTCCTGGGTATAGCCGTGTCCATCCAGTAAGGCCTGGTAAGCGCGGGCTTCCTCGATGGGGTCGAGGTCCTTGCGCTGCAGGTTCTCAATGAGCATGACTTCTGCTTCCTGCTCAGGGGTGAGCTGCAGGATTATGCCCGGCACAGATCCAATGCCGGCCAACTGTGCAGCCCGGTACCGGCGTTCACCGGCGACTATCCGGAAAACATGATCGGCCTGTTTGATTAGTATGAGAGGCTGCAGGATCCCCACTTCCCGGATGCTCCGGGCCAGTTTTTCAAGCTCCTCCCGGTCGAAGTTTTTCCGGGGATTGTTGGGGTTAGGTTCAACCATATACATTGGGACACTATACAGTGCTCCACCATGCAGGCCAGGGATGCCATATAAACAACCCTGTGGATCTTCCGGGTCTAACATTGGCGGCTCTTTATATTCAGACATCTTTCTATACCCTCCGTTTCTTCTAGCGGACAGTCAGACTATCTGCAAACCGCCTGACTTGCTCCGGACTTAGACCGCTGCTCTCATACTCGGCCAGTTTGTCCAGCGCCGACAACAGGTCTCCGCACACAACGTGACCATAGATATCTCCAAGGGTGATATCGCTATCCAACTGCCCACTTATAGCCTCGGTCAACTTTTTCAGTAATTCCGCTACTCTATTCGGTGAAAGACCGCTGTCCTCGTATTCAGCAAGGCGGCGGACTATATTCAGGCTGTCCTCGCACCGTATGCACTGATGGGTGTCCATATATTCGCATCCGCCTTCCTCCGCGGTCCGCTCAAAACATTCCCGGACATACGGCCTTCCTTTGTCCCAGCCGGTTAGTCGTTTAAATTCCATCCTTCTCCCTCCTCTTCTCTTGTGCCCGCGCCCTCAAAATGGCCTTCCCGCGCCGGATCCCCGCGGCGAAGAGCTCCGGATCCTTCTGCAGCAGCTGGCTCATTTCCTCGGCTGTCAGAAACACTCTACACTTGGCGATCTGTATCTCTATATACCGGTATCTCCGGCGCTTTCCGGTTTGGTCAATGGGCATATTTACCTCCTGGTTATTGTACTACTGAGCTAAATCTTTAAAATGCGCAGCAGCTACCGAATTTCCAAAACCCAATAGTCCTCGATAATAACGCCACATCCAGAAAGAGGTTGAATTGTGTCTGTATATGTGGTTTTGTCGGTACTTATCATAGCCTCTCTCTTGACTTCAAGTTTTTCCGGTAACTCTACTTCATAGGCTTTGGCTTCAGTTTTTACTTGCTCAATAAACTGTTCTTTCGTAACACCTTCACAACAACAACAAACGCGTTCGTTTTCGTCGCCCCAGATTAAGTTTGGCATTTTCTTATTATGGTTTATGCCGGATAGTAATTCATACCAGAGACAACCGCCGGGCTTACAGAATATTTCCTTTTTGGATTCATGGCAATCACTGCAAGGCGTGTGACCATGAGAGTGCATAATATTCCATACCTTCTGTGCATATGGTTCGTCAATATTCAGCACCAGGTAAGTGCTTGGTCTGTTCTTTCCTTCGGCCATCCTACCAGCGTGAATGCCACAGATAATATCCTCAAGGTTTTCTTTTTGCTTGGCATTCAAGTGTTTTTCAATGTCCTCCGTTTTAAACACGTAAAACCTATGTGGATTAGCTGTTATGTTTTTCAACTGCCTTACCTCCTTATTTTTGCAACTTGTTGCTGCACATTTTTACCAAAATGCGTAATGAACCTCGTATTAAATTGCAACAGTCACTGTATTAAACACATCCCGGATCTGCTTCAGCCGCCTGGCTGTCTGGCAGCGGCGCTCACCCAGGAGGAGTCTGAACTTAACAAGCTGTATCTCTATGTACCGGCGCAAGCGGCCACCTCCAAACCTGTTCAAAGTTGTTTAAATCGCAATGGTCGCGGTGTTAAAAATATCGTTCAGCTGGTCCAGGGCGGCCTGGTGTGTGTCGCGCTGCCATACCAGCATCCGGTAAATCCGCTCGGTTACATCCTCGCCCGGGCTGCCGGCAGCCAGGATCCGGTTCAGGCAAACTACATCCTCAGCCAGTTCGGTACGTAACTGCAGGGCCTGGGAGATGGTTAGGCGGGTACCGGTAGGCGCCAGTTCCTTCTTAGGTTCCTGCTGTGGCTTCGGTATAATCATCCCCGCTCCAATCTTAATACCCCACTCCCGTTTCAGCGCAATCATCACATCAGCCGCAATAGCGTAATACTTACAAATCTGTTTGTCGCTTAATCCCTCTTTCTCGCTTTTCATGGCCAGGTACCGCTCTTTGGTCAGCTTCTCCCTGGCTATCTCAAGCCTGGTCTTGGGTTTTTCAGGCTGCCCGCCTGGTTCCTGTTGTAATCCCAGGGGCTCAGCGTTACACAGATCGGCCGGATTGCTACCAGGATCGGTGTTTTCGTTACATGAAATAGCACTTTCGTTACATGAAATAGCACTTTCGTTACATGAAATAGCACTTTCGTTACATGAAATAGCACTTTCGTTAACAAGTTCCAATTTCTTAACCTCCTTCTTTCTCGGTCTGAATGATTTAACACAGTTACTGCAGCGGCAATACCAGTCTTCCGGCTTTAACAAGCTTATTCGCGCAACCTTTACCCCGCTTATACCGCCGCAGTGCGGGCAGGAAAAGTCATACCCGGCCAATATTTTGTCAAGCAACTCGGTTTCGCGCCTGGGGGCAGGCCGGCCCTCGGCCATGCGGGGCAGGGCGCCGGGGACGTATTTGGGGCAACTGGTCACTCTGTATACGCCGCAGCTGGCGTGCGTCCATGTGTACTTGTTCCGCTCCACTCCCATAGCGGCCAGGGCGGCCTCCGCGTCTTTTGGCTTTGAGCGCATATAAACACATAACTGGGGTACCGCGTTTTTGCAGGTATCACACAAAGTTTCTCGGGACGTGTGTTTTAGTTTTTCTGTCGCTGGTTGAACCATCGGCATCACTCTCCTGTTTTATAGGCTTAACCACACACCTCTATCTTCATGAAGTTAATTCTCGGGTTGGTTTAAGCTGCACCGCTGCCCCACTTCAGCGCACTCCTGGCGCCATCGGTCCCGGCCGGCAGTAGCCCCGTCTCCTGGGCTTCGGCCACAATGACCGCCTCCTCCGGGGTGAGCTCTGTTATCACCCTGCCGCCGGCAACCCGGCGCCCCGTTTTACACGGTACCAGGCAATATATTCGTCCGTCCTTCAACCTAAAACAGAGTCCGCTGCGCCGCCTCTTCTCGACCATCTCCGCGATGATATCTTCCCGCAGTTCCGCGATCCGACTCCCGTGCTTTCCCAGCACATCACCAACCCATTCAGCCGGCAGCTCCACGCCCAGGTCGACGTACTCAGCCGCGGCGCCCATTACCGACAGGGTGAACAGCCAGCGCAGTTGGTCTTTAAATCTCGGCAATTCCTCCGCCCGGATCCTATTCCACTCCGCTTCTGGAACGCTGCCCTGCTCCAGTTTCAGGCGCACTATCCTGCCTCGCCCGACCTGCTCCTCTACCCTGGCCAGACCGGCGCCGGCCAGTTTCAGTTTTTCCAGGACCTCGTACAGCGGCCGCATCGGTTCAAACCTGCCACCACCAGCCGGGTACCGCAGAAAGTAGGCGTTTGTCAGCACTGCGTTCCAATATTGATCCTGAATTTCTTTACCCAGGGTTATATCTTGAGCCCTGCCCTTTGCCGGAGCCGCTGCCCTGGGCGCTGTTGTCGATACTTCCGGAGCCGGGCTGCTTAATATCTGTTCAAACCTGCTCACCACTGCTCACCTCCGACCTTTTAATTTATTACTCACTATTCTTGCTTAACAATATTTACCAGTAAATTTGGTCAGATCTATTGCGTTCATATCCCAAAGCTGCTTTCCATAATTTACATGTAACCTTTTTTAAAATTAAAAGGTTACAATGGAAAATTTACCTTGGCGTCGTGCGGCCGTAAGCACGGTGGCCATTTTGTCAGATTATAGGAGGTTACAAGAGGGTTACATGAATTTTTCGCGCCGTTGCTGGGTTTTTTGGAAGTCTGTAACTTTGTAACCTTTTTATCCTGAAAAACGTAAATACTTTTGTTGTTTCAAACCACAAAGATGATGTTTGTCTTTACTGTGGAAACTTTTATTAAAATATTTTTTTGGCGTTTCAAAAGTTACAAAGTTACAAAATCGCTGAATCCCCTACGGCTCTAGCCTTTACGATGTAACCTTTTATGTAACTTTCATGTAACTTTGTAACCTTTTTAAATTTAAGGTTGCTTTTTGTTAATAAAAACGTTACTATAAAGTTACAGTAAATTTTACCAGGAGGTAAAAACAATGATCTCTGTTAAACAGGAACCGTTTAGAACCGCAAGAATCAAACAAGGATTCACTTTAACTTCTTTAGCACAAAAGGCTGGTGTCACCAGAAAACATTTATCGCTCATTGAAAACGGCCATGCAAGTCCCGGTCCGGAGTTGGCAAAAAAACTTACAACAATATTAAATACAGAATATGATTCGATTTGGGTAGTACAGTAATCAATTTCCGGCCACTTCGGCGAAGTTTTCCGCTATCTCCCTTATCTCGTCTGTCGCTTCACTGAGGTTTATAACCAGGGCCTTTCTGACATCGTTACCGAACCTTTTTAAAGCGTTATTGTCAACAAAGTAGGGCTCCTCCCGGATATTCTTCAAGATTGAGACCTTGTTGAATGGCTCGCGGCCGGTCTTTTTCCGGTAGTGAAGCGCCCACTCCGTGTAGACCGCGGGAAACCAGATGTAAAGCAAGTCACTGTCTATGCCGTACTTCGGGTCCCTGCCAACATAGAAGTGTTTGCTATTCAGCTCGTTTTTAGATATCAGATACCCGAGGTCTTCCCAGAACTGGTTTAGCATGTGCTCCTGTTCACTGGACAGCTTTATCTCCTGGCAGGCTTTTTCAACCCAGCGAATGAAGTCGTCGTCCTGCTTTATCACGGCGTCGAAGGCGCCGGCGCAGATTGCCCAGTTTTCCGCCGTCCGGTCAGATATGCCCTTCTTTATCAGCACCGCTTTCAGGTCCTTGATGTTTTTTATAACCATCTGTACCTTACGGTCGTCGTAAAACCACTCCATGATCACGTAGTAAGTCAGCCCGGAAAACGTGTGGCTGTTCTGATTAAGCCAGTCGTAATGTTCCCGGCTGCGCTTGTACGCTGACATCTGGAGGATGACGCACCTGGTGAACAGCCCGTTGTCCCTGGGTAGTTCCTCGCCCGATATGGCTATGGTTCCGGATACGTCGAAGCCCCTGGTCTGGAAAGCCGTGGTTGTACCCTTGCCCGCATACTGACGGTTGTAGGCACTGCGGAAAAAGCCGTCCTTGGCTGTCACCTTCGGTTCGTTCCGGTACTCGTCGAACCACACCCCGAGAGAGCTGTAGTATGACAGGGCCCGGGCGATAAAATTCTGGCTGGTTTCGGCCAGGCCGATCCCCTCGGTCTCGATGCCGAAGAAGTTCATAATCCAGCGCATGAACGTAGACTTGCCCGACTCGCGTTTGCCGTGGACGAACAGAATGGGGAAACACTTGAATTCCTCAAAAATCGGGTTGCTTAAAATTGTGGCCACCACCCACCCGGCCGCCACGTAGGCCTGGTATCCCCCGACCGACTCCTTTATCTTGTCGATGATATCCAGGTGGTTGACGTACTTATCATGAAGCATCAGCATTGGAAGGTACATTTAAAACTTCTCCTTTTCTACAGTAAGGGATCTGGGTTTATAGCCCTTGCCGTCAATCCAGAAAACACTGTCGTTGTCCGGACGCAACATCTTCCCCTTGTCGCAGATCGCTATGCTGCCGAACAGCCAGAGATTCTTTTTCACTATGCCGATTTTCTCCGGCATCACGATTAGCTCTCCTGAATCCCTGGTAAACTCCAGCTTCCAGATATTGATCAGGTCGTCACCCTTACCCTCAAAGACATAGCTTCCGGCCGCAAAGCAGAACTTTTTAAACTCGTTCAGGCCGGCCATATCTGAAGGCTCCAGGGTGAACATGTCCGAGGTCTCGCCGAATTCGTTAACCAGTTGGATGTTCCGAAACACTCCCTCCGGAGTAAAAAAACTGGACTTGATATTGATTACAAAGTTGCTGATAGTCTCGTCGTAGATGTCTGCCCCCCGGTACCTGGTCACCACGTACCGGTTAAATTCCCGCCTGATATTGAGCCGGGTGAAGTGCATTGATATTTTCCGCTGCACTATCCGCCGGGCCTCTTCGTCCAGGTCCTCCAGGAACTCCCTGGGCGGCTTCGCCCGGGCGATGACGTTCAGGATGTCCTCCCGGGTCCGCCCCTGGGCCAGGGCGCCGTCGAAGTCGATCTTGCCGCGCTCCCGCCACTCATCCGGCAGCCATCCTACGCGGGAGTCGAATCCCTCCCGGCCCAGCTTGTAGGCCATGAGGTAGCTCCACAGGTGAGTGTCGTACCGGTCTGAGGCTTTTGGTTTGTAGTTGGGATACTCCGGATTGTCCTTTATTTCGTTGTCAAAGATCACGGTGACTCGTTTTACTCCAAACTCCCTGAACAACGCCACCAGCCTGTCCAGGTGCTTTAGCCCGAAGCTCGATATCCCAGGTACCGCAACTGCCGGGATGCGCCACTGCCACAACGCCGCCGCCTTGAACTCGCCCTCGGTCAGCACCACGTGCTCAGGGCGGATCTTCTGCAGGAAATACCGGCAGTATATCTGCGGGGTAAGCCTTTTGAACCCCAGCTTGTGCGGCCGCAAATAATACACAACTTCCTTCAAGGATCCCGGTTTCACAGCAGCCCGTCGCGGCGATATATTGCCCGGTTCGTCAGTGGCAACCGCACTGTTACTTCCGCCTTCTCCAGACGCCGCGTCACCGCGGCCGGAGGGCCGGCGGGTATCTTCCTCATCCCCATCAAGCAGTGTGGAGCGGGCGGGAGCCCGGCCACTATCGGCCGCCCCCTCTTCATCTGCCCCTCCTCTTACGTCGAGATAAGGAATCAGGATCCTGTCTTCAAGAAACTGGCTGTTTAGTATTACCTGCCCGCTGGAAGCCACCCGGACCAGGACGCCCGACTCCAGTAAGTCCTCATCCTGGAATTCCGCGGATAGCTTCTCTTTAAGACCCGCCGCGTGCGGCCCTAAGGACCGGAATTTCAGCAGGTCTATAGTGTCGTTTGAAAACCCCCGCTTGACTTTTAACTGCTGACGGTGAATGTCCGTCAGCGGCAAGAGCTCGCAGACCCGTCCATAAATCTTATGGATTATGGGTCTGTCCAGGCTTACAGCTTCAGCCTTTTCAATGTTCGGAGTTTTTTTTTGGCTGCTCTTTTTGGTATCTTTCCCCTTAATAGGGACTACCTTATCCTGAACCTCCTCAATTCCGGCCGCCTCCTTTATGATTTTTACCGGGGACAAGTGCCCCAGCTTTTTTAAGAACGTTATTACATTCCCTGACTCCTGGCACTTCCAGCACTTCCAAAGCCCCGTCTTATGGTCAAAGCTGAAATGTTTTTCATCTCGGCAGAAAGGGCATGAGCCCTCGCAGTTATTGCTGCGCTCTTTCTTTATGGTGACACCGTATTTGGCAAAAAATTTTTTCATGTCAAGACTTGAGATAATTTCATCAAGCTCCATACAGTCACCGCCTGGTATATAAACGGTCAAAAGTCCGTACTGTCAACTTAACTACTAGAACAGAATTTCAGACATTCTATAACCTCAAACAAATTTATACAGACAAAAGGTGTCATCTTTCATCCCGCCATCCTCCTCTGTAATTCCGTGTGAAGCTTGTCAACTTTATGGCTCTGCGCTATTGCCCGGGGGTCGGCCAGGCCGTACTTCATGGCCATATCGATCAGTCGGGCCTGGGCAAGTTTGAAGCGTAGATTTAATTTAAAAATGTTAGGCACCAGAGCTCACCTGCCCATCAAATTTTTCAACAATCTGAAGCAACCTTTTAAGCTCCGGGTTCCTGAAAGCATGGCGGCAATATCTAACAGGTTTTTTGTAATGATAGTGATTTTGCTTGATGTGTTCTTCAATAGCTTTCCGTGTCAGAAATGCGTTTTTATATGTTTTTTGGTACGAATACCCGGTTTTTGTGCACTGAATGCCGCGTTTTTCGCAAAACTCTTCGATGTCATCAAAATCAGTTAAAGTATTCATTTCTTCGTCTGAGTAGTCATACCAATCTTTTAGGGTGTTTACCGCTTCTTTAACGCTAAAAACCGGGGTGTAGTTATATCCAAGAAGTAAGCAGATGTCATCTGAATGATAATTGTCGAACCCAACAACCAAATCTTTCTCTTCGATTTGCCAGAAAACAGGCTTTGCGGTTGCAAGAGTGTCCTGGGTCTTCAGTTCACGGGCCAACTCTTTTAAAAACTGGATATCTTCATCAGTTAAGAAATCTATATTAGGCATGTTCTTTCGCCCCCTTGCATATTAATAAGATGGAGTGGTATATTCTTCCAAAGTAAACAGGTATTTTGTTGGCGGGGCAGGGGCCCGCCGTCTTAATTGCTATGCCGTTTTCCCCAGGTCTTCCCGGGCTTTTGCAATCCGGTCCAGGGCGTCCTTCACCACCGCGTCCGGGAGTGCTTCCCGCCGGGCGATGTCGGAAACGATGTCCCTTACTTCCAGGAACTTGGATTCCCCTTCGGCGGCCAGGAGACTTAAAAACCGGTTTATCCGTTCTTCCGTCTCAGCCTTTCTTTCAATGTGGTCGCGGGTCAGAACCTCGCACCCCGGCCGGGCGCACTGCAGCGGCGCCATTTCCACCCGGCAGTCACCTGGTCCGTTTACCGTCAGCACCGCTACCTGGACCGGCCTGGCCATTTCTTCTGCGCTGGCCGACAGCCGGCAGAGCGCCCCTGGGTTTACCACCATGGTTTGACGTACCCATTGAACCTCCATCCCAGCGTGGTAGTGTCCGTTTATCAGTACGTCCGGGAGGTCCGGCAGTTCCTCTAACTCGGATAGCAGGGTGTGCCTCATCTCGAACGGAGGCGCCTTTTCCAGCAGCATCCCGTGGGCAAGGTGGATAATTGCTCTACGATCACGTTTCCTGTTGATGGAGTACTGGGATTTGTCCCTGTCCGTTTCGTTGTTGAATCCATGGCCGGTCACGACCACAGAGCCAAGCGGAGAACCCCATGGAGTAGCGTGCACATTCCAGATAAGTTCCAACCTGGCCAGGAGTCCGTAGGGTGTTCTCGCCAGAGAATCAATGTTTCCGGCGTACTCGTCGTGGTTCCCCGGCACCGTCAGGACAGCACATGGTCGCTTATCAAGAATTTCCGCCAGATCTCCAATGGTGGATAGGGACAGATGAGACGAGTCGAAAATATCTCCTGGGATAATGATTGCACTGGCGATGTGCTCACGTGCCAACTGAAAAACTTCATACAGCTTTGCCGTTAATGCCTCCTGGAAGTTGTCCACCCTGGCCACCGGATTAACGGACCGCCAGTGCAGGTCACCGCAAACAATGAATCTCTCAGGCAATCTCCTTCACCTCACACGTTATCTGGTCAATGGCCCTGGTCTTGTAAACCTTGTGGGCTACCTGCTCCAGCACCTGGTTGTGGCTGATAAAGATAAACTGGCGGTTGGTGTTTTCCGTGTATTTCCCCAGGAACCTGGCAATATTGGACATCTTGACCCCGGCGTTTTCGTTATCGACGTGCTTGGCCGGTTCATCTAAAATCGCCGGGCCGCCTGGTTTCGGCCTGGTCAACTCCATCAGCGACAGCCGCAGCGCCATGCTGACCACATCCGCCAGGCCACCGCCGGATCCATCGTAAGGATGAACCTCGATGAATTCACCGTTCGGCCCGCGCTTTAGGACTGCGAAGTCCGCTGCCGGCTGGTTATTGTAGGAGAAAAGGTTAATAATAAATTGCCTGTCGTCCTCCCATACGGCCTGGAGGGCGGCGGTAACAATCTCCTCGATGCGCCGTTTTAACTGCTCCCTGGCGAACTCCGACGTCCTGGCCAGGAGGACCTGGACCATCTCCCAGGTTCTTATGTTCTCCTGGAGTTGTTCAAGGGCTTTCTGTTTTTTAACGCGTTGCTCCTCGAGGAGAGCCAGTTGGCCGGCGGCCTGGTTGTACCGGCTTTTCATAGCCGCAAGGCAAGCTTCGATTTGGCCTATCGTCAAGGGCATATTGTTACCCCCTCAACAACTCTTCCGCCCTGGCCAATGCTTCTTCTTCTTCCCGGGCCAGTTTGGCTATCTCGGTGTCCAGGTTTTCAGGATCCACACCCAGGGCCTTCAACTCCGCGATGACATCGTTCCTTTGTTTAGTAAAGCTTTCAAGATTCGCTTCTGCCTTGGCCTTTTCGGTTTTGCCCTTTTCAATCATGGCTTTGATGTTATTCAGTCGAGCCGTTGTATCAGGCTGTTTTTGTACACTGGCTATACTCATTGATTAAACGACCTCCTTCAATCGTTGGATATCAATGTCACCGCCGCACACCGGGCAGCGCCCCAGGGCAGTAAGTTCGTCCCGGTATGCCCCTTCCAGGTCGCCGACGCGCTGTTCCCAGTAGAAGGCCGCATCCCTGGCCTTTCGCGCATCATTGTCTAAGTTCCGGAGTTTTAAAGCGAGCCCGCTTATCACGGTTCTTTTTTCACGGACTACCACCGCCTTAAAAAGCAACTCCTCGGATTCTCCTGCCTGGGCCCACCGGCACCGGGCTATTTCATTTTTCTGGATGGCGGCATCAATCTGTTTCAGTAGGCTTCCAAGCCGGGCGACCACTGCACGGCGTTCGCCTATTTTTTGCCCCCGGTCTGCATATTCGCCGGCGAGCTCTACACCGGTCCACCTATTCATAGTTGCGGTTGCGGCCCGAATGCCTTGGTCGGCACTACACAGCGCAATTTTCAGTTTTAACAGCCGTTCCCGCCGGTCCGCCTGCGCCGAAGCCTTTTTAATTTCCTCTTCGGCACCCTGAAGTCCGACATATTTTTTTATTACCGCAGAACTCTGCCCGATGCCATCTTCCGCATCACGGAGCCTTTGAGCCAATTTCTGCAAGGTGCTGTTTCTTTCTTTGACTTTTTCCATGTCTGAAACAACGTGCTCTGCCAGTTCAATATACTGCCACCGCTGGATAACCGTCCTGGCCGCTTCAATGGATGTGTCCAATGCTAGGAGCATTCTCCGCAATTGGACCAGTTTGTCGCGGCGCCCCTGGGTTTCCCGTGCCCGGACCAAAACTTTTTCAATTTCTTCTATGTGTTCGGCCATTTCCGGCAAGTAATCAAACTTTCTAATTTGCTCATCCAGGCCGGCCAATTCAGTAACCAACTTCTTTTCTTCCTGTCTTCCACGAAGGATGTCCGTGGCCACGCCACGGGCGGCCATGTCCACCTCTTCCGTGCCGGCCAACTTACCGAGGACCTTGGCCCGGGCCGGCGCGCTGACCGGCCGTCCCAGGAACCACGGTTCTCCCTGCTCGGCAAGGTTAATGTTTATATCCATGTCGGCGACTGTCATCGGGCTAACTCCGGTTATTTCCCGGACTTCCAGAGGGACGGTGCCACCAAACCGCGCCAGGTGCGTTTTATTCCCATCCGGCCAAATAATTTCATAAAAGTTGGCGCTTCCACTCCGACTGCGTTCACGGATAACCTTCGTCCCGTCCTCGTACTCCACCGTCACCCGGGCAAACTTAGCCCCATGCCGCATATAAGACGCGTCCCAGGTGTTGTAAAAGACCCAACGCAGCGCCCTGATTACGGCTGTTTTCCCCGTGTCGCTCTGACCGGTAAGCGCTGTCAACTGACCAACTGGGGCCGGCTCAATAACCGTTTTGACATGCGACTGAAAATTCTCTATAGTGATGCGCTTAATCTGCAATATTAGCCACCACCTTCTCTTTTACCGGCGCAAAATCAAACACTTCCATTTCCCCGCCGTCGTGAAATACTATCCTTCCAAGTCCCAGGGTTCTAAGGAGGCCATCTGCAGCCCAGTCACATCCAATAGACTTGTCATGCCTCCCCAGACATTCCTGGTAAGCCAGGTTGTGATCAAGTCCACGGTCCTTAAAGTCTTTAAGTGTCTGTATCCTTTTGCACCGCGGGCATTGGAAAGCTATAGCCCCTCTGTCATCTCCGGGTGAAACAAATTTATCTTCAGCTTCTTTTAGCCAATCTTCCAGCGATTGTTTAATCATTCTCTCCCACCAGCCTCTCTTTAAGCCGCGAATACCGCTCCTGTATCTTGTCATTCTTCACAGCTACTTCCACCGCACTCTCCTGACACACCAGCACCAGCCTGTGTTTTGCCCGGGTGATGGCCGTATAGAGAAGATTCCGCTGCAGCATGATGTAGTGGCTCCGGACACATACCACGATGGCCAGGGGGAATTCGCTGCCCTGGGCCTTGTGTATGGTTCCCGCATAGGCCAGAGTCAAAATGCCCATATCCTCCGCGGGGAAAAATACCGGACCGCCATCCATCCGCACCCACAGCCCTGGGCCGTCTGCTCCCTTCGCGTCCTCCACGCCGGTTACAATACCCATGTCGCCGTTAAAGACGCCTTTTTGGTAGTTATTCTTGATCACCATGACTTTGTCACCAGCCCGGAAAGTCTCTTTCCCGCGCTTTAATTCAGCTTTTTCCGGATGTGGTGGATTAAGCATCTCCTGTATGGCTGCGTTTAGCGCGCCCACCCCGGCCGGTCCTCTGTGCATCGGTGCCAGGACCTGAAATTCCATCGGGGTCAGTCCATCATCCAGCGCCTGCCGGATCCGTCCAAGTACCGTGGGAACAACCTGCTCAACAGGCAGCTCAAAGCCATCTAAGAAAAGGCACTCAACATCCCCATCACGGGATGTTAGAGGCGGCATCTCTCCTCGCCGGACCAGGTCGGCATACTCAGCTATGCGGCTGCCCTGCTCCTGGCGGTAGTTGTACTGCAGGCGTACGGTCGGGACCACACCCGACGCGATCGCGTCCCGGAGCACGCTGCCCGGGCCCACACTGGGAAGCTGATCGACGTCGCCCACCAGCACCACCTGCATGTTGTCCGGGATTCCCGCGAAAAGGTCAGCAGCCAGTTCCATGTCGGCCATGGAGAATTCGTCAACGATCAGAAGGCCGGGGCCTTCCAGGGGCTCTTCCTCGTTGACCTGAAAACCGAATTCAGGGTGATACTGTAGGAGCCGGTGAATAGTTCTTGCCTCCTGTCCGGTGACTTCGGCCAGCCTCTTGGCCGCGCGCCCGGTGGGAGAAGCCAGATAAATAAAGTTTTTGGGATACAGTTTTTGATATGTGATGAGGATTCCGTTGGTCACGGTACTCTTGCCGGTACCGGGACCGCCGGTAATAATGGAAAGTGGATTTTGCAGGACGGTCCTGATAGCCTCCCTTTGCCGGGGAGCGTATTCCATCCCCGCCACTCTTTCAGCAATCTCCATGGCCTGGTCCAGGCCTTCTTTGTCTTCGACTTCCTGCTCAAGGAGACGCCGCATCCGGCCGGCAAGCCGGAGTTCCGCCTGGTGCATGCGATGGAGGTAGACGCAGGAGTCTTCCCGAATTGTTTTCCCGGAGTTGTTAAGCGACTCATTGGCAACCTTGATCTGCTCCACACCGACTCCGCAGCCTTTGCCCAGGACTTTCTGGACCGCCGGGACGATATCCCGGGGACGCAGATAACAATGACCCTCTTCGGCCGCATTTTTCAAAACGTATTCCACGGCCGCTTCTACACGGTAAGGCGAGTCCGGCTCAATGCCGACGGCTTGAGCGATTCTGTCCGCGGTAATAAAACCGATACGGTACATCTCGCCGGCCAGGACATATGGGTTGTTTTTGACGATGCTCACGCTGTCGGCGCCGTACTGGGCGTAAATCTTCGCTGCCAGGCGTGGGGTAATCCCCTGCCGGCAGATCAGTGCGGATAATTCAGCCAGTATTACGTTTTCATTGAGCTTTGCGACGATCTCTTCGGCTTGCTCGGACGTGATGCCCTGGACTTGGTTTAACAGTTCCGGCTTCTCCTTGAGCAACTCCAGGCAGTCTTCCCCCAGGGCATCAACGATCCGGGCGGCCTTGACCTCGCCCACGCCGTAGGCCAGGGATGCCAGATAAGCGATAATCCCCTGCCGGCTCTGGGGCAGCAATAGTTCATATTCGTTGAATGCGAGCTGTCGCCCGAATTTCGGATGACTGGTCCAGCAACCGGTAAAGGAAAACTCATCTCCCTCGCGGATAGACGGCATATAGCCCACGGCGGTGATAATTTCATCCCCTATGTCGACAGAGATTACGCAATACCCGTTCGCGGGGTTGTGGAACCTGGTCCGGTAGATAATGCCCCGGATATTTTCATTTTCAAACTTGCTTTGCGGCAAGCTCATATAGAAACACCTCATTTCAGGGACAAAGGCGTCCCTCCCCAGCCCCGCAACGGTGGCCGGGGAATTGCGTTATCAATACGGTTCGTACTGGGAATCTTCTGCGTTGTAGGCAGCGCCGGCCTGGGTGTAGTGTGCACCAGCAGTACCGCCGGCAGCATTGCCGTCCATGCTGTACTCAACGCTTTCGATCTGGGCGGTGCGCATGGCTGACTTCAGACTGGTGGCATAGTTTTTCATGGCGGCCCGGTCCTGGGAAGACAGGGCGCCGGCAAAGCTCCAGGCTACGGCGGAGTAGGTGATGCCGTCCTTGTTCTGGGTTTTGTAGAGTTTTGCCTTGGAGAGTGCGCCGTAATAGGGGACTTTGTGCTTGGAAGTCAAACGGCGCATATAGACGTTAAAATCTTCGAGGCTGGTTGGGGGCAGAGCAACCAGGTACGGGAGCATTTCGCCTTCAACCAGCAGGTAGACGCGTCTGATGTTTTTGCAGGCCTTGCCCCGGCCGCCCCTGGTGTCGCTACCCCAGTCATTTAGGGGGCAGGTTTCGCAACTGCCGCCGGGATTGCCCTTACCTATTTCATTGTCAAGGGATGAGCAGGTCGGGGGCGCGCCTGCGCCGGCATACTCGTCGGCCCAGTAAGCATTGACTCGGTAATGGTCCAGGATGACGCCGACCAGCTCCTTGACCGGCTCAGCTTCTTCTTCGCCTGGGATCTCGAAAGTCAGCCCGCCGCCGCTGGGGATTTTGATACGAGGAAAATCAATGGGCACATCTTCCCCGAAGTTTGCCTGCATTACTTCAAGGAGCTCTTTTTGCTCCTCCGGCTGGCATAAGGCCGGGGAATTGAACTGTACAACCGCAATTTCCTGTTTTGCTAAAGCTAAAGACATAATTAGAATCCTCCTTGAAAAATTTTGTTAAGCCATTATTCCGGCCATTAAGTTAACCTTTGCTGTTTTTGCGGCCAGCACCGCCCTAGCTGCGGTAAACTCGTTGTAGAGCTGGTCAAGCATAAATTTTGCGTCGTTGCACTCGTCCTCGGCCCGGCGCGCTTCGGCCAGGGCCTGCCGGTAGTTCTCGTCCTCCCGCGCCCGGCGGATAAATTCCGTTTCCCGGGCTTTCTCATTGGAGAAGAGAGGCTTGCCTTGGCCATTGACAGCCGCATTGATGTCGGCTATAATCTCGGCTTTGGCTAGATCGAGAGACTGTTTAGCTTTATCCAGGTTGCGCTGGGCCTGGACCAGGATGTTCTGCTGCCGGCGGATCGCCTCGGGATAGGATTGGACCCTGGATATGGACCCGTCGATATGGATCTCATCCAGAACCTGTCTGGCAGCCGTCCGCAGGGCTTCTGATATTTGAGCCACGAGTTGATCTTGGAATACCTTGTCGAACATTTTTATTACCTCCTGTTTTAATGGGGCTTCGGGCCCGGCCAGGCCGCCTGAAGCATAATTTTTTCGCCTTACCATCGTGTATTTTTATAAACGCGGCCTCATTGGTCCTGGCCGGTATACCACACCTCGGCCGCCTACTGGGTTCTTTGTTCCCGGCCCCGGCGAGAGCAGGTTTTTGGGGGCCTGCCCGGGGCCGGAGAACGGAGAAGATTGAAGGGGCGGGCCGGTTAACCTCACCCGGCTCCTCACGGGTATCGCCCTACAGATTTGTGGCAGCAATGATCTGTTACCTCGATACCCTCACCCGATTCTGCCACATCGCCGCCCCCAAAACTTATCTACCACGCCGCCGCCCCCCAATATCTCAAGGTTCTAAATAGCGAGTAGGGGGTTTATGTTTATTCATCCGGGTTAATTAAGTTGCATTGTTGGTCACATTCCTCGAGTTGGGCGCAAATGATACAGCAAATATCTTTTTTTTGAGGGCACTTATCACGAGCGTCCATTTCGCATTTACCTTCCTTAAAAGCAAGAGTGTCGCAAAATGCTGTGTATTTCCGGTCTCGTTCCAGGGTTATTGCGGTTATGCTCACATTAACTCGCCTCCTGCAGCCTTACGGCCTCGTATTCATCCCGTGTGAGCAGACAGAAGAACCTGACGCCGCATATCGTTTTACTGGCATTATGGGTGTATACATCCCCATCGCGCTCTTCGAATTTGAGCGTTCCCGGTATCTGCTCCAGGTCTCTGATGCTTTTCACGTGAACACTGCTGCCGTCTGGGTCTATTGTTATCGCCAGCGGCCTAACGATTTCCATTGTTACCTCACGGGTTAGCTCAATCGCATCGCAGATTTCCAGTACCTTGTTGGCCATTGCATTCTCACCGGCTTTCTGGTAGAATTTCATTAGACGTTATAAGTAGCCTGTGGTTCGGCAACCTGGGCTATTTCTTTTTTGCCAGTCAGGTAATCTAAAAGCCCTAACTGAAATGTCTCTTCAAGCTCAATCAGCAGGTTTATGTCTGTCTTTATCCGCTCGCTGACTTCCTTCCCAACAACTTTCAGCGCAAATACATCTTCATCCGTCAGGTCTTCCGGCTTTTGCTTGTCAATGATACGCCAGCCCAGCGGCCTTAAAGCTTCGTGTGCCTCGTGGTCCTCCTTCTCAACCCGCCTGATCATGGTCTGTGGGTGCCGGTCCCCTTCTATGTAGCTAAATATGTTATAGCCGGTGACCTCTTGTGCCAGCGCCAGGCCAGCAATCATGTGCATTTGCGACAGCTTTGGCTTTGCATCCGGAGCAGGCTCACGCACGCCAGCCAAGATTTTATTCAGCATTTCAGGGCTGTAATTTAGCCTTCGGGCTGCCTCCTTCTGGGTACCGCAACCAAGTTCAACCCCTCGTTTTAAAAGTGTTCTCGGTGCCATTTTGTCAATATCACCTCCTTGTTGTTGACTGATTTTGGGGTTAGTATCTTATTAAGATAACAAGCTCCGCTCAATCCCCATGCCCGGCTGCTGTGGCCACGGTGGTCGGGCCCACCCCCTCTTCCTTAGCCGAATTTGTTTCCTTGATGGTTATTACTCCAGCTGATAACATAGCGCCGATGCTCAAAACCACACATTCCGATAGGTTCCACCAGGCACATTTAATTGATTTGCAATAGACAAGAGGTTCTCTTACATCAGAAGCCGCAGCGCCAGCTGTCATAATCGGACAAATTTTAGGCAACCTCATTCACCTCCCCGCCGTACAACTTGCAAACATCGCCAGCGGCATTACCACCGCCACGAAAACCAGCATCGTGAGAATTAGTAGGCTTTCCGCCGCCCTACGCCAGTTCCAGCGCCACCTCCTTCGCGTCATCTCATAATCCGGCCGGCCGCCCATGGCTCTGATATCAGCGCTGCTTAGTTTCACGGTTTCACCTCTTTCTTTGGGAATTTGCCTTTCTCCAGCTCCCAGCAGAGGAATTTCAAATACGATTTCAGCACTCCAAGCTCGTAAGCGTGGCAGTATTCTTCTCCTTTTGATTTCTTCTCAGCGTCGGCCATGGCTAACCTGATCCAGTTGACTATCTGCTCACGCTCGGCTTTGGTCAAGCAACTCACCTCTTCGCCTGAACTTTTCGCACTTCCCCGTCTCCGGGCTGACCGGAGGCTTTTCCTCGTAGCAAGCGCACACACCTTCGCCAGTCGTGCGGCTGACGAGGCGCATGGCGCAATCGGTTTCGTTGCAGTGTAGCGGCATGGGTTTCACCTCCTTAATCACCCGCCGCCAGCATCATGGGTGGGGTGTTATCGGCCGTCGGTACCGGTGGGCTGGATAAGTGGCGCTAGTTAAGATAGGGTTAGCTGCCAGTGATACCAGTAGCATTGCTGCATGGATTGTGTCATCTGTTTTCGCCCCCCCCTCTACTTAACTTGCCTCAGCCTGTTAGCTGGCTGACTTTTGCTCTTTCTCTTGCTTGCGGGCTGCAATCCAGTTAACAAAGTCCTGCTTCTGCACCCGCTTTGTCAGTCCGATTTCAAAATTTGGGATGCCGCCATCTTCCGGTTTGCGTTGAAATAATTCATAAACACGGCGGCGGGAAACGATAAGGAAATCAGAGATATGCTGGGCTGTTATAATTTCTGGCAACGTTTCTAGGGTGTAGGTTTTTTTAGGCATGATATCAACTCTCTTTCTTTGTGATTGTGTTAACTGGGATTACTACCCCGCCATGCTCTCTTTTTTCAGCCTGTTAAGTATGTATATCTGACCCTTTGGTGTCACCCTCGTAACCTTGAACAGTCGTACGTTGCCAGAAGCCACTTCCTTGTTGCTCTGCGTTACCTCAAAGTACCCACGGTCAACGTATTCCTGATATGGCTCCGTGCTGTTCGGGAATATAAACCCCCATGCGCGAAGCCTTTGGTAGAGTCGCTTCTCCCCGGTGATAACCCCGTTTTTTGATGCTATCTTTGCCAACTCCCGGATGAGTACGCTATCTCTGGAGGCCGCACAAGTTTGTGCAAATGACACCAGGGGTTTTTGCCGGTCGATTTGCTCGGCAAGTTCGGCGGCAAACCGGAGCGCTTCAGGCAGTGTTTTCGGGATCACGAATGTCTCCCTTGCCCGGAAATAGGTTTCCACCAGCATGTCGTATACTTCCCATGCCCTATCGGTATTCAGTGACTTTGCGTGGAGGAGTGCACCTTTTTCGGTCCAGAGGTAGAGCTTGTTGACATTTTGAGCGACATTACAATTTGTAAGGTTGCCCTTGAAGGCTTTAAGCGCTTCGCCCTCAAGGCAGAAGTAATGCTTGCCTTCGGTGTAACGCTCCCTATTACGGCTAAAATTTACGGTTATGGTGTTGGTATCTGCCCCATATCCTTTTGCCAACTGCTGGGTGGTTAGCACGCGCTGATTCTTGTGTTCGATTGTCATCAGCTTGTTCAAATTCCACACCTCCTAATTCCTAACTCCTGTTGCATCTACCGGCACCTGCGGCCCTAACGGTTTGCCGCACCCTTCGCAGTAGTAGGCCGGCAAATCACCAGTAAATCCGCAGTGGGGGCAGGTGTATTTATCGTTATCTATGGTTATACACCCCCCTCGGTACCGGTTGATGTTCGTGGTAATGGCTTCATTCTGTAGCCTTCCAGGTCTAAAAAAAGTACCTCGACATCCACTTCAAAGAACTCTGCAATTTTTTTTGCTAAACCATAGGTCGGATTTCTGGTACCAGTTTCAATTAATCCATAAAAACTCCTAGAAACTCCTACCTTTTTTGCTACTTCTTCTTGTGTAAAACCGCTCTTTTCCCTAAGTCCAATTAGCCTCTGTCTCATGGCTACCCCCTCTCTATGCTTCATTTGGTAGCACTGTTTTTATTATTATAGTGCTTCTTATCGTAGCATGTCAATATATAGTTTCTACTTTTTGAAGCATAATTTTAATTGCTTCATTTTGTAGAGTATAATTGTGGCAGGTGATAAAAATGAATTTTTCGCGAAGGTTAATAAGTCTTCGGGAGCAAGCTGGGTTAACCCAGGAACAATTAGCAAGGAAACTAAACATTTCCAGATCGGCATTATCTCTATGGGAACTTGGGAAAAGAGAACCAAATCATTCCACACTACAACTTCTGGCAAAGTTTTTCAATGTAAGCATTGATTATTTATTGGGTAATTCAGATAACCACAGAACCCAAAAAGAAAACACCCTCGAGCAACAGTGGCCGGAAGGAGTCAAAGTTTTGCGCCGGGCTCAGACAAAATTAACTCTAGAGAAACGGAAAAAGATGCTCCGCTTAATCGAAGCCTATATCGAAGACGAGGAAAATGAGGCCCCTAAGAATAAGAAGTAGCTATGCGAGAGCCAAGGCCCGGATGTTTTTACGAGAAGCCGAAATTACTGAGCCCCCGATAAATGTTATTGAACTAATTGAAGTGTTTGGGAGGATAAAATGGCACGAGGACGCTGAGGACGGGTTTACAATTTACGACGAAAAACGCGGTAAGTATTGTATTTTTATAGACCCGCGCACTATTGATGGTAGAATCACATGGACCATGTGTCACGAACTGGCCCATATAGTTTTGATGCATTTCGTTGAATATGACATGGACAGGCTTACTCCACGGGAAGAAAAAATACTGGATAGAGAGTGTGATATATTTGTTAGGGAGTTTTTAATGCCCGAGGAATGGGTCTTGAGGTATTACGAGCCCCCCCTCTCTGTTCCACAGCTTGGAAAATTAAAGGACAAGTTTAGTGTCTCATGGGAGGCAGTCACCTATAGATTCAATGAATTGGGTATATGTGAGAAAATAGAAATAGATCAATTATTTGCTGAATGGAATAGCGTCAGGGGAAGTGGAAGTGCTTATACTGCCCATGCTGTAGTTGAACGCGAAGAGCCTGTTCTATTGGGAATCAACTATTGCTTATCAAATGGAACGAGGGAGGTAATAAGGTTGTCTATGCCCATTAAAATAGTTGGGACTGACAATAATGACAGATTCACAGAATGCCCTATTTGCGGTAACAGCGATTTTTCTTACAATGCTCACTTTTGTAAAATCTGCGGGCACTATCTTTTCAATGAATGCCTTAACTCTTCCGACGATCCCAGGTTAGCACATGAGGAATGCGGTATGGCAAATGCTTCAAATGCTCTTTTTTGTGAACGTTGCGGATCAAAAACAATGCTGTATGAATACATGGAGAAAGTGGGTTACTCTGAAGATGGCATGAAGGAAATAGCCGTTGGGGCTGGATCTGGATCTGGATCTGGGTCTGAACCTGAACCAGCGCCAGAGGATAATACAATAAGTTTTAACCCAGATGATATACCGTTCTAACGGCCCCCAGAGGGGGTTTTGTGTTTTAAGAGAGACTCGACAAAAAACGACAATGTTTTTAGGATGCGTGACGGAGCGCCCTTGTGGGCTTGAAATATGTTTTGAGGTGCATTGGAAATATGGTAGAATAATCTCCAAAGTCAGGGGTGAGGTGATTGCCTTGAATGGCTCCATTCAAAAGTATGGCTGCATCTGCAAAAAGAAAAGATGTACCTGTGGCAAGACTAGGTATCGATATGTTGTTGATGTCGGCATAAACCCGGCCACAGGAAGGAGAAAGCAGGAAAAGAAAGGTGGCTTCCTTACCCGAGACGAGGCGCAAACAGCCTGTAATGCTGTAATCTATGAATTAAATCACGGCACTTATATTAAGGAGTCGAGCACGCTATTCAAGGACTTTGCAGGGGATTGGCTGAAAACATACCAAAAAACCCACAACGTGAAGGTAAGCACCGTCCGCGTCCGCAGGCACGAAATAAGTCTTCTTATGCCTTATTTTAAATATTTAAAGATCAAGGATATCACAAAGAAGAAATACCAGGATGCATTAAATGACCTAAAAGACAAAAAATATTCAGACAATACCCTTTCCGGCGTACACTCAACCGGCAGAATGATTTTTGCCAAAGCCGTAGAGTGGGATATGATCAAAAAAGATCCTACACAATTTGCGAAGGTGCCGCGAACTCGTAAGACCGTGAAAGAGCTGGAGGAAAACAAGGAATTACCGAAATATCTTGAAAAAGAAGAACTGGCCGCATTTCTAAGAACGGCAAAGGAGAAAGGTCTCGACAGAGACTATATCATCTTCCGCACCCTGGCCTATACTGGCCTGCGGGCCGGGGAACTGTGCGCCCTAAAATGGAAAGACATCCATTTTAAAGAAGGTGCGATTAGCATAACAAAGACATACTATAACCCTACAAATAATGCTGAAAAGTATGAACTATTAACACCGAAAACCGCGAAGTCCCAACGGGTAATTGAGGTTGACCGTGCTGTTCTGAGCGATTTGGAAAGATACAAGGTTGAGCAGAAGTCTGTTAAAATGAGATTTCGCCCTACCTACCATGACGAGGATTTCGTTTTTGCGAAAACAAAAAAACATCCCGGCTACCCGGAGACCATAAAGAAAATAGAAATCCGCATGACTAGGCTCCTGAAGTTGGCGAAGCTTAACGAGACGCTTACTCCCCACTCCCTGCGCCATACTCATACTTCACTATTAGCCGAGGCCGGAGTCGGACTGCCTGAAATCATGGACCGTCTGGGGCATACTGATGACGACACCACAAAAAGAATCTATCTCCATGTAACAAAGACAATGAAAAAAGAGGCATCTCAAAAATTCAGTGAATTAATGAGAAGCCTCTTGTCTGAAAATTAGCACTCCGTGACCATTTTGTGACCACAGGGAAGGGACCGGATATCCGGTCCCTTGATATATATGGACCGAGAGACAGTCTTTACATCATGCCGCCCATGCCGCCCATGCCGCCCATGCCGCCCATGGGTTCTTTGTCCTTGTCAGGCTTTTCAGCGACAAGAGTTTCGGTGGTCAGGATCATGGCCGCAATGCTGGACGCGTTTTCCAGCGCCGAACGGGTAACTTTGGCCGGGTCAACGATACCGGCGTCGATCATGTTGACGAACTCTGTGGACAGGGCGTTAAAGCCAAAACCGGGGTCAGCGTTCTTGACTTTTTCCACTATGACCGAGCCCTCAAAGCCGGCGTTGCCGGCGATTTGACGCAGGGGTTCTTCCAGTGCCCGGCGTACTATGTCAATGCCGGTTTTCTCATCAAGCATGTCGGCGGTTAAACCGTCAAGAGCCTTGATCGCTCCGATATAAGCCACGCCGCCGCCCGGCACGATGCCTTCTTCCACAGCCGCGCGGGTAGCGTTCAAGGCATCCTCAATACGCAGCTTCTTGTCTTTCATTTCAGTTTCAGTGGCGGCGCCCACCTGGACAACTGCCACACCGCCGGCCAGTTTGGCCAGGCGCTCCTGGAGCTTCTCCTTGTCGAACTCAGAAGTGGTGTCTTCAATTTGGTTCTTAATCTGGACCACGCGCTTGGTAATTTCATCCGCGCTGCCGGCGCCGCCTACGATAATGGTTTCTTCTTTCTTAACCCTTACTTTGCTGGCCCGGCCGAGCTGGTCGATAGTGGCCTTATCCAACTTCAGGCCCAGTTCCTCGGTAATAACGGTGCCGCCGGTCAGAATGGCGATATCCTGCAGCATGGCTTTGCGCCTGTCGCCAAAGCCGGGCGCTTTGACCGCGACACACTGGAAGGTGCCGCGCAGTTTATTGAGCACCAGGGTAGCCAGGGCTTCTCCCTCGATATCCTCGGCAATAAGCAGTAGCGGTTTGCCGGACTGCACAACTTTCTCAAGGACCGGCAGGAGGTCTGCCACAGCCGATACCTTTTTATCAGTAATTAAAATATAGGGGTCATCCAGGTTGGCTTCCATCTTGTCAGCGTCGGTAACCATGTACGGGGAAATGTAGCCCCGGTCAAAGTTCATACCTTCAACAATTTCCAGGTTGGTTGTGGTGCCCTTTGACTCTTCTACCGTAATAACGCCGTCTTTGCCAACCTTCTCCATGGCGTCGGCAATCAGGCTGCCGATGAATTCGTCATTGGCTGAAATAGTAGCGACCTGGGTAATAGCCGACTTGTTTTCAATGGTTTTGGCTGAGCTTTTGATCGAGCCTACCACTTTTTCAACCGCTTTTTCAATACCCCTCTTAATAATCATGGGGTTAGCCCCCGCGGCCACGTTTCTTAAACCTTCACGCACAATGGCCTGTGCCAGTACGCAAGCCGTGGTGGTGCCGTCTCCGGCCACATCGTTGGTCTTGGTGGCAACTTCCTTGACCAGCTGGGCGCCCATATTCTCGAATGGATCGGGAAGTTCAATTTCCCTGGCGATAGTGACACCGTCGTTGACAATCATCGGTGAGCCGAATTTCTTCTCAAGAACTACATTGCGGCCTTTGGGGCCAAGGGTAACCTTTACCGCGTCCGCCAGCGCGTTTACTCCTTTTTCAAGGGAGCGCCGGGCATCTTCCCGGAAAATAATCTCTTTACCTGCCAATTTTCTTACCTCCTTTTATTACCTATTTCTCAATTACGCCGAGGATGTCGGCTTCACGCATGATCAAATATTCAACGTCGTCAATCTTGACTTCGTTTCCGGCATACTTGGAGAAAAGGATCCTGTCCCCCGGTTTCAGGTCGATGGGAACACGCTGGCCTGTTTCTAAAATCTTACCGGAACCTACAGCTATTACTTCCCCTTCCTGGGGCTTTTCCTTAGCCGTGTCCGGCAGGACAATACCGCCTTTGGTCCTTTCCTCGCTGGGCAGAGGCTTGACTACTACCCTTTCGCCTAGTGGTCTGATCACTTAAACCCCTCCTTGATACTGGTTGGTTTTATTTTATCATTTGTTAGCACTCGAGGTCAATGAGTGCTAACACTACGTAAATATAATATATAATAAGTCTATCAAAAGCAAATTAAATCACCGCATAATTTTCCTTTTCTAGATTAAAAAAGGTTGATTATCATGCAATAGCTTTTAATATCTTTTTCTATCTTAATCTGAGTATTTTTTTGCCTTTCTTCTACATGAAATATTTTCCCACAGAGCAAATGATTTTATACAGCAAAAAGAAAAGCTTGTCCTTCATTTTACAAAACTCAATGGGTTCTTTAATAAATAAACCCCTGTGCAGGGGTTTATAATAGTCTGACGATTTCGTTCACAAAAGTAGAAAGGTGGACAGACTTATTTTCTTTCAAGCTTTTCGATCTTGCCGTTCTCCAACTTAATTTCCACATCCCAACCCTCTTCTAAATCTTCAAGTTCGATCTCGTCTCCGTCCTCATTTTCCAGGTCGGCGTTGTTAGCCAAGTAGTAAGAGAAACTGTTCCCGCTTTCCTGTCTAATTTTTATCCTTTTACTACTGACGTTAATATCAGTGATTTCGCCTTGCAAAGTGATATTCAGATCATCGGTTACTATAATCTTAACTACTTTCCCGTTGTTTAGCCTGATCTCAACTTCCGAGCCGATCACTATACTTCTCAGGTTGATACTGCTACCGTTCCTGGTATAATAGGCACTGTTAGAAATGTAATACTTAGCTATACTGCCACTGCTTTTCTCAATCTTTATCCACGGGGAACTGCCTGTTTTCAGATTATTAACCGTACCGGAAACAGATGACCCACTTTCATCAATTACTTCAATACGGTAGACATCACCGTCACTGTTTAGCCTAAGTTTTACCATGTATCCCGTATCCAGGTCTTCAAAGTCAATCGAATCACCATCGCTATTTTTCACTGTAACATCATTAACCACATCATACTTTTTTCTGTCACCGTCTTCGTCAGTAATGGTTATCCCCCAGGCGCCCGATGTGTCCAGACTGTAGATTTCCCCCTCCACATAGCCGTTGCCAGCCTCATCAATTACTTTTATGAGGTCTACATAGTCATCACTATTTAACCTCAACCTTACACGCTTTCCTGTATCCAGGTCTTCAAAGTCTATCACATCCCCGTCATTATTCCTTACTACGACATCATCGTCCACAGCATACTTTTTGCTGCTGCCATTATCTTTAATAATGGTTATGCCCCAGGTGCCGGATGTATCCAGACTGTCGACTTCCCCCTCCGGGCTGCTTTCTTCAATAACCTCTATTATTATAGCCTTACCGTCATACACTTTGACTTCAACCAGGCTGCCATTCTCAATATCTTCATACTCCTCCGTACTGCCTTCCACAACAACGTTGCCGGGCACCTGCCAGGTCTCTTTCTCACCATCGTCATTGCGCACAGTCAGCTTGGATGAATTGATAGACGTAACTGTCCCTTCAAACTTAGTTGTATCCAGGAAGTTAATCTCCGTAATTCTGCTTTCCGCAATTCTAACCTCGACAAAATCGTTCTGGTTGACCGAGTAAATTTCTTTAGTATAACCGTCCTGATTAATTGTTACAGCGGCTGCAACCGGGAATACCATTTGCCGGCCATCAAAATCAGTGAGATGCAAACTGTATTCTCCTTCACTGTATGTAAGCGAGTCTACCCTGCCGGCATAATTATGATAATCAGTACCGCTTTCCGTTCCGTTCTGCTGTGCGGTATTTTTAATAAATACAACTCTTTCGTTATTATTTAATACTATTGTGACTTCATCGCCCAGCTCAAGATCGGTAAGCCGGGCATTTTTCTCTTTCAGATAAATCTCGCAGTCGTCGTCTAAAATTTTATTGAGATAACCGTAATCGCCCATCTTTAAAGTGATTAACTGGTTGGTAAAATCGATGGATGAAACGGCCCCGCGGTAACGTTGGAATTGTATTTCTGCCCCGGCAAAATTGTTGTCTATGATGCGGGACAGGATGACAGCCATTTGAGCCCTGGTAATTTCGTCATCCGGCTTGAAAACATTGCCAGGGAAACCCTGCATGATTTTGCGGTCTACCACAGCTGACACCAGGCCCCGGTAGCCTGGAGCTATTTGTCCGGCATCCTCAAAATCAGGCTCGCCGCTGCCGGGACTAATCTGCAAAGCACCGCAAACCAGCGCGGCCACTTCTGCCCGCGTTGCCGGGCCGGCCATCTGCTCGAGCAGGTTTTTATCCAACATGCCCCGCTGGACGCCCCAAATAAGGTAACCCCTGCCCCAGTCCGGGGGAGGCACATAATAATCAACAGTTTCCCTGGCCAGGTTCTTTGCCTGCTCGTCCTGGCCCAGCACCCGGACCAACGAAGCCAGCAACTCAAGCCTGGTGACGCTTTGGTCGGGCTGGTACAAGCCGCCGGGATAACCGGTGACAATTTCGCTGGCGCACATCTCCGCTATGTACTGCTGCGCCCAGTGTCCATTGATATCCAACAATGTTTCTCCCGCCGCCTCCGCCGCAAAAGGCCCGGCAGCGGCCAGAAGAACTGCGACTGACAGAATAATGGGAAAAAGCACTTTGTTTTTTAACATAATATCAACATCCCTCCCCACCGGTATATACTAAAACCTGTTTAACCCGAAGTTCCACACTCTCCGCCCCGGCCGGTCAAAATCTCCAGGCCGTGCGGCAGAGCCGGCATAATTACCTCCAGGCACTCTCTCGCTCCTTTAACACTGCCGGGCAGATTAATAATCAGGGTGCTGCTGCGGATACCGGCCACCGCCCTGGAGAGCATGGCCCTGTTGGTCTTTTTCATACTTTCCCGGCGCATGGCCTCGGCCAGCCCGGGCACTTCCCGCCCGATTACGGCAAGGGTCGCTTCCGGGGTATTGTCCCTGGGACTTAAGCCTGTTCCGCCTGTGGTAAAGATCAGGTCAACCTTTTCCCTGTCGGACAGGTCGATCAAAGCCCATTTCAAACCATCCAAATCGTCGGGCAAAACCTGATAACTAACCACTTTGCCCAGTGATTCAACCATCTTAGTGATAGCCGGGCCGCTTTCATCCACCCTCTCGCCGCGGGAACCCTTGTCACTAACGGTAATCACGGCAATCCTGTACAACCTTCTCACCTCTTATCCCGGGATATTACGGGTGCGATTCTCCAACCTTTACAGCCATTTCTCCTCACCCTCGCGGTCAAAGGAGCCGCTTTTGCCCCCGCTTTTATGGATAAGCCTGATGGCTCCGATAACCATTTCCCGGTCAACCGCCTTGCACATGTCGTAAATGGCCAGCGCCGACGCTGATACAGCGGTGAGAGCCTCCATTTCCACCCCGGTTTGTCCCGTAGTTCTGACCCTGGCCTCTATTTCGACCCTGCTTAGCTCCCGGTCGGGACGAAACTGCACATCGATGCCCGTCAGCGCTAAAGGATGGCAGAGGGGTATTATCTCCGGAGTTTTCTTTGCCGCCATAATCCCGGCTATACGGGCCACACCGAACACCTCTCCTTTAGGTGTTTTCCCTTCCAGGATCATATCAAGCGTTCCGGGACGCATGGCAACTTCTCCCCGGGCTATAGCTTCCCTGCGGGTAATTTCCTTTGCTCCCACCTCTACCATCCTGGCTTGGCCCCGTTCATCCAGGTGAGTCAACTCATTCAAAAATAACATCTCCCATACTAGAGTTTTACCGGCTTCTACTTTTAAACGGAGATTTCGGTATTCTTCAACTATTTTCTTTATAATCAACAACCAGCTATTCCCCAAAAACAAACAAAGTAATACTTCAATTATAACAGGTGGTTATCCTGCCCGTCCTTGGAAGGTTGAACAAAAAAATCCAAGAATTTTCTAATAAAAACGTTAATCAACTGCGCCACATAACTTTGCCGCAGTCCCGCAAGTCGTAACCTCCCAGTTTTTTAACCTCCGCCTGAAATTCCGGCAGCGCCATTACTGCCAATAATCTTTGGATATAAGGAGTATCCATATATTTTAAAGGGATGCACAGGTCATACCGTTCTTCGACAATACTGACAAAATCCAAATCCAGAGCTATAGCGGCAGCCCTGATGCCCAGGCCCGCGTCCGCCGCTCCTGCCTTTACCGCCACAGCGACAGCCATATGGGTGTATTCCTCATGGTCGTAACCGCGGATCAAATCAGCGGCAATGTCCTTCTCTCCCAAGAGGTAATCCAGCAGGATCCTGGTGCCGGCGCCGCGCTGCCTGTTGACAAAACTGACATCGTCCCGCCTCAGGTCTGCCAGTTCGTGGATGCCTTTAGGGTTGCCCCTGGCCAGGATTAAGCCCTGCTCCCGGTAGACCAGGTTGACCAGAGCTACTTTCCTGTCCGGCAGTATCCTTTTAACATAGTTAATATTGTACTCCCCTGTTTCCTCATCAAGCAGGTGTGTGCCCGCGCAGTGCGCCTCACCCCTGCGCAGGGCGGTCAGCCCGCCCAGGCTGCCGACATGGGCGGAAGACAGGGTCGCCTCGGGATATTTAAGGCGCAAAAAGTTGGCCAGCACGTCCAGAGAGTTGTCATGACTGCCGATAATAACTGTCGTTTCCCTGATCTCCCGCGGCGTCCTGAACAGCTCTACTGTGGCCGTATCTCCGGCGTTGTAGCCTTCCGAAAGCCTTGGAATCCGGATCACGCCGTCGGCCCGCACAAGTGACATGAGGACTCCCGCGCCCCGCGCAATAGGAGTTGCCACAACCTTGTCCCCCACCTGACCAAGCTTAACCCTTACAAATTCCTCAACGCCCACCGAGGAAACCATCTTTCTTGATACGGTTGCCTCAGCTGTATCCAAAGGCGGCGGCACAGTACCCATTTTTCTAAAGATAACCGGCTTTACAAAAAGGTCCAGGCCCATGTAAGCTGATACTGGATAGCCAGGCACGCCTATAACGGGCTTGCCTTTGATCTCCCCCAGGATGACCGGTTTGCCGGGTTTAGTGGCCACGCCGTGCACCAGCACCGAGCCGAGAGCCCTGATTGCATCCGCTGTGAAATCCTCTGAGCCTGATGAGGACCCGGCGTTGATCAATACAATGTCCGCTTCATCAACCGAGCTTGCCAGCGTAGCTTTGAGGCTTGCAAAATCATCCGCCGTGATTTCTTTGCGCAGCGCTTTGCCCCCCCAACTCTCCACCATTGCCCCCAGCATCCGGGAGTTATATTCAATAATATCACCCGGCTTCAAATCTGTGCCCGGCTGGACCAGTTCTGTGCCGGTAGGCATCAGCGCCACCCTGGGGCGTGGATGCACATACAGGCTATCAACCCCTCCCGCCAGCAGAGCCCCGATATCAACAGGCCTTACCAGGTGGTTGGCGGGAATAATCATCTCGGTGGCGACAATGTCTTCTCCCACAAAACGAACATGCTGCCAGGGGGGCGCAGCATGTATTATTTCAATAAGGTCCGGCTGCACATAGTGCACATCTTCAATCATAATCACAGCGTCGCAGCCTTCCGGCAGGGGGTCACCCGTATCGACAGGGAAAGCCTCCCTTCCCACCCGTAATTTTTTAGGTGAAATTTCGAAAGCCCCGTAGGTGTCATACGAGCGTACAGCCAGGCCGTCCATAGCCGAGGCGTGGTAATGGGGTGAAGATATCCTGGCGTACACCGGCGCCGCCGCTACCCTGCCCAGCGCTTCTTCAGCGGGGACCAGTTCCGGCCGGCCCGGGTTCAGGGCGCCCAGGTCATTTAAATAACTCAAATATTTTTCCAGTGCCGCCTCCCAGGGCAGGTCGTCCAGATAAACCGTACGCTTCATATTTAAAAGCACCTCATTAAGTCTTTTAAAATAATTTCACTTCCACTATCTCCCCGGCCTCAACACCCTCTTTGCCGGCAGGTATGTGCGCCAGGCCGTCGGCTCTGACCATGGTGCTGATTAAGCCTGATTTACCCAGTACAGGTTCGGCAAAAAACCGACCGTCACTATATCCAAGCTTAACCCGGACAAAGTCCTCGCGTCCCGCAGCCGAGCGCAGGTTGCGGGTAATTACCGCTCTCAAAGGAAATTCCATGGCTATTTCTTTAGCCCCTGTTGGGTACCCCCCCATCCGCACAAGGGGCGCCACCATCAGGTCAAAGACAACCATGGCCGAAGCCGGGTGGCCCGGCAGGCCGAAAACAGGTTTCCCTCCCAGGATCGCCCCTAGCGCGGGTTTGCCGGGGCTAATCGCAATGCCGTGAAAAAGGACGCCCGGCTTCCCGGCAGCATCAATTACCTTGGAGGCCACATCGCGTGTGCCGACTGAACTGCCGCCGGAGAAGAGGACCATATCGTTATCTTTCAGGGCGACCCTCAGGATATCTTTTAATTTTTCATAATTGTCGCTGACAATCCCGTACAGCCGCGGGGCACCGCCGCAAGCGGCTATCGCCCCGTACAGGGCGTGGGAGTTGATGTCACGTACCTGGCCGGATAAAGGGTTCTCCCCGGGGTTAACCAGCTCATCTCCAGTGGAAACAATACCTACCTTTAATGAAACGGCCACTTCAACTTCCGTCACACCGATGGATGACAGCATGCCAAGGTCCTGCGCCCTGATTTGGTGGCCAACCGGGAGCGCGATTTCACCCGCGGCTATGTCGTCTCCCCTGCGCACCATGTTCTCTCCGGGCGCGACCGGCTTGATGATGCCGATGGTGCGGCTGTCCAATTCCTCGGTGTACTCCACCATCACCACAGCGTCAGCCCCGGCAGGAAGCATTCCCCCGGTGGGGATGCGGTAAGCCTGGCCTGACTTGACTTCCCCTTCCGGCCGCCTGCCTATGATTATCTCGCCGGTTATATCAACGTATGCCGGCATTCCTTCCGTGGCGCCATATGTATCTCTGGCCCGCACTGCAAAGCCGTCCATGGTGGACCGGTCGAAACCCGGCACATCATCGACGGCGCGCACTTCGGCCGCCAGCCTGCGGCCAAGGCTTTTTAAAACCGGCACCTTTTCGTGCGGCCACTTGTCCGGCAGGTGGGCGGCTATGGCAGCCCTGGCCTCATCTACTGTCAGAACATTAAAAAGTTCAGCCATAGAGTTAAAAACAACCCAGTTCGCATGATTTTATTTTGATTTTAAGTTCATTGGCGGCATTTCCTACCACTTTGGGGGCAACCTTCAATTCTTCAGCCAGTTTTCTGGCCTGCGTGCAGCTGAGCCGCCCTTCTTTGGCCGCCAGCCTTACCGCCTCTAAAACTTCCGGCTTAATTTCCGACATTGCAGCACACTCCTTTTTTAGTATTACTCGCTCAATCAGATCAGCCACTCCTGCCGTGTCATCCAGCCCAAAATGAGGCGCCGGTCCGGCAGGGGCAGTGTCAGTCACCACAGCAACCAGTTCTCCCGCCGGGATTGCCGGGCGTTCAATTGCAGCGTGACGGTAGACTTCTATTTTAGGCCATTTCTCCTTTTTATACCCTTCAAAAATAATCAGATCCAAATCGCCGGCTGCAGCCACAGCCATGTCCATGACTTCCTGCGGCGCCGGGCCGGCTGCAAACTTTTTGAAGAGTGTAACCCCGTTGGGTGACGCCAGTGCTACAACATCAGCACCCGCCCGCGCATGCCGCCAGGTATCCTTCCCTTTTTGATCAAGATCCACTGGGTGGTGGGTATGCTTAATCACACCAAGCAAGTAGCCGCGGCTTTTCAGCACTGCGATCAGCTTTTCCAAAAAAGTGGTTTTCCCTGAGCCGGAATAACCAACCAAGCCAACAACAGGCACTGTTTTTTTCACAGGAACCTCCGATTTGAGTCGTGAGATGTGGGACGTGAGACGTGGGATTTTTATGAACTGTTATCCCATAACAACACTTATACTCTAGATCCGTCTGACGATCCTATTAGAGTTAATAAATATACTAATGCTGTGCATAATTATATAAAAGCCTACTGTATGACTTCTATCGTGTCGCCGGTTTTAACCTGGCCGCCTTCCAGTACTCTGATGAAGATGCCCTCTCTGGGCATGACGCAGTCACCGGCCTGGTAGAAAATAGCACAGCGGTTGTGGCATTCTTTGCCGATCTGGGTAACCTCGCCGACTGCCTCGCTGCCTATCTTCAGGCGTGTGCCTATTGGCAGTTCAACCAGGTTTATGCCTTCCGTGGTAAGGTTCTCGGCAAAGTCACCGGGGCCGACATCCAGGCCCATCGCCCGCATTTTTTCAATGCTCTCCAGCGCCAAAAGGCTGACTTGGCGGTGCCATGGCCCGCTGTGAGCATCATCCTGCAGGCCGTGTTCCTTAACCAGTATCCCTTCTCCTTTGTCCTTTTTACGCATCCCTTTTTCCGGGCTGGTACATACAGCCTTTATTATACCCATACAGGTTACATCTCCTTTTATATAACAAAATTTATTTTAAGAAAAAAGAGTGATCCCGGCACTTATATTTTTTAACTTTTTAAAGCTTGATAACCACAGCACAAAACCTACCCGCCAATTTGGGACATGCTCCTGCGCTTATCCCTCCAGCCGTCCAGCATATGGTGCCGGTCCGGTTTCATATAAACCGCGTCAAGAATTAATTCAGCAACTTCCCTGATCCGCGCTCCCTCACGCAGCGGGGTCCTCAAATCCACTTCCCGCTCGTCGTAAAGGCAAGGCCTCAGTCCTCCGCTGGCGGTCAGGCGCAGGCGGTTGCATTTCTCGCAGAAATGTTCGCTCATGGAGTTGATAAAGCCAACAGTTCCGGCAGCGTCCTTAAAGCGGTAATATTTGGCCGGGCCGCCGCCGGAAGTCATTGTGGCCGGCAGCAATTGGCCGATTTTCCTTTTTAGCCTGTCCATTATCTCCCCGGCCGGGACAAAGCGCCCCTTGGACCAGGTCAGGGAGGAACCTATGGGCATCAGCTCAATAAAGCGTATGTGCAGTGGATTTTCCAGAGTAAGGCGGGCCATGTCCACAACCTCATCATCGTTGAAATCACGGATCACCACAGTATTTAATTTAACCGGATGAAGCCCGGCCTCCAAAGCTGACTGGATTCCCTGCCAGGCCTGGGCCAGTTCACCGCCGCGCGTTAAATCCCGGTAGCGCTCATCCTTTAGAGTATCCAGGCTGATATTGACCCTTTTGACACCCGCTTCTTTAAGAGCTTTGGCGCGGGCAGGCAGCAGCAGGCCGTTGGTGGTGAGGGTAATATCATCGATGCCGGGAATAGTTGAAATGCGCCGCACCAAATCATCCAATCCCTTGCGCACCAACGGTTCGCCCCCGGTCAGGCGTATTTTTTTAATCCCGATTAGCGCCGCGGCCTTGATGATGGTTTCGATCTCCTCCAGGCGCAGGATCTCCTCATGGGAAGCAGACTTAACTCCCTCCGGCGGCATGCAGTAAATACAGCGCAAATTGCACTTGTCGGTAACCGAAACACGCAGGTATTCTATGTCCCGCCTGTAAGTATCAAGCATATTTTCACCTTCTGATTTATAAGTTAGTCAACCAAAAAAATTAATTATATGTCTTCTACCGGCCGCGCTGCTGGGCCGTAGTCAGAACGGCGGTAATGCCAAAGGCCAGCAGCAGCAGGATAATACTAAGAGCGGTAGCTGTTTCCCATCTTCCCTTATTCACTTCCAAAACAGTGGCGGTTGTAAGTACCGCCGTGTATCCTTTCAAGTTGCCGCCCACCATCATGGAGGCGCCAACTTCAGATATCGCCCCGCCAAAACCGGCGATAACCGCCGCCAACAGGCCAAGCCTGGCTTCCCTCAAAAGCAGCCACAGCAACTGCAGGCGCGAAGCGCCCAGGGCCAGGATCTGGAGCCTGATCTTGGGGTTCAGGGACTGAATGGCGGCGATAGTAAAACCAGTGATAATCGGCGCCGCAATGATGATCTGGGCCACTATCATCGCTGTAGGCGTGTACAGCAGGCTCAGGAAACCCAGGGGGCCGTAGCGGCTTAGGGTCAGCCAGACCCATAATCCCACCACTACCGGCGGCAGGCCCATACCGAAATTAATGATACTTACCACCAGCTTGCGCCCGGGGAAAGAGGCAAGAGCTAAAAAAGTGCCCAGGGGCATGCCGAGCAACAGGCCAATCAGTGTGGCTGTTCCTGATACGTGAAGGGTACGGAAGATAACCTCAAACACATCCCGGTCTCCACTAAACAGCAGGCGTAACGCTTCCAGCAGCCCCTGCCAGTAAACTTCCATAGACATCACCTTTTTTATGGACTCTTAGCATGAGATAAAAACTGTCTAAGGCTTGTCTCCCTTATGCTTGAAATAATATAACCCGCCGCTAATTTTAGGGCCTGTCAGCCCTGAAATATCTGTTCAAAAGAGTTTTGAATAAAACTATCGACTTCGCGCTGAAACTCCCGGTACCTGCGCAAGAGCTCTTCAGCGCCGGGGGTCAGCTTGGCTCCGCCGCCCATCTCACCGCCAACCTGCGTCACAAGGAGCGGCACTCCCCAATGCTTTTCCGCCACCTTGATTTTGCCCCAGGCCGCCCGGTAGGACATGGACATTTCCCTGGCCGCCTGTGAAATTGACCCTGTGTCTTTAACTTTAATTAAGATATTAAACAGGCCTTCACCAAAAATAGCCCCGTTTTTTTCCAGCCAAAGCTTGTGTTTAGCGCTAAGCGCCGCAGCACCGGTGTCGTATGACGTACCGCGCACCGTGCCCATGCGATTACCCCCTCAAGGATACTGATCTGGGTTAATCTGAAGCAGATACTAACCAGGGACCTTATTGCGGGAGTGTAACCTCCCATTGAAAAAAAATACATGCTGTTGCGGATAATGTCAAGTTTGCGCAGCAGAACTTGTTATTATTTCTTATTATACACTAAACCCTGCGCCTGTTGTTCGAAAAGGTTAACCAAATCCGGTGCATTCTCCCTGGAAGTTAAATATTAAAGCAGCTAATTTTCATAATATATTAAAAAACATGTCTAATTTGACACTAAATGTAAATAACTCTGGATTTATCCCCCGGCCACAGCAGGGAAAAGAGACACACGGTCACCATCATTAAGGATCACTGCAAAATCCTTATGAATACCATTAACTAAAAACGTGTGCACCTTGTCCTCAGGAATGTTGAGTTTTGTTAACAACTCCCTGCCCGTTAACCCCTCTGTTATAGGCACCGGGATGATTTGTCCAAAAGTTGTTCCCGGGATATAACTCTCCAGACCTGAAAAAACCCTTACTTCGACCTTCAAAAAGTCTCACCTCCTGTAAGATGAATGAAGATTTAAAATAATTGAAGCCCTCATGAACAGTATGAAATTTAGTCTCAGCAATTTTCTTGCCATTATCATAGATGGCAAGCATGACCTGTTATTGTTTACCCATTTTTTTAAAACCCAGCAATACACGGTAAGGCCCCGGAGTGCCGGGCGGCACAAACGCTACCCGGTCACCCGGCTTGATCAGACAGTCTACAGGCATAGCCTTCCCGTTAACAAATACTATTTCAATCCTTTCAGGGGGCAGGTCTAATTTACCGCCGGATCAACTGCGCTGATTTCCTCTTCTAAACTAAGTATAAGCGGGAAAGACCACTTTCTCTCATCAAAAAGCTTTTTTAACTCGCCAAAACCTCTCACTTCAATGTCGCCCATCTTCTCCCTCCTAATCTTTTTACTGTTTGCCGGCAAAACTTACTTCCTCTATACTTCTACTAATAAGGGAAGGGGTTGTGTTACAATATAGTCGCAAATTCCGTGCCGAATGAAAGGAGAACAACCGTGACTGGTCAAGAGGAAAAAGTAACCGTCCTTGAAACTACTATAGACGACATGAACCCGGAAATCTACTCCTATTTATTCGATAAACTCATGAAGGACGGCGCGCTGGACGCCTATGTCATACCCGCGTATATGAAAAAGAACAGGCCGGCCAACCTTTTGTGTGTAATTTGTCATGCGGAAAAGCTGGAAACGTTACTTGAAACCGTCTTCAGGGAAACCTCAACTTTAGGCGTACGGATCAGGGAAGAGAAAAGAAGGGTCCTTTACAGAAGTTTTGAGCCGGTAAATACCCCCTGGGGGGAAGTTACAGTGAAAACCGGCTTCGCCGGTGAAGACAAAAAAGAAATTCTGCAAATTGCCCCGGAATACGAAGAATGCAGGAGTCTTTCTGAAAAATCCGGTATTCCCCTGAAAAAAGTTTACACAGCCGCCCTGCTGGCCTTTGAAAAGCTGAAGAAATAACAAGGGAGTTTACTCTATATCTTCTGGACCTTGGTTATGGTTATGATGGTGTTGGTGAACATTCTCCCGGGCGGAACCGCGGCCTGGATAACGCTCACCCACGATCAGCCTTAACAGGTTGGGGTGCTCCATAACCTTTTTACCGGCGCCGTAGCCTACTTTTTCAACAGTCAGGGCCGGCAGGTCAATGAAACCATCCGCCAGCACAGAAACAAGGGCGGCCCCGGTGGGAGTCACCAATTCCCCTTCGATACCAGCGCCGTAAACAGGAGCCTGCCGCAGCACTTCCAGTGTGGCGGGCGCCGGTGATGGGATTACGCCGTGCATACACCTGATAAAACCTTTGCCCATGGGCAGGGGTGAAGCGTAAACCTTGTCCACCCCAAGCCGGCTCAGGCCCAGTACTGTGCCCACCACATCCACTATAGCGTCAACCGCCCCAACCTCATGGAAGTGGACCTGGTCCGGCGCTGTATCATGGACGGCAGCCTCAGCCTCTGCCAGGCGGTGAAAAACAGCCTTGCTTTTCTCTTTTACTTCCGCCGGCAGCCCGCTGTTGTCTATAATCTTTAAGATGTCGTCCAGGCGCCGCTCGGGCTGATTTGTTTCCAGCAGGTCAACAAAGACATTGGCGCAGGAAATACCGTTTCTTTTTTCTCTTTTCCAATAAATTTCATAGCCGTCAACCGGCAGCAGCGCCAACTGCTCCTTTAACAAAGCAAAGTCAACTCCGGCGCTGACCAGTGCGCCCAGGCACATATCACCGCTTATACCTGAAAAACAATCAAAATAAGCTATTCTCACTCACGCGCCCCCTCCATCATACGGGTTATGGCGTTGGCCATGGCAGCGGCGCCAAAACCGTTGTCGATATTTACCACGCTGACTCCTGAAGCGCAACTGTTAAGCATGGAGAGCAGCGCGGCCAGCCCGTTGAAGCTGGCTCCGTAACCGACACTGGTCGGCACGGCGATAACAGGCTGTTCGGCCAGCCCGCCCACAACACTGGCCAGGGCCCCCTCCATACCTGCCACCACAATAATGACATGAGCCCAGCGCATCTCATCCAGCTTATCCAGAAGCCGGTGAATACCCGCGACACCCACATCGTAAACTCTCCGCACCTCGTTGCCCATCACCTCTGCTGTAACGGCGGCCTCCTCAGCCACCGGCAGGTCGGCTGTCCCGGCGCTGACCACAAGGATTCTCCCCTTTTGAGCCGGCTGTTTGCCCCCGCCAATGACGATAGTCCGGGCCAGTTCATTGTAAATAGCCTCCGGGTAGATTTCCCTTACTTTCAGAAAAGCTTCATCTGAAGCTCTTGTACCCAGGATCACCCTGTCCCCGCCGCCCAGCTTTTTAAAGATACCGGCAACCTGTTCCGCAGTTTTGCCCTGGCAGAAAACAACTTCCGGAAAGCCTTTGCGCAAAGCGCGGTGGTGGTCTATAACCGCAAAGCCCAGGTCTTCATATGGTAAGTTCTTAAGCCTGTCCAGCGCTTCCGCCACATCAATTTTATGTTCCTTCACATTTTCCAGCAGCTTGCGCAGCTCATTTCTTTGCACCAGCGGCAAATCCCTTCTGACTTGACTTCTAACCTATATTATAAGGCCAAAAACCACACCGGCAAAATAAAAATCATCCTTCAACCGGCAGACCGGGACAAAGCATTCGCACAGCCCCCGCATGTTCATTTATGGAACATGCTGGAACCCCACAAAACCACATTCGACATCACCGGAGAAGAACTGGATCGGGTCCATAACTATTAAAAACCCCAGACTAACCCCACATAAAACCTTGCCCCCGCAAACACGGGGGCAAGGGCCTCTTTTTTTACACAATCTGCTGTGTTTGTAAGAACATGAAGAATGCGCTCTTTGGTATTTCGCAGTACGGAGTTGCTTTATGCCTGTCAGTAGTTGTCTATTAACACATTTTTATTGTGCATTGTATGAAGCTTCTAATTCCCGGAGCATTAACTCTAATTGCTCAGGCTCTTTTGTATATGCATTTATTGAGGCTATGGCGTTTCTTGCGATTTCAACTGACTTTATTTCCTTGTCAATTCCAATCACTTTCCTTCCCTCACTGATCGCTGCTACGGCAGTAGTTCCGCTACCAATAAAACAATCAAGCACAATATCATCAGGATCAGTAAATAACTTTATTATTCTTCTTGGCAATTCAACAGGAAACTTTGAATCATGGTCGGAGTTACTACGAACAGATGCAATTTCCCACACCCCCCTAGAACCCCAATTAACCCACTCTTGTTTTGTAAGCCGTGCTCTGTCAACCTTCGTGATTCCTGGTTTCCAAAAGATATATAGATATTCGAATTCATCAACAGAGCGGTAAGATATTGTGTGCCACCTGGAGTTTTCCCAAGCAGCGTCTTTCACCCAAATACGGCGGTCATATAAATAGAATCCTGCACCGGTTGCAGCTTGCTCAATCAGTCCACCAACTAAATACACTCTTGTCTGAGACTGATACTTGCCTCCTCTAACATTATTACCGTTCAACCTCCTGTCAATTGTTTGCTCGCTGCACTTGAAATATTCAGCAAGCTTGTACCGGTTCCATTCAGGATGTTTTTTCATGACTTCTACAATTTCTTCTTTTGAAAGCGTGATTTTTCTCCGTGAAACGTTTTCTGCCATAATTTTTGGCATTGTTTCATCCTTAAAACATAGAATATCTGCTATATTAATTACTAAAAAGCCTCCAGGTTTAATAATCGGAAAATGATGTTTAATAACCTCTTTTAATAAATTTTCCCATCCCCTAAAGGTTAAATATTTTTCATATTCTTTTCCCACATAATATGGTGGGGACCATACACTCAGCGCAATTGATTCTCGAGCAATTTTTTTCAAAAGAAACCTGGCATCTCCATGATAAATATTATTAGGAGAAAGTGTCTTTGAAAACTCTATGACTGCCATAATCCTTTACACTCCTTAATATTTTCCTCGTATGTTAGCGTCTGAATACGCCAAGCAGATTTTTCTTTTAATTTACTAAAGCTCACCCTTACCCTAAAATCTTCGCCTCGTGATGGTGCATTTCTCCCAACCAACCATATTCCATCATCAAATGTTGGATTGTATGTATCTTGCAGGCGGCCATTTGGTATTGCAGCAATGGTAACTTCCTTTAAGTGGTGTACATTATTATCATCATCGTACATGAAGTGTATAAGACAGGTTGTTGTAAGGTAGTTCTTCCCTCCATATTCTGATATTTCAGGAAGCAAACCTTTTTCGTTGATTTCATTACCCGATCTTCTTTGTCTTATCCACATTGAAGTTTGAGACATTTGAATAGTTGCAGACCGGTTTTCTTTTTCAGCCTTTGAATCTATAAACAGAGCCTGTCGAACCGTTCGTTCCGGCAATATAACATATCTGGCCTTCTTATAGTCAACGGTACCATACACTCGTTGCTGAACATTAAACCCAGATAATCTATCAAGCAATTCCCTTGTTATATCTTCTGCAATGTCCTTTACACTATCAGGTGATTTTAGAAAAATCTCGTGCGCTTCCATTCCAAAATCGTAAACAGCCTGAAATACCCATCTTAATGTGAGTTTTTCAATTTCCTCTATCTCGTCCAATGATAAATCCACAGGGTCTTTTTCGTTCATCTTATTTCTCCTACCTTTCTACTCTTACGCCCAGCGATCGAAATAAGCTGTAGTGCTGACCTTCGTGTTGATTGCTTTGTTGGCTCTTAGTCATTCTGTGCTGGTTTAATGCTTCTATTTCTGTAAATCATTCTTTTTCCTGTTTAACATATAAGTATATATTCGCCGTCTTTACTTTTACTCGAAAGGATAATTCCATACATTTAGTACAATTCCTGCCACAAATATGAATTTAATCTCAGAGCCTCTACACAGACAAACTCCAAGTCCTTAGATTATAGACCAATCCCTTCTGCAATCTACCTTAATCAAGCCTGAGAGAACATGTGCTTTGTCAATATTCTCTATATTTAATACAAGCAATTATTGTTCCTCAATGGAGCGAATCAGTCAATTGAGTTTATTTTATCCTTATTAACCGGTCTTCTGTCAGTATGGCATGCACAGGTATATCATGCGGCCCCGGGTAAACGTCAGACAGCACCTGAAATTCATAGGCCAGGGCAGCGAATACTGTTCCCGGTCCGGTAAGGGGCAAAAACCGGTCATAAAACCCCCGGCCAAAGCCCAGCCGGTTTCCGGCGGTGTCAAAAGCCACCCCCGGCACTATGACCAGGTCGAGCGTCTCCGGGTTCAGCGGCCGCAAGGCCTGTGGCCCGGGCTCCGGAATACCCCACGCGCCTGGCTGCAGGTCGCCGGGGTAATTTAGAAGGAGCGACGGTATCAGCTGGTTTGCGGCAGTATCGGTAACGGGTACTGCTACTTTTTTGCCGGCTGCCAGGCTCTTAACAACTATTTCATCGGTACGCGCCTCATTGCGAAAATCCAGGTAGATCATCATGCTGCGAGAGCGCCGGTATTCTTCCAAATCCAGCAGCCTGGCGGCGATTCTTCGGCTTTTTTCGGCCACCTGCGCGGGTGTTAAGCCGTTTCTCATCTGCAAAATCTGTTTCCTCAACCGGCTTTTCGGCAAGTAAATACCCCCATCTTATCAACCATCATTTTCATTTTAACACTCTGGAGATGACTGCAGGGCTCAAATATTTTTACTTTTGTTTCCATAATATGAATGACCGCTTTTCCATGTAAGCGGTCACCCATAATAAAACATATCGCCTGAAAATCATTTTATTACTTATAACTTGTAAACCTCATTGCCGCTTAGAATGCGGGTGCCGCTTTCCTGCAGGACTTTGACCGCCTCGTCAAGCCGCTCCACCCTGAAAACAACAAGGGCGGCGCCGGCTGATTTCTGCAGAAAAGCGTAGAGGTACTCAATGTTCATGCCCGCCCGGTCCAACAACTGAAGGACTTCAGCCAGCCCCCCCGGTTTGTCGGCCACTTCCACCGCGATTACATCGGTTGCGCTTACCGTAAACCCTGAATTCTTTAAGATTTGGTACGCTTTCTCCGGATCGTTTACAATCAGCCTTAATATGCCAAAATCAGTTGTGTCGGCGATTGACAGCGCCCGGATGTTGATGCCGTTTTCTCCGAGCGTCCTGGTCACCTGGGCCAGGCGGCCAGACTTGTTTTCCAAGAAAACAGAAATCTGCTTAACCTTCATATTTACGCCCCCCCTGTAAGGTAGATTCGCACATCCCGGCCAGTTTGGCCAGACGCCTGCGTTCCCACAGTTAAAGATAATATTCAACAGCGCCGTGCCGGTTCCCTGCAAATTCTGCTTTGAAAATTAACTAATAAATGGCTCACAGCAATTCAAATCTGATCCCGAACTTCTGCTCCAGATCAACATAGGAACGCCCGGTCAGGTCCCTGCCCCTGCGGTCAAAGGCCGGTTCCGGCAGCAGCGCCACAGGCGGGAGACGTCCCGGCTTGTCTCTAAGATATTCTGTCAGGGCTGTTTCGAAATCAGCCACCGTAAGCAAGCCGGCTGCTCCAATTGAACCACCAAAGAAACGGCTTTTCACAGTCAAGACTTCTATTTCCGCTTCTCCCTCTAAAAATTGCATCAATCCGCTATTTATGACCGCACTGCCCAGTTCAGAAGCAAGCGCCAGCGCCCGCTTGGCTCCGTTTCGTCTTAGGGCCAGCGCCATGTCAGTAACCAATACCGGGTCCAGGTCGTAATCCATCACCAGCCCGGACCTTTCCAGCGGCTCTTTTTTGACCTGAAGGGGAACCAACCCTTCCTCTCTCGCGACAATGATTTCCGGTGAAGCGGCCTTGAATACCTGTCTAAAAGCCTGAACCCTGGTCCGGGCCGGAACATTGTTTACCGAATGAATAACATCTCCGCGGCGAATTCCTGCCGCTGCCGCGGGGGTCCCTTTAATCACACCTCCAACCACCGGCTTCAGGTCATAAACCAGGGGGGGTTCACAGGTAAGCGGGACACCGGCCCTGTGCCGCAGACCTGCTGCAAAATCATTAAGCTCTTCCCGCAGGGCCGGCTTGAAACGGAGTGCGGGCGCCGCTAAACGGGTAAACCCCGGTAGGAGCAGGCGAATTGTCTCAGCTCCGCACTGCTCAAGGTACCCGATAGTCTCTTCCAGGTCAGACCACCCCACCAGGTGGGGCATAGCCACAATGCTGCCGTTAAAAGGCAGCCCGTAACTTTTCAGCAGGCGTGTGTTTCGCAACGCGCGGCCAGGGCAGGCGTCCCCCATCAGGGTGTACCTGCTTTTCTCCACTGCGCTGTTCAGTGACAGGTTGACAGTCACACGGCCAAGGCGGCATAAGAAGTCTGTCATACTTTCATCCAGCAGTATGCCGTTGGTGGTAATCTGGACGGCTGTATGGGGCAGGGCGGCACGGACCGCAGATAAAACCTCCCTGATAAAGGGATTGGTTAAAGGCTCACCTTCGATAATTCTTGTTGCCGACTCGCCTATTATCACCGGCCTCGCCGGGTCCAAAAAAGACACTACCTGCCTGACCTCATCCGGGGTACAGGCAGCAATGCGGTATGAAAGAACACCCGGCGGATTCTGTTTGTGTGAACAGAACACGCAGCTTATATTACAGATGGAAGTAACCGGCAGTATGTTCGCTTCCGCCGCCCCGTTTAAGGAAAATACTTCAGTATATGAGAGATTTTTCTTCCCGGAAATTTCACCCACAGAGAAATCCCTTATTCCGCAAGTTATTAACAGACTTATACACATTATCCACAGAAATAATCATCCACAGAACTCCTGTTTCCGGGACACAAGTCATATATTACCCGGGACATTAGTCGCTGATTTTCTTAAAATTACCTTCATATCTTTCCTCACCCAGTTTTAAATCCGGCACTGCATTAAGAGTCAAGGGGGCGAATGCGCCCCGCAGGTATTTATAGTATGCGGCGCAGGCGATCATGGCCGCGTTATCGGTACAAAGGACCGGCGCGGGAATGACCACCCGGATCGATTCCTGCCCGGCTGACTCTGTCAGGGCGGCCCGCAGTCCGGAATTGGAGGCTACCCCGCCGGCGAGCAGGATGGTGGAAACCCCGGTTTCTTTCGCGGCGGCCAGGGTTTTTTCGGTCAGGACATCTGAAACCGCTTGCTGGAAACCGGCCGCCAGGTCGGCTTTGTTCACTTCCTCACCCCGCTGTGCGGCACGGTGCAAATAATTTATTACAGCTGACTTCAGCCCGCTGAAACTGAAATCCAGGCTGCCTTTTTCCAGATAGGCCCTGGGCAGGCTGATCGCCGACGCATCCCCGCCCGCGGCCAGCCGGTCGATCAGCGGCCCGCCGGGGTAGCCGAGGCCTAAAGTCCGGGCCACCTTGTCAAACGCCTCACCCGCGGCGTCGTCCCTGGTCCTGCCCACCACCCGGTAACGGCCGTGCTTCTCTACCAGCACCAGGTCGGTGTGCCCGCCGGAAACCACCAGGCAGAGCAGGGGGAAGGCCAGTCCTGGCTCTGCCAGAAAATTGGCGTAAATATGGCCTTCCAGGTGGTTTACCCCCAGCAGGGGCAGGTCCAGCCCGTAAGCAAAAGCCTTGGCCGCGGCGACTCCTACCAGCAGCGCCCCAACCAGCCCGGGGCCATAGGTTACCGCCACCGCGTCCAGATCTTTAAACCCCAGCCCGGCTGCCGCCAGCGCCTCCTCCACCACCCGGTTCAGCAGTTCCAGGTGCTTGCGGGAAGCCACCTCCGGCACCACACCGCCAAATTTGCGGTGCACATCAACCTGAGAAGATATTATATTCGATAGTATTTGCGAACCATCGGCCACCACCGCCGCCGAGGTTTCGTCACAGGAAGTCTCCAGAGCCAGGATCACAACACTCACTAAAGCCAGCACCGCCTAAATTCTTTATTATATAAATTATTCCACTTTATTTTTCTGTATTATAACACAAAAACGTTCGATTATTACTCCGGCACTACTGAGCAAAGCGGCTGATGCAAAAAACTATACACGCCAGATTACTCGGGTGATCCAAAAAAAGTATAGAAAGGTGTTCGTGGGGAAAACTATTTTAAAATAATGAAGAGGGGTGTCATGCATAATGAACACGCTCAATATCAGCTGGGACAGCTGGAAGAGAACCCTGGGCCAGGCTGTGGAATACGCTGAAGAAATGGGGATTACCAAGGAGCATCTTAATTCAATGGCCTACCAGTTGGGCGATATACTGGCCAGCAGCGTCCCACCCGCCAACCCGGAACAAAAGGCGGTCAAAGAGCTCTGGGAAGTGGCCGACACCGAAGAAAGACAGGTGCTCACCAACCTGATGACCAAACTGGCCAGTAAAAAATAAAGGTAAAGCCATACGGAAAACAGTAAATAACAAACCTGAAACATACTTCATACTTTTGGTAATTTGTAAAACCTCTTAATTCTGAAAGGGGTTTTACTTTTCTAGCAACTTACTTTCCACCATGCAAAAATAACAGCAATGATAATATGTTAATGCTTAACACAGAAAAAACGATAGACAATAGAATTTATTTTTTGGTATAATTTACCCTGGAATTGTTTTTGCCCTTTTCTAGAAAGGGCCAAGGCAACAAAATAGAGGCGAAAAAAGCAAGCCCGGGAACCGGCCATTCCCGGACTTGCCGCTGAAATCAGCTCATGTTTTGTACAAACACGAGATACCGCGAACAGCACTCAATATTTGATGATTGCGGCTGGTGGACGCCTTGCCTCGGAAAGGAGAAGCTATGGCGCATCAAGTAAATCGCACGCTTCTGAACGAGCCTTTTGACCAGTTGATTGTATTGTATGTATGGAGCAAGGCCACCATCATCCCCAAACACGACCAAAACGAGATCAGGAAAGACCGTTGCGGCGCGTGGATTAAATTTGCGGATTACGGCAACGTCAACTCTGAATACGGTTGGGAAATAGACCATGAGAAGCCGGTGGCCAAGGGCGGAACAGATGACTTAAAGAACCTTCAGCCGCTGCACTGGCGCAACAACCGGGGCAAGGGCGACAACTGGCCGGACTGGACGTGTTCTTATAAATCCAGCAAATAACACCGGTATGTGGTAAGGCTTTTGTTGAATGTTGACCTCAGACAACCTTTGTATAGTTGTTCTCCCGGAAACCGGTCGGAAGGGAGTGAAGAAATGAAGGTGTTAAGAAATGTGAAGCTTGGAAAAATCGCCGCTATATTTAATGGGCTGCCCGATACCAGGCAACACGGACTTGTGTACAAGACAAGTTTTATAACATATAATTTTATTCAGCCAAACCATTTGGGAATTTACAACGATATAAACAGCCCTTCGGAAATAAAACGGCAAACTCCTGTTAGCGAGTGCTATTTTATCCGGAAAAACGACATTATACTTAAACGGCTGAATCCGGACGCAGCGACGCTGGTGAGTGAAGACGCGCCGAATACAACCTTCTCAAACAACCTTATTGTTATTCGCGTGTTCAAAGAACATTTCCCGGCTTATATAGCCTGCCTGCTGGAAAACCAGGGCATTGCCCGGCTGAACAACAATATTGTCGGTGCGGTCGCAACTGTCAAGTCTATCTCCGTACAGTCGTTGGCGGCGTTGGACATACCCGCCGTAGAATACGCAAAACAGCTGGCGCTTGGCCGGATGTGGCTGCTGCACAAGCAAAGGAAACGGCTGTTGAGCGATCTGATGACAGAAGATCAAAGGCTTATGGCGGCAGCAATAAAAAACGTCACGGCAGGCGCCGGGGAGGGTGAAAGATGATGGCGACTACCAGAAAAGACATTGAGGCCGCGCTTTGGAGAGGCGCGAACACTTTCAGAGGGGCTATCGACGCGGCCAACTATAAAGATTACATCCTGCCCATGCTTTTCGTTAAATATCTAAGCGACACCTATCTGGAAAACGTCGAAGAACTCAGAAAAAAGTACGATAATCCGGTACGTCTGGAAAGAGCGATAAGCAGGCTCCCCTTTGTCATCAAGGAAGAACACAGCTTCAACTGGCTTTATGACAAAAGATACGGCGACAACCTGGGAGAGCTTGTCAACACGGCTTTGCGCGGCATAGAAGACGACAATCCTTCCCTGTTCACGGGGATATTCAGGAACATTGACTTTAACAGTGAAGCCATGCTGGGCAATCAAAAGCAAAGAAACACCCGCCTGCGGGAGTTGCTGGAAGATTTCGAGTCCCTTGACCTGAGCCCTTCTTCCATCAAGCCCGAGGAAGGCAAGGTGGCCGCGGACACCATAGGCGAAGCGTACGAATATATGATCGGTGAGTTTGCCAGCCAGGCCGGCAAAAAAGCCGGTTCCTTCTTTACGCCCTCCGAAGTGTCGGAACTGATGGCCCGCATTGTCGACCCGAAAATAAGCGACACCATGTACGACCCCACCTGCGGCTCCGGCTCCCTGCTCATAAAAACCGGGAAAACCGCCCAGGCCAAGGAAAACAACGAGATAAAAAAACTTGCCCTGTACGGCCAGGAAATGAACGGCTCCTCCTGGTCAATGGCCAAAATGAACATGTTTCTCCATCAGATCATGGACGCCAGGATCGAATGGGGCGATACCCTGGCCAACCCCCTGCACCTGGACCCGGACGGCAATCTCATGCAGTTTGACGTCATCGTTGCCAACATGCCTTTTTCGCAGGATAAATGGGCCGCGGGTTTTAACACCGGCGGCGAGGTGACCGGCAAAGGCAAAGAATTCAAGATGGAAGCGTCGCTTGACAGGCACCACCGCTTTGACTGGGGTGTGCCCCCTGCCAGCAAGGGCGACTGGGCGTTTTTGCTGCACATGATCGCCAGCCTCAAGAGCGGCGGCAGGATTGCCGCCGTCGCTCCCCACGGCGTTTTGTTCAGGGGCGCGTCGGAAAGCAGGATCAGACAGGCCGTAATCGAGAAAAACCTGCTGGACGCGGTGATCGGCCTGCCCGCCAACCTGTTTTACGGCACCGGTATTCCGGCCTGCATCCTGGTTTTCAAAAAGAACCGCAACCGTGACGACGTCCTTTTTATCGACGCCTCCGGCAGGGACGAAAACGGCAGGCTCCGCTATAAAAAGGACAAGAACCAGAACAAGCTCGAAACAAAACATATCGAGGATATTGTCAACGCCTACAAAAACCGGGCGGATATCAAAAAATTCGCCCACGTGGCCGGCGTCGACGAAATCAAGGCCAACCAATACAACCTGAATATCCCCCGTTATGTTGATACCTTTGAAGAAGAAGCGCTGGTGGATATTGAAGAGGTTAAAACCAATATCGCCAACATCCAGAAGGAACTTGCCGAAGTCGAGGCCCAAATGGCCGTATATCTGAAGGAGTTGGGACTGTGAGCAATATCTATCATTTTTCGTGACGTCACGAAAATGACCGGGCTTACATTTAATGCACTATGAGACATTGAACAGGTGGGAGCTATGAGCGTTGCCAAGTTGAGTTATGACTATAATGACTATTCTTTTCCGGAAGACTGGGAGGAATACAGGTTAAGCCAATTGCTGGAGGTTGTGGAGAGGCCGGTTGATTTAACGGATGACCAGGAATATGACCTCATTACAATTAAACGAAATTTTGGAGGAATTGAAAGCCGGGGTAAACTGGCCGGTGAAAGAATCCTCGTTAAAAGTCAGTTTGAAATACGTGAAGGAGATTTTATTATTTCAAAAAGACAGATAGTTCACGGAGCGTGTGCTGTCGTCTCCAAGAAGCATGAAGGGGCGACCGTATCCAACGAATATGATGTAATGAACTGCAACAACAGGGTATTGCCGTCATTTTTTGATTATTATGTGCAATTGCCTTTTATGAGAAGATTTTTTTATATTGCCAGCGATGGTGTCCATATTGAAAAATTACGTTTTAAAACGCGAGATTGGTTAAGACAAAAAGTTCGTGTTCCTTCAATTATAGAACAACAAAAAATAGTTAAGGTTCTCTCAACCTGGAACAGGGCCATCGAATTGGAAGAACGGCTTATCTCCGAGAAAAAGCAGCAGAAAAAATGGCTGATGCAAAACCTGCTCACAGGCAAAAAACGCCTTCCCGGCTTTACGGAAGGATGGCAAGATATACGACTGGGGGATATTTGTAAAAATGTTTTGGGCGGAGGAACTCCGGCAAGAAATGTTAAAGGTTATTATAAAGGGAACATTCCATGGGTTACAGTTAAAGACTTAGATGGGGCAAAGCAAAAATACGACTCTATTGAACATATAAGCTTAGATGCGATCAGGCAAAGTGCCTCAAAAATCATACCAAAAGGGAATCTTATAGTATCAACCAGAATGGGGTTGGGACGGGGCTTCATTAACATGGTTGATATGGCAATCAATCAGGATATGAAAGGCATTATCCTTAATAGCACATCAGTATCTACTGAGTTTATATTTTATTGCTTTATTGAACTTGGCAACTATTTAGAAAGGTTAGGAAATGGTTCAACAGTCAAAGGTGTAGATTTGTCAACACTACTCAACTTGATAATTAACCTCCCTCCCCTCCCCGAACAAACCGCCATCGCCGAAATCCTATCCACCGCCGACCGTGAAATTGACCTGCATGAAAAGCAACTTGAAGAGCTCAAAAAGCAGAAAAAAGCCCTGATGCAGTTGCTGCTGACAGGTATTGTGAGAGTAAATGCACAGGAGGTGTCTTGATGCCCTACCATACCATTTTCGACGAGCGCCCGGAAAGCCAGGACCGGGCGATAAAAGTATTGGAGAAACTAGGCTATCAATACATACCCCGTTCGCAGGCGGAGATCTTGCGCGGGCGGCTTTCCAACGTGCTGTTCCCCGAGGTTTTACGTGAGTTTATGCAACGCCAGTCTTTCGTATACAGGGGTAAGCGGACGCCTTTCTCCGGACGGTCTATCGGCAAGGCGATTAACGATATTGACGCGCCGCTTATTTCCGGCTTGATGCCGGCAAGCAAAACCATCTATGATATGCTCCTCTCCGGCAACAGCTACGAGGAGGAGCTGTTCGACGGCGGCCGCCAGTCTTTCGACTTGAAGTTTATCGACTGGGAGCAGCCGGAAAACAATATCTGGCAGGTAACGGACGAATTCTCAGTGGAACGGTCGAACGGCAAGTATGCCCGCCCGGATATCGTGCTGCTCGTCAACGGCATTCCCCTGGTGGTGATCGAGTGTAAAAAATCCGGCGTTGATGTGAAAAAAGGTGTTGCCCAAATTGTGCGCAACTGGCAACCCGAATTTATCCCCCACCTGTTCAAATTTGCCCAGGTTGTCATGGCCATAAACCCCAACTCTGTTAAATACGGCACCTGCGGCACGCTTCCCGAGTACTTCAGTGTATGGCGGGAAAAAGACTACATCTGGCAGCAGGAAAAATGCAATAAAGTCAGTCCGGACGGGCAAGTAATTGAGCAGGACAGGGCTATAGTTTCCTTGCTCTCAAAAGAGAGGTTATTGGAAATAATTCGTTATTTTATCCTGTATGACAACAATATAAAGAAAATTGCCCGGTACCAGCAGTATTTCGGCATTCAAACAGCGATGAAACGCATAAAAGGCACAGATGACAGGAATACGAAAAACGGTGTGATCTGGCATACGCAGGGCAGCGGTAAATCCCTTACCATGGTCATGCTGGTTAAAAGAATTATTGCTGACCCGGACATTAAAAACCCTCGTTTTGTGCTTGTCAACGACCGGATCAATCTGGATAAACAGCTAAGAGACAATTTCTCCAAAACACAGCTCAGCCCGGCCCGGGCCAAAACAGGCAAAGGCTTGATCAGCCTGTTGAATGACAAAGGCGAAACCGTCATTACCACCCTTATTCATAAATTTGATAAGGCGGCCAAAAGCAGGATTCAAATCAAAGACACCAATATTTTCCTGTTGGTGGACGAGAGTCACCGCACCCACTACGGCCAGCTTCACAACTTCATGGTTGATGTGCTGCCGAACGCGATAAAGATAGGATTTACCGGCACACCCCTGCTAAAAAAAGACAAGTTCAACACATACGCGCGGTTTGGGCCGCTCATTGACAGTTACCCTATTGACAGGGCTGTCGAAGACGGTGTCATTGTTCCCCTGGTCTATGAGGGCAGGATCATTCCACAGGATGTGGCCGGCGAGAAGATTGACGATTATCTTAAATATATTATCGCGCCGCTTAATCAGGAGCAGCAAGAAGACATGAAGCGCAAATGGAGCCGGTTTCTGCCCCTGGCCCAGACCCGCCAGCGTATAGACATGGTGGCTTTTGATATTCATGAACACTTCATGAGTTATGCCAGGCCAAAAGGGTTTAAGGCCATGGCCGCGGCCTCATCCCGTCCGGCTGCGATTGACCTGCACAAATCAATAAGGAAGCTTGGTGGAATAAAAACAGCGGTAGTGATATCACCGGAAAGCGTTAAAGAAGATGATGAGCTTACCAGCGAAAATAAGGAGAAAATCAGGTCCTTTTTTAAAGAAGAGGTGGAGCCTCTTTTTGGCAATAACTATGAGGAATACGAGGACTGGGCCAAAAACAGCTTCATCAGCGGCGAAGATGTGGATATGCTTATCGTGAAAGATAAGCTTCTAACCGGCTTTGACGCGCCGGTCGCCGCCGTGCTGTACGTGGATAAACCTATGAAGGAACATTCGCTGCTGCAGGCAATAGCCCGTGTCAACCGCGTATATCCCGGCAAAGACTTTGGACTTATTGTGGATTACTGGGGTATTTTCAATAAGCTTAATACCGCCATGGATATGTATTCAGATGTGAAATCCGGCATGAACGGATATGATCGGGCTGACATAGAAGACGCCATTCTTGGCGCCGGTGACCAAAAGCTCAAGTTGGCAAAGGCGCATAAGGAATTATGGACAATCTTTGAGGGAACTGATTTTGATCAAAACAGTTCCGAAGGCTGGCAGAGCGTCTTAGAAGAGCATAATTTAAGAAAAATGTTCTATGAAAAGCTGTCAATATTTTCCCGTTTGCTGGATTTGGCGATGGGAAGCTATGCCTTGTATCATGCCGTCGGCTATGACCAGGTCCAAAGATATAAGGAAGACTTGCTTCATTTTCAAAAACTTCGCGGGGCGGTTATGCTCCGTTACAATGAAAAAACTGATTTTAGCAAATATGAAGACAGCGTAAGAAGCCTGCTGAATAACTTTGTGCTTTCCGAACCAAGCCAGATTATTGTTGAACCTGTTTCAATCCACGACACCGAAGGGATGAAAGAGCAGCTTGCCAGGCTGGACAGCAAAGCGGCCAAAGGCGATGCTATTCGCACCCGTATGATTGGAGAGTTGGAAACCTGCCGTTATGATGACCCTTTACTGTACAAAAAGTTTTCCGAGCAGGTTAAAGAAACCCTTGCTGAATACAAGGCGTCAAGGAATGATGACTCCTATCTTAATAAAATGGAGAAAATGGCGGATGACTTTAAAAGGGGTTATACCGGCCACCATTACCCCGCCTGCATAGACAATGACAGTGATGCGAAAGCTTTTTACGGTTCAATTCGCAATATCATTGCCGGGGCGACAAATCATATCTCGCCGGAAATGGATGAAGCCATGGGGCAATTGGCTAGCGGGGTTAAAACTGCTATAGCCAACCGGGCCAAGGTGGATTGGCGGTTTAATGTTGCGGTCCATAAAGATATGGAGCAAGCGCTCGACGATCTTATCTGGGATTTTACTGAAGAACATGAGCTGAAACTTCCTGTTGAAAAAATTGACCTTATGCTGGAAGGACTAATGAAAACAGCATTGAGCAGGTATTAAAAATATGAATATAAAAAAACTTTGCCTGACAAGGCCACTGAGCGATATTGAAGTGATTATTGAGCGTAAAAGTGTAAAAAAAATCCGGCTCAAGGTGTTTCCCAACGGTATCGTAAAACTGTCCGCGCCACTTGGCGTACCGGACACATGCATCAGTGATTTTCTTAAAAGTAAAACCAAGTGGATTGAAAAGTCCTTAAATTACTTCAAAGACACATGGGCTATTGAATCTGAAGCAAGAATACAAAACGGGGCATCCACCCGTGTTTTGGGCAGGCAAATCAGGATCATCGTCAATAAAGCGAAAACATACAAAATAGAACAAAAGGAAGGCTGTGTTTACATACAATCCCCAGCTGCCGGGGATAAACAAGCTTTAATAAAACAATTTGAGCGCTGGTGGCAAAAACAGAGCAGGTCATATTTTTTAGTGGTCATAGATAAGTTTTATCCGGTTATCGCCAAACATGACATTGACAGACCGGCTCTTCAGGTTAGAAAGATGAAAACTCTCTGGGGCAGCTGCTCCAGGAAGCACGGCAAGATCAATCTGAATTACTATTTGTACAAAGCTCCGCCGCCCTGTATTGATTATGTTGTTTTACACGAGCTGACACACTTTCTCTATCCCAAACATAATAAAGATTTTTATGAATTTCTGACCGTGCATATGCCGGATTGGCAAGAGCGTAAAAGAATTCTTGATCACGAGATAGTAAAAGGGCTGGGGTACTGATCAGAGATAAACAAGCGGGCGGCTGTTGTTTCGGGTTAGATAACGCGAGAACACTTTTTATGCAATTAGTCTTGAGATTAAAACCTACTTTGAGAGCATGGCTATAAATGATGGGTATCTCCCACCGGCAATATCTAACTGAGAATTCCCTGCTCTCACGAACGCCTGGTATAGCCTCTTCTTACCTAATGGCAGTCTTAGCATTTACATGCCATCGACACTACCCCCTGTTTAATCCTGTCTCACCCCCGTCACTTGTCTCATAAACTGGTCATTTTAGAGGATGATACCCAAAAAGCAACCGACTGGCCGTTCTTTTTAGAAAAAGCAGAGGCTAGACTGGCCATATTAATTAAGTCATCGACAGTGGCAGAAAAATGGGATTCCTTGCGTACTCCATTTCTCTGTCCACCTGCTATGCCGGCGGCCACAGTTATAGGAACGCCCTCCTCTTTTGTCGCATTAGCCATCTCTTCTACTACTTTAGCTGCCCATGCTCCGGCAGTTTCTTTTTTTTCGGTTGTAACAACAATAAACTCATCTCCGGCATAGCGCCCCGGAAAATATAGGCTGTTCAGTGTATTTTTGTTCAAAATCCGACTAATTATTTTGAGGCAGCGGTCTCCATGCACATGGCCATAGGTCTTGTTAATCAAGCCAAAGTCGTTTAAATCAAAAAAGACGACTGTTAGTTCTTTTCCTTGTTTAAGGATATTTTCGGCTAACGCTCTTATATATGGTCCTGTCTTAAGATTGGTCAACGGGTCTGTATGTCTGCCCATTTCTACAAGAATATCAGTTTTTGTAATAATTCCAACCAGCCGGGAGTTTTCTAAAACCGGCAGCCTTTCAATTTTTTTATCTTCTATAATCTCTATTGCATCACACAAAAAAACATCTTTGGAGACATAAATTACATCTTTGGACATAGCATCCGCAACAATGCGATTGGGATGCGTTCGACGCACATCCCTGGACGTAATAATTCCACAAAGTTTTTCGTTATCCAGGACAGGAAGTCCACCTATACCGTGTTTTTCCATTAAAAAGGCGGCTTTTCCCACACTATCCAGAATATTTACCGAAATCACAGGTGATGATATAACATCGCAAACCTTAAGCATTAGAGTTCAACCTCAATGTTAATAGCTAAAACTATGTTTATCCGAGCCTTCAGAACCGACGTCTCAGAAGCGACCTTACACCCTTCCTCCAAAATAATACTTAGCAGCTTTTCCCGGGTAAGCATTTTTGACAAAGACTTGCGAAAGACCACAGCTTCAAAAGATCCCTCTTCCACTTTGAAAATTTCATATTGTTCGGGACTTAATACGTCTATCATACGTTGTATGGCTTCGGGGCCTATTGGAGCTCTCCTGCCAATAAGCAGCACATCCTGGATAGGTGGTATTTCAAACTCAGAAAGCCTTATGGAAATGTGTGCCCTTCTTTCAGTTTCATTTAAACTGGTGGACTCCAATTTTAAAAACACCATCCTTGCCCAGTTGGTTAATTATTTTATCTGACAACTGAATAAACTTTCCCACTAAAAAGGGTTCGAACTGAGAGCCACTGCAACTTTCTAACTCTTTCAAACTCTGTTCCAAGTTCTTGCTTTCCTGATAGGGCCTATCCGAACTCATGGCTTCATAGGCGTCCGCTAAAGCAAGTAATTTTGCGCCAAGTGGTATTTTATTTCCTGGGACTCCATAGTATCCATTACCGTCCCATCTTTCATGATGGTAATTTATCAGAGAAAGAAAAGATCGAGCCCAGGGATAAGGTGTAAGGATCTCGACACCTAGTACCGGATGTTTCTTTACGATTTTCCATTCTTCCTCAATTAATTTTTCTGATTTATTCAGTATCTTGATATCGATTTTGGTCTTTCCTATATCGTGAAGTAATCCAGCGTTTTTAATTAAAAATAGAAATATCTCTTCCTCCGGCAAGTTCAAGTAGTACGCAAAGCTGGCAGCAATTATCGCAACGTTAAGCGAATGTTGATAAATCTCATAACTGTAATCGGCAATATTCTTAACTAAAACACTTAATTCTTCAAGCAACAATTCCATGCCCCTTTCCTTATGTTGTGTTTTTTGTTTCGAAAAAGGGCAAATAAAAAATATACCATTTCTTTCCGCAACCTGACAATCATAGCAGCCGATCTGCTTTAGATTCACGGCTTTGTGTCCCACTCTTTCGAGGTGGTTTACCCTTTATAGAAACAGTAAATCTACTTATATATACATTCTTCAACAATTATACAACTATCTTTTTGCAATATCAATTGTATTACATAAAAACAATTTATTGGTATAGTATTTGTACCATAAGGGCATTTTTTAAAATCAGATATTTCAACAAGGGGATTGTAAAATTAAATGTCTGAATTATTAAGAATATGCGGGAGAAATATTCGCCAATATCGCAAAAAAAAGGACCTAACCCTGGGCAAAATGTCCCGTGGTTTAGGTATCACCGGCGCTTATTTAGGTTACCTTGAAAGAGGACAGAGGAATCCATCGCTTTTAACTCTGGGGAAAATTGCAGATATATTGGAAATTTCACCGGATTTACTCCTGCGAAAGCCTCAAGATAAATTCGATGAGGCACTGAATGGACTACACGACTTGCTTGTTCAGTTCAAAGAAGTTGAACATGTTATTTTTTTAAAGGAAGTAATGGAATCATATTTGAGGCTGTTATTGAAATAACTTAATTTAAACAGGTTATTGTACAACTTTGTTTTTTTACTTTGAGCAGATGAACAACGGAATAATAAGGCTTGGGAGTGTTAATATTGGATACGAGTGGTATAACCCTTCCTCAGCAGTTAATAAGATAGGAATATTTTTATTATTTACTGGAAAAAATAAGTAAAATTTAATCTGTAAAAAACAGCCAATGGCCAATAACTTATAAGTTAAACCCACCCTTTTTTTATTGCCCCGGCGATGACTGTCAGTGCTTCGTCCTTATAAAAGTATTCCTTGTGGCCTTTAACAGGGTCAAAGGGGTTGATGGTAAACTCAATATGTTCATCCAGCTCTTTTTGTATTTTGGGAACCATTTGCGGCAGGGCAATGTCCAGAACGCCCGCGACATTGGTCATACGTCCCACGGCCGGCCTGGTGTCCAGGTCAACCCTGTCCAGTACACCTTGTTTGAACCAGTACAGCGGGCTGCCCACCATAATCAGATGCGAGACCTTTTTAGCGGCAGTTTCATTTTGCTTGAGGGCACAATATGAAACTATGGCGCCCAGGCTGTAGCCTACCAGCACTACCGGCGGGACACAGGCGTCGATCGATTCATAAAGGCGGTTATTTACCGCCCAGTGGGTTTGGTCCAGGCAAAGATAGGTAAAAATATCGCCAAAACTGTCAACCACAATATTTGCAAATTTTTTTGCCGTTTCAATACCTTTTGCAAAAGAAAAACGTTGCAGGCTGGTTTCTTTTGCCGCCGTTTCCCTCAGGGAATCGATTTTCAGCTGGATTGTTTTATCCCTGAGCGCTTCCTCCCTGGGGCCCGGAACCAGGTCGTAATAATAAACTCCTGCGAACTGATCCTCATTCAACTCAATGCCTTGCCCGGCCAGCGCCTGCCGCAGCGGCTCTGACCATGCCTGCCAGTAATTACGGTCATCGCTGTGGCCCATGCCGTGCACAAATAAAATCATCCCAAAGCTGATACCCCCGTGCACTAAATTTATACATAATATTCCGGCGGTATTTTAATTGTCAACCCGGGATGTTAAAACCCGCCACGCAGGCGGGCTTTCGAGTGATTATTTGAGCAAAAAAATCGAGTCCCGGCTGCAGGCCACAAATTCCTCCCTGACATCGCCGCATTGCTTGCAGACAACGGTAAGCACGTCGCAGAGGTCGCTTTGAGAAACATAAACGTCGAACCCCACGGGGTCTTCATTGCCGCAATCGCACATGAATCTAATCATAATATCACCTCTGCCCATTTTCATATGAATTCGACAAAGGCGCCCGTTATCCTCTATTTCTTAATGTTAATATCTGACAGTCTGTTTTCTGGTGGCAAAAAATTTTACCAGCAGCGCTCCGGCTACAAAGCCGCCTATGTGAGCCCAGTAGGCGACACCTTGCGCTGCCTGGGCGGAAAGGCTGGCGGTGCCGCTGAGGATCTGCAGGAAAAACCAGATACCCAGAAATACCACGGCAGGGATAGGCACGATCGGGATAAATATGAAAAGAAATACCAGTGTCAGCACCCTGGCCCGGGGGAAAAGAATCAGGTATGCCCCCAAAACCCCGGCGATGGCGCCGCTGGCGCCGATTAAAGGTGTTTTGGACGCCGGAGAGGACAGGATGTGTGCAATCGTGGCCAAATAACCTGTCAGAAGGTAAAAAACAAGGTATTTGAAATGGCCCATACGGTCTTCAACATTATCACCGAAGATCCAGAGGTAAAGCATGTTGCTTAATACATGCAGCCAACCCCCGTGAAAAAACATGGTGGCCGTCAGCCGCGCCAACTGGTCTGCGTTGAGGCCCACAGTCACAATCTGGGCCGGGATTACCGCGTGGGTATAGATAAACTGGTCCACATGCCTGCCCATAGACAGCTGATAGCCGAATACAACCAGGTTGGTAATAATCAGCAGCACATTGACAATTGGGAAAGTACTGGAAGGGATGTTATCTTTTAAAGGTATCACGGCTTGTTCCTCCACCTGACAAATTCAGTATCATTATACTCTCCTTTGCCCTTTAGTTCCTCCCGCAGCCCAGGAAAACTTTTTTTAGTTTCCCCCGGCGCCAAGATCATTAAAGAAGGGCAATACTGCCAATTTTACTGCAGGTCTAAAGCGGCAAGCACATCCGTCAGGACCTGTCCGGCTTTTTCGTTGATGACCACTTTAGCCAGATAATCAAAGGGCGTAGGCTCTTTGTTGATGATAGCCACCTGCAGGGCCTCTTCCGCCAGCCCCGCGACCGGGTATACCTGAAGGCTGCTCCCGACCACAATAAGAAGCTGGCATAATCTTACAGCCCGGGAGGCCCAGTAAAAGTCCTCTCCCAGCGGGTCCTCAAAAAGCACAACATCCAGGCGCAGCACACCCTGGCATTTTTGACAGCGGGGCGGGTTAATCCCCGAGTTAAACTGGTTGACCAGGACATCCAGGGGATAACTCTTCTCACAATCCATACAATGGCATGTCCGCAGGTGGCCGTGGACTTCCCAGACCGTTTTTGAGCCTGCCTTAAGGTGCAGGCCGTCGATGTTCTGCGTGATCACCCCGGTAAGCAGCCGTTCCCGCTCCAGCCTGGCCAGAGCATGGTGGGCGGCGTTGGGTTGGGCGCCCGCATAGCGTGTCCAGCGGTCCAGGTTTATTGCATAGAAAGTGGCCGGGTCCCGCCTTAAGGCCGATACAGTGGCGACTTTGACCGGGTCGAATTTAGTCCACAGGCCGGTGCCCGGACTGCGAAAATCCGGGATGCCGCTTTCGGTGCTGATACCGGCGCCGGTAAGGGCCAGTGTATAAGTCGATTTTTCTATAAGTCCGGCCAATAATTGAATCTTTTGATCATAGTTCATTTTTTCACCCTGTTTCCACTTTATAATTCCGATTCGCACCTGACATTTTTTCCTGCATTTTAATACTATCATAATAACCACCGGCAGCAAATATAAATCCCGGCGTTACCGGGACTTATTCTTCCGGGATATAATCAACTAAATCATCCAGGGTGATTTCAGGGCAGTAAGGCTGTAACTTTTCTTTGATTCTGCACAATGCTGCCAGGGTAGGCTGAATTTTTTGTTCCTCCCATCTCTCCACGATCCAGGCGGAAAAACCGGTAACCCCGGTAAATTGCTTGTACTCCTGCAGGCCTGACTGCTGCCGCCAATACTTGACTCTATTTTTTAAAGGCATATGGTAAAACCCTCCCGCCCAATATTCTATGCAAAAAAGATTATGTAATGTCTGTTAATATTCTATTGAAAAGTAGGATTTACCAGAAAACTGTCGAAAGGATCAAGTCTGATAATACTATAATACTGAAAGGAACCAGGACTATGCCTTACAAATTGTTTTTCCTGCTGCTAATCGCAGCCTCCCTGCTTTCCGGGTGCGGCAGGGTTACCACCAACGCCGCGGCGACCCCGGATGAACCACAAAGCCGGACAAGCGCTTCAACTACAGAAAATGAACCGGCGCCCGCGCCTCCAGTCCCGGCAGACCCGAATAAGAAAGTCTACCTCACCTTTGACGACGGGCCAAACTCACACTACACCGGGCTGGTCCTTGATATCTTAAAAAGATACAATGTAAAAGCCACTTTCGTTGTCATAGGAAGCAACGTTGAAAAAAATCCGGCGGTCTTGCAAAGGATCCTGGATGAAGGACACAACCTGGTTAACCACACTTACAGCCACGATTATAAAATCATCTATGCCAGCCCCCAGGCTTTTCTGGCCGACCTTGAAAAATGCAATAACGCCATAGGTAAAACCGGGCATGAAGCAAAAATTTATCGAGCTCCCGGCGGCCCTTCAAAAATGGAAAAATCTTATTATGACTATTTAAGCCGGTACGGTTACAAATCACTGGAGTGGAATGTTTCATCCGCTGACAGCGACCCTAGAGGCGTGAGTCCCGAGCAAATCATTAATAATGTGAAAAACGGCGTTATACAAATGGAAAAAGCGGGCAGGCCGCCGATTATCCTGATGCATGACGGTACCGAGATTAATATAAACGTGGAAAATCCTGGCGCCGCAGTCCAGAATTATATTAAAAGCCGCGAGAGCGATATAGCCGCGCTGCCGGTGATAATTGAATTTTTGCAGGCCAGAGGCTATACCTTTGCAGGTGTGGATGCAAACACCCCTTCGGCCTGGTAAAAAGTTCCGGGAGGCAGAAGGACTGTCCCCCTGCTTCCTTTAATCTAATGGGTCGATTTCCTCTAATGATTTACCAAAGTAAATGCTGCCCGCGGCCAATAAAAAGTTGAGAGCGGCGAAAAACAGGTAAACCAGGCTAAGTCCCGCGTAGTCTTTTAACAAAAAGTGGCCGCCATACAAAAGGATCCCGTATAAAAAGTAGCTTTTTGCTTTTTTTCTGGAACTGAAAGTTGACTCCAACAGGGATGCCGCTGCGGTTTCCAAGGCAGCCCTAAGCTTTTTGCCGGCAGTCTCAACCGTTGTGCCGGACACAGCCGCGCTGCCCAGAAAAGCTGCGGAGCCGGCCTGCCGGGCCAAATCCATCAGCCTGTACCTGTCTACAGGCTTTATGTTTATGCCTCTGCGGGCAAACTCCCTGATTACCGGCAAAACCCCGGGCCCAAATTCCCCGGTGGTAACAAAAAGGCCATTTTTGTACCCGCCAAGCTGCAGGGCGCCGGCAAAAGCCCGGATCTCCCCGGGCAAAGCTTTATTGCCGGCTTCCAGAAGCCTGCAGTGAACAGCCAGGGGGCTCCCCTTATACACAGCCTCCAGGTCATACCCCTGGTCATGGTCCTGCTCCCCTGTTTTCCCTTCTGACTTCAGATTAACCTGCTGGAAACCAGGCAGCCTGGTTAAAATGTCCCGGACGTAAGTCCGAAAATCTTTTTGCGGGTTCATCTGTAAAATGTCTTCCATGAACTTTTGACCGGCCAACCAGAGGCTCTGCTGGTATTTACGCCTCTTTTCCCTAAGTCCTGAAACCTTTTTCAGAAAAAAGGCCGCCGCGGCTAAAACAGGAACTGACATTATCAGTGACGCGGCAGGCCTGCCGGTAAGGTTTGCCAGAAGCACAAAGCTTGCCAGCCATACCAGCAGCAGCCCTCCAACAATATCCACAGTTCTGCCCAGCATGGACCTGGTATCTTCCTTGGGTTTCCGTAAAAAATACCGCACGGCGGCCCGCCTGCCCTGCCGTTCCCGCCAGCGCCTGAAATTCATCCGGAAACTCCGGCCTTTGAAAATAAACAATCCGTGCATTTTAAATCTTTTCAATCTTTCCGCAACCTCCACAACCTTTTATGATCATTTTGTCCACTTTACAGGAAATTCTTACCTGGACCGGTCAAAATGTTGAGACAAGGGCATTGAGACAAGGGGACGGTTCTCTTGTCTCACTTGTCTCATGATTTATTTATTACCGGACACTCCACGAAAGTTTTTATCCTTTACTAGCGGGAGTTTATGTTGTTTAATGTTAATATCGTTAAAAATATACCGGGAGGCAGCGACAAATGCTCTATGAAAGCACCAGAGGACAATATGGGCGGGTTTCAGCGGCAGAGGCCATTAAGCTGGGGCTGGCGCCGGACGGAGGGCTTTTCGTACCCTGCCGGGATGTAATCTTCACTGAAGAGCGGCTTATAAGTATGGCCGGCCTGAGTTACCAGGACAGGGCCATTCGAATCCTGGAAGAATACCTCGGCGATTATACCAGGGAAGAGATCGCGGCCTGTGTGAAGTTGGCCTACAGTGCTGAAAAGTTTGACGCCCCGGCAACAGCGCCGGTGCGCAAGTTGGATGATTCCCTATATGTTCTAGAATTATGGCACGGCCCCACCTGCGCCTTTAAAGACATGGCCCTGCAAATCCTGCCCCACCTTTTGACCCGGGCGGCGGCAAAAACAGGAGAGAAGTCATCTATTGTGATTCTGGTGGCGACCTCCGGCGACACCGGCAAGGCTGCCTTAGAAGGCTTTAAGGATGTGCCGGGGACCAGGATTATAGTTTTTTACCCGGAGCAGGGTGTCAGCGAGGTGCAAAAACTTCAGATGATCACCCAGGAAGGAAACAACGTGGCCGTGGTCGCTGTACGAGGCAACTTCGACGACGCCCAGACCGGTGTCAAGAGTATATTTGCTGACAAGGATTTTAACCAGGAACTGCAAAACAATAATTACAGGCTGTCTTCAGCCAATTCCATCAACTGGGGCCGGTTAGTGCCGCAAATCTCATATTACTTCTCTGCTTATCTCGATCTTCTGGCCAAAGGCGAAGTAAATCGCGGTGAAAAAATAAATTTTGTGGTGCCCACAGGCAATTTCGGCAATATCCTGGCTGCTTATTATGCCAGGGAAATGGGACTTCCCGTCAACAAGCTGATCTGCGCCGCTAATTCCAACAACGTCCTTACAGACTTCATACGCACCGGTGTATACGACCGCACCAGGCGGTTTTTAAAGACGATTTCTCCTTCTATGGACATCCTTATCTCCAGCAACCTGGAACGGCTGCTCTACCATCTTTCCGGCCGCAACCCGGAGAAAATCCGCCAGTGGATGGGTAGTTTAAACAAGACCGGCCAGTATCAGGTTGATGAAACTGTTTACAAACCGATCGGGCGGATATTTTGGTCTGATTTTGCCTCCGACAGCGACACTCTGGCAACAATCAAAGCTGTGCATCAGCGTTACGGGTACGTTATGGACACCCATACCGCGGTGGGGATGAGAGTCTATGAAAGATACCGCGAAGAAACCGGTGACGGGACTAAAACAGTTATAGCCTCAACCGCCAGCCCGTTCAAATTCAATGAAAGCGTTGTTAAAGCCATCCTGGGGGAAGATGCTGTCAAGGGCAAAAACGAGCTGGAACTGCTGGAAGTTTTAGCAGTAAAAAGCCGCCTTGAGATCCCGGCCGGGCTCCGGAACCTGGATCAAAAGCCAGTGTTATTTAAAAATGTGGTCAGTAAAGAAGAAATGACTGAGGCTGTCAGGAATCTATTGTTGAAAAGTTAAAAAGCATAAAAATTCAAAATTCCCGATAAATACACAAGGGCAGGCAAAACCTGTCCTTATCTGTTTATGACTCTATCCCTGGTCACAGATGGCAATATCTAAAAGACCAATATTCTTTTATAAAAAAAGAGTGAAAGTTACCCGCCACTTTCGTTTTGTTTTGCTCGTTTTAATCAAGGCTTTTAGTATATACCTGCTTTTCCCTGCTTCTGCCTTGTGAGCCGCCCAGCATCTGGCCGGCCACGGCCGCCGCCAGGTTGAGGGGAATATCCCAGGCACTGAGGCCAAGCCTTACCCGGAGGAAGATAATCAGCGGAATGGACAGGTGAACTGCCAGGAACCAGTTGGCGGAGAACTTTTTCACTGTGGCCCGCCACCGCCCCAAAGGCAGGTTGCAGATAAAGGAGAAAACAGCGAGGCCCGCGGCTGCAAGTATACTATGGGGCATATAACTCACCTGCTCGTTGATTATAACAATATTATAACTGAATAGGGCCCGGACAGCGTAAAAAGTTTCTGAATTCAAGGTTGCTTGTTTTTCAACATTTCTATCACCAGGGCGTCCGTTGGGAAAGCCAGCGGCGGAGGGTCAGAAAGGTCAAAGTAAGCAACCTCGTCCAGATCTGCCCGGGCTTCTAACTGACCGCCGGCCACTTCCGCCAGGAACCAGATGCCCACAGTATGGGACTCAGGGTTGTGAAAATTAGACTGCACCGTAAACACCCTGTTTATTTTCACCTCAAGGTTTGTCTCTTCCTTAAACTCCCGTACCGCGGCGTCAAACACATCCTCGTCATATTCCACATAGCCGCACGGTATGCACCAAAGTCCGCGGTAGCTGCTGTTTCGCTTCCCCAGCAGGATGCGGCCGTCCCGGTCAAAAACAATCACAGCCACTCCCACCACAGGATTTTCGTAAAAGATGTATTGACAGCCGGCGCAGGTAAGCCTGTCCCTGTCCCCATAGCTTTTGTATGCTAAAACACCGCCGCACTTCGGGCAGAAAAAGTATCTCTGTTTCATTCACCCGCACCCCTCAAAGCACATTATAAACTATAAATGTTAATCCCGAATAAAAAAATTTATGGCTGGTTTTCAAAAACCAGCCATGGCATGTCTTCTTTTTATTTTAAGAGGTATGCTGTTCAAAATAAGCGTGGGCGTGTACTGTGAAGCTGAAACATTGAATATCTTACCCTTTATCACCGGCTCAAAACCCGCCTGACAGGCTTTTTCCAGCGGGCAGAACCAACTGTCAAGATAGCTCATGTCTTTATTTTCTTTGATTTTTTTATAATCAAGCCTGGCCGTCAGCACCGGCCTCAACCCCCATTATTAAAACTATGTTAAGGCTAGATAAATTTATGTAAATATTATATTAAGCGATTGTTAAAAAAGTGAAAATAAAATATTACCTAAATCCGTACTTTGCTTCCGCACCCTTAATGGTGTTTCTAGTGCCCGCTACAGGTTACGATAGACTTTTTCAGTTATCCAGCTTTTGGGTTTTCCCATTTCTTGTACGGTTACCCACCTGAGAAGCCAACACCTGTTCGCTTGCGCTATGTTCAAATTTCCTCATTCAGCCTCTACCGTTGCATCAAAAGGCCAATGACCACTTGCTTGCAATCAAGCCGGTGGTCTTTGGATTCTTCAATGATCCGCTTGCATTCAGCCATGAAATTAAAGCCCGGTAGTAGTAGTGGTGGAGATGGAGTTCTTTAAAGCAGGGCGCATAGAACACAAACCTGGATTGGCCAGGTCTTTATTTTTTATTTTCTTGACAAGCCTAAAACAAGACTTGCATAAAATCTCACAATTATCAAGTGAAACTAATCCATTGTTATCGATGGGATGCACCTCCCAGCCCCCTGAACCATTAAAACCTCTTCTATTCCAGATTAATATGTTTTGACATTTTTGCCCGTGATTATGATAGGAGCATTTACATTCACACCTTCTGCCCGAACGATTATATGCTTCCAGGGCAATACTCTTTGGAAACACCTGAACCCAAAACCTCCCTTTAAAGGTAGTGATAATTAAAGGTAAAATATTGATCATGTCAACAACGCAAGCTACCTAGTTCTCCCTTTTACGAAGTCCGACCGGCAGGGTTGTCATTTATTAAACACGGGTTTAATTTACTTATATCAGTTGCAAAATTATAAGATTTTATCTGCAAGTTGCCGTCCCTGTCCAGTTCGGCCCTTAGTCCGCTGATCTTCCCCGTTACCCGGCCTGTTCGCCTGCCGATCCTGATAATTATTCCCTCGTTACACTCGCCTATCTTGACTGTACCCCCTCTCTCCGACCTCAATAATTGTCCGCACGCCCATCTCAGTGCCTGCCTCGCCAATCACAACGCTGCCGCCGGCATGGATCTCGCCGCCACGGAACACGCCGTTAATCCTAACGCTGCCGCCGGCACGTATATTTGTGTTAAAGCAGCCCTTACCGCGTATAGATACATCTCCGGTCGCAAAGATACGACAGTTAATAGCGCCGCCGATCTCTAAATTAGCTTTTTGAGTTCTCATGCCTTTAAAGTATTCCCGAGCAAATCCGATGCCCTGAAGGATCTGACAAAGGTTTTCAATGCTGGAAATTTGGTACGGATTAGTCAGACTCCCGGACATTGCCGCGAATTATGACTAAGCTGCCTTTAAAGCATATATTCCCCGTCTGAATGTCCACATCCCCATCGTGAAAAAGAACATCTTCCACATAAATGAGGTAAGCTTCACTTCAATCAAGTCTGTAGACGACACCTGTACCTGGTTGCTATTTAAAAAGCCGTTTACATAAAGCTCAACCCCCGGCCCGGAAGTAATAGTAGCCGGGCTGCCCGAATCTGCCGGGTCACGCACATATATCCTGCCTTCCTTCACCCAGGCCGCTCCGTTCTTCGGATCCGGCTCAGTCGAAGGACTAAGAGCATTATCCGGATTATCAACAATAGCTTCTATCATGGCCTCTTCTAAAAGCCTGATTATTTCTTTTTCTGGAATCATTTCACTCTGTTACCTTTCTGCTTTTCAAACAAAAATCCATATTTAAAGCTTTTAAGATATAAATCCCAATCACTTTTCTGTTCAGCTAATACCTTACAAAATGCAGATACGACTTTTTCGACAGTCCTAATAGTCAATAGGACTTATGTCCTATATTCATCTTACAGAAACAAAATATTTGTATTCACTTAATAGGTTCTAAAACAGTTACTTGTTTTTCTTTCTTACTTTTGTTTAAAATGGTTATTTTTGAAGCCTTAAAACCATAATTGACAGGACCGCCGTTCCATATTCCTTCACATGCACGGTATGGCATGTTGTCTCGTTCAGCAGTTTCATGTTCAAGTTGAGCAAAAATAGCCACAAGATCCAACATAGGGTCGAAGAGATTTTGGGGGTTAACATAAAATTAATGATTCGGTAATTGACAGTTAACTTTATAATAATACACTTATGTCGGCAGGTTTCAGGATAAAAAATCTGGCAATCAGTTCAGACAGATATGTGGCTATGGCCTGGAGTGGACGTGCACATCCGCTACCTGCGCCAGAAAATTAAAAAAGACCCCGCCAGCCCGGAATACATCGAAACGGTGCGAAGCGTCGGTTACCGTATCTGCTGGGAAAAATAAAAACGTGTGGCTGTAATATAAGCCACTTAAAATAACAAAAAAATCAGAGGTACCAAGGAGGAGAAGGAATTGTTAAAGAAATCAAGATTAATGGCGATTGCCGTGCTGTGCCTGGCCGCTCTGATCGTGCTGGCAGGCTGCGGCGGCGGCAAACAGGCCCCTGACAACAAGGCCCGGCAGTTATCCGGCAACGTCACCGCGGTGGGCTCCACAGCCATTCAGCCCCTGGCGGAGCAGGCTGCGACCCAGTTTATGGCCAAAAATCCAGGCGTCAAGGTTGTGGTACAGGGCGGCGGCAGCGGTGTGGGACTCACCCAGGTTGCCCAGGGAGCGGCTGACATCGGCAACTCGGACATCTTTGCCGAGGAAAAAAGCGGTATCGACGCCGCCCAGCTGGTTGACCACCAGGTCGCGGTAGTGGGTATGGCCGCGGTGATTAACCCGGCCATAAAGATTGACAACCTCACCAGGCAGCAGCTGGTGGACATTTTCACCGGCAAGATCACCAACTGGAGCGGTGTCGGCGGCGCTGATCAGAAAATCGTACTGGTAAACCGGCCCAAGGCCTCGGGTACGCGGGCAACTTTTAAGAAATACGCTCTTGGCGGCGCTGAGGAAGCCAACGGTATTGAAGAAGATTCTTCCGGCACGGTCCGCAAGATTATTAAAGAGACACCCGGCGCCATCGGCTATCTGGCCCTCTCTTACCTGGACAACAGCGTTAAGGCAGTCAGCCTCGACGGTGTCGCGCCCACCAAGGACAATATCGTCACCGGCAAATATCCGGTATGGGCTTATATGCACTGCTATACCAAAGAGAAACCAAGTGGAGCGGTTGATGCCTTCTTGAATTACATGATGTCGGATGATGTGCAGAAAAACATTGTTCCCCAGCTTGGTTATATTCCCGGCACCGACATGAAAATTGTCAGGGACGCCAGCGGCAACATTAAGAATAAGTAATACGGCGTTTATTATTCCAGGGGCGGCCCGGCGGCCCGGCCCGCCTCCTTTTCTCTAGATTTTCATATAAAATATCATGTTAATTAATGGCAAGGAGGATCGCTCCTTGCTTTAAATTCAATAATTATCTGTATATTTGCTGTTGGGGGTCAACCTATGAAACCTATGACGGACAGCCAGCCTTAAAAGCATTTCTGAAAAAGCGGCCCAGTTAAAGCGTTATGCCAAGTCCATTCCGGCAGCATCGTTGTGAAGGACAGGAGAAGTCGCGAGGCTTAACATAAAATTAATAAAATAGTAATTTGCAATTAACTTTATAATTATAAACTGTGATCGGCAGGATAGTCCTAGACAAGGTGGGAATAAAAGTGCCGCTAATCCTGGCTGTTGATGACGAGGCTAATATTCTGGAGCTTTTGAAGTATAACCTGACCAAAGAAGGTTACCAGTTTATCGGAGTTACCAACGGCAGTGACGCCATAAAGGCCGCCGGCGAAGAAAAACCTGACCTGATCATTCTGGACATTATGCTGCCTGAATTGGACGGCTGGGACGTACTCCGTATTTTAAAATTCAACAAAGAAACCATGTCCATACCTGTAATCATGTTGAGCGCCAAGGGCGATGTTCTTGACAAAGTGCTGGGGCTGGAACTGGGCGCCGACGACTACGTCACCAAACCGTTTTCGCCAAGGGAAATCCTGGCCAGGGTAAAAGCACACTTACGACGCAAGCGCCAACCCCCGCCCAGTGAAGAAGCAAAAGAAGAAATCCGGATTAAAAACCTGGTAATAAGACCGGACCGTTATGTTGCGACTCTGAATGGCAAAAAACTTGATCTTACTCCAAAAGAGTTTGAGCTGCTGCACCTGCTGGCCGCGAACCCCGGCCGGGTCTTTACCAGAGACATCCTGCTGGAAAGAATCTGGGGTTATGACCGGGTCAGGGAAACCCGCACCGTGGACGTGCATATCCGCTACCTGCGCCAGAAAATCGAAAAAGACCCCGCCAGCCCGGAATACATCGAAACGGTGCGCAGTGTCGGCTACCGCGCCTGCCCGGAAAAATAAAAACGTGCGGTTTGGGAGACTCTTACAATGAACCTGCTTTACAAAGCACTTAACTTAAGCGGCAGTGAAAAACTCGGCAGAATTCTCACAACGGGCGCCGCTGCGATTGCAATTATCTCTACCATAACCATAGTCTTTTTTATTTCCAGCAAGGGCCTTTCTACTTTTCTGGTTAATGGTGTAAGTGTCAAGGACTTCCTTTTTTCCACTCACTGGCTGCCCGACCGCCTGCCGGAAGAAGGCGGGCCGCAAGTCGGTGTGCTGGTTTTTATTTTCGGTTCTTTAACCGTATCGCTGCTGGCCGTGCTGTTAAGCGCGCCGCTCAGTGTCGCCTGCGCGGTTTTCATTGCCGAGATAGCGCCCAACTGGGGCCAGCGGGTGCTGCAGCCTGCCATTGAAATTTTGGCGGGTATTCCATCTGTTGTTTACGGGTATATCGGTTTGAGCGTCTTGGTACCTTTTATCCGCAATAATATCGGAGGGCTTGGCTTCAGTGTGCTGGCCGGTTTTCTGGTCCTCTCCGTGATGATCCTGCCTACCATAGTAAGCATCTCCACCGACACCTTGAGAGCGCTGCCCGGCGAGTGGAAGGAGGCGGCATACGCCCTGGGCGCCACCCGCTGGCAGGCGATTCGAATGGTGCTCCTACCTGCGGCGCGCTCAGGTATTATGACCGGTATTGTTCTTGGCCTGGCCAGGGCTTTCGGTGAGGCGCTGGCGGTCCAAATGGTCATCGGCAATACCAGAAAGATTCCCGGGTCTATCCTGGACCCTGTGATTACCCTCACCAGCGCCATTACCATGGATATGGGCAATACACCGATGGGCTCCCTTTGGAATAACTCCCTCTGGTCAATGGGTCTTTTGCTGCTAATAATGTCTTTCTTCTTTATCGTGATGATCCGGTTTATCGCCTTAAAAGGAGGCGCCGCCAGATGAATTCCCGCATTGCCGACAGAATTGCCACCGTCATGTTTTGGGCCGGGGCACTGGTCGTAATCATCATATTAGGTTCACTGACAGGATATGTGCTTTACCACGGGGGGAAGTCCATCAGTTGGGACTTTCTTACCAAACCTCCCCAGGTAGTCAGGGCCGGAGGCGGTATCGGGCCGCAGATCTTCAATTCCTTTTACCTGCTGGTTCTATCCATGGCCTATACCATCCCCATGGGCCTGCTGGTCGGTATTTACTTGGCTGAATACGCAGGCAGCAACAGGTGGACAGAGATAGTGAGGCTCTCTATCGAAACATTGAACTCACTTCCTTCCATTGTGGTCGGACTCTTCGGCCTGCTCGTTTTTGTAAATATGACAGGCTGGGGTTATTCACTGATATCCGGCGCCCTGGCCCTCACCGTAATCAACCTCCCCCTTATGATCAGGATCACCGAGGAGTCAATCCGCGGCGTACCCGCCAGTTTGCGCGAAGCCAGCCTGGCTCTAGGCGCCAACCGCTGGCAGACCATCATCAAGGTTGTGCTGCCCGGCGCCTTCCCCGGGCTGGTCAGCGGGGCTATTATCACATCCGGCCGGGTCTTCGGTGAGGCCGCCGCTCTATTGTTTACAGCCGGCATGTCCAGCCCGGCTTTGGATTTCAGCAACTGGAACATTTTCGATTCGTCTTCGCCTTTGAATCCATTTCGCCCGGCGGAAACACTGGCCGTGCACATCTGGAAAGTCAACACCGAGGGTCTGATCCCGGATTTAAGAAGGGTCGCGGACGGCTCCGCGGCGGTGCTGATCCTGGTGGTGCTCGGTTTCAACCTGGCTGCACGCTACCTGGGCAGAATAATATACAGGCGCATGTCGGCCACATAAGGAACCAGGAAAGGGGAAGCGAAGTGAAAATTGCGGTCATATCAGACCTGCATGCCAACATTACAGCGCTTGAAGCGGTTCTGAACGACATTGATGGAAAGGAGGCGGACATGGTTGTTTGCGCCGGTGATTTGGCCGGTTACCTGCCCTTCCCCAATGAGGTGATTGACCTGGTAAGAAGAAGAAATATATGCTGTGTCATGGGCAATTATGACGACGCCATCGGGAATAAGCGCGTGGTATGCGGCTGCGCATATAAGAATGAAAAGGCCAGAGTGGCCGGTGAGCGCTCCCTGGCCTGGACCAGTGAGCGTGTAACCGAAGAAAACAAATCTTTTTTACGGGGACTCCCCCATGAAATAGATCTAAGCATAAACAGCCGGACAGTAAAAATTGTACACGGCAGCCCTCATCATTTAAATGAATACCTGACTGATGACATAAGTGAAGTTTACTTAAAAGAACTTCTCGCCCAAACCCGCACAGATGTGCTGATCTGCGGCCATACCCACATTCCTTACCATAAGGATTTGGCTAACGGCAAACACGTGGTCAACGCGGGCAGCGTAGGCAAGCCTAAACACGGCGACCCGCGGGCGGTTTATACCGTGCTGGAGATTGCTGAAGTTGTTGTTGTTAAGTTTTATAAAGTGCAGTACGACTTTGCCGGCGCGGCCGGGGCTATCTTATCCGCCGGGCTGCCGGAAGAGTTTGCCGCTGAGATACTTACAGGCAGGGCGTTATACTAATTAGACATCCATGCTGCAGACACTGCATCAGCAAAGGATGAAAGCAACCGGGATTTGATTTCAATTGAACACGGCACATTAGTGCCTTATCCAGGCAAGTGAATTGTTGAACCGGTGGGCATAATCCGGCTTGAAATCCCAATTTTTTTTAGCTCAGCTGCCAGTTTTCCGCTGTTTTCAACATTACAGTGGCCCAAAATGACTTCTGTTCTACCGGCAAAAGGCGCAAGCAAGTATTGTAAATCCTCCCAATCAGGATGAGCTTTCCATGTGATTTTTTTGACTGACGCTCCAATAATGAAAGGTTCACCGCTGTTTTCAGGGAGAAAAATCCGTTCTCCTGATAATAGACGGGCGCCTATAGTTCCAGCAGCTTGAGAGCCGGTAAGTATGATTGAATTCCTTTCGTCTTCAGCCAGAAGTCTGAACCATTTTTCAGAAGGGCCGGCGCTCAACATGGCATCCGGCATAACGATAATGGCAGGCTTGCTAATTTTTGCCGGTTCAAATCCGGCGGGAAGAATATTGAACTTACTCATATCCAAACCCTGGAGAAATGATTTACCTTCAGCAGATAAACCTTCGTGATAGTCTTGATAATATTTTAAGGCGTCTGTAAGGCCTTTATCGATGTATACCGGCACACCGGACAGGGATATTTGAAGTAAACAGGACACCATTTCCTGACCGCGTCCTATGCGCGGCACAGGCAATAGCGCGGCGCCGCCGTTCCGCATGCAGTGTTCAAGCGCCAATAACAGTTCTTCCTCTTGCTTTGCCTGCCGCATGGACTGCGCCCCATAGGCTGAATTTATGATTATGGCTGAAATGTCTGCAGGCAGTTGCGGCGGTATTAACAGCCGGTTTTCCCTGCAGATGTCGCCAGTGTACAACAGTTTATGACTCTTTCCGGTAACAAGTATCCATGCCGAGCCCGGCATATGTCCTGACGGTCCCATTTCAACATCAAAAGAACCGATGGTGAAGACTTTGCCGAATTCCTGCGGGGAAAAAAACAGGGAATTAACATCTTCTTTGCTGTATGGCGGGCAAAAGTTCGCATTTTCTACGGCTCCTCTCCAAGACGCGCAATACATGGGAGTCAGAGCGGCGGTGAGGCGATGACAATACACCGGCACTTTAAGCCCCTGCTTTACAAGAAGCGGCAAAGCCGCTGAATGATCCTCATGCGCGTGGGATAGAACAACTCCTTCTACCCTACTCAACATCTCCAGTTCCATTTGAGGATATCGTCCCGCGTATGTACCCGCAAAGACCCTTTGAACTCCAAAATCCAAAAGTATGGAATGAGTTCCTTCACTGATCAAATAGGCTGTGCGGCCTTGTTCAGCCGATCCCCCGCCGCAGAAAATATCCATCCGCTTTTTCACTCCTCTCGATTACTAATCCGCACAGGAAAAACTGGCCGCGTCGGGAATCATGCCGGTCAGCAATTCAATAAATGCCAGTTCCGCATAGCTATCTTCCTGATGGCGAAGAGAAACTAAAACAAAGTTTCTCCTTATACTCTCCAGACGGGCCATTGGTACTTCGACCAACTGGTTATTTTTCAATTCACTCTGTATGGAGATGCTGCTGATTAGAGAAATGCCCACATGTTCCTCTACAGCGCGCTTAATTGTTTCGTGGTTTCCCAGTTCCAGTAGTGTGGAAATGGATATGTTCTCCCTGTGAAAAAACTTCTCAACCATGGAACGCATGGCCGAACCGGGCCGGGAATGGATAAAAACATCCCCTTTCGTGAGCTCCAGGGGTTCCACCATCGCCCGGCCGCACCACGGGTGGCCCGGCCAGACGACCAGCGACATGCGATCGGTGGCTACAGGGCGAAAATCCAGCATCGTATCGGCCGTCCAGTTCAGGTTTTCGCCGACAAGAGCCAGATCCACATTCTTTGTACGGACCCGTTCAACCATCTCATAACCATATCCGGTCTGAACAGACAGGCGGATATGAGGATAAATTTCCTTAAACCTCCTGATTACAGGCGGCAGAAGATAGCTGCCTGCCAGGGTAGAAGCCCCGATGGCCAACTGTCCTTCCGCCAGACAGCGCATATCCGTTAACTTCTGAGGAATGGTGTCAAGTATGGTAAGGACCTCCATCGCCCAGTCATACAAAGCCCTGCCCTCGGGTGTAACGGAACAGCGTCTGCCGGGACGGGAGAATAGAGTGACTCCGTAGTATTGCTCTAAAGCAGCTATTTGCTGGCTGACCGAAGCCTGCGCCATATACAGTCTTTCGGCCGCCCGGCGGAAAGACATCTCCTCGACAACAGCGCAAAAGGTCCGTAGTTGTTGCAAGGTCATAGAATCACCTTTATTGATAACATTTACCTTATCAATTGGTTTGTTTATTCTAGGTGGTTAGGAGCGATTCCTTCATTTAAAATATATGGAAAGAGATATTTTACAAATTAAAGGAGGTATGGTGTTGTCAACAGTAGCCGGTACAGAAAAACCTTCCGGGTTTATAATGCCGAAAGGTGAAAAGACAGCTTTTGAGCGGTGGATGAAGTATCTGGGCATACCCGTTGCCCTTGCGGTCTTCGGATTGCTCTACTCTGTGCCTACCCCGGCAGGGCTGACGGTGCAGGGCATGACTGCCACAGGTGTGTTTCTGGGAGCTTTGGTTCTCTGGGTATCAGAAGCTATTCCAACCTATGCGACTTCCTTACTGACGATCATCGCCCTGGCAATAACCGGGGCATGGGATGAGAACTCCATCCTCGGTGTGTTTGGTTATGACGTCATCTGGCTCATGGTATCTGCTTTCATTATTGTATCGGGGATGGAAAAGAGCGGCGTGGCCAAGCGTATTGCCCTTTTCATGGTCAGCCGGTTTGGCAACACAGCCCGCAAAGCCCTTTTGGTCATGCTTTTTACCAACTTCATCCTGGCTTTTATCGTCCCTTCCACCACCGCCCGGGCAGCGGTTTTGCTCCCGATTGCCATTGTTCTGGCACAAGCTTACGGGGCGGTTCCCGGGCAATCGAACTTCGGGCGCCTGCTGATGATCCAGGAACTTCAGGTAAACAACATAAGTACTTCCGGGATTCTTACGGCCACGGCGCCGCAAATCATGGCCGTCGGCTTTATCAAGGACTTGGCCGGTGTGCAGGTAAGCTGGATGAGCTGGCTGATAGCAGCCATGCCGGTAGCGATCGTAACCATGATTATCAGCTACCTCGTGGGCTTACTTTTATACCCGCCTGAGGTAAGCGCCCCCAAAGGCAAGGGAATAGCTGATATGCGTGAGGAGCTGAAATCGCAGGGAAAGATAAATAAGGACGAGTGGAAAGCCCTGGTGATTTTTGCCCTGACCATTTTCCTCTGGGCGACCGGTCCCTATCACGTTAAAATGTTCGGTATCAACATATCCCTCGTTATGACTGCTGTCATCGCCGCCACTTTGTTTTATCTTCCCTTCATCGGAATTATAGACTGGAAAAAGACCAGTATCCCCTGGGATTTGATGATCTTCAGTTGTGGCGCTTATGCCGCCGGGATGGCTCTGGAAAAATCCGGAGCGGCGTCATGGGGGCTGGAAAAAATATTCGGCGCTATGGACCTGACAAAAATCAATTTCATCGTTTTATTCGCAATCGTGATGTTTATCGCCAGTTTCAGTCACATGCTTTTTACTTCAAAGACCGTTCGTGCGGTTATTCTGATTCCCGCCATTATCGGGCTGGCCAAAATAACCGGCCACAACCCTATCGCCCTGGCTTTACCTGCCGCTTTTACCATCGCTGACAGTATTACATTGCCGCCGAACTGCAAGCCGAACTTGATCTTTTATTCCACCGGTCAGTTCAGTGTATTAAACCAGTTGTCTTACGGACTTATCGTTTTAGTAGGAAAGTGGCTGGTGCTTTGCCTTGCCTCTCTTACCTGGTTCAAATGGATCGGGTTGTATTAAGCGTGAAAGGGGGAAATAGAATATGAAAAGGTATTTAATTTTCTTATTTGCGCTCTTGCTGCTCCTGTCAGCAGCCTGTCCCGCGCTGGCCGGAAGCGTCACGAATACATCGGTAAACTGGAAAATAACACCGGACGGTGATGATGCCGCCCTGGAGGCAGTCTGGGTGGGCAAGCCCGATGATCAGGGCAACGTTTACCTGCCTGTTCCTCCCGGCAAGGCGACATGGGAAAAGACCGAAATAAAAGACGGGATACTGTCGTCGGAAAAACCGTCCGACTTTTTATCGGAAGGGAATAAAGTGCACCGTTGGCAGGTAAAGCCCTCCGGGGAGGAAACGACCTTAAAAGTTATTTACAAGCTACCTAAATTGTTTGCCCCAAAGGAAAGCGAGGGCAGTTCGGAGGGAGGGCCGACTCAGAGGGGCGATATCAGGAATATAAAATTCTCTTTTGAGAACACACTTCCCAATGGTATATCCAGCTATAATCTCACAGTCGTACTGCCTCAGGGTTACGAAGTTTTTAGAGTTGTCTCACCTAAAAAGTATTCCTTGACACAAAAAGATGGAATCTCGCAGCTTTCTGTAAGCCTGAAGGGGAAGGATGGGTCTTTTGGGATCCTGCCGGGCAAGACGAGTGATCTGGAATTTGATTACGTGAAAACCGGTAAGGGCCTGGGTCCGCTCTGGGTTGGAATTATTGCGCTTTCCGCAATCTTCCTTTATTTTCGCCGTGATGTACTCAAGCCTGGGGCAGGAGGAAAACAGTGAAGCGATATAAAGCCGTTCTCTTTAGTATTGACGGGCTGGGCGACCACCCGGTCGAACAATTGCAAGGACTGACACCACTGGAGGCGGCAGACCGGCCCGCCCTGAACGCTCTGGCTAAAGAAGGGATACTTGGTATTGTCGACCCGTATGCTCCAGGAGTACCTTGTGGGACAGACACGGGGCATCTATGCATGCTGGGTTACGATCCTTATAAAATTTACACCGGCCGCGGACCTATTGAGGCAATGGGGGCCGGGCTGGAGCTTGCCGCCGGTGACGTGGCCTTTCGCTGCAACTTTGCCACTGTAGACGGGAATGGAATTGTGGTTGACCGCCGTGCGGGCAGGATCCGGGAGGGTACGAGGGATCTGGCCAATGTTCTTGACGGCATCGACCTGGGGGATGGTATCACTGCCAGATTCGCCCCCGCTACTGAACACAGGGCTGTCCTCGTATTGCGCGGTCCCTGTCTGACAGCCAGGGTTTCTGATTCAGATCCTGGCGGCAAGAACGAGGGAAAGCCGGCCGGTCTTGTCAGTCCGCTCGACAAATCCGAGGAAGCAGGAAGAACAGCCCGGGCGCTGCAAAAATTTCTTGACCTCGCCCGGAAGCGTCTGGATAATCACCCGGTAAATAAAAAGCGCGTATCCGCCGGACTGTTACCGGCAAATGCGGTGCTGACCCGCGGCGGCGGGATAATGACCACGCTCACACCCATCGCGGCAACTTACAATGGACTGAAGGGCGCTGTTATATCCGGGGAGGCTACTGTTCTAGCGATAGCTAAAATGGCGGGTTTCCACGCTGCGACCCATGCCTCCATGACAGGCTCATATGATTTCAACCCTATTGTCAAAGCCAGGATGGCGCTGGATTTAATCAGGAACTACGACCTGGTGCTCATCCATGTAAAAGCTCCGGACCTGGCAGGGCATGACGGACGATGGGATCTTAAAAAAGAAACTATCGAGCGGGTAGACAGTTTGGTGGGAACAGTACGATCTATTGTTGAATGCGATACCTATATCGCTGTGACTGCAGATCATTCCACCCCATGCCGGGTGGGCGAACACAGCGGAGATCCTGTTCCGTCTTTAATCTGGGGGCCTGGAATACGTACCGACAGCCAGGAAACTTTTGGCGAACGGACCTGTGCCAAAGGTGGTCTGGGTCGCATAACAGGAAACCAGTTTTTCCACTCTTTACTTGACCACATGGGATTTATGCCTAAATTTGGCGCTTAACATGATTGTTGCTTTAGTCATTTAGGCTGGTCCACTCACCTGTGACCATATAAATTACTGCTTCCCCGATGTTCGCAGCGTGGCCGGCGATCCTTTCCAGGCAGTGAGTGGCGTAAAGCAGCTGGACCGCCATGTCGGCCTTGTTTGGATCCTCCCTGATGGTATCTACAAGAATGTTAAAGTACTTTTTGTTAAGCCCGTTAATTTCTCCCTCCATGTGCATGCTATCTTTAGCTTTTGCCACATCGGAAGCCGAGTACGAATTAGTGGCGCTGGTAACCAAACCCTTTACATTAAAACCTATCTGTGACAGCAGTGAAAGATCTTCTATAGTCCTCCTGCCATGCAGCCGCAGTGTCGACTTGGCCATTTTCTCAGCACAGTCGCCCATTCCCTCAAGGTCAGTGGCAGTTTGCATGTCTGCCTGGATACCTCTCAAATCTATCGCCTGGGGCCGGTGCTGCGCTAAAAGCCTGAGACATTTATTCTGCACGTCAATTGTAAGCCCGTCAATTTCATCATCACCAGCAATAACCTGCTGCGCGAGATCAACATCATCTTCTATCAATGACACAATTGCCTGGCAGACTGATTTTTCAATCAAAGCGCCCATTCGAAGTATCTCGGATTTAAGCTCCTCCAACTCGTTGTCCAAAATAGTGTTGTGCATAACGTTCCTCCATTAAATATGAGAATACTAAAAAATAGTGCATAGACTCATTATAGCAATGAAACTCATATGGATTTAAACATTTCTATGTCAAGGATACTTTAAATCCAGTCAAAAAACTAATAATAATTTTATATAAATGTAATTATTATGATAAATTAATTCCCTCTTAACAAACACTTGGCAGTATTCTAACAGAAGAATGTTAAAATTGGAAATGCAAAAATTTCCTGGCATTAGAAAAGGCAAGGGGCGCCGGCTCCTTGCCTTAGTCATTTAAGCTGGTTCGCTCGCCTGTGACCATATAAAGGACCGATTCACCGATGTTCGTGGCGTGGTCAGCGATCCTTTCCAGGCAGTGAGTGGCGAAAAGAAGTTGGACCGCCATGTCGGCCTTGTTTGGATCTTCCCTGATTATATCCATCAAAATGTTAAAGTACCTTTTGTAAAGCCCGTCAATTTCATTTTCTACCTTCACAATATTTTTAGCCGTTTCAATGTCGGCGGCTGAGTATGAATTGATAATGTTGGTTACCATTTCTTTCACATCAAAACCTATCTGAGAAAGCAGGGAAAGATCGGCAATGGTCCTCTTGCCCTGCAGGCGCAGTGTCGACTTGGCAATTTTCTCCGCGCAGTCTCCCATTCTTTCAAGGTCTGTGGCTATCTGCAAATTTGCCTGGATAGCCCGCAAATCAACCGCCAGCGGCTGACGGAGCGCTATCAGCCTCAAACATTTATTCTGCACATCGATAGTAAGCGTGTCGACATCATCGTCTTCCGCAATAACCTGCTGCGCCAGGTCAACCTCATCTTCTATCAATGAAACAACCGCCTGGTAGATCGATCTTTCAATCATGGCGCCCATTCGCAGAATCTCGGACTTGAGCTCCTCCAGCTCGCTGTCCAAAATAGTGTTGTGCATAGCTGCTCCTCCAATATTCGAGTATGCTAAACAGCGCATGTACTCTATAAGAAAGGCTTTTCATATAGATTAAAGCATTCTTATGTTAAAGCGATCTTAAAATTATTTTAAAAATTAATTAAACCTTTGTTATAAAACAGCAATAGAGCTGACAAATAAATTAACCCTTTCTTAACGAACATATAACAATATTCTAACAGAGACATGTTAAGATTTGAAATAAATTTTCCTACCCGCCATTTTGTATAATATTGGGGGTCTTTAAATGTCAGACAACCGGATTTCTGTCAGCAATCTAAACCTTTATTATAAGGAATTCCAGGCTTTAAAGCAAGTTGACATGGATATAGGCGCCAACAGAGTTACCGCCCTGATCGGGCCTTCCGGCTGCGGCAAATCCACCTTCCTGCGTACTTTGAACCGTATGAACGACCTGATCGAAGGTGTTAGGGTGGAAGGCAGCGTGCTGTTGGACGGAGAAGACATATACCGTCCTGATGTGGATGTGGTAAGCCTGCGCAAAAGAGTCGGCATGGTTTTTCAAAGACCAAACCCGTTTCCCATGTCGGTATTTGACAATGTGGCCTATGGCCCGCGTATACACGGCGAGAGAAATAAACGAAAGCTTGAACAGATCGTGGAAACCAGCCTGCGGGGCGCGGCGCTCTGGGGGGAAGTACAGGACCGCCTGCACAAATCGGCGCTGGGCCTTTCCGGCGGTCAGCAGCAGCGGGTATGCATCGCCAGGCTTTTGGCGGTTGAGCCGGAGGTGCTTTTAATGGACGAACCCACGTCCGCTCTGGATCCCCTGGCCACCGTGAAAATTGAAGAATTGATCAGTACCCTGAAAAAAGACTATACCATCATTATCGTAACACATAATATGCAGCAGGCCGCACGTGTGTCAGACAGCACAGCCTTTTTTTTAAACGGCGAGATGGTGGAATGCGGTGAAACGGAAAGTGTTTTCACCAGACCACTCGACCAGCGCACTGAGGATTATATAACCGGAAGGTTTGGTTAGAATCAGGAAGCCCGCGTTAGACGCGGGCTGTTTAGGTTTTAACCGAGGTTGAGATATAAGGCGTTTTCCTTTTCATCATATTTGGCCTGAAACTTTCCTTTGGCGGAAATGTTAAAGTGATTAAAAAATCCCCTGCTGAAAACCTTTGTTTTCTTGATGTTTTGACCTTCGTCTGTAGCTTTTATTCTGATTGTGTTTGTTTCTTTGTCATAAGCAAGCTCAACCTTTTCCGTTCCCAACTTTTCGCGGGCATGTTTGTTTAACACAATAGAATTCTTTGAAATCGTTACCAGAGGCAACTTAGGCACTCTTTCACCACGAGGCTTATAAATTTCGAAAGGCATTTTTCACACTCCCATTTTTTGTATTATTGAAGATTATAAACAAATATTAAGCATTTGTCAAATATACTTTAAAATTTTTATTTTTTGCGGCAATTTAATGATAATGCTTAACTTTGCTGTTTTTTAAGGTCATTGTTACAGCAAAAAACAAAATATGAGTTGAATTGTGAAAATAACAGATAAAGTGCCAAGATAATTTTAATTTACGCCTGGCTGTCAGATAAAAAACTCTTTTTGATTTTTTCGTTTTAGTTAATAAAAAACCCTTGCTCTGTTTAACACCTTGAAACTGCTTCCGAAATATCTCAATTAGGTAAAAACATTAAAGGGATTCACGGTTTTATTTAGAATATTAATTAAAAAGATTATTTACAATCGATAGGTTTTCAGATCATGGAGCAATGTTAAGGAGGGATAAAGCTTGGACTTTGAGAAGATGACCATACCCGAAAGGGCGAACCACTGTCAAAACATCTATTTCAAGGAAGGGGATAATAGAGTCCCCCAATGCTCCGATAACTTTCTTAACAACCAGAGATGCGACAACATCTGCTGCGGCCACTGCCGGAACTATGCATCATGTGAAGATGAAAAATGCAGGAAAGTGTGGATCAACCCCAAACTGGTCATAGAAAATCCGGTGGGAAGGTTAATTTATGTGGTCTTGGCAACCGGCCAGCTGGTTTCCGGCTCGATACCCTGTATAATAAGCGAAATGTACGATGATAATGAATAAAAGCCTTAATAATTCTAATTTTTTGCCGAAAATAAGAGTGTGGGAAGGGCTTTACCGCTTTTAAGGAAAAATCAGCATTTGAGGTGCAGCAATGAGAAGAGTGCCGATAGATTCACTCCTGCCGGGAATGAAGGTAGGCCATAACATTTATAACAGCAGGGGCGAAACACTTATCAGCCATAACGTGGTTTTAAACAAAAGATACATTGACAGCCTGAAAAGGCTGGGCATACCCGCTCTATACATAATAGACGACAGCCTGCCTGATTTTTATATTGAAGACGTAATTACCGAAAAAAGCAGGGTTGAGGCTATCAAACTGGTAAGAAACATCCTGCAGGGACAGGGCACAGCCAAATCACGCCTGGATAACGCTTTGATGAACGGGTCGAGAGAAACCATCAGCGACATTATCGAGCAGCTTCTGGATAACCCCAGTCTAATGGTAAATATGATCGATATCCGCAGCATTGATGACTATCTGTTTGGCCATTCGGTCAACGTATGCGTGCTTTCCTTAATCACCGGCATATCCCTGGGTTATGACAGGAGCAGCCTGATGAACCTCGGTATGGGCTCACTAATGCATGACATGGGCAAAACATTAATCCCCAACTACATCCTCAATAAACCCGGCCCGCTGAACGAAGATGAGTTTAGCGTGATTAAAAAGCACTCTGAATATGGATATTCCATTTTGACCAACAATGATTCTTACATTAAAAAATTATCGGCCTTGATCGCGCTGCAGCATCATGAACGATACAACGGGGAGGGCTACCCGAAAGGGCTGCTTGGCGCCAACATTCACGAGTTTTCTCAAATCGTGGGCATCGCCGATGTTTTTGACGCTATGACGGCCGACCGGGTCTACCGCAAGGCGCACCCGCCCTACGAGGCCTTTGAAATGCTGGCCGGCTCGGGTAATTTTTACTTTGACTACAGGCTGGTCCTTGCTTTCCTCAGCAACATCGCCGCCTATCCGTCCGGCACGATCGTCTGGCTCAGCTCCAAAGAAATTGCCATTGTGGTTGAGACCCCCAAGGGCTTCCCTCTTTACCCCAAGGTGAAAATAATTTATGACGCGGCAGGCAACAAACTTCCCGATCCTGTGGACATGGATTTATCGGCACAAAATGAAATTACCGTATTAAAGGTTATCGAATACGATAAATTAGAGGAAATGGTAGCGAAACAGGGCAAACTGATTTCCTAGTCGGCATAGCGCCTGGCGCCCCAGTATTCACCAGCGTAAGACCCGCTGTCAAGAGCCTGTATTTTAATGTTTGAATCACTGTTGGGAGAGTGGATCATCAAACCTTCACCTACATACATACCCACATGGTGAATCTGGCCGGATCCCCCCTTAGCCGCAAAGAACACCAGGTCTCCGGGCAATAAGTCAGACCTGGCGACCCAGGTTCCTTCTTTAGCCTGCTCATCAGCATCCCTGGGTATGGAGATACCCTGCGACTGGTAGAGCCGCATGGTAAAACCAGAACAATCGAACCCGCATGACGCGGTGCCCGCCCAGATATAACGCAACCCCAGAAATTTTCTGGCCTCGCCGGCAATGCCGGCACGTGAAAACTTCAGGTCACTGGTTTTCTTTACGTCTTCCCGCCTCAGAAAGCCTGCACCGCCGTCCGGCAGCCGCACCATAACAGACCGGTCTTTTTCTTCAAGAAGAGGCAGCCTGGTCATGTAGCCTGCTTTCCCCAGAGCCTGCCCAAGGTCTTCGCGCAAAAAGATTTCTGATGCCGGGCTGATTACCACTATATTTGGCAGTGTTTTCAGTTCGTTAAGATAAGTTTCATCGCTGACGATATGGGAGGCCGGCACCCAGCCGGGGTAGCCCAGGGCGTTTAATGTTGTCTTTTGCTGTTCAGCCGCCACCTTCAGCCATTCACCCCGACGCTCCAAAATAGCCACCGGCTCGCCCAGAATAGCCATGGTGTCAGCCTTGCCTACCAGCCATAAACGCATTGCGCTGTCCATCCCGCCGGCCCACCCGAATGGATCATTTTTTTCGCTTAAAATCAGGGTATCATAATCCCTTAACTGTCCGGGCTGGGACCATAAAACAGTAGCTTGTACTTTTACCGCTCCCCTTCCCTGCCCGGACGAACTGCCGGCATCGCCGGGGTTGTCAGTCGCATCTGAGTTTTCCGGCACGGCAGGCGCTGATTTCTTAACCGGCGGCATAAAACGGCGCGGCAAGCCGGCTCCTGAGTTCAGCTGGTATGCCAGGAAAATTAACACCACCAGGGAGACCAGCAAAAATCCTTTGTGTGTTTTATTCATGTTCACTATCACCACTATGTAAATTTTATTGTGTCATTAACATGTCCCGATTCAGCTGCAAATAACAAGGATCTATACTTTGTTTTACAGCCGCCTGTTTGTATGTCCGGCAGCCCCGGCGGGGCATACTAAACCAGGAGGGATTAAAGATGAAAATTGAAAAAGTAAAGAAAAACGCGGCGGGCGATATTACAGATGTGATGATTAACGGTAACATATACAGTGTTGATGAAGCAATCATGCTGGCCAGGGACAAAAAAATTGAGGGAGTAAACGTTGCCAAAGCCAGAAGCGGCAGAGAGTATCTCAGAAGCAATCCTGATGGCAATGAAGCAAACAACCTGGATAACCTCCCCACATTTTAACTTTTTCACAAATACTTAGAAAAATACTTCTTAATTTGCGCCAGAAATCTATTTTAGATATCTGGCGTATTATTTACAACCTGAGAATCCAAATAAATATTTACGAATTACCTAGTAATTAAAGTTTTAATGGTATAATTAACAAAAGATATATATATAAACAATCTTTCGGAGGTGTTTAGTTATGGGGGGAATATCTGGTAAAGAAGCTTTGCAGCTGCTGTTGGAAGGAAACAAAAGATTTACAGAAGGTAATTTAGCTGTCAAAGATACGAGCGCGGCTAGGCGGGAGAATCTTTCAACCAATGGTCAGAAGCCTTTTGCCATAGTAGTAACCTGTTCGGACTCGCGGGTCCCGCCGGAACTTATATTCGACCAGGCGCTTGGCGATATTTTTGTAATTCGGACAGCCGGCAACGTAGTGGACGAGATAGCTATAGGCAGTGTTGAATACGCGGTCGAGCACCTGGAAGTGCCCCTGCTCGTGGTTATGGGTCATGAAAAGTGCGGCGCTGTTACAGCTGCCGTTGAGGGCGGGGAGGCGCCGGGCAGTATATCAGCAATTGTGAAGAAGATAACCCCGTCTGTACAGAAAGCAAAAGGGTCAGGGTTTACTGGCAGTGCCCTGTGCGAAGCAGCCTGCATGGAAAATATCGGGGCGACTGTAGCCGACCTTATAAAAAGCCCTATTGTAAAGCACTTTGTAAAGGATGATAAATTGAAAGTAGTCGCCGCCAAGTACCTCCTGGAATCTGGAGAGGTAAGATTCTGCCTTTAAAAAATAAAAATTTACAAGGAAAAAAGAATGCCCTAGACGGCATTCTTTTTTCCCAGAAATTCATAACCCAACTTGGTCAGGCTGCACATTTTGCTTTTCCCTTCGGTCTCCACATCTACCAGGCCGAGGGCGTAAAGCTGCATTACCACGTGATCCAGTACAGCCCTTTTCACTTTGGCGGTCAGGGACAGCTCTTCTTTGTTCATAGGGCCCTCGTCTTCCAAGGACCTGATTACCCTTTCCGCTTCTACCGGCAACCGGCTTTGCACTCCATTAAAATACTCTACCAGCGTCAAAGTCTTACTACACTCCTTACTAAGAATTATTTATGACTGTTAGTATTATTTCCATATAACCAGTTAAATAAACCTTAGATAGCCTCTATATGGCGGCTAAACCTGTTCGATCACTATGTCTGCGCCGTCAGCGACCTGGTACAAGCTATCAAGATTACTTACTACTCTACCGAATATATTGACAGCGCTGGCTGCCCTGATTTCACCGCCACGGCTGGCCGGAGTCCTGCCAAAAAAGATGCAGAACGCCCGCCCGGTCGGCCAGTAACCCAGATCCCCCTCAGCGACTTCCTCGCGAGCTTCCGTTTCAAGAGCCAGGTCAACCGGGATGGAAAAGTATATTTTTTAAAATTACATATTCAAAAATATTGTCGAAGAATGTAAAATAAGGTATTAGGGAACTTTTAGGCCCACGCATTCTGCATTTTCTAAATGTGAGGTTATACAGTGAGAATAGTGAGTCTGGATGAAATAAACTCCAACATGAAGTTGGCCAAACCAATTTTTGATGACAACGAGAGGATGCTCCTGAACAGAGGCGTTCCTCTTAATGAACAATATATCAAACGCCTTGAAGAACTGGGCGTTACAGAATTATACATAGAAGACGAGAACTCACTGGGTATTGAAATCAGCAGTGTTATTAACGAGAAGCTGAGAATCAAGGGCAAAAAAGCGATAAAAAAAGTAATAGAGGGAATTAATAAGGAAGAAAAATTTAATATCCGTGAAGTGGAGGAAATTGTTACCGAAATCTTTGACGAAATATTTTTAAATCCCGAGTACCTTTTATATTTTGGTGACCTCAGGGTCAAAAACGATACTGTATTTGGCCATTCCCTGAATGTCGCGGTGATATCGGTGGCCATCGGCAGTTTTCTGTTCCATGAAAAAGAAGACCTGATCAAAATGGGCATCGGCGCACTGCTGCATGATATAGGCAAAACCCAGCTGCCGGAGGACATTGCCGGGAAAAATCCTCTGGAGACGGAAGATAAAAGTTTTCACTCACATCCAGAGCTTGGTTACAGCCTCATTTCGGAAAGATTTGATATAAGCCCCGTGTCCAAAGCAGTGGTCTTAAAACACCACGAAAGAGTTGACGGGCGGGGCTACCCCAACCAGACGCCTGGCGGCAAAATACACGATTACGCCAAAATAGTGGCTATCGCCAATACTTTTGACATCCTGACCAACGGGCCGTATTATAAAAGGAAATTCCCGGTGTACCAGGCTGTGGAATACCTGGTCGCCAACAGCGACATCATGTTTGACAAGAGACTGGTCGGTGTTTTTATCAGACGCCTCGCCCTCTATCCCAACGGCACTATTGTTAAGCTGAGCACCGGTGAAAGCGGCATAGTCAAAGAACAAAACAAAGATTACCCGACCAGGCCTCTGGTCAGGGTGCTGCGTGACAAAGACGGGCAAAGCTACGATGATCCCAGGATCGAGGATTTGCTGAAAAACCATTCCATAGTAATAGTAGAGTAAATTTAGCTGAGCTGGTTCCCCAGTACATCCCTGGCTTTCCTCACTATCTCATCCGGATTGAAAGGCTTGGTAATGTAAACATCAGCCCCTACTTCCTTCCCCTTGCGCTTATCGAATTCCTGCCCTTTGGCTGTAAGCATCACAATATATACGTCCTTCATCCCCAGGTCATTCTTAACAACTTTGCACACTTCAAAGCCGTTAATTTTTGGCATCATCACATCCAGAAAAACCAGCCCGGGTTTTTCTTCTTGCAGAATCTGCAGGGCCTCTTCACCGTTTTCAGCGGTTAGCAGCTCGACCCCTTCCTCTTCAAATTCCTCCAGTGTCTGCTGCAGCAGCAGCCGGATGTGCAATTCGTCGTCGACAATTAATATTTTTGACATTTCACCAACCCTTTTTTACCAGTAACTCGTCCTTCTCAAATGCCTCAAAAAATGCTCTAACCACCTCGGGGTCAAACTGGGTTCCAGAGTTAGCCCAAAGCTCTTCCAAAGCTATTTGCAGGCTCATGGCTTTCCGGTATGGCCTGTCTGTGGTCATGGCGTCAAACGCGTCAGCTACCGCGATGATCCTGGCTTTGATATCAATACCGTCACCCCGCAGCTTTTCCGGGTAGCCACAGCCGTCGTACCTTTCATGGTGGTGCTTGACCGCGGGAACTATATCCCTCAAATGTTTAATATGATTCAGGATCTCCTCGGCATAAATCGGGTGCATTTTAATTTCGGCGAATTCAAAGGGAGTGAGTTTTCCTTTCTTAAGCAGGATGCGGTCCTTAATGCCGATTTTGCCGATATCGTGCAGCATTGCTGCCAGTTCCAGCCTGCCTATCTCGGTATCTGAAAGCCCAAGCACTTTGCCTATGGCTATACTGTAATTCATTACCCTTTTAGTGTGTCCGCCCGTATAGGGATCTCTCTTTTCAATGGTTTCCGCGAGAGTGTAGACTGTTGTAAGAAATGTCTCTTTTAAACTATCATACAGCCTGGCGTTTTCAATATCCGCCGCGGCCTGAAAAGCAATAGCGGACAAAAGCTTAAGGTCTTCCGCGGTGTATTGCACAGGATCTTCACTGCTGATATAAATGACTCCGATAACTCTGTCCTTGATTTTCAGCGGGGCGCACATAAGAGAACTAACCCTCACGGCGCCTGGTACATACCTCTTGTCAGAAGGAATATCATTTACTATTTCCGCTCTTCCGGTCAGCACCACACTGCCGGCAATGCCTGTCCCGTTTTTAAGGCCCTCCCCCGGGTGCAGTTCCTTGCCTGAACTGGCAATCACCTCAAGCATACCGGTCTCTTCATTGACCAGCATCACCGAGTTGTTGTCGGCCGCGATCAGCGTTTTGGCCTCATCGATAACCAACTGGGCAACTTCTGCCGTGTCCAGGCTGGCTGTAAGCTTTTCAGCCAGATCGTACAGCAGCGTTATTTCTTTATATTTCTCCAAAGCCTCACGGCCGATAGATTTCTTTTCAAGCTCCTGCTTGGCCAGGCACGAGAGAAGTGAAGCCAAGACAGCCGCTTGCTCACCTCCGCCGACCCAGCCAATGGTTTTATTGTCAATCTCCACGGGATACCTAAAAGGCTGATACTGATCAATCTCCCCGAATAGCGCCATTCCTTCCGCATCCTGAATAAACACCGGGGTATTGATTAAGCCTGTAATCTGGCTGATAATATAGTTCACCTCGTTTTTTAAAACGAGACGTTGGAGGCTCACATGGATCATATCTATCCCTTACTTACAGTAAATTACGTAAATCAAGCCGGCATATTCACACCGGCCAAGATAACTGTGGATGAAAGCTATATTTCTATGACATCTTGCTCCTGTTTTCCCAGCAGGAGTAAAAATGAGTTTTCAAGCTCCTTTTCAAACCTCAATGTTTTTACTATGTCGAAACACGCCGCAGATGAGGCGTCAACTATAATCATGTCCGGTTTTTCTTCCCTTGCCCTTCTGATGCAGCCTTCCAGGTCATTGACCACTTCAACCGTATAACCTTTGGCTTCAAGCGCCCCGGTAAGAGTTTTAACCGTGGACTCGTCCTTGTCAACCACAATGACCTTCTTCCTCGAAGCGCCGCGGGAAACCAGCGCGCCAATTCCTTCCAGCAGGTTTTCTGTGTTAACCGGTTTTGTATAATACCTGTCGATGCCGATCCGGTATCCCCGGTCCATGTCTTCCACTATGGAAAGGATAACTATAGGGATTTCCATGGTGTTTGGGTCGTTTCTCAGTACCGCGGCGACGTCAAAGCCGCTCATATTTGGCATCATTACGTCAAGGATAATCAGGTCGGGCTTTTCCACTTTAACTTCCTTAATCGCTTCCAGGCCGTTCCCGGCTTCCCTTACGCAATAACCCACAGCTTCCAGTTCCTGACGGAGCAGCGCCCTGATATTTATGTCATCATCCACAACCAGGATGATCTTTTTACCTCTTGACGGGGCAGGCGCCACATTGACCACTTGCTCCCTGAACTGTTTGATCAGGGTATCTTTGTCAATCATCCTCACGTTTATTCGCTTGTCTACCGGGATAGTGAACGTAAAGACACTTCCCTGCCCGAGCTCACTTTCAGCCCAGATCCTGCCGCCGTGATAACTGACGATCTGCCTGCAAATGGCCAGCCCAAGCCCAGTTCCTTTTGGTTTACCGGTCAGGGTGTCTCCTGACTGTTTAAATTTTTCAAAAACTTTCTCTTTATCTTCATTGCTGATGCCGGACCCCGTGTCTATAACACTCACAAATAAATCCCTGCCTGTATCCCTGACCCGGCAGGTGACCGATCCCTTATCAGTAAATTTTACAGCATTGGAGATCAAATTTATCAGCACCTGGATCAGCCTGTCCCGGTCTCCTTTAATGTTGGGCAAGTCCGCCGGGATATCTTTAATCAGCTTGATCCCTTTTTGCTCAAAAAGAAAAGCGGTGGACGCCGTCGCCCTATCAATGATTTCCGAAATAGAGAGCGGCTCCATCTTCCATTCAACCTTGCCTGCCTCCAGTTTGGCTATATCCAGAACATCGTTGATAAGTTCAGTAAGCCTTTCCCCTTCCGAAACGATGATGTTGATATTGCTCCTGATCTGAGCTTCCGCTGTCTCAACCTTTTTATCATTCGATTTGACCTGCGGAAAAATAACATCCTCAAGCTTTTTCCGGGTCAGCCTGGCAAAACCGATAACCGATGTCAGGGGGGTGCGCAGTTCGTGGGACACGGTAGATAAAAAATCGGTTTTTAGTTTGTCGATCTCCTTTAGCTTCTCGTTTGATTCCAGCAGCGCTTCTTCAACCTTTTTGCGCTCATTGATTTCGTTTTGCAGCTTCTTATTAGTTTCCAGCAATTCCTCAAAAAGGTCCATCATCAGCTTGGCTACCTGAGCGTCCACCACATCCACCCCTATGGGGCAGTCCAGGTGTACCGCCTCACGTACGGCGCTGCTGCCTGTAACCTCAAAGATCAGTTCCAGCCCCGGCCGGTTAAGCAAATCGCGGTAATGGGAAAACACCGGAGTGTTTAATTGCCTGGCCAGGCTGAGCCCCGCAGCCTCAGGATTAATGTCGCAGATACCGATTACTTCAGCTTCTTTCAAGGTTGCAAGGACGTTTAAAATAGAAGTTCCTCCGTGACCGGCCCCGATTATACCTACTTTTATCATATACTGGCACTCTCCTGTAACTAAGGTTTTCTATAGTTAAAAAAGACCTCCCAATTTTCCTGGCTGGTTTTGAGAAAAATCGTTAGATTTGAATACAATGAAATATAACTGCTTGGAGACTGTGCTGAGATGAATCCTATCGCAATAGAAAAATGGTTATATTATAAGCCCGGCCTAAAGGATCAAATTGCCAGGGAATTCCTTTCAGCCTGCCAGAAACACCTCAACCTTAAAAGGCCGCCTGCCGGAGGACTTGCCTTTAATAATAACAATGTCACGTACGAGGGGCCTGACGCGGTCATTCTAAATAACAGATACGGGAAGATTACTTTCAGCCCTTTTCAGCACGGGATCTTCCACATCCACCTGCAGGGAAAGCCCGGCCCCCAGTCTTTGCCTGAAACATGGGCCGCCGACTTAACCCAGAGAAATCCGGCCGCCTGGACTTATCGCAAAGGCGGCGGCACTATTGCCTACTCAACCGGATTAGTTGGCGGGACCCAGGTATGTGTACAAATTGAACCGTCAAAAGGTTCCGTCTATCTTAATATCGGATCAGACAGCAGAATAATTGAGTTGTTTTCACCACAAATTAGCAATAAATGGTTCATTATTCACAGCAGTATAATCAGTCAGTACGATGTAAAGGTATTCGGCTTGGGGGAAAACACCCCTCCCATGAACAAAGCCGGCCGGAAAATTGTGATGTGGAACACCTCGCCCATAATTTATGACACTGAGGCCTCTCCGCTCTACCAGTCCTGGCCGGTGGTGCTGTTTCAGCAGGTTGACGGGCCGGCTCTGGGGCTGGTTTTTGACAATCCGAGCTACAGCGAATTCAATTTTTCAAGTGACGGCAAAAAAATGGCCTACACTGTAAAAGACACCAGGTTAAACTATTTTTTGCTGCTGGGGCCCACCATGCCGGAACTTCTGCGCCAGCTGTCGACCTTAACCGGCAAGCTGCCCCCTTTGCCCAAGTGGACTCTGGGTTACCAGCAAAGCCGCTGGAGTTACGCCCCTTCCTCCCGCGTCAGGGAAGTCGCAGGGGAGTTCAGAAAAAGGGACCTGCCCTGTGACGTTATCTATCTGGATATTGATTACATGGACAAATATAAATGTTTTACCTGGGGAAGCGGTTTTGAGGATTACCGGGAGTTGATAGAAGAACTGCACAGCAGCGGGTTTAAAGTAGTCACCATACTTGATCCCGCCCTGAAAATCGAAAGGGGCTACCAACCATACGAAGCAGGAGTCAGCCAGGGTATGTTTGTGGAATATCCAAACGGCGTCCCGGTTACCAGAATGGTATGGGCGGGCCCCAGCCATTTTCCTGATTTTATCAACCCTCAGGTCAGGCGGTGGTGGGGGGAAATGGTCGGGGATTTTGCCGCCAGGTCAGGCGTGGACGGCATCTGGTGCGACATGAATGAACCTTCAACTTTTGACCTGCGTTATACCCTCCCCCCGCAAGTAATACACAAGCTGCCCGGCATGGCCGCCCTGACCCACGAACAGGCGCATAACCTATACGGCTGCCTCATGTCAAAGGCAACCTACGAGGGGCTTCTGACTACCAGTCCCCTGCCCTATGTAATCACCAGGTCGACTTATCTGGGAGGACAAAAATACGCCGCCGGCTGGACAGGTGATATCCCCAGCAGCTGGGAGCACTTCCGGGCAAGTATACCTATGCTGCTTAACCTCGGGCTTTCGGGCCAGCCCATTGCCGGGCCGGATATCGGAGGTTACACCGGCGACCCCCCGCCTGAATTATACCAGCGCTGGGTGCTCCAGGGGGCACTATACCCTTACAGCCGGACCCACTCCAAAAAGGACAGCGGCAGTCAGGAGCCGTGGTCTTTCGGGGCGGCTGTGGAAGACAGCGCCAGACGTGCCATTAAACTGCGCTATAAGCTTATCCCGTATTTATACTCGCTTTTATACGAAGCTTGCGTATCCGGCCAGCCTTTGATGAGACCTCTCTTTTATCATAATCCTGTGGCGGAAGCTTTAAAGCCGGAGTTTTACGAAACTGAATTTTTCCTGGGGCCATACCTGCTGGCGGCGCCGCTGATGGACACAGCCCCTGTCCGTATCTGTTACCTCCCGCCGGGGCATTGGTATGGCTGGTGGCATAAAAAGGAACACCAGGGTGATCAGACGTATGAGACTATGATGGAGGAAGATACCGACATCCCACTGTTTATCAGTGACAACTCGGTCATACCGTCTTATGTTGAAGATATATCTTTTATTCCGGGTCATTCTTTGAATTCGCTGGAAATCATGGTTGCCGTAAGGGACAAAGCGGCGGGCGCCATAGTGGAGTACTTTGACAGGGAAGGCCTGCTGGCTTTGGAGGTTTCCTTTGTAAGAAAAGGTGTGTATATTGAGGGAATCATCAACTTACTGCGCCGGGGCGCTATTCCTGAAGGATATCACCCTCCGGCTGATCTCTATCTCAATATAAACCACCGGGTTGCAAAGGCTGATTTTAGTCCTGGCTGCAGGGTAAAATATATTGAGCCCGACCCGGTCAATGATGCATGGACAAAAATTGCTGCGGCCAGCCCCGTTTTCCCCCTTAAGGTTCTTTTATGGCTAAGCAGTTAGTAAAAAACTAATTACATATTTCTACACTTATGAGCAGGAAGCTCTGCTTATATTCTTCTGCCTCAATAGATCTGAGAAATCATCAGCCGCCAGGGGTTTACTGAATAAAAAGCCCTGCATTTCAATACACTGATGCTTTTTAAGGAAGTTGAGCTGCTCTTCCGTTTCCACACCCCCCGCTATCAACCCGAGCTTCAGGCTTTTTCCGAGTACGATTACAGACGATGCGATAATTTCATTGTCATGCCCCGTACCGATATCTAAAACAAAGGATTTATCGATTTTTAACTTATCCACAGGAAACCTTCTTAATTGACTTAAGGAAGAATACCCGGTGCCAAAGTCGTCTATAGAAAACTGCACGCCCATTTCTTTTAATTTATGAAGAGTTTCTATGGTGTAGTCAGCGTTTTGCATAGCCGTGCTTTCGGTTATCTCCAATTCCAGCCAGAATGGGGCCAGCCCGGTTTCTTTTAAAATGCGCTTGATTACCACAGACAGGTTTTGCAGCTCAAACTGTCGCCCTGAAAGGTTCACGGATATGGTTAAAGGTTCAAACCCGGCGTCCTGCCAGGCTTTGTTCTGGGCACAGGCTGTACGCAGGATCCATTCACCCAGGGGCACGATCATCCCAGTCTCTTCAGCGGTCGGGATGAAGTCGGACGGCGGGATCAGCCCGCGCACCGGGTGCTGCCAGCGCACCAGGGCTTCCACACCGATAATTTTCCCTGTTTTGATGTTGACCTTGGGTTGATAGTGGAGCACGAACTCCTGCCGCTCTATGGCGCGCCGCAGCTCATTCTCCATGGTCATGCGCTCTATGGTTTTTTTATTCAGGGCAGGCGTGTAAAACTGGTAGTTGTTTCTACCCCTCTCTTTAGCCAGATACATGGCTGTGTCTGCATTTTTGAGCAAGGTTTCGGCGTCTTCACCGTCGCTGGGGTACAAAGCAATCCCGATACTGGTGGAGATATAAAGCTCATACTCACCTATACAGAAAGGCTGCAGGATTTCTTCAATAATTTTTTGGGCGACTTTAGCGGCGCTTTCACTTTTTGAAATCTCCGGCAGCAACAGAGTAAACTCGTCTCCCCCCAAGCGAGAGATAGTATCTTCTTCCCGTACACATTTTTGCAGGCGCAGGGCCACGGATTTTAATAAATGGTCTCCTATCTCGTGCCCTAGTGTATCGTTGATAAGCTTAAACCGGTCTAAATCTAAAAAAATCACCGCCAGCATCTGTTTGTTTCTTTTGGCATGAACCAGCGCGTGAGAAAGGCGGTCTTTAAACAACATCCTGTTGGGCAGGCCCGTGAGTGAGTCATGAAAAGCCTGACGCCAGATCGTTTCTTGATATTTCTGTCTCCCGGTAATGTCACGTGACACAAAAACTATCCTGGTTTCACCAGCTGTGGTGAGGTATGACCGTCCGGTACTTTCAAAGCAGCGAATCTCACCATTTTTACAGATCTTTCTATAAACAATGTGCTTGAAAGCAGAAAATTTTAGTTTCTTTAACCTTTCCAACACAGCGTCTCGATCATCCGGATGGATGGTGTCACCCATGCTTTTATTTAACAGTTCTTGTGGCTCATAACCCAGTACATCCCTGTAATTAGGGCTGACATATAAATATTGCCCTCCCGCGCTTATTTCACAGATTAGATCATAGGTGTTTTCAGTGAGGGTACGGTACCGCTCCTCGTTATCGCGCAGCCTGAGGTGGGATTGTTCCAGCGACTCCAGCATCCTGTTGGCGGAATCCGCCAGCTGGGATAATTCATCACAGCCGCTTACGGGCAAGCGCATGGCGTGGTCGCTGTTGCTGCTGATAGCGCCGAAGCTTTTACTCAGCCGGGCAAGCCTGCTCAATACCATTCTTCCCAGCAAAAGCAGTGCGACAGCTCCAAAAACCGCGCTGAACAAGAGCAGCGACAGTAAGAAATACCTTATAGCCTCCCTGCCCTGCTGGTAAATGTTCCTGGCTAGGTTAATTCTCAAGGCCAATATAGGGTTACCGTTAATGTCTTTTAATAGACTGTAACCGCACACGGTACCCTCGCTTAAAGGCTGGACAAAGACAGGCGACTGGTCACTCAAATTGGCCTGGGCATTGAAAAAATCAGCTGAGAGCTGCGGAGAGTCAAGTCTCTCCACATTTAAATTAATGTGAGTGATTTCGGCCAGGCGGCTGATTTCCAAGGAATCCAAATTTCGCCCCATGATCAGGGCTCCCCTGACAGGTCCTTCACCCGTACTGGTGAGAATAGGCCTGGAAGCAAACATGATGGGGCCTTCCGGCAGTAGAATGATGCCCTTGGCACTGTCTTCGGTACCGGTAAAATTCCAGAGCATCGTGTTATCAGAAAGAAACTGATCCAGCCCGGCGGGCAGAGGCGCCTCTTCTTCTTTGGCCAAGTCAAAGTTTTTGCCGTAGACTATCCTGCCTTTGGTATCAATGTACAGGGTCAGGTTTAACCCGAGACCTGTATAGGTGGTGTCGGGCAGGTTGACCTCTATATATTCTTCGTTCTGATCTTCCATAAAGTTATAGGTATCATCCCATCTGGCCCAGTCACCGGCCTCGGAGTTTAGTTTGCCGATAACGTCCGTAATGGCGCTTTGAGTCCTCAGTACATCCAGGGTGACATCCTGTTTTTCCAGTTCAGTAAAACTTCTCAACAGCATTATTCTAGAGGTGGTGTACAAAAGTGCGATTAAGCATATAAAAGTAACCCCGACCACAATTATGGTTTTTTTATAAAGCGACATTTCTCCACCTACTTTGCTTGATATTTAGAAATCGGCTGAAAACACAATATGTTTAGCCGGAAAAATTCGTTTTACAAAAAACTTTTGTATGACTCCTAAAAAACACAAAACACCCTAAAAAAGGGTGTAAGAAAAATAAGGTTTTGGAGTTTTTATTAAAAGAAGCAACTGGCCAACTCTGAGCTTGAAATGTTATGGAGATACTTAGCCACCTGCAGTTGCTCAGCCCACTCATAGATGATTGATTTTCCGTAAGGTTGGCCTACGAAACAGGAGGCCAATTCATCTGGATCGCCATCGGCGAAGAAGTCCCCATATATTTTGTTCACTGACATTGGTAATACGGCTTCGGACAGATTGAATACCTTTGGAGTATGCTAATTTTTATACCTCTTCCAGGTAGTTCCTAAGTTCAACAAGGTGCATTTTTTCCTCTTCAAGCAGCTTGTAAATAATCTTGTTTACTTTTTGCGAGTGGATACGCACAGTTAACTCGTGAAAAAGCAGGATCGCGTCTTTTTCAGCTTCAATAGCGATTGACAGGACATCCTTAAAAGAATCTATTTTCTCCGCCAGTCCTTTAATACCGGAAATATCGGGGAAAATACTGCCTCTGCCAATGGCGTTCAGATAGTCCAAACCATCCTGCTCCAATGTCTCTTCACCGCTGTATTCAGTGATAATTTGGGTGAAGATCTGCTTGTGCTCTTTTTCATCACCCGCCAATTTTAAAGCAAGCTGTTTTACTCTTTCATCCTTTACTAAACCGGCCAGTGTTGTGTAAAAATTATAACCTCTTTCCTCCATCCTCAGCGCCAGTTTTAGTATTTCGACCAGTCTTGTCTGCTTTTCCATTTATTAACCTCCGGCCCTTCATTCTTCAACTTAAGATACCCGGCAGACGATTATTTAATTATCGTACGCTAAGGATAAGCCACAGGGGGAGGAGTTGTCTTTTCCTTATCCCCGGGATTTTTCAGATCAGCTATTTCAGCTTCCAGCTGGCGTATGCGCCTGATCTTTTTGTAAGACCACATAAACCCCAAAAAAAACATCGCCAGAGCTCCGAATGCCGCCGAAACCAGGATAATAATCACTTTTGAGGCGTTTTGTATTTGCCAGAATAAAAAGTAGATAACTACTCTTTCCGTGTTTTGCACTGCAAATATGGCCACAATCAAAGCGAATAAAATTCCCAATACCAGATATAGTTGAGCTCTACTCAAAAAAATACACCCCCCTTTCTGACTAGTATGAATTAAATAATTGCCCGGATTCGGGATTTTAATGTCCGATTTAATTATATTAACTTCTACATATTATGTGAAGCTCCGCCGGGACCAGCCCGGCGACTTCTGGATGCAAACCAGAATTACCGGGACATTACCGGACGGTTCTAAGCATGTCAATAGGAGACGCCTGCCAAAAGCAGGTCTTACACTCCCTCGATGCGCTACGGACACCGCATTTAAGGCGCCACGGCCCGCTCCACGGGCAGCTACTACTCGACGTAGATACGTTAACGTTATGCAGCCTTTTTCGGCCTTACAACTTTTGGCCGGGTATATTCCACTTTATCAGGCAGTTTCCGGCCTTTGGTGAATTTGCCGTTGACTGACTTGTCCAGAATCCCGGATGCGCCGATTACATCCCGGTGCGGGCCGGTGAAGCCGCACTTACCGCATTTGTAGGTACGGCCAGTCTGCTTTGTATACTCGGCGCAGGCCGGGCATGCGCCGGTAGTACTGGTCTCTTCGTCCGGGATCAGTTTCATTCCATGGCGCTTGAGTTTGTACTCCAGTAACTTGCGTAATTCACCGAAGGCCCACTGGCTCATGCGCTGGTTGTGCTTCCTGCCGCAGTCCTTCTTGCGTGCGCCTTCCGGGTTGCCGATGTAGACGGTCTTAACATTTCGTTCGAAGCACCATTTTGCAACGATAGCTGAAATCGTGTGCATGGCGTGTTCAATCCGGCGCTCGATGTTGTTCAGAAACCGGTATTTGGCGGCTAGCAGTTTCCTACGTCGGTTGGAGCCGCTCGATGTTCTGGAAATAGTCTTTTGGAATTTGCGCAGTACCTTGTTCCGGAGTCGGTGCAGGGAGCGTAAAAGCCTGCCGCTTACAACCAGCGCTTCCTTTCCGTCGGTAACAGTGCAGGCATGGATTTCACCTGGATCAATGGCCGCTATAACGTTGCCCTGGACTTTTTGCAGGGCCGGTTTTTCTACTGTTACGTGCAGCCAGTATTGATTTCGGCGCCAGACGAGTTGTACCAGTTTGATGACGGCAGTAGAGTGCCTTTTGGGTAAGTTAAGGACCAGTGGCTCTCTGCCACGTCCATTTGAAAGCATCAGAATCTGCCCTTTGTGGGTTATGCCGAGTGTTTTCCAGGTGACGGTGAAAAAGTATTTCTTCCGATGGGGATATCGCCAGTCGGTAATACCTTTCTCGTGAAGTTGCCTGGTCCGTTCGCAACACTCGAAGTAGGTCTCTACCACGGCCTGGGCTGATTGGGAATGGATGCTATACTTGCCTTTGACGAACGCTTTCATAGCGCCTTCGCCCAGCCAGCAGTGATGCTTGGTATAGACTATACGGTGGACGGCGCAGGTAGCGTTCCAGACTTTTGCCGCCTCTCTTTGTAATTTACGGGCGAGGATTATTTGCTCAGAAGTCAGGTGTAACGGGAACTTCTCTATCAAGGTATCGAAGTCTTTGGTTTTTGGTTGCTTCTGCTGGTTGTTCTTGCACTTGCTCATTCGGTTCTCACCTCCTTCCGGGGCGATTTCTGGGCTTCGATATATATACGAATAGTCTCGGCGCTGGCGTTTCCGGCAGTGCCAACGTAGTAACCTCTGCTCTATAACCCGCTGCCCCAGAAATATTTCTTTTTAAGCCAGGGAAAAGCGGCAAATATTCTGTTTGCGGTAATGCTCTTAAGTAACCTTTGATTACCTTGTGACGGTACTTCGGACAAAAAACGATGTGGTAGTTGATATTGTAAACGCAGTGGTTTATTTTTCCTTTCATGTTACAATTATAGCATTAGAACTGGTGTTTGTTAATATGCTTGTCGCCCTAATCAGGCGACCGCCCCTTTCATCCCACGGGACAAGCCCGTGGGTTTTTAAGAGGCGAAGTTCTATATAAACATTACTTAATCATTACGCAACCATTAATTTTACAAAAGTATGATTTAAACAGTTTATCCATTCTTTTGGGCAAAAAGGAATCACTGTGTTATTACAGAAAAACTAAGTAAAATTTTATTTTTTTGTGAAACTTATTATATAGAAAAGTGTAATGGGAGAGTAGGAGGCAAAGGGGGCGCACGTGTGGAAGCTGACGACCGTCAATTGGTTTTAAAATGCCGGGAAGGCTCTGAAGAAGCATACCGCCTGCTGCTATCCCGTTATGAGGGTTACATTTACAGCCTTTGCTACCGCTTTGCCAGAAACCGGGAAGACACTCTGGAACTTACCCAGGAATCATTGATAAAAATTGTTGCCGTCCTTGAGAGCTACCAGGTAAGCCGCCCCTTCAAACCCTGGCTGCGCCGGGTGGTAATAAACGTCTGTCTTAATTTCCAGCGCAGCCGCGCCCCCGGCATGCTTTCTCTCGACAGGGCTTCTGAAGAGGAGCTCTCTTTAAAAGATATACTAGCCGAAAAGAGTGAAAGTGACCCTTTAGCCCACGTTGAGTGGCTGGAGATCCAGGATACGCTTCGTATTACCATGGAACGCCTGCCGCCTCCTCTCCGGCTGGTATTGGCTTTACGCCACCAGGAGGAGATGAGCTACCAGGAGATAGCAGATTCAACCGGCCTGCCAATCGGTACCGTTAAGACCTACCTTTACCGTGGGCGCGCTCTGCTCAGGAAAGCTTTAAGCAATGCATACGGTTGGGAGGGAGTATGATTATGAACTGCAGCCAGGAATCACTGCAAGCCTTTCTTGATAATGAGCTCGAAGAAGGCATGGCTGAAAAACTAAAAAAACACCTGTCCGGCTGCCGCGCCTGCCGGCAGGAGCTTTCCCGTCTGAAGCTATTATGGCTGGAACTGGCTCAGCCGGATGAAATTGATCTGCCACCTGAACTGCCATATTTACGTCAGCAGGTTATTTCAGCCGCGCGTCACTCATTCGCTAAACAGGGAAAAGAAAAAATCGGTTTCTGGGATTCCCAGAAGCTGGCCTTAAGTCCTATGAAATTCGCGCTAGCTTACTTGCCCGGCGCCGGTTTGGTCAAAGAGGCTGTGAAAACAACCAGCGTAGAACTGCCGGAATTGATGCTCAATTCTTTAACCAGGGCCGGCCGCCTGTTAAAGCAAAGAGTTTCAGGCAAGAAGGGGCAAAGTAGGAAGTGAATATCCTGATTGTTTCATTATGCGTAATTATTCTTCTTCCGCTTGCAGTACTAATGGCGCCGTTATCCTTCCAGGCACAGGTCAGTCTTGGTGAAAAAGCCGCCGGTATGGGCAGGCTGGACTGGGCCGGCGGGTTATTAACCGCAAGTTTTGTTTTTGAAAACAGCAAGCCCGATTTTTGTGTGCGCTTCGTCACCTGGGAAAAGCGCCTGCAGAAAACCGGGGACCAAAGCAGGCGAATAAAAAGAAACAGGCCGAAGAAAGCAAACAGGCGGTTGAGCACCGGTTATATTATACAATTTATCGATATCCGCTTACTAAAGGAGGTATGCCGCTTTCTTAATAGTTTTCAACGGTCCCTAAATCTGAGTCTGGCAGGAGAGTACGGGGCGGGTGACCCGGCTCTAACAGGATTTATTGCAGGAATTCTTGCCGCCTTAAACAATAGCCGCAACCTGCGCCTGCATCCCAACTTCTCGGAAACCACGCTGAACCTGCAGGGTGAAATCCGCGGCAGGCTGATCCCGGCGGCGCTTATCTGCCATTTCTTAGTTTTCCTGCTGGCTGCTTCGGTACGAAAGATATGGTGGCCCGCGCTGAAACAAAAATTTACTATTAAAGGAGTGTGTTAAAGTGTTTAAAGAAAGCGTTGACGCTCTCGTCTCCCGTCTGGAAAACCTCATTACAGCCAAAACAATTGTTGGTGAACCTATTAATGTCGGCAACACCACAATTATCCCCATCATTTCTACCAGCTTTGGCTTCGGCACCGGAGCCGGAGAAGGCACCGAACCGTCCAAATCGGGCAGCGGCAAAGGCAGCGGTGGCGGAGCGGGGGCAAAGGTCAGCCCGACTGCTCTGGTAATTATGCAAAATGGTGAGGTAAACGTTTATTCACTTGGGAAAAAAGGCACTATGGAACAACTGGCCGGAATTCTGCCGGAGGTACTCGCCAAATTCAACAAAGACAAGGAATAATCCTTGCAAAAACGTGAAACAACCAGGAATTTATACTCCCTGGTTGTTTTGCTATTTGGTTCTGGAATATAAACCAGGGAAACAAGAGGCGCTGAAGAACATACTACTTAAAGCAAGATGTGGTCTTGTCAACAAATAACGCGGGAGATTTTTTCTATGCCTGTACATCCTGATCAACATCCCAGCCCTGTTGTTTCATTCCAGAAGCGACTCTATAGTCCCGCCCGGCAACGGTTCTTTTATATTTGAAAACCTTGCTAATGTAAAAGACAAAAACCTTATATGGCTGGAGAAATCAGGTCATATGGCAGTTATTGATTATGATAAAGACTATGTCATGGCTGAAACTTACGGGTTTATTACAGAGTAGTGGCCCTTGCTGTTGATGCGGCATAATTAAGCAAGAAAATAGAGGTGTCGGTTCGATTTCAAACGAACAAGGCGCGTCAGCGCCGAGTTTGTTATGATGAAATGATTTAAAGATAGATTAGCATAATTGCTAGGTGGATTCTTTCTTTGCCAGGACATGGAAGACAATAAAAAGCACACCGGCAACAAATAAAGGGACTGAAATTATAAGGAAATAGGATACCAATCTGTATGTATTAAATTGCAGCGTGAATAACAGGCTGAGTAAGATTAGTACACAGCCTCCTGCGAACGGCCTTTTCCAGGCGATGGCCAACCCGATTACCAGAATAAATGACGGGACTAAATGGATAAAAAACCCGGCCAGTTTTTCATAAAAACCTCCATCTCGCGCCGCCGGTGCGGGCGACACAAATAGTAATGAAAACGGGTGCGCACCCCCCCCTGGTTGCTGTACAATTTGTCTGAGGAGAAGACACACTACAAAGCACGGTGAGGC
>NZ_QFFZ01000020.1 GCF_004369225.1 Pelotomaculum propionicicum
CCATAATCCATGCATAAAACCGTAAAGGGAAGCAACATAACGGTCAGTTAGATGGATGATAATCCCAGTCAATTTTCTTAAGGGGCAAATGAAAAGAAAAAAACACCCCTTTTTGCAGTGGAATCATTAATAAATATACGTACGAATCCTTAATTTTCTGTGAAACAAAACAGAAAGTTTATGAATGCTTGAATTGGGGGGCGTGGTGATGGCCAAGGGTGACCGGGATATCTTAAAAGCTGAAGACTTTAAGGCTATAAAGATAATAATTTGCGAATTTTTTACTAAAAAAATAACCGGGAACCCCCGGTTATTCTCCTTTTACTCCTATTCTATTAAGGTCTAGGACTTCATAAAGTCCTTCCCTAAGAACCTTAGAATAATTAACATTCTTATTCTCTGCTAACTCTTTAAGCCAGTAAGGGATAGTAACATTTACTCTAGCATATTCGGTCTTCTTGTTTCGATAAAGAGACAAAATAACATCTACTAATGCTACGATAACCGAACCTCCCTCTGGGTAATCTTTATCGATCTTTAAATTCTCGATCGAAGTAGGTTCCGGGATCGCTTCATTATCCTCGATCATACCTTCTAAATGTAACGCTAGACCTTCTCTAGCTGCATCGAGAGCTTCCTCGAAGGTAGCGTCTGGGCCTGGGCCAGCGAAGCAGCCGGGAAGATCGGGGAATGTAACGTCGATCTGCTTATGATTATCTTTGTCTAACCAAATATGGAATACTCCAGGGTACGCATAATAATTTTTGTACTGCATTATCAATTCTCCTTTTTATGGACTGATACTAGACTAATTCTTAACTAATACTAAATAATAACATTAATGGTAATATGCAATGCTTTCTATATATTATTTCGAGGAGTCGGGGGATTAGAACTTAATCCCCGACTGCCTCTCGATACTTTTTACTACATTGATTCCCAGGTTTTTTCCAGGATGTACAGGGAGTGTTACCAATCCTGGTTTCGTCGGGTGTTTAAATTGCTTGTGACTGCCCCTGGTTCTGACCACGTACCAACCGTCGTCGGTCAAAATCCTTTCCGCCTCTCTGGGTGTGTAACTTTTGGTAACCATGTCGGCCTGCCTTTTCATAACATCTTTCCTATATTATATGCGTATCCGGGATGCGTGTCAAGAAAAAATTGCGTATTGTGGGTACGCATTGCAAAAAGCAATATAAATGGATCGACTACAAATACGGAGTCTACACAGACCGCGATCATATGATCAAGGCTTTATGTCTGTATGTTAGAGGATGCTCCCTTATAAATGTGATAACAGGGAAGGTAGTAAGAAAGGCAGTCTGGAGCTAAAACCTAAACTGGGGCTAAAAACCCTGGTTTTTTTATTACTACACTACTTGTTTTTTAACCCGACTTAAAGGCTTCCCTTATAACCGGAGAGTGTGTCTTCGGTCAGAAAAATTAAATGCCTTTAGCGGGGATGATTGAGTCATTGCAAAATGCGGAAATAGGTGACTACGCTGTGGCTGCTTTTGACTGCAATAATATGGAGAATGTCCATATCTCGAAGAAAGGGGATTGAGAACAATATGAGTATAGACCTTTTATTGAAAATTTTAGAAATAATTAAACTTCTGATAGACATATATCAACGTATAAAGAAAAATAATTCAGATTCTTTTTAACTGGCCTAATAAGCCAGTTTTTTTCACATTATAGTATTTATTTTTTGTCGAATGATGTCACATTAAAGGTTAATTATTCTTTGTTTGCTTAGTAGGATTATGTCAACATTTGGAGAAAAATCCAATTAAGATAATATAATTACAACTTTACAAGGTGTGCTAGGTCACGAAAGCGTACAATCTACCAGCGTCTACCTAAAAAACTCATCGTACATTAATAGTTTATCTGACTTGTATGCGGTCAAATACAAAACCGGCCTCCAAACAAGGGCCATCCTTATTTTGGAAACCGGCTATGCCTTAAAAATACTGGATTTTTGGGTTTGGTGGGGATGACTGGTTTCGAACCAGTGGCCTCTTGAATGTGAGTCAAGCGCTCTCCCGCTGAGCTACACCCCCGTATTTAATTGACCTTGTCATCAAAAATTCTAACATACAGAAGTTAAAAAGGCAAGGGGTGTAGAATTAGCGTTCCTTTGTATAACTAATACTGTAACAATGGTTCCTCTCCTTTCAGTGAAACGGGGACATGCTCTTGGGGTAGATGAGGCATGGCAAGGATTTATGCAATATTGTGTGACTTATAACCGAATCGACAGACACAAAAACAAAAATTTTAAGCTATAATAAGGCCATGGAAAAGAGAAGAACTTACACAGCAGAAGAAAAAGCCAATATTGTCCATCAACAGTTACTTTTGCTGAGTTAAGGGGATAATAATTTTTTTTGAAAAATGCCTTGACAATGGGGTTCACTACAAAAGAATTTTCATTCAATTTTGTGCCTGAGCATAGTGAAAGGAATGTGAATTTTTATGTTAAATGCTTTAGAAGGCAGTATCTATAATTTTAACGTGGGAATAGACTGTGAAGATATAGAGCGCTGGCGCAGGATGCTGCCAAAATTGGCGGAAGGGTTCCAGCGAAAACTTTTTAGCGAGGAAGAACACCGCTACTGCAGTTCATATAAAGACCCGGCGCCTCATTATGCGGCAAGATGGTGTGCCAAAGAAGCAGTTCTTAAAGCGCTGTCACCCTTCTATAAAATTAGTCTGCGTCAGATTGAAATATTGCCAGATCAAAATGGAAAACCATTTTGTAAGTTCAATAATCCTGAAATTACAAAATTGGAACCTGCAGTAAGAATCAGCTTAAGTCACAGCAAAAAAACTGCAATGGCGGTTGCAATTATTGCTATAAAAAGAGAATCTTGAGCATATATTCTTCCAGGAGCACTTTTTACTGGGAGAATATAAAGTGGTTTTTTACAACAATCGGATATATCTTTCCCCGCCACATATGAGCGGAACAGAGTTGGAACTTATAACCGAAGCTTTTAAATCCAACTGGGTTGCGCCGCTCGGCCCGCACGTTGACGCATTTGAGCGTGAACTGGCCAGTTATGTTGGAGTTAAAGGCGCGGCGGCCCTGAGCTCAGGTACTGCGGCAATCCATCTGGCTTTGCGCTTGCTGGACGTTGGCCCTGGTGATGTTGTTTTTTGTTCAACACTTACTTTTATCGCCAGCGCCAACCCCATCTTATATCAGGGGGCAAAACCTGTTTTTATTGATTCTGAACCAACAAGTTGGAATATGTCACCTGCCGCCCTGGAAAGGGCATTTATTGACGCTCAAAAAACAGGGACAATGCCAAAAGGAGTAGTTATCGTTGATATTTACGGCCAGAGCGCAGATATGGCCCCGTTACTGTCTATTTGCAACAGGTATGGAGTGCCGGTGATAGAGGATGCGGCGGAATCATTGGGGGCGACTTACCAGGGGAAACCGAGCGGCACCTTGGGAGGGATCGGTGTTTACTCATTTAACGGTAACAAAATTATTACTACCGCTGGCGGCGGGATGCTGGTATCCAACAATCCTGAAGCGCTGGAAAAAGTTCGCTTCTGGTCGACCCAGTCCCGTGATCCGGCAAGGCATTATCAACACAGCGAAGTTGGCTATAACTACCGTTTAAGTAATGTTCTGGCCGCAATTGGGAGGGGACAGTTGCGGGTGTTGGAAGAACGCGTAAAAGCCCGCCGCGCCATTTTTGAACGTTATGCCGAAGCTTTTTCGAATACTGACGGTTTTGATTTTATGCCCGAGGCCCCATTTGGTACGTCAACCAGGTGGTTAACCACTTTGACAGTCAGCCCGGAACGCTGCGGCTTGACAGCGGCACAATTGCTGGACGTCCTGTCAGTGCAACATATTGAGGCCCGCCCTGTTTGGAAACCTTTGCACCTGCAACCGCTGTTTAACGGTTACAACTACTACCCGCATGATTTAAACAACAGCGTCTCAGACAGTTTGTTTGAAAGAGGGCTATGTTTACCGTCAGGCTCGAGTCTGACTGAAGGTGAGCAGAACCGGGTAATAGAGTGTATAAAAACCGCCTTGCGATTTCCTTATAGAGGTAGGTAGATATGTTTTTTTAATTAGTCAGTTTTGCGTATAAGGTTTAGGTGTAGGGGTATTGTTAAGGCTCAACAGTCAGATGATATCTGGCTGTTGAGCCTCTCTCATTACAGTTTGTACATTACTATGCCTGTTTTAACTTTTGGGTAAAAAAAGGTGCTTTTTTGGGGCATCTTTTCTCCTTTGCCGGCGATCTCGGTTACTTCTTCCACCAGGGTGGGGTTTAAGAAAAAGGCCAACTGGTATTCTCCCCGGTCTACCTGGTCCAGGGCGCCCTCTTCCTCGCGCGAATAAGTAATATGCTCGGCCTTTGCCCTCAACTCACCGCATATGCCCAGGTGCTTTTCTATAATCAAGGAATGCAGCACTGAAACATCAAGACCCTGCCAGGCCTTTGACCTATCCTGCGGCATGATGCCGGTTACATCGATATTGTCTTTAAGCGACAGCATGAATATTTTATTATCGCCTGCATACAAGCAGAAGGCATGGCGGTGCTTAACAGTATCAGCCGGACAAACGGCGCCGCCTGGCTGCATTTTCTCTTCCATGACAGCCAGAATTTCTCTGAAGTTGCTTTTGTCAGGCTTAAGTATATATTCTTCAACGGTAAAGTTTGCTTTTAATTGTTCAATCAACTTGTTCTTATCCAGACTTGCGACATTTTCAATCAAACGGTGGGTGGGCAGGACTACCAGCCCGGGGTCGTAAAGGTTGACCAGGGTCATCATGGTGTAATTGTAAACAGGATCAGATGTGTAAGAGCAGCTAATACTCCCGTCTGGTGCAGTGCTGCAGGAACTGGCAGCTGAAACGGCACTGTCTCCCCCTGGCCGTATGCTGCCGCTTTCCCGCTCTTTTTTATAGTTCAAGGCGGTCTCGTACCGGTGGTGCCCGTCAGCGATAAAAATCTGCTTGTCGCCCATGGTCTGCTGGACCCTGCCGATAACCCGGGAGTCAGTGATCACCCACATCCTGTGGCCGTAACCGTCTTCGTCCGTAAAGTCAACATCAGGAGCTGTATTCTTTACATTTTCACGCATAGTGGAGATAATTGTGTTCTCCCTGTCCGCGTAAAGACCGAAGATGGGGCTGAAACTGGCCTCACAGGCCCGCATCAGCGCCAGCCTGTCAGCCTTATGCTTGGGCATGGTTTCTTCGTGCGGCAGGATAATTCCCTTTTCATAGGGTTCCAGCCTGACCCCGCCGAAAAACCCGCTGCGAATCCTCTTTTCCCCGCCCAGAGTAAACTCCTGCTCATAAAGATATAAAGCCGGGCTGGCTTCTTGGGTGAGCACCTGCTCACTGAGCCAGGACTTAAAGTCTTTTGCGGACCTGGTGTATCTATTATTGTTTTCATTATCTTCCGGGTAAGTTTTGCCGTATTCCAGGCGGATGATGTTGTAGGGGTGACGGCGGTAGTAGCAGTCCTGGGCGGCGGCGTCTATAACGTCGTAGGGGGGGGTGACCAAATCGGCCAGGCTGCCTGCTTTGTCGGGGTTGTAGCGCAAACCTTTAAATGGGATAATACAAGCCATTTATTATTGTCCTCCAAAAGGGCTTTTAGGTATAAGAATAAATAATTTCATTCTCTAACCTGGTTAAATTTTAATATAACAATAGCCAAAAAACAATGTTTGTTAATCTTTCCTGGTCCACCTGTCGCTGTCACGGTAACGGTACTTGGCCATGACCCGCTTAAAGGCGTCTTCTAAGTCGATATTCAGTGAATTGGCATAACAGACAACAATGAATAAAATGTCAGCCAGTTCAAGCGCCAGATCTCCAATAGGCTCATCGGGTTTTTTGGTCTTTTCCCCAAACTGGTGGTTGATTTCCCTGGCCAGTTCGCCTACTTCTTCAGAAAGTCGCGCCATCATTGAGAGCGGGCTCCAGTATCCTTCCTCAAACTGGCCGATCCACTCGTCGACTATGCGCTGCATCTCCTTGATTTCCATTTTTTCTCCTCCATGTTTTAAGTGATGAGCGAATAAATCCGCATCTACCTGAATTATTTGCTAAGTAACTTCCATGTATGCCGTCATATTTCCTCCGGTAATTTCGTATGATAGGGGTAAGCCAAACATCTGTAAGGAGGGCGTTCCTTTTGTTGCGTTCACACTGGGTGGTAATCAACAAAAAAACTGTGCTGATAGCCCTGTCTTTGCTGCTGCTCCTGGTAATAATCGCTCAGGGAGCAGGGCGGCTTTTGTCCAGGGGTATCGGCAAGATGATGCCTCCCCAGCAGATGCTGCAGACAGGTCTTGAAAAAACCAGGGCCAGCAGCAGTTTCCGCTATCAGGCCGAAACAAAGCTTACATCAGAAGGAAAGGCCAATACAGATTTTCTGAGTAAAGTTGAAGGTGAGCGGGTGGCGCCTGACCTGGTCAGGATGAAGGGTGTGATGATGAATACCCCCATTGAGTTTATCCAGGTAAGCAACGGTTCCTATTTTAAGGACCAGCCCAGCGGCAAGTGGATCGCCCTGCCCGGCAACAAACTTTCAGATTCTGAACTCTTTTATGCCGAACTGAACCCCCTGGCTTATTTTAACTTTAAAGACGTACCTGAGCTTAAATATAAAGGGCTGGACAAGGTAAACGGAGAAAAGCTGATTCTTCTGGAAATGCGCCCAAATCTGATGGACCCTTTTCTGGAACTGCGTCTGACCGATTATTTCTTTAAGGTTTGGCTCTCCCCTGAAGATTACCGCCTGCGGCAGGCCGCCCTTCAGGCCAGGGATAAATACAACACCAAAGGCGGCATTGAAATAAACCTTCGTTTCTGGGACTATGACAAAAATATTACTATCAGTCCTCCTGAGGTAAACTAAATAAGCTTGATTTCCGGCTCGGGCCGGTATTTTTTTTGACCTTTATTAATAATAACATAACAGTTATAATTATTTACATAAACAGGGGCATTTTTCAGGCTTTTTGTTATGGATAAGTATTTTGATACGAGGAGGCTGACCCGATTGCATCCGGACTGTGAAAGAGTCCTTTTGTCTGAGGAGGAAATAAGCGCGAAAGTTGAGGAACTGGGCAGGCAAATATCACTGGATTACGCCGGGCAGGAACTGCTGGTGATCGGGATTTTGAAAGGGGCCATGATCTTCCTGGCGGATTTGGTGCGAAAAATTACTGTACCCACCTACCTGGATTTTATTGACGTATCAAGTTATGGGGCTTCATCAGAGTCATCCGGGGTGGTGCGGATTTTAAAAGACCTGGATTACAGCATTGAAGGGCGCCATATTCTTATTGTTGAGGATATTGTCGACACGGGCCTGACCTTAAACTATCTGGTGGACAACCTCAAATCCCGTGATCCTGCCAGCGTCAAGGTATGCACCCTGCTGGACAAGCCTTTACGCCGGGTTGAGCCGGTGGCAATTGACTATAACGGTTTTATCATACCTGATGAATTCGTGGTTGGATATGGACTTGACTATAATGAGCACTACCGGAACCTGCCAAGTATTATGGTTCTGCGGCGTGAAGTGTATATGAAAGGGGAATAAAGTATGTCTTTAACCGGCCAGGAGCTGGTAATAGTCCTTGATTTCGGCGGCCAGTACAGCCACTTGATTGCGCGCCGTATCCGCGAACTGAAGGTGTTCTGTGAGATGCTTCCTTACAACACACCGATCCAGGAAATAAGAGAGAAAAATCCCAGGGGAATTGTCTTTTCAGGCGGGCCTTCCAGCGTCTGCCAGGATGACGCGCCGGTATGCGACCCTGCTATTTACGAGCTGGGGATTCCAATCCTGGGTATCTGCTACGGTATGCAGTTAATGGCCCGGCAGCTGGGCGGCTGCGTGTCGCCGGCCAACCTCCGGGAGTACGGAAAAACAGAGCTGAGTGTCTTAATCAGGGACGGGATTTTTTCCCGCCTTGATCCTGTAGAGCGTTGCTGGATGAGCCACGGGGACCTGGTTGAACTGCCGCCCCCGGGCTTTAAGATTATCGCTTCCACAGAAAAAGCCCCGGTGGCGGCCATGGCCAACAGGTCCCAAAACCTGTACGCCGTGCAGTTCCACCCGGAAGTGGTGCACACCCCCAGAGGTCAGGATATCCTGAAAAATTTCCTTTATAATATTTGCGGTTGCAGCGGCCTTTGGACCATGGGTTCCTTCCTGGATCAGGCCATAGCCGAAGTGCGGGAACAAGTGGGGGATAAAAAGGTGCTTTGCGCCCTGAGCGGCGGGGTTGATTCTTCCGTTGCCGCGGTGCTGGTGCAAAAAGCGGTGGGAGACCAGCTTACCTGCGTTTTTGTCAATCACGGCCTTTTGCGCAAGGGCGAAGCAGAGCAGGTGCAAAAGACTTTTAAGGAAAAATTCAAAATTAACCTTATATATGTGGACGCCCGGGATAGGTTTCTCTCCAAGCTGTCCGGCGTGTCGGAACCGGAGCGGAAAAGGAAGATCATCGGCGAGGAGTTTATCCGGGTTTTTGAAGATGAGGCGGCTAAACTTGGCCAGGTTGAATTTCTGGTGCAGGGCACGCTCTACCCCGATGTGGTGGAAAGCGGCACAGCCACGGCGGCGGTTATTAAAAGCCACCACAATGTGGGGTGCCTGCCGGAAGATATGAATTTAAAACTGGTGGAGCCGCTGCGCTGGCTATTTAAAGATGAAGTGAGGGTGCTTGGTGAAGAAATGGGGCTGCCCGAAGAGGTGGTCTGGCGCCAGCCTTTCCCCGGCCCGGGTATGGCTGTGCGCATCCTGGGTCCGGTGACCGAGGAAAAAGTGAGGATTACACAGGAAGCGGACGCCATTGTCGAACAGGAAATCCGTAAAGCCGGGCTGTACAGGCAGATCTGGCAGTCCTTCGCGGTGCTGCCCGACATGAGAAGCGTCGGCGTCATGGGCGACGAGCGCACTTACGCGCATACCGTGGTAATCCGGGCGGTAAACAGCGTCGACGCCATGACCGCGGACTGGGTGCGCCTGCCCTACGAGGTGCTGGAGGCCATCTCCTCCCGCATTGTCAGTGAAATCAAGGAGATCAACCGGGTGGTCTACGACATCACCTCCAAGCCCCCGGCGACGATAGAGTGGGAGTAGGAAAGAAAAAGCCTGTAACCCAGATAAATAAAGGGTTTGCAGGCTTTAATTATTGGCCGTGGCAGCAGAATGGCAAGGGCAAAATAGTAAAGGAACTTACCTGCCGGGATTTTAGGGCAATGCTGGAGAGCAACCCGAGCGCCCGACAGGTTTCGACCGGGAGGTGGGGGTATTTTCGGAAGTACCCCCTCTTTTCATGTCCACCTCCTGGGAGAACCAAGGCGATAAACTCCGGGGCGAAGCCCCGCTTTTGACTCTAGAGTGCACTTTCAAGGTTCAGTCTATCCCCGAAGTGAATAGCCATCTGGGATATGCATTTCTTCCAGTCTCTAATGGGCATTGACCATTTTTTGCCGGCTTCCATAGTTGCCAGGTAGATAATCTTTTTCAAGGATTCATCGCTTGGGTAAGCAGTCTTAGTTTTGGTTACTTTACGCAGTTGCCGGTGATAACCTTCAACAACGTTAGTGGTGTAGATGACCTTGCGTACTTCGTAAGGGTAGCTGAAATAGGTGGTTAGCTCTATCCAGTTGTTTTCCCATGACCGTACAATAACCGGATGTTTCTTGCCCCACTTGTTTTTAAATGATTGAAATGCTTGTTCGGCTCCCTCCAGGGTAACCGCCTGGTAGACTTCCTTTAAATCGGCCATGATCTCTTTCTGTTCCTTGTAAGGTACATATCGCATGGAATTGCGGATTTGGTGGATTACGCAGAGTTGAATCTCAGTGTTTGGATAAACGGTGCTAATGGCCTCTGAAAACCCGGATAGACCGTCTTTACAGGCAATTAGTATGTCTTCTACTCCACGGTTTCTAAGGTCGTTACATACCCCAAGCCAGAAGCTGGCACTCTCGTTTTCTCCGATCCAGATCCCCAGGATTTCTTTGTATCCATCCAAGTTGATACCCATTACGGTATAGGCTGCTTTGTTGACAATCCGGTTGTCCTTACGGACCGGGAGATTGCTGCAGTCTTTGGCAGGTACCAGCGGCACGATTGGGGCGACCTCTGCCAAGAGGATAAGACCCTGAACGATCAGGCGGTTGAAAGCGGAGACCGGGTAATGGCTGCGTACCTGACCAGCAAGGGGAAAATCTGGATCATAACCGAATGGGATAGGTCAGCAACAACGATTCTATTCCCCAGTGAGTATTAAACGCCGGCGCCAGATTGCAGGTGCCTCCGTAAAGAACATAATAACAAAAGCCGCCACGAGCCAAGTAGGCCCAGGACGGCTTTAATGCAGAAAGAGCGGGATTCCAGTGTAGGGATACCCGCCCTTTTTTATGCCAGGTCTAATGGGATGTGCAGCAGGCGCATGATCTCCTTCTGCGTTTCGTATACCCGCTCGGCAATGAATTCACAGAACGGCTCAGACTTACCCTTGTTCTGATACTGCCGGATGGTGTCGTTGTATTCTGGCCGGAGCACAGGGGGAATAATTGCCAACTGATATCCGTCTTGTATCAGCGCCAAATTCATGATAAGACGGCTTGTTCTGCCGTTGCCATCGATGAATGGGTGGATTGACACAAACTTCAGGTGCAGCAGCGCGGCAAATGTTACGGGATGGTAATTGTTCCGCTCGGATTTTACCCATTTCTCCAGCTTCCGCATTTGTCCCTCAATCTCCTGTGGCCTGGGGAACACATACCCGGTGCCGGAGACGATAACGCTCTCCTTCCTCCATGTGCCGGCGTTTGCCTCGTCAATGCTTTTGTAAAACAGGCGATGCATGGTTTTGATGTCCTCCACAGTGATGCGTCGCTCCCCAATCAGGGTAAACATGAAATCATAGGCTTGGCCGTGGCCCACCGTCTCATAGAAATCCCGGAGCGGCCTGCCGCCGATGGTTAGACCGTCCTCAAGCACCACCTTTGTCTCGCTTATAGTGAGGGTATTTCCCTCGATGGCATTACTCGACCATGTGAGCCCGATGCGGTAGTAGTCCTTCAACTGCTTCAGCATATGCCCTTCGAAGGGGCGAACTTCGCTTATCGCCTTGTGGCAGCGGTCGATTTTTTCATATATGGTCACCGGATATCACCGCCTTTTTCCTCTCGACACGAGGTAATAATCCCGCTGGTTATAATTGTGCCATTTTCCGTACCGCACCAGGGGCAGTTTATGCTTTCGCGGTCTTTTCCGCCCGGAAAACCGGCATTCAAAATAGATATGCTGAAATTTTTACCGCAAGCTGTGCACGTGTAAGAACTTTTCTCCACCTTCATAGGACAATCCTCCCTTTCAGTACGTGACCTTCTCGCCGGAAGGCGTAATAAAGGCCCCCTCATATCGGCAACCAGCGGCCTCCGCAATTTGCTTCAATTCGTCGACCGTAAAACTCTCCCGTTTCATTTTCTGGCTGAAAGCTTGCGGGCTTTTTCCGGATATTCGTCCGAGTTCGGAAACGCTTATCCCAAGCTTGACACACAGTATTTTAAGCTGTTCAGATACTGACATATCATCACTCCTTTCAATATTCTCATTATAAACGAAAACATTTAGTAAATCAACGTTAATATTTCTCTTTTATTGAGAAACGTTAAAAATGAATTGACTATATAAACATTAAAATTTATATTATAAACAAGAACATATACAAGTTAGGAGAGAGCGAAACCTTCGAACTGGCCGAACAGAACATCGAGAATGACTGGGGCTGCACCATGAACGGAGAAGGCCAAGCGCCTGGAGCGCGAAGCAGACGAGAAGGCCCGTAAAGCCGCCGAGCTCATGCAGCAGGCAAAAAAGGAAATGATGAAGGCCGAGGAGCTGCAGCGGAAATTCAACATCGACCGCGATTACTGGGAAGACATCAGGAAGTCACTCGATTGGGCAGCATACCAGCTTTCCGACAAACTCGGATATTAACCCCGCCTGAATGAGAGCCTGGAGGGGCCAGGCCGAAACCTACCGGCCAAATGCCGGGATGGTCGCGGGAACCCGCCGCCAGAGGGGGAAAGATGGCGCCCCTTTTATATAAATTGTTCTTTGACAATTTGGAAAGGAGAAAGACGATGACCAACGCAGCAGCAATCGGATACATGATAAGAGCGGCCAAACAGGCAGGGCTCGACCACGATACTATCAAGGTGCTGGAAGCCCTTAAATAATAGAGGCAATAGAAACAGATAAAATCAAGGGAAAAAACCTCAAGACAAATTCAAGTGATAGAGTGGGAGTAGGGGGAGAAGGCTTCTATAACAACTTATCAGCTGTTAGGAGTATACAGCCAGAGGTACTTGAAACACTGGGGACACCGTTTTTTTCTACCAATGGTACAGGGTTGGGGTTAGCTGATTGCTACTCTATCGCTGAGAGGCACAAGGTAAATAAAATCATCGATAAGGTCCTGTAGGGTACCATCTGTTATCGTAAGATACTTTCTTAAAGTGTTTTTTAGCATTGTTAATATCAAATGAAACGCTTGTGCGAAACTTATATCCTTAAGCTCGTCACAGTAGAGATAACAAGGCTATATTTTATGTGAGAAAGTTGAGGTGTGTCGTGAAACTCCCGGGTAACCAGTAGGTTGAAACGTACCTGCCGCGGTAATTTCTCGTACGCCGTAAAGGTAATTATTGACGCCTCCTTGACCGTCATTTTCGACCAGCAGGCGCGGGCGTAAAGAAGCAAAAAGAACGTCCCTTTGCTTCCAATGGCGTTGGGCATCACCAGCAGGTCTCTTGTTGACGGGTCAATTATGGTCTTTAGCATTCTCAGCGTTGTTGACTTGGCAGCGCCTTTCTCCCCAGCGATGATCAGGATTGGGTGCGGTATTGTGGGAATGAGGCAGGTGACTATGTACACCGCGCAGAGAATCCAATCGGTTGACCGTCTGAGCCGCAGGTGCTTTTTGAGGAGCATCATGTCTCCGTTGGCAAGGTCCGGCTCGACCTGGGCCTTCATGTTTGTGTTTCGCAAAAAGAGGAGCGGGGATTTTTCCAGTATCCTGCAGCCGTCTGGAGCTATCCTGACCGCTCTCCACTGCTTGTCGGCAAGGTCGTAGTAGATGGTTCCCTTCAATGCCGCCACCCGCTTTTTCAGCCTGCGCTTTGGCCCTTCGAACTTGGCCAGGGCTTTCAGTGTCCCCAGTGCCTGGTTCATTGCCTCAAGGCTTGGGGCTCTTCCGGTCTCCAAAAAGAACTCCCTGGTCAGGAAATCCCTGAACCTTTCTTTCCCCATGTCCATCAGTTCTGTGTGCCCGCCGATTTCCACCGCCGCATAGGGCTTTTCCTGTTCGTCACATATTAGCTTTGATTGCCTCCTCAGCCTGATAAGTATGTCTGACTGTGACTCTTTTTCCGGTGTTTTTTCCATTTTTCTCTCCCCCCTTTCTGTTTTGCCTGGCTGCTACTCCCATTATGGGGGAATTCATCTTTTTTGGCTGGGAGGTATTTTTTCGTTGGTTTTCCCCCTTGACAAAAGGAAAAGACAGGTTCCCGCCACCTGCCTTTTAATCTTACTAGTTTTCTTGACTTTCTCGTTCTTTTCTTATCTCTTCCAGCAATGCCCCAACTTTCTCCAATTCCCCTTCTTCTGGCGGTCTGGATTCTGCCTGTTCATTTCTGTAGAAGTCAATTGCTTCCCAGATTAACAGCTGCCGTCCTCGGTGAGGTATTGGGCAAATCCACGGACGGCCTCTTGAGCATCCGGTCCGAATCTTTCACGCCAGGTAGTCCCAGAATGTGCCTTCTTTATCCTCCTCTGCAGGGATTTTTGCAGGGGCATTAGGATGATATTGTCTACGACTTTTTTGTGCTCCTGTGTGCCAGGTTTTTGCACGTTGCATTCCTCCTTTTCTAGCGTTTGCCCTTCTCCAGGAGGAAAAGGGCAAAAGAAGAACCAACGGAAATTTCCCGTTGGCCTGAGCCTGAGTTGTTTCGGTTTGAAGTTGTCTTTGCATCCCTTTGACCCTAGCGAAGCGTCAGAAACGACAGTTGTGTCAGTGACGCTTCTGACGGTGCTGACGCTTTTTTCGGGGCATCTGAGGTGGACTGGCTGCAGAATTTAGATTATGCGGTCAGTATCTGTATGTTCAAGATGGTGTGGCTGAAGGATTCTCGCGTCTGCGGCCACCTCTCCCGACAGTTTTGCAGTGAGTTTTGGCATGTTTTTGCAGTGAGCAGTTTTTGACTAAGTCTACTTTCTGCCCCAACCCTTTTCAATATCATCTGAAATTTCTTTGGTTTTATTTCCCATAAATTTCATAGCTTTTTTTAGGACTTCGGGTTCATCGCCAAGTCTTTCCAGAACCGTAACGCCCAGAACTTCTGCAACTCTTTCATCAGGGCAATTAGCCATTATTTCAAAGAACTGAAACGCCCTTTGCAAGATATCTAGATCTTGACTGTTTTTCAACAGAGAAATAATATAAGGATTTATCACATCTCCAAAGACAATATGAGGTAGAATTTCATCCCACCATTCTAGTTCCTTTTCGTAATGTGGTTTTATTTCAGGTACTGCTTCCAGCATCTGTTGCACTAAATTGTCGTAATTTAACAATTACCACCCCTCCTAGTTACCACTCAAGGCATTTTTCAAATCTTGCAACAATGCATTTGCAATTGCTTGATCCTCAGGGTCGAGATTTTGCTTTCTTATTATGTTCTCAAGATTCCTTACACGTTCTTGCCCCTTTAGAATATGACTCTTGCCTCCAACCATTTGGCCAGTTTGAAGTTCATACCGAATAGCATCCATTGTACTCCCATTTCCTACTGTTGCCCCTGGTCTGTATAGCTCATTGATGACGTTTTGGAGCTTCGGGTTATTTGCAACAGGCTTTATACTTAAATTTATACTTCCGGCAGCTTTTCCCGTCCCCTTTACTAACTTAGACCCCTTTCCGCCATACAGACCTAAAACTATTTGAGAAGATTTTTCAAATTCTTCTTTGTCAATATTATCTAAGGTAAGGCTGGCAAAGTCTTTTTCCTCTTGAGAATAATCTCCTTTAATAATAAGTAACTCGTTTATTACTCGATAATTCTTCTGAAATTCTTGTAGTCTAAATTCCGCAATCTCTTTTTGCCACCACTCGTAATCTCCGTTCAGGATAACTTGTTCATTTTCGATCTGGTCTTGCAAGGTTTTATATAGTTCATATAACTCTTCATATCCCATATTACTCCATGGTAGTTCACATATAGTAACGTTCCCCGTCGGATCAACGAAAAGCACCGGGTTATTCCCACAGTAAGCATACCTATTCTGAGAAAGCGGGTCATTAAGTTTCCCCTGGAACGTATCCTGGCTCAAAAACCTGCCCGTAGCAGGGTTGTAGTATCTCGCCCGCAGGTAAATCAGGTCATTAGAATCATATTGTTCCCCGGCAAAGCGGAAGGAGTTGTTGACACTTTCCGAGACAGAGCGGGGGAGGCCGAAGACGTCGTAAGTGTAACGGTTGAGAAGGTTGGCGGCAATGTCCGTGATGGCCGAGATACTGCCCAGCCCGTCCTGGTGGTAATACACCCTGTCTTCGTTACCAATCCGGCTGAAAAGTCTACCCGCGTAAAGGTAATTATTGACGCCTCCTTGACCGTCATTTTCGACCAGCAGGCGCGGGATTCCTGTGTTGATATCGTAAATATATTCATATACCGAGCCCGAGACACTCTGGCTGAGCCGGTTGCCGTCACCGTCGTAAGAGTACTGTATGGTCTTGGTTCCGTCAGTAAAGTAAGTAAGCCGGTTTTCATAATCGTAATTGTAGAGAGTAGTCCCACCGACAGAAGTCAGGTTGCCGCCTGCGTCATATGCGTAAGGGGTTATCCCGACCTGAATCAGCCGGTTCGCGTTGTCATAAGTATAGGGGACCCCTCCCGCACTGGTCCGGTTGCCCACTTGATCATAGGTGTAATCAACAACCTGGCTGTCAGGATAGGTGACTCTCGTTAGTTGATAAAGGTTGTCGTAAACATAACTCGTTATCCCGCCCTGCTCATCGGTCACGCTCATACGGTTGCCCACGTTGTCCAGAGTATAGGCCGACCTGGCGATAATGTTGCCGCCGATGGCGTGCTGCAGCAAGATGAGGCGCCCGCTCAAGTCATACTCATAGGTCACGGTCACGCCGTTGGGCAATATTTCTTGAGTCCTGTTGCCCGCCTCGTCGTAGGATATGCTTGTTGAATAAACCGAGTCCGAAACAGAAGACGGCAGGTTGAGTCCGTTGTAAGTATAGCTTACCCGCAGCCCGCCGGGGTAGACCAACGCCGTCATATTCCCGGCCTGGTCATATTCATAGCCTACGGAATAAACACTCCTCGTAACCGAGGTCAGCCGGTTTAAACTGTCGTAATTGTAACTTGCAGAGCCGGCCGGGTCGGTCATGGAAGTCCGATTGCCGTTGTAGTCATAGGCATAAGAAACGCTTGACTGGTCAGGGTAAGAAATATTGGTCAGGCGGTTGACGGCGTCATAGGTGTAGTTTATGGTAGAGCCGTCCGGCCTGGTTTTAGATGACAGGTTGCCGGCGTAGTCATAAGTTTTGAGGCTGGTGTTGCCCAGGGGGTCGGACTCCTGCACAACCCGGTTCAGAGCGTCATAGGCTGCGGTAAAGGTCTGGTTTTTAGCGTTGGTGACCGCGGTCAGGTTGCCGTTACTGTCGTAGGTATAGCTGGTAGAACGTCCCAGCGCGTCAGTGACTAAGCTGAGCCTGTTCAGAGAGTCATAGCCGAAGGTGGTGGTGTTATTGTTGGCGTCGGTGCGTTCCGTGACGTTGCCGGCGCTGTCGTAAACAGTCACGCTGGTGTGCCCCAGCGGGTCTATTACTGTGGTCAGCCGGTTGGCGTCGTCATAGGTGTAGGACCAGCAGGCGCCGCGCGCGTCGGTTACGCTGAGCTTATTGCCCGCAAGGTCATAGGTGTAAGAGGTAACCCCGCCCAGCGGGTCTGTCACCGACAGCAATCGTGAGCTCTGGTCGTAGGTGTAACTTGTGACATTGCCCCGCTGGTCGGTCACGCTGGTCTTATTGCCCAGAGCGTCATATTCCGTTGCCACCGAGTTGCCCATGGCGTCAGTGACTCTGGTCAGGCGGTTCAGGACATCATAAGCATAGGTGGTGGTGTTGCCGTTACGGTCGGTTTTTGAGACACGGTTGCCGTTGCCGTCCAGAGTGTAAGTTTCCGTCCTGCCGTTGGCGTCCGTGGTTGAGGTCAAACGGTTTAAATAGTCGTAGGTGTACGACGTGGTGTGATTAAGCGGGTCAGTAACCGAGATAAGGTTGTTCTCGGCGTCATAGCCGCAGGTTGTCGTCCTTCCCAGGGCATCGGTTGTTGTAACCAGCTTATTATTCGAAATATTAACGTTGGTGCAGGATTGTATCTCAATTCCATGGAGGAACATGTTGCTGATGTCGCAGTTGGATACGGATATTTCCGGATTTGCTCCGATTCTGGATATTGCAGTATTACCATAACGGATGGTGACATAATTAAAGTCGATCTTGCTGCTGGCAGCCAGATTTATCACGTTCCAATTACCAGGCTGGGGCGTGGTGGCTGTGCCGTCGTTATTGGTATCGCCGCCGTATGTATCATCCTTGATTGAAGTAAAAACTACTGGATTTATATCTGCGCCATTGGCGTTAAGCGCTCCGTTTACAAATATGGTAATGCCGCTTTTGACTTTGAAGATAGTTCCGGGGGAAATATCCACTGTGGCGCCTTAGTTAACGCTAAGTCCCGAAACAACATAGGGAAGGCTGTAGGCGGGGATCGTACCAGAGGCGAGAGCGACATTGAGGTTGATGCCGCTAAGGCTGCAGCCTGAAATATTGTTGGAGTCAAGGGTTAGCGACGGTATACTGTCTCCGGCAAAGCCCAGCGGGTACTTGCAGCTGCTGATTGTATTGCCGTAGACGCTGCCGCTTACTGTTGCGCCGGTGCTGCCAAGTTTGATGGCCTCGTAATTGGGGTATTGTGATATATTGTTGTTTTCAATTGTCACCGTACCGCCGGCGATTACAACACCGTAATTGTTCCCGGAACCGCCGCTTAGAGAGTTGCCTGAGATCGCGGGAGAGCCGCTGCTCACATATATGCCTGTGTTGCTGTTGTTGCTGAGGTTGTTTGAACTGATGCTCGGGGAACCGTTTACAACATAAATGCCGTAGTTGCCGCCGGTGACAGTGTTTCCCGATATTGTTGGCGAGCCGCTGCTCACATAAATTCCGGTAGTGTCAAAGTTGCTCAGCTGGTTGTTTGTTGCACTGGCAGCCCCTTTGATCTCGATGCCTCTGCTTTTGCTATATTCAATTACGCTGTGGTTAATGCTTAAGGCGCCGCCGGTACTGTAAACCATTGAGTAAATATTGCCACCGTAACGGACTCTGCCATAATCAAGGTTGATATTGCCTCCCGTATAGGACTCCAGGCAGTGCCAGTCCCCTTTGGCGGGGGAGGTGGCCGACCCGTCGCCGTTAGTATCGCCTCCGTAGGCGTCGTCTTTATATGAAGTAAAGATAATGTTGTTCTGGTCAGTTCCCGGAGCTTCGAGGATTCCCTTGATAACCATTTTCGCGTTGGTTTTAAGTTTTATTACCGTGCCTGGCTCGATGGTAAGATTAATGCCGGGTTGGACGGTGGTGGTCGTCTGCACCACGTAGGTATAGACATTTCTCCATACCGTGTCGGTTGTGATTGAAGTCGGTGCGTTTATCGTTTCCGCGTGCGCCGTTTTCACGGTAAACGACAACGCCAGGCAGGTGAAGAATAGAAGGCTAACCAATCCTATTTTTTTCATTACAAGAACCCCCAGGTAACCATTAAATTTGTTATATATGAGCATAATTCTCTAATATAACTTGTAATGAATATATTAGGTTGTATTGCCATATTTTAGAATGGGCTTGTAGTCCTTGTTTATTGGGACTTTTGTCCTGATTTATGTGTTAAAAAGATATCCTATAAACTTATTAATTTAATTAAAATATAAAGAAGCATGGGGACGATTCCTCCTGCTTCTTTTTTTTCATGGATATTATGTGGTTAATAAGCTGGCAACTGTTAAATTGGGCGGCAATTGAAAGAATATGTTCGTGGGATCATAGCTCCGCTAAATCTTTCCCCAGGTACTTCTGCGGATCTACTGACAGCCTCACTGGGGTCTCGATCGTTGTCTGCATGTCGGCCTGGCATCACTTGTTTGATGACTATCCCAGTGCCCAGCTTGTTCCCAATACCGCGGCAAGGGTTTTGATCAGAGTCGTGATCTGGTTCATTCTTATATAATTTCCATATTAGGGCCATTTATTCTTTCTTAATGTGTTTATGGGTTCAGGAATGTGTTGTATAATGTTTTTGCAAGCGTGATTTTAAACTTTTTTTTATTTAAGGGGGTAGGTATTTTTTGAAAAGTAAGTTATTTTTAATGCTAACTTTAGCTGTCATGTTATTCCTCTTGCCCATCTCTTCCTTTGCCGCAGAAAATCAGGTTATCTTTAATATAGGATCATCTGTTTATTTCGTTAACGATCAGGCCAATAACATGGATGCCGTTCCTTTTACAGAGAATGGCCGGAGCTTTGTCCCGGTCCGTTTCCTGGCCATGTCGCTGGGTGTGTCGAAGGGTGATATAAAGTGGCTCTCTGCAGAGCAGAAAGTGGTTTTAACCAAAGACGGTAAGATAATTAGTTTCACTATAGGCAGTCTGGTTTTAGACAGCAACGGAACTATCTCCAATATGGATGTGGCCCCTATCATAAGGAATGGATATACATATTTACCTGCCAGATATGTAGCTGAAGCCCTGGGTTATCAAGTGGGATGGGACCAAAACAGTCAAAGCGTTCTGGTGGGGCCGCCTGGGAATATGCCCAAGCCGAAGACCGCAGTTTCGGAAGGTAATTATACTATCTCGGAAGGGAACTACACTGAAGACAATAAAAAAGTCGGCATAGATATAAAATATCCGGTTTTTGCGAATATGGATGACAAAGGTATCGAGAAAAGTGTTAATGACATAATCAGTAAAAGAACTGACGTTTACAAATCATTCTATCATCAGGATGATGAAACTTATAAGGAAACAATATTTGCCACGTATGAAATAACAAAAAACACAGAGGATATAGTAAGTTTGTATTTTGTTATATCATTATATATGGAAGGTGCGGCACACCCGAACAACTTAATTGATGGGGTGACAGTGGACCTGAAAACCGGAAAGGAATTGGAGTTAAAGAATCTTTTTAAGGAAGACGTCAATTATAAGCAGGTATTAGATGAAATACTGCGTCAAAAAATAGAGGAACTCGATTATGAACTTTTTGCAGAATTCAAAGGCATAGAAGAGGAACAGGGCTTCTATATGACAGGCAGCAGCCTGGTTATATACTATCAGGAATATGTATATTCACCTCATGTTGTTGGGCCTCTGAGGCTTGAGATACCTTTTGACAAGATTGCCGCCTATGTTATAGCTTAATGTTAAAGGCCTGCCTTTGCCGGGCAGGTTGTCAAACTCACCACTGGCTTTGACTGTGGTTTCAAGTAAACATTGAGTTTTTTGAGAGGATTTATCGACTTTCAGGAAGAATTAAATTTTCGCTAAATACGTTGGGGACATACCTCGTCTTTAAATATTGGCTCCAAATAGAGGTGTGTCCCCATTCCTTTTAAGCTGCGATATTTAATCTAAAAGGAGCGCTTTTTTGTTGACAGCTTTTTAAAACATTTGTTAATATAAGCTTGGGTTAAATTGAGACCTCTCAATTTATTGGAATTATTACTTCATTTTATAATTAAAAAGCAATACGGAGAGGAAGTGCGCCTAGGGTTCCACGTTCCAGGCCGGTTTGGGGAGCGGTTTGGTCCAAGCGGCGCAGGCATTCTGAATTTAGAAGTTCGGGATTCGAGGTTCCAAAAATCAATGAACTTCCGAGTAAAACCTCGAACATCTAACCTCTAACTTGAGGTGCTACACCGGTAAGGGATAAAAGCCCAGGCGGGTAGGTTTCGCTCACACGAAATCCTATACCACCGGGCTTTATTTTATTTGAACCAGTATTATTTTTATTCAGCAGTCAAATAATATTCTAATCTTATAAATAATGAAAAGGGAGTAAGATTTTATGGAAAAGCCCCTGGTCGGCATCATTATGGGCAGTGATTCCGATCTGCCGGTTATGAGAGAGGCGGCAGGCATTCTGGGAGAGTTTGGGGTGAGCAGTGAAATAGTTATCTCGTCGGCTCACCGGGCGCCTGAGCAAACGGCGGAATATGCCCGCAGCGCCGCGGCACGCGGGCTGTCGGTTATTATCGCCGGCGCGGGAGGCGCCGCTCACCTGCCCGGTGTCATTGCGGCCTGCACCCCCCTGCCGGTAATAGGAGTCCCTATCAAATCTGGAGCGCTGAGTGGTGTTGACGCCCTGTATGCTATCGTGCAAATGCCTTCCGGCGTGCCGGTGGCGACGGTGGCCATCAACGGCGCCAAGAACGCCGGGATTCTGGCCGCTCAGATTATAGGTTCGGCCAACCCTGAGATCAGGGCCAAAGTTATCGCCTACAAAGAAAAGCTGGCCAAACAGGTAAAGGAAAAAAATGACCTGCTGGCCGAGCTGGGCATAGAGGGATACATGATCCGGACTGGAATGTAAACAAGAAAACAAATTGACAGGATTTACTGGATTAAAACAGGATTAACAGGATGGAATTACATTATTTAAAAATAACGATTGTCAGGATGTAAATTTATATTTATATGTTTTAAAAATGAAGATGGTCTTTTAATAAAATAAATAAATTCTGTAAATCTTTAAAAATCCTGTTAATCCTGTCAAATTGTTTTTCAAGAAACTCGGGAGGTACTTAAACTATGATCGATCGCTATACTCTGCCGGAGATGAAACGAATCTGGTCGGAGGAAAACAAGTTTCGCAAATGGCTGGATGTGGAGATATACGCCTGCGAGGCCATGGCCAAATTGGGCCAGGTGCCCGGGCAGGCATTGCGGGAGATTAAAAAGAAGGCTAACTTTAACATAAAGCGCATCGCAGAAATAGAGGCGATCACAAACCATGATATTATCGCTTTTACCACCAATGTGGGGGAATACGTAGGTGAAGCCGCCAAATACATTCACCTCGGCCTTACGTCATCGGATGTGCTTGACACAGCCTTAGCCGCCCTGATGAAAGAAGCCGGCCGGCATATCCTGACAAGGCTGCGGCGCTGTAGGGAGGTACTGCTGGAAAAGGCCGTGGAGCACCGCAGTACGATGATGATCGGACGCACCCACGGCATCCACGCCGAGCCGATTACTTTCGGCCTGAAAATGCTGCTCTGGGTGGATGAGACCGACCGCAACATCCGGAGGATGGAACAGGCGGTGAAAACCGTAAGTGTGGGGAAAATCTCCGGCGCTGTCGGCACCTATGCCAATATTGACCCGCGGGTGGAAGCCCACGTTTGCAAACGGCTGGGACTGAAACCAGCTAATGTATCAACTCAGGTCCTGCAGCGTGACCGCCACGCCGAGTACCTTACCACCATTGCAGTGATAGGCAGTTCGCTGGACAAGTTTGCCACTGAACTGCGCACCATGCAGCGGACCGATATTCTGGAGGTCGAGGAAAATTTCAAAAAAGGACAGAAGGGCTCTTCAGCCATGCCTCATAAACGCAACCCTATCACCGGGGAACGCATTTCCGGCCTGGCGCGCCTCCTGCGGGGCAACGCCCTGGCAGCCATGGAAAACGTGCCGCTCTGGAACGAGCGGGACATTTCACACTCTTCAGTGGAGCGGGTGATTATCCCCGACAGCACCATCACCCTGGATTACATGCTGGCGAAATTTAACGATATTATCACCAACCTTTTAGTTTATCCCCAAAACATGATGAAGAATATCGAGCGCACACACGGCCTGATCTTTTCTCAGCGCGTCCTTTTATACCTGGTGGATGAGAAAGGACTGTCGCGGGAGCGGGCTTATGAGCTGGTACAGCGCAACGCCATGGAGGCCTGGCGGACGGGCAAGAGTTTTCTTGACCTGCTGCTGGCTGACAATGATATCACCGCGCTGGCGGAAAAAAATGAGATAAGCCGCTTGTTTAACTATAACTACCACTTGAAAAATATTGATTTCATTTATAAAAGATTTGATTTATAGGAATGGAGGTAGGTTAAATGCCTGAAAAGCTTGAACAACTGTACGAGGGAAAGGCCAAAAAGGTGTACCGCACCACTGATCCGGACCTTTTCATGGTGGACTATAAAGACGACGCCACTGCCTTTAACGGGGCGAAAAAAGGGACCATCCAAAACAAGGGTGTTCTGAACAACCGGATTTCGGCGGTGTTTTTTAAGCTGCTTGAAGAGAAGGGTATTCCCACGCATTTCGTGGAACTGGTCAGTGACCGGGAAATGCTGGTCAAGTCGTTAAAAATCATCCTGATTGAAGTCATAGTGCGCAACATTGCCGCCGGAAGCCTGGCCAAGCGCCTGGGATTGCCTGAAGGCACACCTATGTCCCGCCCGGTGCTGGAGTTTTACTACAAGGACGATAAACTGGGCGACCCGATGATTAATGAATACCACATCAGGGCGCTCGACCTGGCTACACCCGAACAAATTGACACGATCAAAGATATAGCTTTAAAAGTAAACGACATTTTATTGGAATACCTGTCAGATAAAAAAATTGACCTGGTGGATTTTAAACTTGAGTTTGGCCTGCATAAGGGGCAAGTTGTTTTAGGCGATGAGATATCGCCTGACACCTGCCGTTTCTGGGACCGGGACACCCGTGAAAAACTGGACAAAGACCGCTTCCGCCGCGATCTGGGCAGTGTTGAAGAAGCGTATGAGGAAGTGTTCAGACGGCTGACGGGAAAGAGTTCAGACCAGAAGTAAATATATCTGGTTGCCTAAAATAGAGTAATTTCGGAAAGTCGGTTTGCAAAGACCGTTCTGTCATCGCGAGGAACGAAAGCGACGTGGCGATCTCACAGTATAAAGCGGGGGTAAGAGCCGGAGATTGCTTCGCTTAACGCTCGCAATGACAAACGGTAGGACTTTCCGAAAGTATTCAAATAGAGTAAGGAGCGTTTGAAAATGACAGGGAGATGCGCAAAGAGCCTGGCTGAAGGCGGGCACGCCTGGGACAAGCTGAAGGAAGAGTGCGGTGTTTTCGGCATTTACGGCGCCGGACTTGATGTGGCGAGACTTACCTATTACGGGCTGTACGCCCTGCAGCACCGGGGGCAGGAAAGCGCCGGCATTGCTGTGGCCGACGGCAGAAGGATTCAACTGCAAAAAGGTATGGGGCTGGCTTCAGAGGCTATTGACCTGGAAGGCTTAAGCAGCCTGCAGGGGCACATCGCTATAGGGCATGTCCGCTATTCCACAACCGGCTCGAGCCATCTGGTCAACGCACAACCCCTTGTATTTCGTTGCTCCAGGGGAATGATCGGTCTGGCTCACAACGGCAACCTGACCAACGTTAACACACTGCGCTCCCAGTTGTTTTCAAACGGGTCGGTTTTCCAGTCCTCCACGGACAGTGAGGTTATCGTGAATCTCATTGCCAGATACAGCCAGGGCAGTCTTATAGACTCCATCATGAAAACGATGATTGACATAAAGGGCGCCTATTCACTGGTAATCATAACTGAAAAAAGCCTGATCGGTGTGCGTGACCCCCACGGCTTCAGGCCACTGTGCCTGGGGCGCCGCGGCGACGCTTATGTGCTGGCGTCGGAGTCGTGCGCGCTTGACACTGTTGGGGCTGAACTGGTGAGGGATGTGGAGCCCGGGGAAATAATAATAATTGATGAAAACGGGCTTACTTCAAGAAAGGCTTTCCAGAGTGGCAACCGGGCGCACTGCATCTTTGAGTACGTCTATATAGCCCGCCCGGACAGCCGCATTGACGGTTTCAACGTCAACAAGGTGCGCCGTGAAATGGGGCGCCAGCTGGCCAGGGAGTACCGGGTCGATGCCGACATAGTCATCCCCGTTCCCGATTCCGGTAAAACCGCTGCCTGGGGATTCGCCCTGGAGTCCGGCATTCCCTACGAAGAAGGGTTGATGAAAAACAGGTACATCGGCCGGACTTTTATCCAGCCCAGTCAGAATAACCGGGACCTTGGCGTGAAACTTAAACTCAACCCCGTGCGGGATGTCCTGGCTGGGAAGCGGGTAGTGGTGGTGGATGACTCTATCGTAAGAGGCACCACCAGCGGTAAAATAGTGAAATTAATACGGGATAGCGGAGCAAAGGAAGTACACTTCTTGCTCAGTTCTCCGCCTATAAAAAAATCCTGTTTTTACGGTATAGACACTTCAAATGAAGAAGAGCTTATAGCTGCTAAAAAAAATGTGGAAGAGATCAGGCAATATATCGGAGCGGACGGCCTGCATTATCTCAGTTTGGAGGGACTGCTGGGTGTTTTCGGCGAAAATCAGGCTGTTTTTTGCACCGCCTGCTTTAACGGTGATTACCCCGTAGATATTTCAGACACCAACGGCAGCGGCAAGTACGTGCTTGAATGAGACGTGGGATATGGGAAGTGGGAAGTTAGACGTTTGAAGTGAGAAATGGGACTAAAAGATAGCCTTACGGGTCAAAAGACTCTTTAATGACCCGGGTGGAATGCAGGATATACCCACTTCCCACGTCTTACGACCCATATCCCAATATCCCACGGCTCATGTCCCACGGCTCAAAACTCAATATGGAGGTTAATAATGACCGGGAGAGATAAAAAGCTGACCTATGTGGACGCCGGAGTGAACATAGACGCCGGTAACAGGGCGGTGCACCTGATGCGCAAGTCTGTGCAGAGCACATTCAGGCCGGAGGTGCTTACTGACATAGGTGGTTTTGGCGGCTTCTTCGCTCTGAATAAAGACAAATACCGCGAGCCGGTCCTCGTGGCCGGTACAGACGGGGTGGGCACCAAACTCAGGGTAGCCATGCTGATGGACCGCCACAACACAATCGGTATTGACGCGGTGGCCATGTGCGTGAACGACATTCTGGTACAGGGTGCCGAACCTTTGTTTTTTCTGGATTACCTTGCTGTGGGCAAGCTTTTCCCTGAAAAGGTGGCCAGTATTGTGGAAGGTGTGGCTGAAGGCTGCCGCCAGGCGCGCTGCGCGCTGATCGGCGGTGAGACTGCCGAGATGCCTGGCTTTTACAGCCCTGATGAATATGATTTGGCCGGGTTTGCCGTAGGCGTTGTAGAACGCGGCAAGATCGTAGACGGCCGTGGGATTGTGCCGGGTGACCGCTTAATCGGCCTTCCTTCTGCGGGGCTGCACAGCAACGGGTACTCACTGGCCAGAAAGGTTTTATTTGAAATCGCCGGTTTCAGTGTAAATACTTATCAGGAAAAGCTGGGCCGTACCGTGGGTGAAGAGATGCTGGAACCGACCGTGATCTATGTTAAAGCGGTCGCGCCGCTCCTGGACAGGTTTGAGATCAAAGGGCTTGCTCATATTACCGGAGGTGGTTTGAAGGAAAACGTACCCCGTGTCCTGCCGCAGGGAACCGGGGTCAAGATCAGCCTGGGTTCATGGCCCGTTCCCCCGGTTTTTGATTTGATCCGTCAAAAAGGGAACGTGGCGGAGCAGGAGATGCTGCGGACCTTTAACATGGGTATTGGCCTGGTAGCCGTGGTCGCCGCCGCACAAACTGAAGAGGTTATGGCTGACCTGTCTGCCAGGGGTGAGAAGAGTTATCTTATTGGTGAAGTAGTGGCAGGCGGGCCAGAGGTGATATTTGTTTAATTCCTCACGTATGAAGGGGGGAGAAGCATTGGAAAAATTAAGATTGGGTGTTCTGGCGTCAGGGCGGGGTTCAAATCTTCAGTCGATCATGGACGCTGCCGCGGCAGGCAAAATTAACGCGGAAGTAGCAGTAGTGATCAGTGACCAGGAAGGAGCCTTTGCGCTTGAAAGGGCGCGCAAGGCCGGCATCCCCGCTGTATATGTCGACAGGCGTGAATTTGCCTCCAAAACGGATTACGAAAAAGCCATATTAGAGCAGTTAAAAAAACATGGAGTCGCTTTAGTCTGCCTGGCGGGCTACATGAAGCTGGTGGGCAGTGTTTTATTGGAGGCTTACCCCAACAGGGTTATGAACATACACCCGGCGCTGCTGCCTTCTTTCCCGGGGCTGCATGGCCAGGAGCAGGCCTGGGAGTATGGAGTGAAATTCAGCGGTTGCACAGTGCATTTTGTCGATGATGGCATGGACACCGGTCCTATAATTCTGCAAGCTGTTGTTCCGGTTTATGATAATGACACCGCGGACATTTTGGCCGCCCGCATCCTTGAACAGGAACACAAAATTTACCCTGAAGCCGTTGGGCTTTTTGCCGAAGGGCGCCTTAAGTTGAACGGCAGAAAAGTTACTATAGTTAAATAAAAGATGGAGGAGATGCATATGCCGGTTAAACGCGCTTTAATCAGCGTATCAAACAAGAACGGAGTTGTTGAGTTTGCCAGGGGTCTGGCTGAACTGGGGGTGGAGATTGTTTCCACCGGAGGTACGCTCAAAACCCTGCGGGAAGCAGGTGTGCCTGTTAGATATATTTCTGATGTTACCGGTTTTCCCGAGATTCTGGATGGCCGGGTGAAAACACTGCACCCGAAAGTGCACGGGGGAATCCTGGCCCTGCGTAATAAAGACCACCTGGAACAGCTCAGAAACCACAATATTACCCCCATTGATTTGGTGGCGGTGAACCTGTATCCTTTCCGGGAGACTGTGGCCAAACCTGGTGTGACATTGGAAGAAGCTATTGAAAACATTGACATCGGCGGTCCCACCATGGTCCGCTCCGCTGCCAAGAACTATGAAAATGTTCTTATTGTCGTGAATCCGGAACGTTACAGTGAAGTGTTGGAGGCCCTGCGCAGCGGCCAGGCCGGCAGTGAGCTACGGATGTCCCTGGCCCTGGAGGCCTTTGCTCACACAGCGTCTTATGACGCGGCCATTACCGCTTATCTCGAAAACCTGGGGACCGGCGCTGAGCTGTTTCCGCCTGACTGGAACATTCAGGCGCGGCGGGCACAGATCCTTCGTTACGGGGAGAACCCGCACCAGAAGGCTGCTTTCTACCGTGACTCGTCAACTTCGGGCCCGTGTGTGGGCAATGCCATGCAGCTTTCGGGCAAAGAGCTTTCTTATAACAATATTCTCGATTTAAACTCAGCTTTTGAGCTGGTACGAGAGTTCAGCGATCCTGCCTCGGTGATCATAAAGCACAACAACCCCTGCGGCTGCGCTTGTTCGGCAAACCTGACCGGCGCCTACAAAAAAGCGCTGGAGGCCGACCCTGTCTCCGCCTACGGCGGTATTGTGGCTTTCAACAGGGTTGTGGACGCGGCGACCGCCGAGGAAATGACTAAAATATTTTTAGAGGCAATTATCGCTCCGGGCTACGATGATGCGGCACTCAAGATTTTGAAGGCCAAGGCTAATTTAAGGCTGCTGGTGACCGGCGAGATTACCGGGCAGACCAATGACCGGCTTGAGATCAGAAAGGTAAACGGCGGACTGCTGGCGCAGGAGTTCGACCGGGAAGTATTAAACCCCGCGGAACTGAAGGTGGTTACCAAAAAGCAGCCGACTAAAGAAGAGATGGAAGAACTCTTTTTTGCCATGACCCTGGCCAAACATGTGAAGTCCAACGCTATTGTCGTTACCAGCGGGCGCCAACTCATCGGGGTAGGCGCCGGCCAGATGAACCGGGTGGGTTCCGCCAAGATTGCTTTTGAACAGGCCGGTGAAAAAGCACGCGGCGCCGTGCTCGGATCTGATGCTTTTTTCCCGTTCGAAGATACCGTCATTGAGGCAGCCAAAGCCGGTATAACGGCTATTATCCAGCCCGGCGGCTCCATCCGGGACGAACAATCGATCAAAGCCTGCGATGAACACGGCATAGCCATGGTCTTCACCGGCATGAGACACTTCAAACACTAATTGAGACGTGAGAATTGGGACGTGAGACGTGAGAATTGAGACGTGGGAAGCAAAAGGTAAGGTTCTCGACTTGCCAGGGAAGTATTGGTAATTGGAAAAAGCTACCCTGAAAAAAACGTCCTGGGTTGCCTATAAATTGTAGGTGCGACTTTAGTCGCACAATGTTGCAGCGGTCTCAAACGCATTCGGCGCTGGCGCGCCGTTGTTCGATTGAAATCGAACCTACAATTTTCACCTTCGTGGTGCCGCAACAGCGGCATGGGCAACTACCCTATAGATCACAGGTGCAAGTTTTTTTGCACAAAGGACCCTAGGGAATGCCTGTAAGCCCCCACGTCCCACGACTCACATCTCACGACCAAACTGGGAGGGATTATTAATGAAAGTGCTGGTGGTAGGCGGCGGCGGGCGCGAGCACGCTCTGGTCTGGAAGCTGAAGCAAAGCCCCCGGGTTAAGGAAATCTACTGCGCGCCCGGCAATGCCGGTATTGCCGGGGACGCTGTCTGCGTTGGCATTAGCGCTGAGGACATCCCCAGTCTTTTGGCTTTTGCCAGGGATAAAGGCATTGACCTTACTGTGGTAGGTCCTGAAGCCCCGTTGTGCGCCGGGCTAACCGACCAGTTCGAGCAGGCCGGACTTAAAGTCTTCGGGCCGTCACGCGCCGCCGCTGAAATTGAAGGCAGCAAGGTGGTAGCCAAAGACATCATGGCCAAATATAACATCCCCACTGCCGGGTATGCTGTTTTTACCGAGCCGGCGGCAGCGGTTTCTTACATAGACCGTACCGGCGCCCCCTGCGTGGTCAAGGCTGAAGGATTGGCCGCCGGCAAGGGTGTGATCGTGGCTCTGGATAAACAGACTGCTGTTAACGCGGTGAACTCGATCATGGTGGATAAAGATTTCGGTACGGCCGGAGACCGTATCGTCGTGGAAGAATGCCTTTTGGGTGAAGAAGTTAGCATTTTAGCCTTTACCGATGGTTATAACGTAGTCCCCATGGTTTCCTCGCAGGACCATAAGCGTGCCTTCGACAATGACCAGGGTCCCAATACCGGTGGTATGGGCGCTTACGCGCCGGCGCCTGTTTATACTCCGGAGCTGCATAAGCAGGTTATGGACGAAATACTTGTTCCGATGATCAGGGCTCTTGATGCGGAAGGACGTACTTACCGCGGTGTTATTTACGCGGGGCTGATGGTAACAGAGCAGGGGCCCAAGGTGCTGGAATTCAACGCCCGCTTTGGCGACCCCGAGACTCAGCCGGTGCTTGCCCTGCTGGATACCGACCTGGTGGAAATAATCGACGCTGTTTTGGCAGGCCGCCTGAACAAGATTGAGATCAGGTGGAAAAAACAGGCTTCTGTCTGTGTTGTGCTCGCATCCGGGGGTTATCCGGGGGCTTATGAGAAAGGCAAAGTTATCAGCGGACTGGACCGGGTTGCCGGGAACGTGGTTGTATTTCACGCCGGCACGGCGGCAAAGGAAGGTAAGATCGTCACCGCGGGAGGCAGGGTACTGGGGGTTACAGCCACCGGGCCGGACATTTTGCAGGCCATCGAGTCCGCCTATAAAGCTGTTGACAATATTAGTTTTGAGGGTATGCAGTACCGCAGGGATATCGGCTACAAGGCTATAGAGCGGATAAAATAAGGTTTCGGACCTCAGAATTATTTTTGGCAGGTTCCGCCGGAGTTTGCTCAGTTTGTTGACAAAGTCGTCCATGGTGTTGAAACCCGCTTGGCTCCTCTGCTCCGCGTCTAGTAAACTAGAGCTCGCTTCGGGCGAAATTGGACCGCCTTCAATTCGCCGTCCTGGCTCAGTTCAGGCTTTCGCGGACATCCTTGTCCGCGAATCCAATTTTGCAACCTCAGCTTCGCTAAGTTTACTGACGACGCTCCGCAATGGAGCAGCTTGTTTCAACATCATGGACTTAGTGTTATCTTAATTTGTCGACAGTCTGGGCAGACTCCGCCGGACTTTGTATTTTTTCTTGCATTTTGTTCTTTAGCGTGTTAAAATGTTAAAGTGGTGCATTACTAAAGCAAGAGGGTGTTGCAATGTACTCCGGCAAACTAAGGGATGACCTGCTGGATCGACTGTTTGAAGCTGTGCTTGTTTTAGAAAATATTGATGAATGCTACCAGTTTTTCGAAGACATTTGTACCGTGGCGGAATTAAAATCCCTGGCCCAGCGCCTGGAGGTCGCTAAAATGATCCAGACCAACCGGACTTACTGGGAAATAACCAGCCGTACCGGCGCCAGCACGGCCACGATCAGCCGGGTTAAGAGGGCTCTCAACTACGGGGCCGACGGTTATAAGCTGGTGCTGGAAAGGCTGACGCCGGCAAAGGACAGTGTTGATGACATTAATTCCTAGGCGGCTGTAATGATTCACACAGCTGTCAGGCACGCTAATATGTATGAAAAATGTAGAAAAATTAAAGGGGAAATGGGGCTACTCATAGAATGAATAGAACGTTTAACGCATCTGCCCTGGCGCGTCTAGACTTAAAAGATTTCATACCGTATGATGCGCCTTATTATCAGGATGTGATTAAGCTTGATGCTAACGAAAACCCATATGGCTTCCCTCCGGAAGTACTGGTGAAGATATACAGGGCGGCAAGCTCTCTGGATATCAGCCGTTACCCCGACCCCGGAGCAAAGATCCTTAGAGAACGGCTTGCTGACTACACCGGGGTTAACCCGGATAACATAATGGTGGGAAACGGTTCCGATGAGATTATTTTAAACCTGATGCTGGCTTTTGGCTCGGGAGCGAAATTCGCGGTCGCCGCCCCGACCTTTTCTATGTATGGTGAGCACGCCAGGATCGCAGGCTGTGCGAAAATTGAAGTGCCGCGCAGCAGTGATTTTGAAATAGACGCGTCAGGTCTAAAAAGCGCCGCCTCCTTACCGGAAGTTAAGATGGTGATCATCTGTTCTCCCAACAGCCCGACCGGTAATGCCACCCCGCTCGCTTCTATTGAAAATATTCTCGGGGACACCAGCAAAATTATTGTGGTTGATGAGGCTTATAACGAATTCGGGGGAGAATCCTGCGTACCTTTACTGAGCAGGTATCCCAATCTGGTAATCCTGCGTACTTTTTCCAAGGCCTTTGGCCTGGCAGGCCTGAGAGTCGGTTATCTCCTGGCCGGCCGGCCGGTAATAAATGAGCTGCTTAAAGTTAAACAGCCATATAACCTGAATGTTTTCTCTCAGACAGCCGCTAGTGTGGTTATGGAAAACCTGCCTGTTTTCAGGGAAAGGGTGGCCAGGATTTTGGAGGAAAGGGAGGTGCTTTTTGCGGAATTAGCGGCGCTGCCGGGAGTAGAAGCCTTCTCCAGCCAGGCAAATTTTATTATGTTCAAGACACCGCTGCCGGCTGAAAAGATTTATCGCGGGCTGCTAACACGAGGCGTACTGATCAGGAATGTTGAAAGCATCTCTCTGCCCCGCTGTCTGCGGGTGACGGTGGGAACAGCTGAGGAGAACAGGGCCTTTATTAAGCAACTTGGTGACGTATTAAAGAACTGTGCGGCCTGAACCGGGCATTGGGCACAGGTTAATGATGACTTAACAGGTGTCATCTGAGTAAGATTAAAAAAATTTTGCAGGGGTGATAAAATGTCTCAAGCACGCGCAACTTATGTTACCAGAAAAACGTTGGAAACAGAAATTAATGTCAGTTTAAACCTTGACGGAGAGGGAGTTTATTGGGTAACCACAGGCATTCCTTTTCTGGACCACATGCTGCAGCTTTTTGCCAAGCACGCGTCTTTTGATATGGAGCTGACCGGCCGTGGGGACCTGGCTGTTGACGGCCACCATACGGTTGAAGATGCCGGGCTGTGCCTGGGGCAGGCCATTAATAAAACCCTGGGTGAGAAAACGGGGATAAACAGGTACGGGCACGCCATTATACCTATGGATGAAACACTTGTTATGGCCGCGGTGGACTTGAGCGGCAGAGGTTACCTGGCCTTTGACGCGCCCATGCCTGCGGCAAGAATAGGTGATTTCGATACGGAACTGGTCGAGGAATTCATGAGGGCGCTGGCGCTTAACGGTGAGTTTAACCTGCACATACGCCTGCTGTCGGGCAAGAATACCCACCACATCATTGAAGCCATCTTCAAGGCGGTGGCCCGGGCGTTAAAAGATGCGTGTGCCAGGACAGGCGGAGAAGAAATACCTTCCACCAAGGGGACTTTGGAATAGCTGTAGAGCTGATTTTTAAGGACAGGCGGCAGAAAAAATGATTGCTATTATAGATTACGGTATGGGCAACCTCAGGAGCGTGTACAAGGGGTTTGAAAAAGTCGGCGTAAAGGCTGCTGTGGTCAGCGACCCGTCGCAGGTGGACCAGGCTGACGGGGTGGTTCTGCCTGGTGTGGGCGCATTTGCCGACGCCATGGCCAACCTGCGCGCGGCGGGAATGGTAGAAGTCATCCTGCAGGCGATCAAGGAGGGGAAACCTTTTTTAGGCATCTGCCTGGGGCAGCAGCTCCTATTTGACGCCAGTGAAGAATGGGGATACACACAGGGGCTGGGTATTTTCCCGGGACAAGTGCGCCGCCTTCCCGAGGGTTTAAAAGTACCTCACATGGGCTGGAACCAAATCGAGATAGCCCGGCCTGACCCGCTGCTTGACGGCATCCCCGACCGTTCTTCATTTTATTTTGTTCACTCCTACGCTGTGGAACCGGTGGACGCAGAGATTACTCTTACGCTTACCGAATACGGGGTTCATTTTGCTTCAATAGTGGGGAAAAACAAGGTCTACGGCATTCAGTTTCACCCTGAAAAAAGCAGTGCGCTGGGGCTTAAGATACTAGAAAACTTTGGGAGAGTGGTTAAGACATGTTAGTTATCCCTGCCATTGACCTGCGGGAAGGGAAGTGTGTGCGCCTGGTCGAGGGGCGGCTTGACCAGGAAACTGTTTACTCGGACGACCCGGTGGCGATGGCGGCACTGTGGCAGAAAAAAGGAGCCCAAATGCTCCATGTGGTGGACCTGGACGGAGCTTTTTCCGGCGCCCCAAAAAACCTTGATGTAATCAAAGAAATCCTGGCCGCAGTCCAAATCCCGGTGCAGGTGGGCGGGGGTATAAGGAATATGCAGGCTGTGGAACTCCTGCTGGAAATCGGAGCGGCCAGAGTAATACTTGGTACAGCAGCCATATTAAAGCCGGAACTGGTAGCCGAAGCCTGCTCCAGGTACGGCGACGCCATACTGGTGGGTATAGACGGGCGCAGCGGGCGGGTTGCCATTGAAGGGTGGGGCCTTACCGTGGAAAAAGGGACGATTGAACTGGCTGAGGAAATGAAAGGCCTTGGCATAAAAAGGGTTGTATTTACAGACATCAGGCGGGACGGCACCTTGCAGGGGCCCAACCTTGAAGCTACCGGAGAGCTTGCCCGCACAACCGGCCTGAGAGTAATTGCTTCAGGCGGCGTCTCCACGGTGGACGATCTGAGGGCGCTTAAGAAGCTTGAACCGCTGGGTGTGGATGCGGTGATCATGGGTAAAGCTCTTTACGCCGGTACTGTATCGATCAGTGAAGCCCTGTCTATTGCGGCTGAGGAGAGAGAGGTCAGTTAAATGCTGCAAAAAAGGGTCATCCCCTGCCTGGATGTAACCGGCGGCAGGGTTGTCAAGGGCACGAACTTTATCAACCTCAGAGACGCCGGGGACCCGGTTGAACTTGCCGCCTTTTATGACAGGGAAGGGGCGGATGAACTTATTTTTTTGGACATTACCGCTTCGTCGGACGGGCGTAAAACCACCCTGGACATGGTTTACCGCACCGCCGGAGAAGTGTTTATTCCCTATACGGTTGGCGGGGGTATCCGCAGCCTGGAAGATATTCGGGCCATCTTAAGCGCCGGGGCGGATAAAGTCACTATCAACACCGCTGCCGTGCAAAACCCCGGCCTGGTGGCCGAGGCTGCCGGCAGGTTCGGCAGCCAGTGTATAGTTGTGGCCATCGACGCCCGGCAGTCGGGCCCGGAAAGCTGGGAGGTTTACATTCACGGCGGCAGGACTCCTACAGGAATCGACGCTGTCGGGTGGGCCAGGCAGGTGGAGGCCCTGGGCGCCGGGGAAATAATGCTGACCAGTATGGACAGGGACGGCACCAAGGACGGCTATGACATACCTTTAACCAGGGCCATTGTAAGGGCACTTAACATTCCGGTAATAGCTTCCGGTGGGGTGGGCAACCTTAAACATATAGCAGAGGGGCTGACAGAAGGAGAGGCTGATGCCGCTCTGGCTGCTTCGATCTTTCACTTCGGAGAGTATTCCATAAAGGAAACCAAGGATTACCTGCGCTCAATAGGGGTGCCCGTGAGGATATAGATTGGGATGTGAGACGTGAGAAATGGGACGTGGGAAAAACAAGAAGTCGTAAACAACTTGTTAGCTATAGAGAGCCTAGGTTTAATTTTAATCGAACAGAATGTCCGGATAAATCCGGACCTACAGAATTGATGCCTGTAAATATCGTTAATTAAGGAAGGAAGCAAGAGAACCGTCCCCTTGCTTCCACAATTTAATGGGGGAAAAGAAATGGCGTTTGATTTAAACAGCTTAAAATACAATGAGGCTGGTTTGATCCCGGCTATTGTTCAGGACGCGGCCAGCGGGACTGTGCTGATGATGGCCTACATGAACAGGGAGTCGCTGGCTAAGACTCTGGAGACTGGCGAAACCTGGTTCTGGAGCCGCAGCAGAAAAACTTTCTGGCACAAGGGAGAGACATCCGGCAACGTTCAAAAGGTGAAAGAGGTTTTTTACGATTGTGACCGGGATACACTGCTGGTGAAGGTAGAGCAGGATGGCGCGGCCTGCCATGAAGGGTATTATTCATGTTTTCACTACCGCCTGGAGCAGGATGGCGGAGTAACAGTTATAGGTGAGAGATATTTCGACCCGGATCAGGTTTACGGTAAAAAATCCTGACCCTGCATAGTAAAGTTTCACCTGTAAATCTATAGGGAAAAGCGCAGAGGAAAAAGCCATGGATATTATTGAAGAACTATATGGCGTTATACAAAGCAGGCGGGAGAATAATCAGGACTCCGGTTCCTATACAGCCTACCTTTTTGAGCAGGGCGAAGATAAAATACTGAAAAAGATTGGTGAAGAAGCCGCAGAGGTAATAATCGCGGCAAAAAACGGCAGCGGGAAAGCCTTAACCGGCGAGGTGGCAGACCTGGTCTACCACCTGCTGGTACTTATGGCCTGGCACGGCATTGCGCCGTCTGATGTCCGGGGCGAACTGTCTGCTCGCAGAAATAAAAAGAAAAACCCTCCCTTATAAGAACCTCCTCAGACAGACCTGCTTATTTTCTTCCCGCGATGTCTCCCTTATCACTTGCAGAGGCTGGCGGGCCCTCAGTCTTTTGGGTTTGTGACCGTTTTCGGCCAAGATCATCAAATCAACAAAACACACATCCAACAGCAGTGCCTCCGCCAGGTGCGGGTAGTGAAAGAACCTGTTTTCTGTGTTTAGCTGTATGGCAGACATATCAATGCCTCACTTTTCATGTTTTTTGTAAAACTAATTTTATCTGAAGTATATTACTATTATGTGACCAAAACCTGAAAATACGATGAATATTATACGGCGTCTGCCATTTAAAATATATAATTAAAGCACACCTAAGTGGTTTTTTCAGGAGGGTTGGATTAAATGGGGATTATTGAAATCAGCAAGAAATACGGCGGGCTAAATGTTGAATTGCAGGCAATCGCTATGGGCAGGGATTGGAATGTAATCATTACAGGCGGGGAAATTCCGCACCTGGGTGCCATAGCTCTGGGTATTCCGCGCCCGAGCCTGCAAAATCCGGAGCAAACAAGCGCTACCGTTTCAGTATTGACCTTGACCGGGCATAAGGAAGATGAGATTGCCCGCCCGGCAGCTCATTTTCTGGCCAGCAAACTCAACGCGCCAGTAGTGGTTACCTGCGGCATCCATAACGACCGGATCAAGCCAGAGGATATCCGGCGGGTAGGTCAGCTGGTGCAGGAAGCATTAAATGATTTGGTTGCCGCTGCCTGCAGTTAAGGCATGCGATAAGGTCCATTGTCACTAGTAGTAAGCAGGATATGCAAATTATTCCTTGTGGCTAAAATGAAAGGCAGGACGTTAAGTTTAACGTCCTGCCTTTTAATAATAACTGCAGTGCAGTTCCTGTTAGACAGCCAATTCTTTGGTTAGAGTCAGGCGCTGGGCTGTTGCTGCCCACCTGTTTACCAGGTTATTCTCAATCCCTAATTGGTCAAATATCCGCCCAGTCATCTGCCTGAAAATGTCATCTATTGTATTTGGCTTGTTATAAAAGGAAGGTATCGGGGGCATAATCACTACCCCGAGCCTGGACAATTTAAGCATGTTTTCCAGGTGGATCGGGCTGAATGGGGTTTCACGCACCAGCATGACCAACTTGCGCCTTTCCTTAATTGTTACATCGGCGGCACGGTTAATTAAATTACCCGCATACCCGTTGGCTATCGCGGAAAGTGTTTTCATACTGCAAGGAGCAATTACCATCCCCTGGTGCAAAAAGGAGCCGCTTGCCGGTGGTGCGCCTATATCACTATTAGAAAATTGGCAGCTGGCCAGTTCATTTATAACTTCCAGTGAATAATCTGTTTCCAGTTCGATTGTTTTTTTAGCTGAGTCACTTAAGATTAATTGTATTTCCAACCCGGCTTTTTTAGCTTCTTCGAGGAATTTGATGCCATATAATGCCCCGGTGGCCCCTGATATCGCCAAGACAATTTTCATCAAAATCAATCCTCCTCTTTTTACCACCTATATACCTGTATGGATGAGTGGTAGTCCACACCACTCATCAACAGGTATACATGCTTAAATCTCTACCTATTCAATTGTCTGATTATGAGCTTATCATGCCTGCTAGCCCTTTTCTATGATCAGGTAGGATACAAAAATCGATAAATTACTGACCAATTTGATAGTTGACCAGGTTATTAGGGCATATTAGGCCATGTAGATAGCCATTTATTCTAAATATATGCCCATGTGTTTAGCTTTCCGCACCTTGCCATGTTAGATCCTTATGCCACCCATGAGTTTATCAAATAACTGGAAGAAGAAGGAATGTTAACTTTAAAAACCAGATCAATCATTACTCTTAGAAAACTTAATTAGTGAAAAGTGAATATTTACATTGAAAACATTAAGGGTCACCCTGGCAAGAGTGTGGCCTTAAACGTCCATGGTTCATGGGCTAACATTGCTGTAATGATGGGTATGGATAAAAACACACCAGTCAAAGAACAGTTTTTTAATTTTCTCGGCGCGTGGGACAAGTATCCCGGCGAAATCAAGTTTATAGATAAGGACAAAGCACCTTGTCATGAAGTTGTAATTAAAGACAATATCAACATAGTTGAAATGCTGCCGATGTTTCGGATTAACAAATGGGATGCCGGTTGCTTCTTCTCCAAAGCATCAGTAGTTACCAAAGACCCTTATGAGCCTGACAACTTTGACACACAAAACGTTGGCACCTACAGGATGCAGGTGATGGGTAAAGACCTCGTTGGTATCCAGGCTCTAGGTTTCCATGATATTGCCAGACATATTACCCATGCGGAAGAAACAAACAAGCCACTGCCGATCGCAGTATGTTTGGGCGTCGACCCGGTTCTCACCTTTATGGCCAGCACACCGATCAACTACGACCAGTCAGAGTACAAGTTTGCTGCAGCAATTAACGGCATCCCGATGGAACTCACCAAAGCCCTGACCTCCGATCTTGATATCCCGGCCAATGCCGAGTACGTACTTGAAGGTGAAATTCTCCCCCGCGTGCGGGTACCGGAAGGGCCGTTTGGCGAATTCCCCGGCAGCTATTCAGGCATGCGCCTCCAGTCTCAGTTCAGAGTGAAGTGTATCACCCATCGTAAAGCTCCAATTTTTGAGAACCTCTTTATGGGCCGTCCCTGGACTGAAATCGACTACCTGATGGGCCTCAATACCTGCGTGCCGCTTTACAAGCAGTTGAAGGAGACCATGCCCGAAGTAGTTGCCGTCAATGCTATGTATCAACATGGCTTGACAGCTATTATTTCCACCGGCAACCGTTTCGGTGGCTATGCCAAGTCAGTTGCTTTCCGCCTGGCTTCTACACCGCACGGCATTTCCTACTGCAAAAACATCATCCTGGTTGGCCCCGACGTCGACCCGTTCAACCTGGAACAGGTGATGTGGTCTTTATCTGCCAGAGTGCGTCCTGCCAAAGACGTTATTGTTATTCCAAACACACCTGGCATGCCGCTTGATCCCACCTCTGAACCTGCTGGTATGGGAGCTAAGTTTATTGTTGACGCGACACAACCGGCTGCTCCGGATCTGATTTTGCGCGATACCAGGCTGATTGACAATCCTGATTCAAAGGGTTTTGAGAAAATAATCGCTGATCTGCAAAAGGCAGCAACTAAGAAGTAGTTTTTGACAATATAATACCGAGTTTACTAAAAGGAGGAATACATGCATGAAGTGTGTGCGTTGTTTACATGATACCGCAGCAAAATTTGCTGAAGCTCCGGATAAAAGTGGCGCTTGGGAGATGTATGCCTGCAGCCGCTGCAATTTTACGTGGCGTAATACCGAAGAGCCAGAGGTAATCACTCCGGAATTACGCGATAAGAATTTCCAATTCACCCAAGAGGTGTCGGATCTTCAAATTCTGGTTCCTGTTCCGCCGCTTAAAAAATAATTTGTGGTTAGTTACAGATAGTCTCGTTTTAAACCATTTTTGATAATTCCCCTGTTTAACCAATTCCTCCTCTTAGGGAATGGACGGGGATTAAGAGGCCATCTGAAAACCGTTTTGGTTTTCAGATGGTTCTCTCCATACAAAGAGCATTAAAGAAGCATTCCACCAGGAGGGTAGGAGAAGTATTGTGGAAATACATCAGCTAGATTATGTATTAGCTGTAGCACATCACCAGAATTTTTCACGTGCTGCAGAAGATATTAAAGTATCTCAGCCCTCACTATCCCAACAGATTACCAAGCTTGAGAGTGAATTGGGTACCAGTTTGTTTGAGAGGACAACTCGCTATGTACAGCTCACACCGGCAGGAAGAGAATTTGTCACGCATGCCAAACGCATATTGTCAGAAGTAAGTGAAGCCCGTGATTGCATCCAGGAATATGTGTCCATTAAGAAAGGTCATCTTAAACTTGGAGCATTAGCGGTGGTTGGTTATTACAACCTGCCCAATCTGATGTCATCTTTTCAAAAGAAATTTCCGGGGATAAAGCTGGATATATTGGAAGGACAGTGTGAAGATCTCTTATATATGCTGCATTCCTCAAAAATTGACGCGGCTTTTGTGCAGATTACTAAACCGAATCAAAGTTTCCGGGTTAACACTTTGGTGACCGATAAAATGGTTCTTGTTACTAATTACCTGCATCCCTTAGCCAACAGGTTGTCAGTAGAACTGAAAGAGCTGCAAAATGAAAAGTTTATTATCACACCCGCCACTTCCGGACACTATCAGGATTTCCATAATGCGTGCCTGATAGCGAACTTTACTCCTACCATCGTAATGAGCTGTGCTGTGGTTAAAACAATGCTTAGTTTTGTCCGTGAGGGACTCGGTGTCACGGTGCTTTCATCCAAAGTGGCCGAAGAGGAGCGTGACGCCGGCATAAAGATCATTCCGCTCACACCATCAATACACAGAGAAATTGCTCTTGTTACACGCAATAATACAGGTTTACCCCCGGCACTTAAAGTTTTCTTAAAGTTTACTTCACAATGGTTAAAAACGGAGAGTGAGCCCCAAATGCCAGTGATGCAGCAATTAGCTCAAAGCTCATAGAAGATAGTTTAAATAACCTGACATGTAAAAGATGTGTACAGACAGCTCAGCTTAGCAATATAGCTGTAAAAAATTTACCTGCTCATGTTATGCACTAAGAAAGTCTTTTCTCAGGTTTATCTGCAGTCACAAAAGAAAATCAGAGCAGCTTTGCGATGCAGTGATATAATGATTGTGGGATGTGCTGGCTTTTATCTACAAAGGGGTGGATTAGATGAAGGTTAGTGAAACGCATTTGGAGGAAATGCTCAGACTGCAGGCGGGGTCAGGCCAAAATTACTTTAAGGACAAGCGTGTACTCATTCTTAATGCCAACGCAATCGGAGTCCTGCGCAAGGATCTAATCTATACCCTGGGTATAGAAAAAGCTAAGGGTTTTTTAATTCGCTTCGGTTTTAACAATGGTTATCAAGATGTTGAAAGTATCATGAGTGATTTCTCGCAGGAAGAAAAAAATGATAGATATCAACTGGCCATACTTTACCATAAATTTGTTGGTATGGCCAACGTCACTCCTCTTATTAACCACCGCAATAAAGACGGACATACCTGGTTATGTGAAGGCACTTGGCATGATTCTTACGAAGCGGAACACCACATCAAGCATTTTGGTTCCGCGACGGAGCCAGTATGCTGGTCGCTGGTGGGCTACGCTAGCGGAATTATGTCGGCCTTCTTTGGTGAACGGGTAATTATCAAGGAAGTATCTTGTGTTGCCATGGGTGACCAGTGCTGCCGTTACGTTGGCAAGAAGTTGTCTGATTGGGGCGAGGAAATTCGTCCGGAGTTGAAATACTACCACGGAACCAACCTTGGTCAAGGGATGGATTGGCCTAATACCAGTATTCAGGAGCAAAATGAGGCTTTAAAACAATCAGTGGCTATCCATGAACAGTTGACCAGAATGGTCATAGACGGGGAAGAAATATCAACAATTACAAACACGGTGGGCAGGATTATTGGTGGAACAGTAATCGTTGAGGACAAGTCTTTTCAGCCGGTTGCATATTATTCCCCAACTCTGACAGAGGAAAATTATCAGACTGCTCAAGCATGTTTTTCAACTAAAGATGTCATCGGTGACTGGCGGCTGCGCCACCTGGCTACCATGTTATTAGAAGAAAAAAGGCCTGTCAGGCTTCCAGCGGAGCTGACTAAGAAAAAAGTTTCCCAGTTTATTTACCCAATCATAACTAAACAGGAAGTCATGGGCTACATTAGTATTTTTAAAACCTCAAATCAGCTTACCGAACATGAACAGATGATGATGGAATTTGTGGTTGCGGTTTTTGCGCTCAAGATGATGCAGGACCGTACGGTCGCCAAAACGGAAAACCGTTTAATAGGTGACTATGTTGTCGAATTAATCGAAGGCACCTTCAATTCTGAAGCTTCTATCATCGAAAGAGCACGCTGTATTGGCTACAATCTTAAACGTCCGCACCGGGTATTCGTGATTAATTTAGATAACGTAAGTTCGCCCGGGCGGTCCGGGCGCGGCGTGAGTAAACTGCCGGATTTAAAGGAGCGGCTTTGTGAAATAATTTACAAGACTTTTATTAAGCATCATAGATGCGGCACGGTTACGACCAATGGCAATAATATTATTGTTATCTCAGCGCTGGAAAGCAATAGTACCCCTTCTGATACCATTGATCTGGCACGGAACATGCAGAAAATGATTGCCAAGCAGCTACCGTCAGTTACTGTTTCTATTGGCATAGGTAGAATATGCCATACGCCCAGGGACTTCAGCCAGTCTTACCAGGAAGCCAAATGGGCTCTAAAAGTCATAAGAGCCTTAAAACAAAAAAACATGGTGATTTCCTTTGATTGTCTGGGTACATTCGCACTGTTTTTTAAAGGTTCCAATCAGCAGGATCTGCTGGCTTTTATGCAAAACCAACTGGGCGAGCTGATGAAATATGATGCTAAGTACAATAGTGAGTTTGTAGAAACCCTGCATTACTTTTTTAATTATAACGGCAATATTAAAGATGCCGCTAAGGCTGCAGCTGTGACCCCGGGTGGTTTTAAATATCGTATCAGAAAGATATGTGAAATAGGTGGCTTTGACCTGAAAGAACCAAATAAAAGATTCGATTTAGAGTTGGCCTTGAAAATATGGTGTTTAGTCAAAGATAAGAAAGATCGCGTGTATTCACCATGACAAGGGCATAAGGAAAGGGAAGGATCTGTATTATGTTAGGTTTTAAAAATATGGAGCAGCATACTATAACGCGCATGGAGATTTTGCCCGAAAAGAACGTTATCTTGTCAAACCCTAAAAACATCGGGGTTCTAATCGTTGTTTTAATAGGTCTGTTAATTGGCATAATCAAACCTTTTACCGGCTTACCCCCCATAGGCCATCATATTTTGGCGGTAGTGATTGTCACCTTGGGCTTGTGGATCTTCAAGCCCAATAACGTGCCCTTTATGGCAGGCTGCGCGTTCCTGGTCGCAGGCGGACTTATTTTTGGATTAAAATATGGTGTGGTCGCAGCTGTTGTTAATCACTTTATCTGACAGCAACTTCGGAAGCGAAAATGACGGGAAAGATTTACGTTTGCAACCGACAATGACGGAGGAGTTTACCTTTCGCCTGAAGACAAAGCAAGCCCCGAAGGTGAACACGGGGCTTTTTTGATATGCTTCTCCCATCAAAACATCAAGATAGCGTCATATCTTTGTTCAGGGTGTAGATAGAACTTGACGTGGTCGATAAGAAGATACTAATTTGTATCAAGTTTAACGATTGCCGGGAAATAACGATCCTGCACCCGTATGCAGATATAATCTCCGTGGTGGATAGGACAGCAGTATTTACCGCTGTCATAGGCGTGCCACATCTTTGATGCTCGCCGGTATATCAGTTTATGAATATGATGCATTGTATTCCTCCATCATCACTCCTTGTGTGTTTGTCAGGATTTTGGCAACATGAATGGTATCTATCAATTTTTCTTTACGAACAACCGCATCCAGAAGGCAGGCTGTGCACACGTTGTTGATCTCACGGGCAATCCCCCGGGTATGGGCATAAATTGCATCTATTGCCTCAGCGGTAAAGATAGGGTGCTGTGCCCCGGCCGCCTGCAACTGGTGCTCCACGTATTCTTTCATCTCGGATGCTCCCAGGCCGCCCAGGTGGTAGCGGATGTTCAGCCGTTGCGTAATCGGTTTAAACAGACGCATCTGCAGCGTGGATCTCAGTTCCGGCTGACCGACCATGAGCAGAGAAACCGGTGAGACAGAGTCAATCTGGAAATTGGTCAGAAACCTGATCTCCTGCAGCATGTCCCCCTGTAGCAGGTGGGCCTCATCGATCACGATGACAGCAGTCTTTTGCTGGCTCTCGTAGAGATCCCAAATCGCATGTTCATACTGGCGCTTGGCGTCACTCTTTAGATTCTGGGGGACGATTCCAAGCTGGTGCAGAAGCTCCCGGTAGAAATCACGAGGCTTCAAGGAGGAGTCACACAGGTAGATAAACCGGTATTTCGTCATATCCAGGGCGTCCCTGAGCGCTCTGATAGCCGTAGACTTGCCGGAGCCGATCTCGCCGGACAAGAGTCCGAAGGAGCGGGTTCTTACTATATAATGGAGCCTGGCCATGCATTCCTTGAACGAGGATGACTGGTACAGCTTAGAAGTCGGGAGCTCTTTCGTAAACGGTGTACTCTCCAGGGTGAAAAATTGACTTATCATGAAGGAGCCTCCTCATCTTGCAGGCTATGAAGCCCTCTTTGCTTTGCTCTGTCATGAACTTCTCGTAGGCAAGTTCAACATAGTTGAGGCCGGTTTTCGGCGCGTTTTCAGGCCTAGCCGCCTTCTCCGGCTGTTTTTCCTTTGCTCGCTTAAAGGGAGCCTTCTCCAGCATGCGGGCGTCCTTCTGGCGTACCCCGTCCTTGAAGACCTGGATAATGGAAAGCTCATAGGGGTCAAACCTGAGCTCCACAGTTTCTCCCGCCAGGTGCGGTTCCACCTCGTAGACCGTTCCCAGGAGGGAAACACAGCCGGTTTTATCCACCTTGCGCCTTTCCTCCAGCAAAAAAATCTCTGCCAGTTCATGGGGAGGAATGCGCCGGATAGGGTGCTCACATTTGAAATAGCGATCGGCTGGTCTCTGCTTGAATGTATTATGTACTTTCTGATTATAGGCCACTTCCAGCCAAGCCGTAAAAAACCGGTTGAGGTCGGCCAGGGTATGAATCTTCCTCTGTTCAATCAGGTCATAGGCTTCCGGCACGAAGCTTAAGTCTACAAAGCGAAAGAATTTTTCCTGTTTGCCGCTGCCCTGCGGGCGGTACGGGCGCGTGTGTTTCAGCTCCGTTTGCAGCCGGCCGCAGATCTTTGCAAAGTGGTGAGACGAATAGATAGCACCATTATCCACATTATGTTGCCGGCTTAGTTATGTTGCCACAAGGGTGAGTCCCTGCATTTAAAGCCAAAGGCTACAAATTTCTGCAACATAATTTTCATAGAGAATCCAGCCATGACAACAACGCTTGATCCTCTCGCCAGGCTATTCTTTTCGGGGATCCCTGAGATGAATTAATTTTCGGTTCGCAAACTCGCAGGGCAGCCTCCTTCATGCGGGTAGTTATCTCAGCGTAATGATTAGTAGTATCAAGGCTTACATGCCCAAGCCAATTACGAATCACGTTAACCTCCACGCCTGATTCCAACAAGTGGACTGCTGCTGTGTGTCGGAATACGTGAGGGCTGATGTGCCACTGATTTGAAGTCTTCTTGCTACGCGGAAGGGAATCAGTATGGCGACGAACGATTTTGTAAATGCCGAAGCGAGTCAGGGGTGTTCTGTTTTGGGAGAGAAAAATAGCATTCTCCGGTAGAGCTTTGATTGGATTTTGCTGGATAAGGGTTTTCAGAAGGGTGACAGTCTCCTGCCATAGCGGACATGTCCTCCATTTGTCACCCTTCCCATGCAGTCTGACGCGGGAGCCATCCAGATCAAGGTTGCCGATGCGTAGATCGGCAACCTCTTGAACGCGGGCGCCGGTGTTGTATAGAAACAGCAGGAGCGTCCGATCACGCAGCGCATAGAGCCCTTTGGAAGGCAAGCGTGCAAAAAGCGCAGAAATATCCTCGCGCTCCAGGAAAGATGTTTCTGGCGGATGCACGCGTTTCATAGGAATGCCTGCTACCTGTTCGGAGATTGCCAGCATCTCGGGAATCCTCATGGCTATGTAGCCAAAGAAGGTGTGCAGGATTGCCAGACGATGGTTTCGGGTACGGATATGATTTTTCCGATCACTTTCAAGATAATGGAGGAACCCTTTAACCCGTTCAAAGGTGAGATCTCGTATAGACAGATGGGTAATCTTGCGCCGGGTGGCCTCTGATACAAATTTGAGGAAAAGACGAATCGTATCCCGATAGCTCTTTATTGATGCCGGCCGCAGCCCCTTCTGGACTGCAAGGTAATCTATGAAAAATGAGTATGTGAGTTGGCCCAGATTCTCGGATTTCATGGTAGCAACACCTCCTGCAGGATAGGTGCTGCAAATTTTTCAAAGCGCAGGTTGGCCTCCTGAAGCAAATCGGGCGTGATAGTAAGGTAAACTGCTGTTGAAGTTGGGCTGACGTGGCCAAGGAATGTAGACAGGTGGAGCAGCCGCGTTTGCGGGTCGATGCCAGAGCGGTACCAGCGGAGCAGAGTACCTACCGCAAACGAATGCCTCAGATCGTGCACACAGGGAGGCGACACACCTTGCGACGCTTTCAACCCCATCTGTGGGACAAGGGAACTAAAGACCCTGTCGATCGTGTGGCGGTTGATGGGACGACCACCGATTAAAGTAAATAAGGGATCCTCTGGCCGGGGGGAACCGAACTTTTCTAAGCGCATCCTCAGATACCCCGTAAGAAGTTCTTTCATGCGTGGACCATATGGAACCAGGCGGCTTTTGTAAAACTTGGTTTGGCGGATCACCAGCAGGGATCTATTAAGGTCTACGTCACTCAAGCAGAGCCGGCAAACCTCACCAACTCTGAGGCCAAGACCGTACAGCAATGCAAATATGGTCCGATAGGTATGACCCCGGAGGATTATTCTCCGGCTATCTGGCAAGTTCCCTGCACAAGCCAGCAAATCCCGCGCCATGTCGGGCGTGAATAAAAATGGTATCCTTTTTGAAGTTTCTCGCCGAGGCTGCATTCTTAAAGGCAAGTAATCAAGATAGTAGTTTTTTGTCAGCCAGCTGAATAAACGGCCCATGACACTGATCAGATGGTTGTAGCTGCGAGGACGTTTTCGAGGGCGGGACGCAATAAAGTCGTCAACCAGTTCTGCGGTGATATCCTCGATGGTTTTTATCTTCTGCTGACAAAGAAAGGCATCAAATGAACGCAGCGCATATTCCTCGGTATTAAAACTCTGCCCGAGAGCGCGCTTGGCGGCGAGGAATTGCTGTATGCCATCCGCCAGGGGACTTTGGAAGCCATTCCATTGCGATTTCATAGGACATCCTCCCCCAGACCGGAACCGATTTCCCGGAGAGCGTCCACTGCTACCTTGGCGTAGATCTCGGTGGATTTCGGGTTTCCATGGCCCACATAGTCGCCGATAGATTTTAAGGAAAAGCTGGCGTCCACCAGCCTTTGCACGCATGTATGGCGAAGCGTGTGCGACCCCACCCTGTCTACATGAACACCGGCTTTTCTAAGGTAGCGAACTACACGGGTGGAAACACCGTTAAAGGCCATGGGAATATACGGGGGCCTTGTTCGGAAAAAGATATGACGGTCGGAAGTTTTAGGTCTTCCATGTTGGAGATAATCCAGAATTGCCTGACCCACGATTGGCGATAGAGGATATGCTGTAGAATGGTTTGCCTTCCGCTCTGGCACCAGTAACCGTTCTTTCCGCCAGTCAATGTCATCCAGTGTTAAGGCGGCGACCTCTCTTGCCCTGATTCCGTAAGTCACCATCAAAAGCAGAATGGCGTAGTCTCGTTTTCCGATTGCGGTTCGACAATCGACTGCTTCCAGCATGCGGTTTACCTCATCCCAGGTGATAGAGCGCGGTATGCTTGAGAGGCGATAAATACGTGGAGAATCTATGGCGTGGCACAGATCTTTTGTTATTATTCGCTCACGATAAAGATACCGAAGGAAGACGCGTAGTGCAGTGCATCTGAGACCAAGACTCGCTTTGCATAATCCTTTGCTTTTGTATTTAACAAAACCACTCAGTATCACTGGCGAGAGTGATGTGAGTTCGTTTAAACTGATTTCTTGGAGATACGCCTCGAATGAGCGAAGGTAATGTCTGTAAAGTATTATCGTCTTTTCACTAAGGCCCCTTTCGTTACGTAGATACTCAAAGTAACCAGGAGCCATGCTTTGCAAAGGTTCATCGCCGGAACTTTTTTCAAAATCAGGAATGACCAATCTTAACATTTGTTTTACGGGTCTCTGACCCTCTAGCCTAACACCTTCACGAGCCTTGTCTGTTTTACAGCCCTGTCCGTGTTTCTTAAGCCAATATCTTGAGAATTTTTCAATGTATCCGGGTAAATCTTCCAGTTTCTTTGCTCCATGTTGCCGGGCAAATTCCCCGAATTCCATTAAAATTGGTACACGTTTTAGCACTGTTCGAAATGAATACTTGTTTTCCGTAAGCCATTCAACGTAACTTTCAATATGGCCACCAATCCACGACGATCTAATCCGATCCCATGTTTCCGGATAGACATAGTAACGCTCCAGCATTAGAACACCATCCTCTCCAAATAATTGTTTGATGTTATTCTAAGCTGAAAGCCGATCTGTGAAAATTATGTTTCTACTTTTCGTCAAAGATGCTTACTCTGGGCCGTATTATCTGCTGCTGGCAACATAACTGAGTCGGCAACATAACACCGATTATGTTCCGCGGAACATAATCCAAATAGATCATCTCCGGGCAGCCATGCCTCAAAAGAGCCTTCTTAAAGCAGTCTTCGAGGCGTGGCAGCCGTTCTTCAAAGTAGAACTGGCCTCCAACTATGTAGCGGGAATAATCGTCCATGAATACGACCAGGTACGCTATCTTCTTCTTACCCAGCTGATCTGGGTGGGGCAGGTATAGGGTGTGCTGCACATCGCCCTGCCAGCAGGCATTACTGTAATCGGCCTCGAAGCGCCGGAAGGCGCCCGGTGCTTTCTCCAGGGCCTTTTTAGTCATCCCGCGCCGGCGAAGTTGCCTGGACAGGGTACTCTCTTTGAGCGCTCCCGGTTCAACCAGTCTGGCCAGCTCTAAAATGGCCATAATCTGCCTGACACTGCGGGCGGGATTCTCACGCTTGAGAGCGAGCGCCTTCTCCAGCACTTCCGGCACTATCTGTCTGCAGGTCAGCTTGTCCGCCCGCACCGAGGGCAGCAGCGCCTCCCAGCCGCCTGACCGGTATGCACAGAGGTATCGCTCCAGGGTGCGCAGACCCACTTTTTTAGTCTGGCTGTGAGGAACATCATAGGTATGGCTGGCGATATCCCGAAGTAGAGCCTCCTGCTCCCCTGGAGCGAGTTTCCTGGTAACAATGGGGGCGATTAGTCCGTAGCGGAAGTTTGCCACCTCTTGCCGCATCTTCTCGTCCATCTACGTCCTTCCTTTCCGGTGGAATTGGTTATCATGACCAGTATCCCACGCCGGCATGATCACAGATAGGAGGCAAAGTTTGTTGGATTTTCACGGGAATTAATGGGCTAGAGGAAACAGCATTCCATAATGGGTAATCATTGCATGTTCATAAATGGATGACGGGAGAATGGCCTCATTTGGGGCAAAACAGAAAAGCCCCGGCTTCGACAGGCGAACAATGATCCTGTTCGGTTTTTTTGGGGTTAGAGCCAAAGGGGGGCTGGAAGCATGGTGTTGAGGAAGCTGAAGCAGCCCCTCAGGGGCGACGGGTTGAGGCCAAGAATGTGCAGATATCTTTGCGCCAGAGAGAAAAGCCAGCGCACCGTATCCAATGGGCTGGGATTCACGCCCCGAAAGTGTGAGCGCAGCAGGTCTTCGTCGATACCGGAGCGGATCAGTTCGGCGGCGACCCACAGGGCAGTATCGCCAGCCTTGGAAAGATAGCGTATCCACCACCGCTTGACGGTTTTGGGATGGATGCCGCCTACTGCGGCACAGGCCACTCCCGTGGCGATCTTCTTGAAGCTTTGACCGAGTTGCCGGCGCTTCAAAGCGGCCTCCCGCACCGGTGTCACGAAGTGTCCCCAGGGCACTAAAAAGTCCGGCAGGACTGAGATTGTTTGCCCGCATACGGGGCAGCGCCAGCGATAGATGGGAAGCTTGGACTGTCGGCGCTTGGTCACGGCTATTCGCCAGAAACAGCCGTGTTTGTGGAGAACCTGGCAGTCGCAACTGGAATTGTCGCAAGTAAATTCAAGCTTGGGGCGCTTATTGCCATACCGCTTACAGTAGTCTTTACAGTTCTTGCCCAGAAAGAGGATTTTAAGCATCTCTCGTTCCTTAAGATGAGCGGCTCGCCTGCATTTCTCTCAGGAATGATGCGGCAAAACGGATAGCTTCCAGGGTATTTTGAACGAACGGGAAGTCTTCGCTCTCCCAATATTCCGGATCATCCATGCTGTGGACCTTCGGCCATTTTCCCAACTGTGCCGCAGCTCTTTTGACGTCGACATCCGCGCTAGCCTTGTTACCTCTAAGAAGTTCGATGGCCAGGCGCATTGCTTCGCAGGATTGCTTAACAAACGGATAGTCTTCCCGCGGCCATGCATCTTTGTCATCCATACCATAGAAGCTTATCCATCTCTCCAGCAGGCGCGCTGCTTTTATTGGGTCCATTTGTTCAGGCATATTACAGATCTCCGTCCTCTGCTATACTTATTTACAAGATATTGCCCATCTAAATCTTCTTTAAATCAGAATAGCCTAACCTGCCGTCATTGTACAGACGGGATTAGGCAATTGACGGTAATGAATCAATATTTTTACCGCTGATTATTTTGAGGAGTTCACCCTATTTTACTGACGCATAAAGTGGTTGCAAACAAAGTTGGCCGGCCGGCTATCGCTGGCATACGATGTGCTGGTGCAAGCGGTAAAAGCCTGCCCTCTGGAGATCCTTACAAACGACTTAAAAAACGTTCTCGAATCAGAGTATAAAACCCAAGCTCTGTACCGGTCCAGAGGTAGTGAAGCTCAGAAACGCATACAAGAGATAATCGGGTTAGGAGCCGAACTGGTATCCATCACCGAATCCAGTCCGAAAATCAGTGAATTGGAAGCCATCACTATCCTCCGGCGGTTTATCAACGAACAGGCCACATTCGACAACGAGAAGAACGCCTGGGTGGCTAAAGCAAACAAAGAAATTGCGGCAACCTCCTTGCAATCAGCCCATGACCCGGATGTAACCTACCGCAAGAAAGCCTCCAAAGGGAATGTCGGTTTAGTCGTCAATATCACCGAAACTTGCTCCGACGAAAACCCGGTCCAAATAGTCACCGATTACATGGTTGAGAAAAACAGTATCAGTGATGCTGAAATGCTGGAAAAACGCATACCGGTGTTACAAGAGAAAACGGATGTCACTGACATATACGTAGACGGTGGTTATTTCAGCGGAGGAGTAGAAAAACAGGCACAAGCCGCTGAAATCACGGTGCATTATACCGACATGACCGGAAAACAACCAGATCCTGAAAAGATTCCGCTAACCGCATTTATCATCAAGGACCATAAAACGGTGGAGGCCTGTCCAGAAGGACATACTCCATATAGCTGCCAGTTTAATGGAAAAAGTAAAGTGATTCTTGCTCATTTCGACAGGAATGTCTGTTCAAACTGTCCCAGGCAAGACACCTGTCCGGTAAAATTCCGGAAAAACAATACCGTATTGCGAGTTCAACAGAGTGCTATATTTCTGGCCGAAGCCCGCGAACGCAAAGAAGACAAAAGTGCCAGGAAAGAAGCTACCAGCAAACGTACGGCCATTGAAGGAACCAACTCCTCGCTAAAGTGTTCACAGGGAGCAGGAAGACTCAAGGTACGGGGTAAAGTCAAAGCAACATTGGTTACTGGGATGAAAATCATTGGACACAACTTCAAGCAAATCGTCCGCTTCTTCAATGGTGACATAAGGAAAAAGGCCATAGAAATTGCAAATAACAATAATCAAGGGGTTATTGTGCCCATTTGCTAGAATAAACCGGTAAAGCAAAGGATAATAACCATAATTCATGCATCAAACCGTAAAGGAAACCAAAATAACGGTAAATTAGATAGATGATACTCCCAGTCAATTTTCTTAAGGGGCAAATGACAAGAAAAAAACACCTCTTTTTGCAGTGGGATCATACATAAATATTTTTTAAAGTTTCCATCTTTATTCCTATAGGAGTCTATTAACAATATTACAATACAAATGGAGAAAAGGGATCTGAAAAAATTATTCTCTATATTAATGCAAACTTGTATTATAGCCATTACCAAACCGGCAACGTAAAGCCTTATAAGATATTTTTTTTTACTACTTGTATATGTAAAACCCCAGGTAGAACAAAATATAAAAATAGGCGCGGAGAGTCTTCCTATCCAATGAAGATATATAGGCAAATCGGGAATAAAAACTCCGATATGATCTATTAACATAAAAAGTAATGCTAATATTTTCAACATAAAACTTGACATATAAAAACTACTCCAATACAAAAATGACCTATCACAAATCGAGAAAGGCCCTTAATCCAGTTGTTTAGGCAACTGCTTATAATTCAAAAGCCTAGCTCCGGCATAAATCGAAGCAGGCTCTATAAAGGTCCCTTTTTAACGATCACACAATGCATCACTAATATTTAATTGCAATTGCAGGAAGGCAGAGAATTTTTTCACACGGTCTGCCGCCCCCCTGTCTTACTAAAGGAAGCAAGAGAACCGTCCCCATGCTTCCCCATGCTTCCAACATGCTTCCCCTTAAATTTTAAGATTGATATAAACATTACCTCCTTTTAAAGTGTATAAAAATGGAATTAAATCACACCTCAAAAAATTTTCTTTTTGTAAAAGTATATAACAAAATTATAATAGACCATGTCATGTTCCCAATAAAAGGTTGTTGATGAAATTGTATAGAAAGAAGAGTATTTACCCCTCCGAAATACAAAGTATATAAAATCATAAACCAATAACCCCATTTTCTAAGGTTTAAATACCCGTAAATCATTATCAAAGTAATCAATGATAATAACACCCTAAATAATTGTTCAGGGAAATGAGGTAGCCCAAATTGAGCTGCAATTCCAATTGAATTAACAGTAAAATTAAATAGTAATGTTGTAGCTCCTATTATGTAAAAAAATCCAATTAATAATATGCCTAGCGGTCTAGCTTTAATAATAATCACCCACTTAAATCTTTTCTGTAGAATATTATACCATATTTTTTAAAATTAACCTATCAACTTTCCCTGCCCGTTAATTTAATAAGGCACGTGGCACCGAAAGAGCAATGATATTATTTAATGTGTCTTTGTTTTTAAATTCTAACCAGGCCGGATCTCCCGGCCTTTTGTGGCCCATTTGTATGGAACAATATGTCATTTAAATGAAGAATTTTAATAAGTGAATTTGTAAAGGTTTGAGAATGCGGATTTCTATGAAAGCAAGAAAACCAAGGTAGCACCTGGGTTTTCTTGCATAAGTACAAACTATTTCCTTTTTTTAGATCCTGTAAAATTTTTACTGTGTTTTATTTTATCGCTAACAAAATAGATTGTTTGAAACAAAATTAATATCCATTATTCAACTGTTTAGGGAATATAAGACGTGCCAAAAGTAGTATAACCAGATACCCCTATTGAATTAATTAAAATGTAACCTACACCAACATACATATAGTACCCAACAGCATAGCAATAATCCATTCTTAAATATGAACTACTCGTGTAAGGATTAACTACTTGATTTGTTAATGTAGTGACACTGTCTAATTGATAAAAGCCAAGAGCAGTAGGAGGAGTCGCTACTTCAAGTCTTGCTGGACCTGCGGATGTCCAATACTTTGTTGAACCTTCGTGATAATATTGTCCGGTAGCATAATAATTCATATATAATGCAGAGGTGATTTTGACATTTTTGCAAACAGTTGCAGTCCCACTAGATTTTGCCCCCAGAACATCGGTTTTTACTTTTACATCAGTAGGATTAGAGTCATTTTGAATTATTGTCTTAGGCAGCTTACTGGACTCTTTAAGGGTTTTTTCAATATCTCGGACTGTTACTTTAATATTTGGCATATTGTCTTTTTTAATGATATTACCCGGGTCTAATCCAAAGTATTTAAGAATATCATTCACATTATCCTCTGTAATTACAGTGTCCTCTGAGAAGGTTTTTTGGTTAAATCCAGACTCCTGCACTGTGGGTTCAGTGCTTGCCATAACCGGCAGAGCAAATATCAACAGGCTCAGAACAACACATAAAGCGGTAATAAATTTCCTCTTCATTTTATTTCAGTATCCTCCTTTTTTTATACATTTTTTTTAATGTAATCCCAATAACCATCTTTCATTTATAGGCACTCAGGCCTTCCCGCTTTCATCGGGATCGGGGTTCTGGTTTCACCAAGAAGTTGGTATGGCTTTTCATCCATGCAGATGACCGGATATAGCCTACAATATTGCTTCTGATACAGTTCCCAAAACATCTTCCATGCAAGCAACGAAGGCAGCGTTCTGTTCAGGCGGAATGCACCAACATTTACGGGGTTTTAATTCGTTTTTTTAAAAGCCGTCCCACAGCTACATGAGAGATGCTTTCAATGTATTGCAGTTCGACCGCCTTATCGGCCAATAATCTCAAAGTCCATTTGGATCGCCCAGGTGGTGGAGTGCTGCAACTAAGTGCAATGATCTTCACTTCCACTTCTCCGGTAAGCTTGGGTTCAACCGGCGGTGTACTGCGCTTCTTTCTGTCGAGCGCAACCTGAAGCCCGTGCTCTGAATACTGTTTTTATGTAGTTATAGTGTTAACAGACTACTAGTTAGACTGTTTCGGGTGGATTAGTCTTTCACTTTGTCCTTGGTTTAGCCTTTCGAATTATCACTTTCATTTAGCAAGTCCCATTAGAATCACCCCCCATTGCTTTAAGAGCGTATCAAATAATTTTAACCATGTCTACCAATATTGTCCAAATGGGTCCTTTTCTTGTATGAATGGGTACATTTCCATGCATGAAAGGGTACTCAAAGTTTTGGATGAAAAAATAGAGGGGAATTCCCCTCTATTCATCTTCCTAAATCATTCGAAACCTTGTTTCCATTTCCCTGGCCCTGGCTTTGGTCATTATGACCGATTCTTCTGTATTGTTTAAAATTACCTTGCATGTCTTCTTTCCCCAGGGCTGTATTTCCTTCACCATATTCAGATTGATTATAAACCCCCTGTGGCTGCGGAAAAAGGAGTGATCTGACAGTTTTCGTTCCAGCGACTCCAATGTCTCTGCGGTTTTAAATTTACCTCCTGTGGTATGTATAACTATGAATCGCCCTTCTCTTGTCAGGAAGATAATATCCTTTACGTTTACGAATATTTGCCTGCCTTCCTCTTTAATCAATATTCTTACCGGGCTGGTTTCAGGAGGAGGGGTAACGGAATTGTTTTTAGCCTGTTCCGCTTCAGCAAGACTTTTTCTGATCCGTTCCATGGTTTCACGGACCCGGTCGATCCTATAAGGTTTGATTAAATAATCAAAGGCGTAAACATCAAGAGCCTGGTTTGTGAAATTTTCATAGGTGGGAGCAAAAATGATCTTGGCCTTGGGGCTGCATTCACGTATTTCCCGTGCCACAATCAGCCCGTCTTTTCCCGGCATGGCGATGTCAAGAAAAACTGCCCGTGGAACAAGTTTTTTCACCAGCCGGACTGTTTCCAGGCCGTCTTTTGCTTCGCCGACAACCTCTACATCAGGTATTTCTTCAAGAGCTTTCCTGAGAAAGTGGCGCAGGGCTAAGTCGTCTTCTGCAATGAGTACCGGTATTCTCATGAGTTTTAGCCTTCCTTTACCATATAGTATTCTTCAGGTAGACCAACAACTAGTTTACAAAAATTACAGGCGTAACATAGTAACTGTTAATGCGGCCAGACCTGCCGGAAAATTAGAAGGTATAGTGTTGAAAAGCAGGATATATACTCCATCCCGGCAGCTTATATCTCAACCATAAAATTTCTACAAAAAGATAGGAATTCCTACTAATTTAACCATATATTTTATTTATTGGGTTTTGGCAGATGTGAAATTGACATGAATGGTTTTAGGAGGCAAGAGGTAAACGAGTTGCCTCAATGCGGTTTCATATGCGGCTGATGTCAAGGCTTAACAATCAACTAACGTTTGACGGTTGAACTGTTTTTCGCGCAAAATGCCTGATAGGACCTTTCTAAAAACACCTCTTGTCTCTTTTTCTACTACTGGTGCAAAACAAAATTTACGGTGTCCCTGGTTTTGATCACGCTGACCTTCTGCTCGGGCCTGTGCGTATCAGTATGTATGCGACACAGGTGACGGTTCTCAACTGTCGCATTTTAAAACCTGGCTGAAACAATGAAACCGCCCCGAGGGCGGTGAGGAATCAGGCAAATTTACATGCTTTAAAAGTCCATGGTGTTGAACCCAGTTGCTCCATTGCGAAGCATCGAAACAATGAACGGGGACACATCTCAACAGATGAAAGGGGACACACCGGCTAAGGAACGGGGACACACCTCTCTCACAGGCATTTCTGAAGGTTGAGGAATGTCCCCGAACCAGGGGTAAGACCTTACCCCTTTTTGTAGAAAAGACCTCAGAAGCACATGCCTTCCTTTAGTACCCGCCCCCTGCGTGTTTCCAGGCAGGGACAGATATTTTCCGCAATATTTTCAATCTTGCAGGGACAATAGAAATCCCCGTATTTCTCCTTCTTTTGGAGCAGGCCTTCCATGACCAGCTCCTTATCTTCACTGAATATATAGCCCTTAAGCCTGGCGAAGTTATCCACCCGCTCAGTTATTTCCACTTCTGGCTCCTGGGGGAATCTGTGTACCATTATTTCCGGGCTGATCGCCGTTATTTCCAGCTTCGCCCCGCATACCGGACACATCAAAATAACTTAGGTACCGGGTACCTAAGTTATTGGTACCGGGTACCTAAGTTATAATGTCAAATGGCGCTCAAATTTTATAAAGCGTCACGGATTCAGGTATACTCTAATGTATCTGGGGGTGGGACTGTGCAGGAATATGTCACCTTAGTGGATGAAAATGATAATGTCGTTGGAGTTGCTGAAAAAATTGATGCTCACAGAAATCCAAAGCTGCACCGGGCGTTTTCCATCTTTATTGTTAACTCCAAGGATGAGCTGCTGATACAGCAGCGTGCTGAGGGGAAGTATCACTGTCCAGGGATGTGGGCGAATACCTGCTGTGGCCACCCGCGGCCGGGCGAATCCCTGGAGGTGGCCGCACACAGAAGGCTGCGGGAAGAAATGGGATTTGATACCGGTATGGTTAAAGTCTTTTCATTTATCTATAAAACTGATTTTGAAAACGGTTTAACAGAAAAGGAATATGATCATGTGTTTGTAGGGAGATGGGACGGTACACCAAACATAAATTTAGATGAGGCAGCTGATTACAAATGGATCCCGAAGGACCTTTTGGAGGAAGACATTAAAAAGAACCCGCAAATTTACGGTTCAAACCCCTAATTTTAGAGTCTACTCCCTTATTCTCTTGTTTACATAGAATTAAAGGTATTTTTGACTAGAACAATCTCTCCACTTTAACCTGTTGCCACGACCTGTCCGGCAAGCCTTGAC
>NZ_QFFZ01000199.1 GCF_004369225.1 Pelotomaculum propionicicum
TTAATGAGAAGCCTCTTGTCTGAAAATTAGCACTCCGTGACCATTTTGTGACCACAGGGAAGGGACCGGATATCCGGTCCCTTGATATATATGGACCGAGAGACAGTCTTTACATCATGCCGCCCATAACTTAACCCGCTTTTTCGGGATTAAGCGTTAATGATGTTACAACCTAATAGCCGTATGTTATAATGGTTTATGCCCATTCTGTAAATTTTTAACTGTAACAACTCTGA
>NZ_QFFZ01000021.1 GCF_004369225.1 Pelotomaculum propionicicum
ATACCATATACGGAATTAAAAGCATACGCAATGCTGTGAGCCAATTTCTGAAGAGCCCGGTGCGGGAAATCCGCACGCCGGGTTCCGTGGGGGTTGGGCCACCAAATGGTGGCCCTTCTACCCGGAGGATAATGCTGCAGAAAATTACTGCAGCATTACCCTACTCGATTATACTCCGGAGGGCATGAAAAAAATACCAGAAACTTTTACCCCTTACATTAAATGGAAATATCATACACTATTAATTGGTTAAGGTATTACTTTTAATGAACCTGTTTGTTTCTCACGCCGTCATACTTTTAGAGTCACGGTGGTTAAATTGCCGGAGGGGGTTCAATAGCTTGGCCAGGCGAATTGTTTTAATAGCGCTTGTTGTAGTGTTAGTTATTGTTATAGGTAACAATGTTATTGGCCGTATTTATTCAATGATCCCTGTCCAAAGAGCAATATTTAATAACATCCAGAGGATAACTTTCAATATCCAGAGGTCGATACTTGAATCCGTAAAGGGTATAAAGAAACAAGTGCTGCCCATCGCGGCCGAATTTCCGGGAAGAGAAGCAGCCTTGAGTTCACCATATATTGCTGTGCAAAACTATTTACATGGAAATGATACCCTGGAGTTGAGTGTATATAATCTCGAAACAGGCGAGGAATATACCGTTCCCACTATCGGAAAACACATTTCCGGTTTTGATATCGAAGGCAAGAATGTGGTTTGGGCGGACCTGCGCAGCGAAACGCGTAACCCGGTGCAGACAGAACCGTCCGGAAAATTTACATATAACCAGAGTAAACTCAACTGGGACATTTTTCTCTATAACCTGGAAACCAGGGAAAAAAAACAGCTTACCTACAACCCGGCCGCCCAGCGCAATCCCCGTATCTGGCAGCATTATGTCGTTTGGGAGGATAACCGCCACGATACTACGGACGACTATTACGGTATCTGGAACGTCTACCTTTACGATCTCAAAAGCGGAAAGGAAACGAGGATTACGAGGGGAGAATACGATCACACTCATCCCCGTATCCGGGACGGTAAGATCGTATGGCGGGACAACCGTAACAACACCAATATAAGATTCCGGGGGTGTGAAAACTGTCCGGACTATAACTGGGACATTTACTTTTATGACATCTCAACGGGCAAGGAGCAGGCTGTAGCTACAGGCCCGACCATGGAATGCGACCCTGACGTATCCGGCGACCTCGTTGTTTGGGCAGAATACAAAGAACTGAATAACGCCGATATTGTAATGAAGAATTTGGAATCCGGCAAAGTGACCAGGTTGACGGATGACTCATTCCACCAGTGGCAGCCGCGGGTAGATAACGGGCGAGTCGTCTGGACCGACGAACGGCGCGGCCACTCCACCAGTGATGTTAGCACCGACTTTGCCAACGCGGACGTCCTTTTGTACCATACCCGAACCGGTAAAACAACCCGGCTTACGGGTGGCTGGATTCAGTCCCAGCCCCTTATATCCGGTCAATATGCTGCTTTTTTATACGACACCCAGGCAAATCCCCGTTACCAGGTTGTTAAGCTGCCGGATAAACTGGTTCGCTAAAATATCGCTTGTCTCAGCTTTTTAAACTTAGAAAGGATTTAATGAAATGTATCTCCCAATCATATTTGTTGTATTTGCGATTGGCTTGTTTTATCTTGCTTATAGGCTATTAAAAGCAGAAAAAGATGTTGCCTTAGAGATTCTAAGGTATATTGTTGTAATTTTTTTATCGTGGCTTGCAGTCTCCCTTATTATTGCCGCCCTAAGGTACGTCACGCCTATAGGCAGGGGTTTTTAACGGCTATTTTCAGCAGAAGACCGTCCCTGTTATATAAAATTTTTTAAATTTTAACTGTAACGTTTTGCGTTTTCAAACGACTATACAGTTAAACAACTTAAGGGGGAGATTTTTTTGAAAAGGGTTAAGAGAACAACTGCCGCTGTGCTGGCTGTGGGCATGCTGCTGTCCACGACCGCCTGGGCGGCGGAAAAAGAGGTGTCGAGCGTGCGGGAAGTGAAAGGCGGTACGGAAATTGTACAGTTGAAAGACGGGGCTGCCGGACAGCCGGTCGCAAAGGCACAGTTGAATGAGTCACAGCGGCAGGCCCTGGAAAAGATCTTTAAGATCGTGCCCGAACTAAAGGAACTCTCCGTGGAAGGTGTGCATGACGAGGGGGATGCTGCTTGGGGGGTAACCTTGAGCGACCGCGCCGGAGAGGCGGCGCCCGGTATTATGCATACTTACGCCAGCATTTTTTTTAAAACTAATACAGGAGAACTGCTATGAGAAAAATGACGGCGTAAAGGACGGCGGACCGGATCTGGCTTTGTTCCCCGATCCTTCCCAGGCCATGACGAGAGAAGCGGCGGAAAAGGTTTTTGCCGGGCTGCTGGAAATGAAGCTGAACTACGTTGAACGGCAGCCCCTGAAGTACCCGGTGTTTGGCAGCAAGAAGGTCGAAACCCGGCCGGTCTTGATGGTATACTCCTTCGAACTATACCCTCATAGATGCTGTGACGGGGAAGCCGCTGGACGGTTTTCAAGAGCAGCCGCTGACCAGCCGGATAAGCCTGGCTGGAGAGGGCAAGAAACTGGTCGCCGGGACTCCCGAAGAAGCGGCCTCTCTACTTGCCGCTGAGACAGGCATAGATATTTCCGGCATGAAGTTTAACGGGGTAGTAGAGCGGGAAGAGTACCTTGAGCCGGGAATTAAGGTGAAAGAGTACAACTGGATGTCCGAACCCCAAACAGGTCCGGACGGCAGGCCGGATCACAGCAAAATGCGTTATTTACATCTCAGCGCGCTGGCAGACACGGGCCAGGTGGTCGGCTTCAGCCTCCAGGATGAATCCGGGCGCGGCAAAAAGAGATGAATTAACTTTATAAACAATGTTCACGGGTGTCCTGGGCTGAATTCCTGTGGTGACGGACTGGCTACCGGGTAAAGTGAAAGAGAAACTTGTTTTCGGATGTAAGCCCGCTAGGTACCGATCCAGATAATTTCCACGCCAATTTCCCTGGCGGAGGCTAGAATTTCGGGATCTCCGGTGACCACCGGATGACGAAAGCGTCCCGCAAGAAATCAAGGAATGGGCGGCCGCCAACGTCTTGCAGCCTTTTACCGGCTCGAAAACCCTGGGTGAATGGAGCTATTTACTTATCGCCGCGGGGGAAAAGTCAACGGCCGGTTACAGTGTGGGGGTTACCAGTATCTCTGGCAGTTCAGACAAGTTAAAAGTTTATTACCGGGTTGACGGCCCGTTGCCCGGTCAGGTGGAGGCGCAGGTGATCACCTACCCGTATATTTTAGTCCGTATCCCGGCAAATGAGGCGGCGGTGGAATTCGTGGAGGGAAACCCGCAATGAAAATATATTCGCAAATATAAAAGAATGGTCCAGACAATTAATAAAAAAGTGAGCAATTATATCAATTCTGAAAAACGTATGGCAAGTGCAAAGGCGGAGGATTTTATTCCGGCTGACAAAGCCATGCAGGAGCTTGGCATTAATGATGCATATTTAGAAGGCACAGACGTGGAGCTTGAATAGAATGTGGAAGGTAGAGTATTTAAGAAATGCTTTGGAGGATATAAAGCAGCTTGATCGAGCGCAGCGTGTGCAGTTCATCAAAGCCATTAACAAGGTGTCAGGTAATCCTCTACCACAGGCAGAGGGCGGTTATGGTAAGCCCCTTGGCAATAAAGGCGGTACCAATTTAGCAGGCTACTTCAAGATTAAGCTCCTTATAGTTCCTGCGAGAGCAGATGATGAGGTTTATATTATTACACAGAGGTTAAAGGGTTGTCATTCAGGCAATAGATTAGCGTTCGTATAAGCCAAATAATTCCTTAAGAGAAATTCTTAGAGCCAAAAAGAAAGAAGTATCAGCCACATTTTCCTGATATTCTTTTAACCTTTGCTTATCAATTGCCCGTATCTGGTCTGGAAGTGCCCGTGTGACTTTACCGTGAAAAATCATCTCCGGCCTGAAAGAGGCGGATTTGGCCCCGGTTGAAAGCGGTACAACTACAACAGTAGATAGATAATTAAAAGGCTCATCGGAAACAACTACTACGTAATGTGGCCCACGCAGGACTCGGCCAGTACCTTCCAGGCTAACACGGTATATATCACCCGAGTGAGGCGCTTCCCCCGGCATTAAAGCTCACCCTTTTCAGCCTGGGCCATCCGTTCCATGTACTCGTCGAGGTCGGCATCTGCAAATTCAGACAGGTTTTCTTCTTCGGCTAACCGGCGGCATTCATCCCGTAAGCTTTTACGTCTCGTTTCCGTAACGTAGTGTTCTACCGCCTGGCGGACGAAGTCACTCAGGGTGGGGAATTTCTGTGGGTCCCGCACTTTTTCAATATCTTTGAGAAGTTTTGATGGCATACGGACAGTTGTACGTACTTGTTCCACGATCTAGCCTCCATAATGTCAGACGTTATTAATATATTATAAGCTTTTGGATTAGATAATGTCAACCGGCTAAGTTTAGAACTTCGGGACCATTCCACCGCATAATCAATACGTATAAAATCCGGTGTTTTATTTGCCATTTAGTTTGGTCAGGATTTTAAGCTGATTTAAAAACTTGTTGCGGAATGGACACTTATATCAAACGGCTTGGCCTGAAGAAAACCGGCACGGTAATAACGTTGTCCCCCGGGACAGAGAGCAGGAATTAGCCTTGGAGAAAAAAAGTTTGGTAGAGGATTTATATGAACTGCAGAAAGAAATTTCTGATCTATCAGCCAAACTGGATCAGGCCGGGGTAGGACAAAGAGAGGCTAATGAAGCACTGGAAAGAGAACTTGTTAAAATAAGACGATTTGCCGGCTTATCCCCTGTGTCCGGACCGGGAGTGGAGTTGGTTGTACAAAGTCACCCGGGGCAGGCCGGATCCGGTACTGTCCATGCTCCAAAAGATATCACCGACGAACATCTTTTAAAAATGGTTAACGAATTATACAACGCAGGCTCGGAAGCTATTGCCATAAACGGCCAGCGCATCACGGCCGTCAGCGAGATACGCCTGGCCGGCAACCACATCAATATTAACGGAACCCCTCTGTCACCTCCTTACCGTATCATCGCCATCGGCAATGCCTCCGCTCTAAAGAGCAGGTTGGAATTAAAAGGCGGCCTTGCCGAATATCTAAGCGATTCCGGCATTTCAGTTGAAACGCAGGAAAAAAATAAGGTTATGGTACCGGCTTTTACAGGGGAGTTATACTTCGAATATGCAAAGCCTGTTAAAGAGAATTAGTATTTAAATACAGCAACATTGAAAGGTATCAGGTGGGTTGTGTGTTGAAATCACTCGCCGAACTTTATAAAGAATACAGGCCCATGATCTTTCGCTACCTCTACCGCTGCACCGGCAGTCACGACCTGGCCGAGGAACTGACCCAGGAGACCTTTTACCAGGCAGTGCTTTCGATAGCCGGTTTTCGCGGTGAGTCCGGCGTGAGTACCTGGCTTTACCGGATCGCCCGTAATGTCTGTTCGAAGAACGTCCGTAAGGCGAACCATTTGCTTTTGGCAGACCCGGCATGGTGTGATACTGCAGCGGCTACGGACGGCGATCCGGAAGAGGCGCTTTGCGGCGCCGAACTTGCCGGACAGGTTGAGCGCGCGCTCTCCCTGCTCCCGGAGGATTACCGGTCGGCGATTCTCATGCGTGAAGTGGAAAATTTAAGCTACGACGAGATCGGAGCAGCCCTGGGCAAGTCTCCCCAGGCCGCACGGGTGATTTTGTTCAGGGCTAAAAAACGCTTCAGGGAAATATATTGCACGCTGGAAAAGGGGGGATTACGTGAGCGAGAGTAAATGCGAGATAGTCCAGGACTTGCTGGCCCTTTATGCCGAGGGTGAGGTCAGCGCAGCCACCGCCGGGTTCGTGGAAGAGCATCTGTCGTCGTGTAACGAGTGCAGGCGCTCGCTGGAGGAGTTTCAAAAACCGATCTTCCATGCGCCCGGACAATTAAACTCTGAGATCAATGAAACGCGTGAAAAAACGGCCGCGGTCTTTCTGGTCAGGCTGCGCCGCACTTTTTTGATGGTACTGGTTTTACTAGCGCTGTCTGCCGCGGGACTTGCGTCGGCCTCATACTATGCGGGGAAAAACGTTGCTACGAGAGATCCTGCTTACGCCAGGGCGGAAAAGATGGGCTTGATCACGCCGGTGGGGCAGACAAAACAACTGGGTCAGAGCTGGATCACCGTCGACGGGATCCTTTTCGACGCCGCCCGTACCACAGTATTCTACAGGATGTCTCCTGCCCAGGATATGTCAGGAGAGATTGAAATCGAAATGCGGGACGAAAACGGGAACTATTATCCATACTTCGCGGGTAAGGGCTACCGGGGGGAACATTTCATGGCCGAGCTTGCCGCTATAGAACCGGACGCGCGTGCAGTGTCGCTCATATTTACAGACAGTGCCGGAAGTGAAAAGGCAGTCTTTGATATTCAGGTGGATACGGTAAAACTTGCCGGGTTAACCAGGGAAATCAGCCCTGAACTGAAAAGCGAGGCAGGCGGGCTGAAAATCAGCCTGGATAAACTTGTTCTGGGGGTTAGCCAGAGCGTCGTGGAATTTACTGTGGCAGTAGAACCGGACAGCGACGTGACCGGTGTCGGCTTTGGAGCCGGCCAGCCGTTCAGCCTGGGCCTGGGACCGGACGGACAGGCGCACGCTGCGGCAGCCGGCTTCACCGGACCGCCGCGCGGGGCCACGGGGGCGCCGCCGGATCAGCCGTCCGGGGGACCGGGACGCCCCGCCGCTAAGGATGCCCCGCCGGTGGGTATACCGCTGTTGATTGATCTAACAAACGGCAAAAGCGCTGCCTATGAAGGCGCCAAGTATAGTACCATTACCAGCACCGGCAGCGTGGCGGGTTCCTTCCTTTTCAACGCCCTTGACGTGGACGCCAAAAAACTAAAACTTTCCTTTCCCCCGCTGTACGCCTACCGGCAAACCATACCCGAGGAGAAGGTAAGTTTGACAATTCCAACGGAAGGCGAGGTTTTATTGGACAGGAACATTACCGCCGGCGGGAAGGAGATTTACCTGGACAGGCTCTCAGTGGAAGGAGAGCGGCTTTGTTTGTATTACAGACTGCCCGGCCAGCAGGGCTATTTCCCCGTTTACCTGCCCGACTTTCGCCTGGAGGACAATGAAGGAAGGCCGCTCGGGCACAGCCGGAACACCTGGGAAAATGAAACCGGCAGGATAGAAATATACCTGACGGATCCCGGACAGCGGGATTTGACCTTAAACCTGGCTGCGGTCGGTGAAAAACTGCCTGACGTGGTTTTTGACCGGATTCCCGTCGGGAATTAGAATGATGAAACGCAGATCACTCTGAATACTTTAAAGCGCGAGGATATTACGGATACTTGTATCCTTATTCTCATTAATAGTTATGAACATATCCAACACCTATGAAGAGAAGGCGTTAGATGCCTTTGTCTCTTGGAAAACAGTTGCATAAAACGCACAGGCCGCGGACGGATTGGGGGCTCTTAAGCGTCATAGCGGCTCTTATCGGGATTGTTTTTGGTACAGTACTGATGAAAGGGGTTAGGTGAGTTGCGCATTGAAATCACTTGCCGAGAAAGGGGACATGGCTTGCCTTTAAGTCCCTGGTAGACGGTTTAACTTAAAGATAAAGAAGTGATATTAGTGGAGATGCCCAAAAAAATTAAAACCACAGTAGTTCCGGTTAGTTCGATGCAGCAGGATAATTCCAGTTTACCTCAAGTCAATGTCGATGCATTCAGAGGTCAGGGGCGGCTGGCATTTGTCTGGAACGGCCTGCTTTATGTTCTTGATGGTGATAACGGCACTCTTACAAAGCTGAGTGATACCGGTCAGGCCAGGTGGCCAAAATATTTGCCTCAGAGACCCGACACAGTATCCCTCGACCCGTGCTGGTCCCCTGACGGGAAACATATCGCGTATGTGGAAGCTGTTGAGCGAGAAGATCTTGCAGACGCCGGGGAAGTCACCTCCTGGCAGCAGGCACGAACACTTTGGGTCGCGGATGCCGACGGTAAAAACGCCCGCCAGGTAAATGAGGCCGGAACAGGAATCAGCCGCCCGCTTTGGTCCCGGGACGGCTCTCATATTATTTACCTGAAAGATAACTCCATCTGGTTGATCAATATCAATGGTGGAAGCCCGGTTAAAATCGCAGGACCTTTACCTGATGCCCCCAACTCTTCTGGCTACTATGGCTATGTCTCATTGCTTGACATCTTAGCCTTCTATGGGAAGCAATAATTCTTTAACACCAAGATTGAGTTGCCATATGTTGCTTTAATAGTTTTTGAAGGAATTTATGAAGATTTTAACATGCTCAACGAGAATAAACCCGGAGGTGGCTGAGATGATTAAATCCGGCAAGAATATCGTTTTCCCAGTTATGTTATTATTTATTTTCACCATTTTCGCCGGGTTGGCCGGCAAACCCCAGGAGGTTCGGGCCGCCGGACAAAGCCTGCTTGCAGGCGGGGCCGGTGCGGCGGCGGCAGGCGAATCATTATATGAATTAACTGTATTTTTGAACGGCAAGCAATTGACTTTTGACCAGGAACCAATTTTAGTTGAAAACAGAATTTTGGTCCCTTTGCGCAAAATTGCAGAGTCGCTAGGAGCCACCGTGGTATGGACCGGGGTAAGACCGCAGGTGACAGTGCAAAAAGGTGACACAGTGATTGGTTTGAACATTGGTTCAAATGAGGGTTTTACAAATAACCGGCAGATATTTTTTCTGGAACAGCCGCCTATCATTGTCAACGGTCGGACAATGGTGCCTCTGCGGTTTCTCTCGGAAACGCTGGGAGCAAAAGTTGATTGGGATGAAAAGGGCAGGACCGTTTCTATTTCAGATGGGGATTTTATGAAGTCTAATCTCCCGGAAGTGACGGAGAATGGGCAGGGAAAGCCTGACGCAGACAAATATTATAAGTTGTATGATGCCGTGGTTGGACCCGATTACAGCCCTTCTGTTGAGGAAGCAAAGGCATACGTCTTAGAACAGGGGCTATTGAAGATCGTAAAAGATGTGCAATTCACGCCCACCCGTTTTATTGAATATGGGCCCACTGACACGATGGTTATTGGAAACGATGAGTCAGGGCGGGAAAAAGCTGTTTGGTTGACAAAGAACCAATATACCGGGGACATTTCTCTCACGGGTTCTGTTCTTATGAATGACGGAGTGTCTAAAGAAACCATCTATTCTAAACTGGAGGAAAAGGGCATTAGGCGTGAAAGTGTTCAAAAGATCTACATTGCTCCATATGAAAAAAACCAGATAGACTGGTTTGTGTTTGCAGAGCAAGAGAATAAAAGATATTATTACTGTTTCGATTACAAGACTGGAGAAATGGTAATTGAGAACATTTTTAGACAATAGCTTGTTATTGAGATATTCGTATGATAACTGCTTATATGCTCAATAGTTTTGTCTTATTTGAAAGATACCGTCTGATCAGTTTTAATAACAGAAGATGATAAATAAACCTGGACTTTACTGGGGAGATACTACAACAAGGAGGTGTACATATTGGGTTTGGAAATCAATGCAACACTGTTTGCGCAAATTATAGATTTGTTAATATTTATCCTTTTCTTTGCCGGTATTGTAATATTAGTATCAAAAGCCTGGGCTTTTAAAAAGGATATTCAAAACAAAGTTGAAATAATGGATGGAGAAATCAAAGAAATGAGAAGGTTATTGGAGGGGAAAAAGCGATAAGAGTCATTATATAGAGTCACTATATTGCTATAGAACTGCTCCAGAGTTTTATACTTTTGAAAACGACAAGGAGATTGTATTTAACCGGCAAGACGATAAGTCAGAAATAAGGGATAAATCTATCCTTACTAACTTGAGTTTGACAGTAATAATTTCCCATCCCTTGTGGCTGTAGGGCTGAGCATGCTTCCAATTTATGGACCCCCTAAATTGTGCCACGCGATAAATTCAGCAATGACGGGGCTTTCCGGGATCGCTGTCAAACCTGAGACTAAGTTGTGGGTTAAAGTCAGTACCTTTTATGAAAACAAAAAGGATATGCATTTTTTGACTGCACCTGACGACTGGGTAGTTAATCAAGTTAATACTATTAAAAATGATTATACCGTTGGCTCAGTTAATGGTGAACCTAATACATTTAGGCCGGTGCTGTCAGAACAATCGCCTGATTTGAATTCTAAGAGGATAGAAGTTCACCAGGTCAATCCTGAGGAGTTACCAAGTAAAAAGAAGGTGACAGGTGAGTGACGGGGGACGGTTATAGTTTTTAAGGTTAATATTTTTCCATAAGATATCCGTTCCGGCATGCAGCTTGCAAAGATTACAGTTGAGGAAGCGCCGGGAATAGGTCTTACAACTACCTCTAAGGCTGGTACCATGCCATAATACCCTGGTACGAAGAATAACCGTAAAAGCCGAAGAGATCTCCCCCTTTGGGAAACAGTCCCAATACCTTTTCCGGCTGCCCGCCGTCGGCCCCGATTATCCAGATGGCGTTGTCCCGCACATACAGGATGTGCTCTCCATCTTTGGACCAGGCCGGCTGGTACACGCCCGCTCCGGCGTCCGTCAGGGGATGAGCGCCGGAGCCGTCTGAATTCCGGATCCAGAGTGTGCGCGTGGCCACCCAGGCAGCCAGTTCCTCGGGTTTACTAAAGCCCCACACGTCGTCGCCCAAGTTCTTTGCGGTAACGAAGGCGATACGGCTGCCGTCCGGAGAGAAGGAGGGGTCGATAGCGACGCTGCCTTCGGGATTGTTAAGTTCCTGGACGCTCCCCGATTCCAGGTCTACAGTGGCCAGGCTCTTTCTTGCCCAGACTATCCGCCAGCCGCCCGTTACCATCAGCAGGCTCCCCTGCGGTGATAAGGACAGCCACCCCCGGTGGGCAAGACCACTGGTGAGGAGTGTAGGCTCGGTATCACCCAACCGAAGGCTCCACAGGCCCATCCCGTCAGCCGCCAGAGAAGCTGAGTGTAATGGGTCCAACCAGTACAGCAACCCTTTGCCGTCTGGCCACCAGGCAGTAACCTGTATCCCGGCCTGTGGGGCCACCAGTCGCTGAACAGGCTGACCGCCGTCTACAGAAATGGTATAGAGCACGTCGCTGCGGTTCTGTGGTTCCTCCGACGGCAGCGTAACATTGTAAGCCAGGGATTTGCCGTCAGGCGACCAGGCCAAGTGAAACGTTCCTTCGGACTTGACCAGCCGGCGCGGCTCGCCTTCCGCCGGCACCAGCCAGACGCCATCTGGCATAGCTACCGCCAGCACGTTACCGGTGGGCGACCAATAAAATCTTTCGCGGCTGACTAACTGGGGCAGGTCTTGAACCTGGTGGGCCTGCGAACCGTCCCGGCGTACCAGCCAAAGCGGGCCGGTATTGGCCTCTTGGTCGGTGACGCGGATAAACGCCAGCCACTGGCCGTCGTGAGACCAGGCTGGCTGCAATGCCCTGCCGGACCCGGTCAGTTGCTTGACCTCTCCCGTTTCGCCATCAAGCGTGTAGAGCAAGCCCTGCCTGATGAAAGCCAGAGCGCCTTGATCCTTGAAGGCGGCTGTATTCACATCCGGGGGGGTTATTATTGGATTGCTGGAGTCCGGTGAGCTTCCCGGTCCCGCCTCCTGAGCAGGCGTTGCGACAGCCAGGGTTTTTAAAGTTCGGTTTAAAATGGTCGCCAGTTCTGCACGAGTTATTTTCTCGTCAGGTTTGAATTCGTTGCCGGTGTACCTCATTATGCCGGTGTTAAAGACAAAGCTGATGTCAGATTGTTGTTTTTGGCTCAAATTAGTTGTATCAAGATAATCCGGCCACATCATTGTGGTAATAACCGATAGCTTTTTTGCTGCAAAAGAGTCAGCTATCGCACTGGCTGCTTCTGCTCTGGTAACAGCTTCATGGGGTCTAAATTTTCTGTCGGCAATATTAAAGATTTTATTATAGCCGATAATCATTGAAGCCTTACTGTACCATATATTATCTTCCACATCGTCATACAAGTCAGAAGGGACAGGCGCTTTGACAAACTTTAAGTCATCATAATTTAAATCAAAGGTTTTAACTAAACATACAGCCAGTTGCGCCCGGTCGACAAATTCGTCCGGACTGAATTTATTGCTTGCTGTGCCAATCATTATACCTTTTTCGTAAACAGCTTCAATATCGGCGGAAGCCTGGGACTGAATGTCGTCAAAGGGAGTCCGGGCAAAACCTGCGTACGGGGCTATTAGAAGAATCGATACTAACAAAAACATAAACAAAGCTCTTTTCATTTATTCTTCTCTTCCTTTACTTTTTTTAAATATTGGACGATAGAGAGCATTAAAAGGTTCACCATGTAGAGTTGAGGCTGCCTGGAACAAAAACTAACAATTGTGCCTGGCTCTGGTCAGGGTCTTTGCTAGCAAGAAAAGGACCGCATTTTGTTGCAGAGATTTAAAATGAGTAGAAGGATAATGCCCAGCCCTTGAAGAAAGATAGCATATTCTGTCAGACTTTCGGGGGTGTTTTTTATATATGTCGAAGACTCTTGATGAATTTTTGGACCAGACGCTGCAGGAGGACTTTAAAAGCCTCAACAACGTTCACCGCAGCATGGTTAACGTGGTCAGGCGCGTGAAAACGGCAGGCGACGAGGGCAACCTGGAAGCCCTGCAGCAGGCTCTGGCCCGCTACGGAGAGCTGCTGGACAGGCAGCAGGAAACACTGCTGGGCCTGCTGGAGAAGCTGCCCTCTTTCAACCTGCAGTCTTACCTGCAGGAAGAGTTTCACCGGGGCTTTATGGACGCCCTGGCGGCGGAAAGCCTGGCCGTGGAAGCAGAGTACCCGGTTTACGAAGTCCTTCCATATAAAGTACGGGTGCTGCCGGAAAAAGAGATGGTCACCATCGACGACCGTGTCTACCGCAACCTGCGCCCCGGCGTCCTGGCCGGGCACTTGAAGAAAAGCATCGACCGCTTAAACGCGGCTTCCTTCGATACCCAGCGCTTTCTCCAAGCCCTGGCGGCGGCTTACGACACGGAGATGGCCAAACAGATCGCCAAGACAAAGATCGACGTCAGTGAACAGGAAGTACTGCTGAAAGACGTCTATAACACCCTCACCCCGCTGCCCCGGCAAAGGCGCGACTACCCGGCGCAGCTTTTTGCCTTCGACCTGCACCGGGTACTGAAAAGCGGGCGGATGAACGCGCCGGACGGCAGACGCCTCTGGCTGGGGAATGTGCGCAACAACAGGCAGGCGCTGGTGGTCCTGGACGCCCAGGGACAGCCTCAACGCCTTGGTGTGATGAAGTTTTACAGGGAGGGATAGCCGGTGGAACCGGCAGTCAGGGAAGAAGCGCTGGAGAGCCTGCGGTGCGGGAACCCGCCGCTGGATTTGCAGGTGCTTAAGGCAATTACGGTGGGAGAGCGGGAAGGGATCTGGAATTTCTGGCGGGACCACTACCTGGACGATTATATTGCCTGCGGCGGCAGCAAGGTGAAGTTTCTCACCGGCAAGCCGGGCTCGGGCAAGACCCACGCCCTCCTCCTGATGCTGGAGGAGGCCCGGCGACTGGGCTATGTCACCTTTTTCACGAGTGCCCGCCGGATGCGCCTGAATAAGTTTGACTCGATCTACCAGGCCGTGCTGGACGCGGTGGATGTAGAAAACCTGGTGGCAGCTTACTGCGATCATGTGATCGGGAGCCTGGGCTACCAGCCCGGGCAGCTTGCGCCGGAGCAAGATTTCTTTAGCTGGGCGCAGGCGCAGGGCCGGGCGGCGGACAGCTTGCGGCGTGAGATCCAGGAGAAGCTGGACGAGCTTTATCAGGACCGGAAAATAAACCACAGCTTCGCAATGGCATTCACCCAGCTCTGCGCCCACCGCCTGGGCTCGCGCCGGCTGGCAGACGGGCAGAAGGAAATCCTGCAGGAATGGCTGAAAGGCCGCTCCCTGCCGGCCAGGGCTTTAAAGCCTCTCAAAATTTTTACCCGCATCGACAAATACAACGCCAGGCACATGATGGCGTCTTTCCTCCATTTGCTGCGCCTCTGCGGCCGCCGGGGGCTTTGCGCGGCGGTAGACGACCTGAGCGCGTTGCTGGAGCGCGGTCCCGAAGGACGGATGCTCTACGGCAGGTCCGCCCGCAACGAGGTCTACGAGAGCCTGCGGCAGTTGGTGGACGACTTCGCCGGATTCGAAGGGGCGTTTTTTGTCTTTGCCGGGCGGACGGAGCTGATCCATGACGAGAAGGGGGGCTTTAAGTCCTACGAGGCGCTGTGGATGCGCATCCAGAACGAGGTCGCGGGGTCGCGCCCGAATAAATTTGCCGATCTTTTCAACCAGGACCTGCTGTTAAAGGAATTCTTCACTGCCGGAACCTGCCTGGAACTGCAACAAAAGCTGAACGAAACTTTCGGTCTCGGCTCCGGTATCCGGCAGGAGGATTTTCACTGCCTGGTGGAAAACGTAAGCATGCTCTCACCGGTGCGGCGGGTGGTGGAGGCAATTGTCAACCAATACGACGCGGGGGGTGAAAGGGATGGAGAATTTTGCAGCCAGACAGGTCATTGAATACCTGCGTTCCGGCGTTTCCTCCCGTAACTTAAGCGCCATTTTTTCCTACGGCCGGGAGGCCGCGTGTGAGCGCGTGGGGCGCGAACTGGAACGGGTGCGCTCGGACGGCGGCGCCTTTTCCCTGGTGGTCAAGGGCAACTTCGGCAATGGTAAAACGCATTTTTTGAACATCATCGCCCACAAGGCGCAAGAACTGAACTTTGCCGTCAGTTTCGTGCCGCTTTCCAAGGAAACTCCCTTCGATAAACTGGACCGCCTGTACCGCCGGGCGGCAGCCGGCCTGTACCTGCCGGGCTGCTCCCAACCCGGTTTTGTCCCCCTGCTGGAAGCGCTGCAGCCGGGCAGCGATCAGGCGAATGAGATGCTGAACTACGCAGCCCGCAACCTGCACCCGAAACTTGAGGCCGTGCTGAAAAACTACCTGGACGGCAGCGGTGACGCCTACAACCAGCATATCCTGGCCGGCGACCTGGCGGGTGATTTCGTTCCCACCACACAGTTGAAATCCATCCATCGCCTGAACTTCGGGAAAGGGTTGTCCCTACCGCCTTTCAAGGTCAAAGAAAACACCTTCGATTACTTCCGCTTCCTTTCCCGCCTGATCCGGGCCGCCGGCTATGCCGGGTGGGTGATCCTCTTCGACGAGTTCGAACAGTTGATGTACCTGGGCATCACGGCCAGGGCCAGCGCCTACCTGAACGCCGCCCGCTTTATGTCGCCTTCTTTCGGCCTGACGGCAACTTATACTGTCTTTGCGGCCTCGTCCAACCTCTGGTCGGAATTGATCTGGAAGCAGAAAAACAGCGACTACGATATTGTGCCGCAGAAACTGGCGGCCAAAGAGAGGCAGTATGACATTCCCACGGTGCGGGAAGTTTTCGGCAGTTTTTTAAAAGAAAACCTCTTTTTGGACACCCTCTCCACTTTCGACATCCGCCGCATGCTCCAGGCCGTGCGCGACCAGCACGCCCTGGCTTACGGCTGGCAGGCGCCGGACGACATCAGCCGGGCAAAGGCAGGCCTTCCCGCGGACCGGCCCCTGCGTACGGTGATCCGGGCCGTGGTGGAGTACCTTGACCTGCAGTATCTCTACGGCGGCAGGCCGGAGATTGCGGCGGCGATGCCGGAGGAGATCCTGCCGGGCGATTTGCCGGAGGATGAGCGGGAGGAGCAGGAAAAGATTCAGGATCATGAGCACGAATGTCTGTAGCCCCGGGACCGGCGCCCGGAGCATTTTTATCGTACGCAAAGTAATTGTGAAGTTATGACAATATATAGATTGAGGGAGGTAGTAGCCAGGAACAAGGATTTTTTCAATGCGAAGGTCCTTAAACCTCAACCTGCTTTCTTAGGAGAAGTTATACCGGTGACTGGAGATGGACGGCTCACGGACGATAAATGATGGAAATTCTGAAATGTGAGGTGACTTCTTGCACGCTGAAGCATTGATCGAGGCTTTCAACGGGGCACTGGCGGAAGAAATAGCGTACCTGCGCGATGAAGGAGGCCGCCCCCTGGTGGTATTGGACGGAGTGCTGGTTTACCGGGGCCAGGAGGGGTTTCTGTATGCCTTCGACCTGGAGGTGGAGGCTTTTCTCCTCGACGGTACGCCGGTGCGTCTGCGCTACGGCTCCCGCGAAACCGCGGGAGAGGTGGTGGCCGTGCGCGGTTCGGAGTTGACTCTGGCGCTGCATGAGAACTTGGGTGAACTCTTGGAGCGGGCCCAAGTGTTCTGCGAGCCCTGGTTTTTACTGGCCGCCCTGCAGGAGAGGATGCTTGATGTGCCGGAGAGAAATCTGCGAATGGCCCTGGCCGTACTGGAAAAAGTGCCGGCGGGCCAGCGTTGTTACGTTTCGCTGTCCACCGCCGCCGGCGCCCAGGAAGAAGCGTTACGCCTGGCCGGTGAAAGGGAAATCAGCTTTATCTGGGGGCCGCCGGGCACCGGCAAGACCGAAACCCTGGCTATGATCGCGAAGCTCTTTTTCGAGCAGGGCGGGCGGGTGCTGATCCTTTCCCATGCCAACGTGGCCGTGGACGGCGCGGTGCTGCGGGCGGCAGCCCGGATCGGGGCGCCGGCTTCTTCCGGACTGGTGGTGCGTTACGGCTGGGCCAGGCTGCCAGCGTTGCGGCAAAGCGGCCTGCAGGCCTCCAGCCTGGCAGTCGCCGGCCGTCCTGAGATGCGGGAGAGGCTTAGAGAGTTGGAGGACGAGCGCGGCGAACTGCTGGCCAGGCTGCGCGCCGGCGGCGCACGGGGCGAACGCCTGACTGAGGTGGAACGGGCCTTGCGGGATCTCAAGGCAGCCTTGAAGGAAGCGGCGGCCCGTGTATGCCGCGCCGCGCGGATAATTGGCTGTACTCTGTCCACAGCGGCCACCGATCCGGTGATTTACAGAGATCATTATGACTATGTACTGCTGGATGAGGCCAGTATGGCCTACATCCCGCAAGTGTTTTTTGCCGCCTCCCTGGCGGGCCGGAAACTGGTGGTAAGCGGCGACTTCCGCCAGCTGGCGCCGGTGGCGCTGGCCGGGACGCCGGGGGTGGAGCGCTGGTTGAAGCGGGATATCTTTGAGGAGGCCGGGATAACGGCTGCTTTTGAAAAAGGGCTGGCGCCGGACATCGCTGTGTTGCGCCTGCAGCGGCGGATGCACCCGGCCATCGCCGGGTTTGTGAACGACTTTGTCTACGGCGGGTTGCTTTACAATGCTCCGGAGACATCCGGACGCGCCGCGCTGGCCGCTGCCGGACCGTGCCCGGGAGCGGCGCTGACGCTGGTGGACCTGAGCGATCTGCCTGCCTTCTGCTACCGGCACGGTTCTTCCCGCTTCAACCCTTTGTCTGCTTTCCTGGCTCTGACGCTGGCCTGGCAGATCAGGTTGGGCGGCCTCACGGTGGGCCTGCTCACGCCCTACGCCGCCCAGGCCAGGTTGCTAAACGCGTTGACGGCAGGATTTTTAGGCGCTGCCGGCGCCCGTTCCGAGGCTGCCGGCCTGGTGGCCGCCACGGTCCATCGCTTTCAGGGAGCGGAGCAGGACGCGGTGGTGCTGGACCTGGTGGACTCCTTTCCCCAGCGCGGCCCCGGCGGCCTCCTTTCCCGCAGGGAAGGGAGCGTGGGGCAGCGGCTGGTTAACGTTGCTGTCACCAGGGCGCGGGGTAAGCTTTTCGTCCTGGCCCGCCGTGATTTTCTGGAGAGCAGGCTGCCCGGCGACTCTGCTGTGTGCGGGCTTTTTCGCTTTATCCGGGAAAACGGCCGGGTGATCGGGGGCAGAGAACTTCTAGCCGGCCTGCCTCCCCGTATGGCGGGCAAAGAAATGGAAATGGAATGGCACTTCGGGCACTGGCCGGCTCTGGAAGCATGGGAGGCCGACGTCCGCCGTGCGGCGTCCGTGCAGCTGGATTGGCCCGCTACAGCCGGCCCGCCGGAGCGTCTGGTAGTGCGTGCCCTGCGGCAGGCGCAAGTAGGCGGCGCCCGCCTTTCCCTGCGCACCGGCCGGCCGTCGGTCTTGCCGGTAGAACTGCAGTCCTATGCCGTGCGGCATACTGCGGCACACACGCCGTTGACGGCGGTGGATCGGGACATTTTCTGGTACGGCAGCCCCTGGCCGGGGGACGGCAAAGTGGACCGCTGCAGTGTCCGGGTAGCGGGGGAGAGGGTCTGCCGTACGCTGATCTACCTGTTGGAGATGGACCTGCGCGGGGGATCTGGCGGGGAGCGCTTCGCCGGCTTGCAGGCGTATGTGGAAAATCTGTTTTCCTGTCCCCGCTGCAACGCTTCGCTTACTGTACGCGCGGGAACCGGCGGCGGTCATTTCCTGGGCTGTACCGCTTACCCGCGCTGCGATCTTCCGGCTGCCAGGCTCACGCCGGAAATTCTGGAAGGCTACCTGTCTGCGGCCGGGCTGACCTGCCCGGCCGGCCACCTCTTAAAGGCAGTTCCTGCAAGAGGCGGGCCGCTGGCAGTTTGCTCCCACAGCCCGGCCTGCCGCTGCGTTTATCAAGTGCGGGACCTGCTTTAGCTTCAGCAAAACAAACTGCAATTTAAGTGGTCTTGAATAAACAGGAACACCTATTCTCGATCAATCTATACAATAAATGTACTTGTGGTTCTTTATTTACTTGTCGGTATCTTCTTTGCCAGAAAACCGTGAAAACAATTTAGGATAATCTCTTGCTCCGTGTAATATTCTTAAGATATCTACTTTTTCAGGGTACACTTTATAAAAAAGAAGATACTTGTTTACAACAATCATACGGAAACCACTCTCACCCATTTTCTTATCAGGAATAAGTACGCCGAGTTTTGGGATATTTCCCATAAACTATTTTCAACATCGTCATACATGTCAGAAGGGACAGGCGCTGTTTAGAAAAAAAAAGCGCAAAAAAATATCCGGCTCTGTAACATACAGTCATTTTATGGTACTGTTAAGTAAAGGAAATATAAAACATATGTACCAGAAAAAATATAATATTAAGAGGTTGCAGGATGTATTTAAAAAATAGTGAGAAATGGGATTGCTTCTTAAATGTAAGAAAGAAGCGAGGTGATGATCAGGATAATAAGTTACATTAGATCTTTCTTTAGACCAGTGGTTAAGGAAACAAATGAAGAAATTGAAGTGATAATTAGAGGAATTATTCAAGGGGGTATTTGAAATAAAAAAATTATCTTCAGTAACTGTAGCTCCGGTAATGGCGGCTTTATTTTTTCTGCTTTTAATCACATGTGTTTGTGTGATGGCCGGGGAAGCTGCGGCGGAGAGCAGTGGTAGTGGTTCCACGTACCCTGTCAAAGAGGCCGGTCAAAAAGTAGAGAGTGGCGAGGAAGCTATTTCCCAGGACAGGGCTATGCAGATCGTCAGGGAAATGTTTCCCGATCTGCTTGAGGGGAAAGATTTGGACATTCAATTGCAGGATGATTACAGGGGTGACAGCAGCGGGATTTGGCATCTGAATTGGAACAATCCCACCCCCGGAGGAAGGCGGGTGGAACATATCAGCATCAGCATTGACGCGGACAGCGGGGCGCTGGTCAACTTATATTACTATGATTCCAACGTCGGAGCTGAAGGGGGCGTAACTCCGTTAACCGAGGAGGCGGCAAAACAAAAGGCGATGGAGTATGCCAGGAAATACCGACCGGCCGAGTTTGGCCGTACCCGGCTGGCTGAAAATGATTATTACGGTTATTATCCGAGCGGCATGATCAAAAACGCCTATAATTTTTACTGGGAGCGGATAGAAAACGGCGTCCCGGTGGAATGGGACGGCATCAGTGTGGGAGTGGATTTATTCAGCGGGCGTCTGGCCAGTTTTTCGGTCAACTGGCACAAGGACGCGGTTTTTCCACAGCCGGGAACAATGCCCGAGGACCTGGAGCAGAAGGTATTAAGTGAATTGGGCCTGATCCTGTGCTACCAGGTGCCGGAAGGAGTGAAAACAAACTTGCCGGGCGTGCCGGAGGCAAATCTGGTTTACCGGTTGAACAGCCCCGGCATGTTGAAAATCAGTCCTGACAGTGGAGAGGTTTTGACCGCGGACGGGAAAACGATACCGCTGATTCAGTACAAGCGTTTTTCCGGTCTTCCAGTCCCCGCGACCGGCGGTTCCTTAGAAGGGACAGGTCCGGTTAACCGGCCTGTCCAGAAGATAAGCCAGGCCGAGGCCCAAAAGGCTGCGCGGGAATTTTTCAGGAAGATCGGCATGGACGGGGAGGTTGACCGCAGAGGGAGCGGCAGCAGCGGAGGCGGTGTGTTTTATGATGAGTACTGGAGCTATGGTTTGGCGGACGAGGAAAACTGGAAGCCAAGGGAACAGCGCAAGCAAATAGATGTTGGAATTGACGTTTTTACCGGTGAAGTGAGAAACTATAACGCTTTTAACGATTATGCCGGATGCGGGCGGGACGATAGCAGCAAGCAAAAAATCACACGGAAAGTTGCTCGCGACAAGGCTGTAGATTTTATCCGTCTTGTCTCCCCAGAAAAATTGGGGCAGGTAGCCGAGGAGCGGCAGGATGAGAGTTATACAAAATTCGGGGAAGGATATACTTTTAATTTTGTCAGATTGGTTAACGGAATACCGTTTTTGCGGGACGGGATTATGATAAGTGTTGGCGCGGGCGGTGAAATCACTAGCTACGACTGCAACTGGCACGCGGTTAAATTTCCCTCCGCCGCGGGATTGACTACCCGTGAGGAAGCGGAAAAGGTTTTTCAGGAAAAGATGCGTCTGAAACCAGCCTACTTCTTCCCGCTTGAAGGAGAAGACCCCCGACCGGGGAAAAAGCCGGTACTCGCCCTGATGTTTGACAGCCGCCGCGATATGGGAATCGACGCCCATACCAGGCAATTGGTGGCGCTAGATATAATGGCGGCACAACCGGAGGAAAAAACCGGGGCTGTGGTTCCACAAGAGCACTGGGCCGCCGCTTCTCTGGCGGTTTTGGCGGACAGTGGCCTGCTGCCGGACGAAGGTTTTGACCCCGACGGGCCGGTTAGCCGCAGGGACGCCGTCAGGGTGCTGATGAGCGCCATGCAAGGAAATTACAGATACAACCAGTACCAGCAGGTTGGTGAGAAAGCGAGCTTCACGGACGTTTCACCAGATGACCGGGACTATGCTGTAATCCAGTATGCCGTTCGCAGGGGCATGCTGGTGAAAAGCGACCGCTTCTTCCCGGAGCAGCCGCTGCTCAGGGAGGAACTGGCGGTCTGGCTGGTACGGGCGCTTGGTTACAGTGAGGTGGCTGAGATGCCTGCGGTGATCGGGCTTAAGGCTGCGGATGCCGGCCAGGTGTCCGATAAAGCGCGCAACTATGTGGCTATCGCCTGGGGCCTGGACTTGATCAAAGGAAATGAAAACAACCTGTTTCGTCCCGCGGACCAGGTCACCTGGGCCGAACTGGCCTCGCTGGTGACCCGGGCCGTGCCCCGCCTGCGGTCTGTACAACAGTGGTGACTATTGTTGTTTGTCAGTGAGTCAGGGGTGTTCCCCTGACTCACTGACATTCTATTCAAACAGCCCGGTTGCTTTGATGGTGTTTATTAAAGAATTCTCAATGTGATTTCCCTGATTCAAAAATTGATTTTTTATCTGTGAAGACGGATTATGTGCCATCCGGGATGACTGGGCGCCAAAATAAAATGTAAAGAAAATTGACTGGTGAGGTGCGTTAAATGAAAAAAACTCTGTTGGTTTTAAACGTTTTAGGTCTGCTCCTGTGCCTGGCCGCGCTGAGCGGCTGTTCCAGCCAGTCCGGGCCGGATGATAAAAAGGAGGTAGGGCAGGCCGCTCAACCGGCGGCGCTTACAAGTTCCAAATTTGCAGCATATGAGGAGTTCCCGGTAAACATCACTCCGGCCGTTAAACCTTATCAAGCTGACCGCGACCTGGGCAACATCACCAACAAAGATATGTTTCAGCTTTCCCCGGCGGCCATAAACCTCCTGGTCGAAAACGGCTTTGTGGTGGTCCCCAATAAATACGGGAAAGAGTTTTTTTCACTCTACGAGGAATACCGGTATCAACCGGCGCCGCTGTTTGTTACAACCGATTCGGTGCTGCACAACTACCACCTGTTTTTTGACCACCTGCTGAGAGTGGTGGAATCAGAAAAGCTGGCCCCGGAGCTGAAAGAACTTAACAAAGCTATGCTTGAACAGGCCCTGAGGCAGTATGAAAGTGTGAAGGGCACTAACTGGGAGAACGCCGCCAGGAGGAATGCCGGCTTTTTTGCCGTGGCCGCCAAACTGATGGATCCGGGTGTCGCCGTCCCCAATCTGGTCAGGGATGAGGTGGAAAATGAGCTGGCCCTAATTGAAAAGCACCAGGGCATCGCGGTTTCACCGCTGATGAGCTCCGGCGCAGGTGGCAATCCGCTCCAGGAGGATTACTCACAATACCTGCCGAGAGGTCACTACGACAGGACCGATTTGCTCAAGTCCTATTTTAAATCAATGATGTGGTACGGCAGGTTGACTTTCCGAGTCAAAAACGATGATGAAACCAGGTCAGCCGCCCTGATCACCCTGGCTTTGGACAATAGTGATAGCCAGCAAAAATGGGAAAAGATCTATGCGGCCACCAGCTTTTTTGTCGGGAAAAGCGATGATATTTCATACAGCCAGTATAAAGAACTGATTGACAGGATTTATGGCGCCGGCGCCGATCCCCAGACTCTGGTTTCCAGCCCGGACAAATGGCATGCCTTCATGGAGGCTGCCGGAGCTCTGGAGCCGCCGGCAGTAAATTCCATGCCTGTTCTGAACGGAACCTCACCCACCGAGCGGGATCAACAGTCTAAAGGTTATCGTTTCATGGGGCAGCGGTTTACCGTGGACTCTTCTGTATTTCAGCGGCTGATTTACCCCGAGGTAAAAGAGAACAGCCAGGGTGAAATGAGGATGCTGCCCAGGGGTATGGACATCCCCTCCGCCATGGGTTCCGCGGAAGCGTCTAAAATCTCGCAGTCCCTGGGGGACACCGGTTACCGGGGTTACCAGGAGAATATGGCCAGGATCAAGAGCACCCTGGCCGGTCTAAGTAAAGAGACCTGGACCGAAAACATCTACTGGAACTGGCTTTATGCGCTGCTGCCCCTGACCTGGGAAAAACCTGAGGGGTACCCTTCCTTTATGCGCAACCAGGCCTGGGCCAGAAAGGAGCTCAACACCTACCTGGGCAGTTGGACGGAGTTGAAACATGACACCATTCTTTACGTCAAGCCTGTTTATGCCGAGGCAGGCGGCGGCGACGAAAAAATTGACGACCGGGGTTATGTGGAGCCCAACCCCTATCTTTACGCCCGCATGGCTTCACTGGTGAAAATGACCGGGGACGGCCTGCGGAGCCGCGGCCTGATCAACGAGCGTGACCAGGCCAGCCTGGACAGAATGAAGACAATGGTCCTGACTCTGAAAACTATCTCAGAGAAAGAATTGACCAATACTCCTTTAACAGTTGAGGAATTTGAGTTCATCCGCTCCTACGGAGTTCAACTGGAGCACTTCTGGCTGGATGCCCTGCGGGACGAGGGCATTGACCACCGCTCCGCTATTTATGACCGGCCGGCCGCCCTGGTGGCTGACGTGGCCAACTATCCCAGCGGCGGGCAGGTGCTGGAAGAAGCGACAGGCAACGTATTCGAGATCTTTGCTGTGGTCCCGGTGGACGGTAAATTAAGGATAGCTGTTGGCGGCGTGTATTCCTATTATGAATTCCCCTGGCCGCTTAATGACCGGCTGACAGACACCAGGTGGCACAAGATGGTGAACACCGGGCAGACGCCCGCGCTGCCAGGCTGGACTGATGCCTTTATCGCCCCGGTAAAATGAAAAAGCTCTTATTACTCGCTCTGGTCATAGTAATTGTCTGCACGGGATGTCTGCTGATTAAAAATCTACTGCCGGGAACTCCGGGCAGCGGCTCGCCTGAAGGTGACTTCGCCGCTTTCAGGGCGAAGAAGATGAAGCTGCCGGCCAGGCAGGAGCCTGTCTGCCTGGTTGCCGTCGGGGACATCATGCTCTCGCGGGGCGTGGCCGGGGAAATCAAAAAACAGGGGGGCGACCCGCTCCATCCTTTTGCAATAATTAAATACTACCTGAAAAGCGGTGACATTGTTTTTGGCAACCTGGAGAACCCGATCACGCCGGGCAGGGAAATCATGATGCCGGAGATGACCCTGCGCGCCGACCCCGGCTCGGCACAAGCCCTGCAAGAGGCCGGTTTCAGCGTCCTTTCCCTGGCTAATAACCATTTGGCTGATTTTGGGTCCGAAGGGTTGCTGGACACCCTTCGATATTTGGATGAAGCGGGTATTGGGCATGCCGGCGCGGGAGAAAACGAGGAAGAAGCTTTTGCCGCCGCATTTAGCGAAGTAAACGGCCTGAAACTGGCCTTCCTGGCCTTTACCGACCCGGCCATTGTCCCGGATGCTTACCTGGCTGGTGTTGAACAGCCCGGTATCGCCTTCCTGGAGCAGGAAAAGGTGAGGGCGGCCGTGCAGGACGCCAGGAGGAAGGCTGACTTCGTGGTGGTTTCCATCCACGCCGGCAGGGAATACGAGAGTGAACCGGACCTTGCTCAAACACAGTTTGCCCGCCTGGCGGTTGACGCCGGCGCGGACCTTGTTCTGGGCCACCACCCCCACGTTGTGCAAAAGATAGAGCAATACAAAGGAAAATACATTATTTACAGCCTGGGTAATTTCATCTTCGATCAGAAGTGGTTCCGGGCTACCCGTGTTGGTCTGGCGGTAAAAATATTCATTGCCGCCGGCGGTGTGGAGAGGATGGAGTTTATGCCCGTTTTCATTAATGACCAGGACCAGCCGCAGCCCCTGGAGGGTGAAGATGCCGCTAAGGTAATAAAGAAACTCGGGCTGCAGACTGCTGGGGAGGCTTACCCGGCCTGGGACCCGGAAAGCCGTGTTTTCAAGGAAAGTACGAGGTACACTTTTTATGCCAATGATCCTAAAGTAAAGTCAAGGCTGATTAAAAACCGGCATTTTGACCTGGACCAGGACGGCGCCTGTGAAGATTTTGCGCTGCGGGACGGTAAATTAATGGTGGCTGCCGGCACGCAGACAGTTTGGCAGTCGCCGGACGAATGGTGGGTGGATGATTTTTTCCTGGGCGACGCCAACAACGACGGTGTTCCGGAGCTGAACCTGCTGATCTGGAAGTCCGGCAGTTACGGCCATCATAAGCCCTTCTGGGTTACACAGGAAGACATGAATATCAAAAACCACCTTTTCATCTTTAAGCTGGCCGGTGGTGTTATTAAGCCGGTTTGGCAGTCGTCCAACCTGGACCGGCCAAACTATGAGGCGGCTCTGGCAGACCTGGATGGCGACGGCAAAAACGAGCTGGTTGTCACGGAAGGCGATTATGCCGATCCCGGGCGGAGAGAGCCCGCCGTCTGGAAATGGAACGGCTGGGGTTTTAGTAAGATTGCTTACGGCGAACCTCAGGATACGTGATCTTAGAAATTTTCAACAATAATAAGTATATTAACCACCTCATGGTTGATGTAGTGGCATTGGCAAGGAGTTGAACCGTACTTGGATCAAAAACAAAAAGTGGTAATCTTTATCATTCTGATAATTGTTTTTTTGTCCATAGTTTTGACTGAAATGAAATTATGGAACTATGTAAACATTATTTTTGTAGGGGCAGTTACTCATATTCTCGTTCCTTTGGAACTGCTGGCTATCTTTGTATGCGTCCGGCTCTACCGTGCGCTCCATAACCCCTTTTTTAAGTTTCAGGGCATAGTCCTGGTCTTGGGTGTGGCCGTGGAAGGATTAAGGGAATTACGGTTCACACTTATTGGGAGATTCATTTATCATTTTGAAGAATCTTACTATCAGGCACTCGGGGCTTCTATAGGCATAATAAGTACAATTATCGGGCTGGCCGGAATATTGCTGGCCTTATACGCGCTCTTGCATTACAGGGAGGGTTGGGAACAGGCCGAAGAGGTGCCTCTTATTAAAAGGTTTTATGATCTTATCCCGTCCGCGGGGAATAACAGGCTATTCTGTTATATGATTATCGGTGTCCCGCTGCTTTTGCACGTATCTCTTATGCTAAGTTCTTTCTCCGGCAGTATCACCGACATAATAATTTCAGTTTTTAACGCCGTCTGGCTGCCGGCGGAACTGCTCGGCCTGCTCCTTAGTCTGGCCCTGCTGCGTATCTACAAAAACAATCTTTTTAAATACCTCGTCGCTGTTTATATAATCCCTTTAGTTGTTACAGCTTTTTCTTATTTCAATGTTTTCCTGAGCTTTTTTATTTACCGGTTCTCGGATAGCAATCCACCTGCTTGTTTTATTTTTAGCCAGATTATCTTTAACTACATCACAGCGTTTCATAAAGTGGTTCTTGCCGGTTTGCTGGTTTATGCCCTGCTAACTTACAGGGAGTCAATGAAAGAACCGGTTATGCAGGAACCATCAGTGTTCCATGATTAATTAAGATAACTTACTACAAATTATATGATGTGCTTGTTGGTCCCGACGGCGACCCTGGGGCTGAGGAGGCAAAGGCATATGTTCTAATAAAAGTGCTCAAATTCAGGGTTGAATATGAGCACTTTATAACGTTTGCAAGAATAATTGCTGGCTGACCAGCGTTACTGGTTGGCTGGGTTATGGCTCCATTTGACAAAAATCTTCTTAATTTTCTCCCACCTGCTGGCAAATCGTTTGTTCAACCTCTTACCCAGGTCGTCGAAAGAGGCGTATACCACAGGCACCAGGACCAGGGTGATCAGAGTGGAGAAAGATAAGCCAAAGGCGATGACAATGGCCATAGGCTTCATCATTTCGTTGCCGGAACCGCCCCCAAGAGCCATAGGCATTAAGGCCAACACTGTACACAGGGTTGTCATCAGGATCGGCCGCAGGCGGATCGGTCCCGCCTGCTTGATCGCTTCGTCGCGCTCAACCCCCCGCTTTCGTAGAGTATTGATATAGTCAACCAGCACGATAGCGTTATTGAGGACGATGCCCACCAGCATAATCGCCCCGATCAAACTCATAACGCTCAGACGGGTTCCGGTGAGCCCCAGCCCGATCACAGCGCCGATAAAGGTGGGAGGCAGGGAAAACATGATAATGAAAGGCTGGAACAAAGATTCAAACTGGGCCGCCATCACCATGAAGACCAGCACAATTGCCAGGATCAGCGCCATACCCAGAGAACTGAATGATTCACTCATATTCTGCCGCTCGCCGCTGAAGTCGATGGTATAACCCTGGGGCAGCGACATTTGCGCCAGTTTTTGCTGCACCTCTGTATTAACAGTACCGGATGCTACGCCGGAAACATCAGCGGTAATTTCCACTTCCCGGTTTTGGTTGGAGCGGCTGATCTCTTTGGGCGAATTCTTTATGGTTATGCTGGCCAAACTGCTTACCGGTACCTTCGCTCCGTTAGAGGAGACCAGCAGCAGGCTGGCAAGGTTGCTCTCCGATTTAGTGAAATCACTGGCTAACTTCATAGTGATATCTACTGTGGTATCCCCGGTATGCAGGCTGCCTACCGTCGATCCTCCGAAGGCGGTTTTAATCACTGAAAGAACCTGGCTTACAGAAAGCCCGTATTGCGCCGCCTTTTCACGGTCATCCACGACCTGTGCCTGGGTGTTGCTGGACAACGAACTCGCTACGTTCCTGGTGCCCGAGACCCCTTTGATGATGTCCACCGCCTCATTCCCCAGATCGGTAAGGACATCCAGGTCATTACCCCGGATAATCACATCGACCGCACTGCTGGACATGCCCATGGCGCCGCTTTCGACAGTCACGGTAAGAGTGGCCCCGGCCACATCACTTAAAGCCACACGCACTTTTTCCGCCGCTTCATCGGCCGTCAGGTCATATTCCTCCGCGTTTTTGAGCTTGTACTCAATGCTGGCCTGGTTGCTTTCGGAAATGCCCAAAAAGGACCTGCCGCCGCCGCCGACCTTGACATAGTCTTTTTTGATACCGCCTTCCAGGGCCTTCCGGGCCAGCTCGTCAACCTCATCCGCCTTGGCGTGGGTTGCCTCCAGCTTTGTCCCCGTGGGCATTTCGATGGATATGTTAACCCCTCTTTCATCCATTGAAGACATGAACTCCATGCCAATCAGCGGGATGCAGCACAGGCTTAAGCAGAACAGCAGCACGGTGCCTAGCACCACTTTTTTACGGTGACCTAGAGCCCAGTTGAGAGTGCTTTTATACAGCGCGGTAAGCTTTTGCAGCCCGTAACCGAAAATTGTCACCGGATTTTTCGTGCCTTTTTTATACTCAAACTTTTCCGGCGCCGGAACAGTTTTCAACATTCTGGAGGCCATCATGGGGACCAGCGTCAGGGCGGCAAAGAGAGCGCAGGCATGAGAGAAGCTGACGGTAAGAGCCAGGGGTCTGAAAATCATGCTGGCGATGCCGCTGACAAAGACAACCGGCATAAAGACCACGATCTGGGAAGCTGCCGAAGCCATTACGGCGGTCCCTACCTCAGACGTCCCCACTTTGGCCGCGTTGACAATGTCAAGCCCTTCCTGCCTCTTTCTGTAGATGCTTTCCAGTACTACAATGGCGAAGTCGACAAGCGAGCCGAGGCCCAGCATCAAGCCGCCCAGGGACAGCATGTTAATGGTTATACCGGAAAAATACATGGCGGAAAAGGTGCCGATCAGGGCGACCGGCAGAGTGATGGCCACAACAGCGGTGCTGCGGGCGCTGCGCAGGAACAAAAACAAAATGATTACCGCCAGGAGACCGCCGAGGAGTCCGTGTTCTTCAACACTTTCAATGGTGTCATTGATGGTGGTGGAAGTGTCGCTGACAATATCCATCTTTATACCGGCAGGCAGAGTTTTACTTAAACCGGCGACTGCTTTACGCACATTCTCAGCAACCTGCACTGTGTTGCCGTCAGATGTTTTCATTACGCCGAGGCTGAGTGACTCACTGCCGTCCACGAAAGTCAGGGTGCTGTCTTCTTTAAAACCATCCCGCACGTCGGCGATGTCCGAGAGGGGGATATGGTTTTTCGAGGAGCCGGGAACACTGATCTGTACATTCTTGATAACATCCAGGTTGTCGAATTGGTTCATGACCCTGATGCTGATTTCATAGGATCCTTTGACCAGAGTGCCCGCTGTGCCGGTAATATCATCACTGGAGATGGCCTGTGCAACCTGCTGTATGCTCAGGCCGTAGGCGTCCATTTTGGTTTGATTAAGCCTTACCTGGATCTCCCGCTCCTTACCGCCGCTGATTGTAACAGAACTTACTCCCTCAATCCGCTCCAGGGCCGGCTGGATCGTATCCTCCGCGACCTCTTTCATCTTGGTGAGGCTGGCTCCTGAAAGAGAGTAGGTCATAATGGACCGTGAGTTAGGGTCCATTTTCATAATCCTGGGACTGCCGGCGTCATCAGGCAGGGAATTTCTCACTGAATCAATTTTGTCCCGCAGGTCGTTTACTTTGTCGTCAACCTTGACCCCGTAATTAAACTGCACCATTACCATTGAGTTGCCGTTGGAAGAGGTGGAGCTGATCTTTTTAACGCCGCTGACCGAACTTACGGCGGATTCTATGGGCTTGGTGACTAATTTTTCTACTTCAGCCGGTGCCGCTCCCTGATAGCTGGTGCTGATGATAGCCATCGGTATACTCATATTGGGCATCAGGGCTACACCCAGGTTGGGCAGGGAGTAAAGGCCTATGAAAATAATAGCGGCAATGAGCATCGAGATGGCTACCGGCCGCTCTACAGAGAAATCGGCTATTTTCACTTGGAACCACCCTCCTGCCTAGTGACCGCCTTCACCTGCTGTCCGTCGGAGAGCAGCCGGTTGCCCTGGACGATGACGCTTTGCCCTTCTTCCAAACCCTTAGTGATTTCGATCCGGGAGTCATTAGACACACCTGTTTCAACATAAACCTCTTTGGCTTTACCGTCTTCCACGATATAGACAATATGCTGCCCATCCTGTTCGATAACAGCGTCCACCGGAACAGCAATGATTTTTTGCAAGGCCCCTGTGAAGAGGTCAATTTTTACGGTCATACCCGGCTTGATTTCCCCGTCCGGGTTGGCAATGGTGACTTCCACAGGGTAACCCATGGTGGTGGCGTCCGTTTTTGGTGCTACCGCGGTCACTGTCCCTTCCACGGATTTATTCAGGGAAGCAATGGTCACCGTAACCTTGCTGCCGGGCTTAATGGTGTTCACCACACTTTCCGGTACGGAAGCCTCCACTTTGACCGTGTCGATATTGACGATGACGGCGGCATCTTTCTGGCTGTTCACCATTTCGCCGTTCTCCACATTGACCTCGCCGACCAGTCCGGCAATCGGCGCGGTAACCGAATAGTCGTAATAATTGTCCTGCGCTATGTCCAGGGTGGCCTGGTCTTTATTCATTTGCTGCCGGCACTGTTCCAGGCTGAGCTGGGCATTGACCAGCTTGGTTTCCGCCTGTTCCAAATCGTTGTTTGACACAGCACCGCTTTCAAAAAGGGCTTTATAGCGGTCATAATTGGACTGGGCATCTTTTAAAGCCTGGACTGCCGTGTCATAGCTCACCTGGGACATGCCCAGGGTGGCTCTCGACTGAGTCAGCTGGTTATAGGCATCCTTGGCTTCGATCTGAAAAAGGACCTGCCCCTTTTCCACCTGGTCACCCAGTTTAACGTTGACAGCGGCGACACGGCCTGTAACTTTAGGAGCTATGGTTGCTTTCCCCGCTGCTTCAATCTTGCCGGAGGTGTTAAAAAATTTGTTCATGTCCGTCTTGGTAACAGTTACAACCTCAACAGCAGTGGCAGAGCTTTCACTGCCGGCTGGTTTTTTACCCCCGCACCCGCTCAAAAGAGAGGCCAACAAAAAAAACAACAGCAAAACCGTTAATCGTTTCACTTTCCTGTCTCCCTTCATTTTCCCATCATAAACATTATAAAAAACGAACATAAACTGCCTCTAAAACAAATAGAAATATTTTTTAAACAAAATTTAAAAAAAAATTAAAATATACAGGCCTAATGTTATAAAAATTTAAAAAACAGTTTTAAAGTTATTTATATTTAGGATTTATAATGAATAAAGAGAACATTTTTCTAATGTCCGGGCGAGGTAAAATGATGTCCTTAAGATCAAAAATTTGGGCCTCCTACATCATCATGATTATTGTCCCGCTGCTCCTGGCGGTTTTGTCGGCTAGACTGATCTTGATTAATTATGAACAAGATCACCAGCTTCAGATAATAGAAACTGCCCAGGAGGAAAAACTTAAGGAGCATATGGATTTTCTTAATGAGTTGGAGAATACCCTGGTCAATCAACCGGATAATCTCAAAAATTCATTTTACCTTACATATCTGAATGATAAGATTTCTTCTTTTGATATGGGCGTCCTGATACAATACAACGGCGAGTTTAAGTATAATTCAGTTTCGGTCAACGCGGAAAAGCTCAAACCTTACCTGTCAAAATTTCTGCAGCAGGATATTACCGGCAGGTGGGTGTCAGCAACCACCAAAGACTATATAGTAAAATGCCGGGCCTTTACCTATAGTGACGAAACACCAGGCCTGATCTACCTTTTTATGAACAGGACCGCTCCCTGGGATACTCCGCCGGATCACACCGGCTATGTGAAGTGGGTATTTTTAATTTTCATCATATGCATTTTTTTAACCAACAGTTTTTTAACCTACCGGTTGTCCAAAAGCCTGATTGAACCTTTGGATTCCGTTAAAAAAGCTGCCAAGGAAATTCAAAATGGCAACCTGGATTATCCCATCAGCTACCCGGTAAAGAACGAGATAGGGGATCTGTATCAAGCCTTTGAAGAAATGAGGTTAAAGCTGAAGCAGTCACAGGCGCTTAACGCACAGTATGAAAACAGCAGAAAAGAACTGGTGTCAAATATATCACACGACCTTAAAACGCCAATCACTGCAATTAAAGGCTACGTACAGGGCATTATTGACGGGGTGGCCAATAATCCGGCCAAAATGGATAAATATCTCCGCACAATCTTGACCAATGCCGTGGAAATGGAGCGGCTGACCAACGATTTGTTCCTTTTTTCCAAACTGGACATCAAACAGCTGCCTTTTTCCTTTGAATGTGTAGACATTAAGAAATACCTCGAGGATGCCGGAGAAGAATTGAATTTTACTTTAAATGTGGAAAATATTTCCCTTAACTATGAATCCTATTATGAAAGCAATGATTTAATAATGGCCGACCGGCAAAGGCTGGTTAGAGTTATCCATAATATTATGGAAAATGCCAAAAGACATTTGAACAAGCGGGAAAAGGAAATAAAAATAGTATTGCGGGAAGAAAAAGAGGAAGCACTGATTGAAATTAGTGATAACGGCTGCGGCATTCCGGCGGATAAACTCCCTTTTATTTTTGACCGGTTTTTCCGGGTGGACTGCGCCAGAAACCGGACCACCGGGGGCAGCGGCATCGGGCTTTCCATTGCCAGGGAGATTATTGAAGCCCACCAGGGTAGGATTTGGGCCGAAAGCACCGAGGGGTGGGGAACCAGTATTTTTTTCACCTTAAAAAAAGTTGACTATTTTGTGGCCTACCAAAACTAGAAAATGTGTTTACAAGGGAGGGGACGGCATGAAAAAGGTGTTAATCATTGAAGACGAGCAATCTATAGCGGAGTTGGAAAGAGATTATCTGGAGATTGACGGTTTTGAAACAGATATTGAGCTGAATGGCCGGACAGGTCTGCAGCGCGCCCTGCAAGGAGACTACGCTATCATCATCCTGGATGTCATGCTGCCTGAAATAGATGGTTTTGAAATCTGCCGGACCATACGCGGCAGGAGCAATGTGCCCATAATTTTTGTCTCGGCCAAAAAAGAGGATATTGATAAAATCAGAGGGTTGGGGCTGGGCGCTGACGATTATATGACCAAGCCTTTCAGCCCCGCGGAACTGGTGGCAAGAATCAAATCCCATCTGGCCCGTTATAACCGGCTGGTTGACCATAAAACTTTTGACCATAACGAGGAATTGAAAATAAAAGGGCTGGTAATCAATAAGAGGTCCCGGCGTGTTTACCTGAACGGCCGGGAAATCCAGTTTACCGCCAAGGAGTTTGATCTGCTGGTGTTTCTGGCGGAGAACCCCGACCGGGTGTTCAGTAAAGAACAGATTTTTGAAAGGATCTGGGGCGTGGATACTTTAGGCGAGATTGCGACAGTATCCGTCCACATCCGGCGGATCCGTGAAAAAATAGAATCAGACACTTCCAATCCCGAGTACATAGAAACCATCTGGGGCAGGGGTTACCGCTTTAATAATTAAGAAGTGTCAGTGGGAAGGCTTCATTAAGTTGTTTATTCTGTAAATAGATATGCTATAATATTGACATAATAGTGGCTGAAGAGGTGGAAAATATGAGCCAGTAAGATAATATCATTACAAATATTAAGCCTTCTACTGCAATTCGGCACGACTATAATTCATTTTCAAAAATGTGCCATGAAACACAGGCGCCTGTTATTGTGACTAAGAACGGCGAAGCCGATCTGGTGGTAATGAGCTGCGAGGCCTATCAGAAGATGATGGCGCGCCAACGGTTGGGGCAGATGTTGTCGGAGGTTGACCGCGAAATCGCCGCAGGTACGCCTATGCGGGATTTTGAGGATGTGTTTGCAGCGATAAAAAAGAGGATAGACAATGCGTAAGAGAAAAGTACTATCCGAAGCTGCCTATTACGACATTGACAGCATGTTTGTCTATATTTTTCAGGATAGCCAGCAAACAGCCGAGAAATTGAGGCTGCGCATATATAATGGTATCAAGAAGCTGTCAGACTCTCCAGAAATGGGGCCGGTCATTCCCGCAGAAGAAGCACCTGGTGCTCAGCGTGGTTACAGGCATATTGTAATTAACCCGTACATTGTATTCTACCGGGTGTTGGAGGATCGCATTGTAATCGCCAGAGTGCTGCACGGACGACAAAACTGGCTGCAATCCCTATTCGGTATCTCAGACGAAGTATAGAAAAAGTAATTGTATATTTATACATTGTGGAATAGCAGTGAGCAGTCAGGCAGAGAGGTTGGTGAAAGCCTTGAACTTGGGCCGCCGACAGCACACCGGTTGGGTAGAAATGAAGTAAAAGAACGGTTATGACGCGTCCCAGTCCCGTTCCTTAGTCCCAATTTATTATAAAAGGCTGGCGGGCAGTTATGAGTCATGATTTAAAGAAGAGATCTTCGATTTTATTGTCAATTATATTGTCAACAACAGTAATAATTTGCGCTTTTTTGCTTGGCGCATGTAATGTCAAAACCAACCAGGACGTTGTCTATGAAAATGAAAAATATGGTTTTTCTTTAAACTTGCCCGGCGAGTTTGCAAAGAGAGTTGATATAAGGGAAGATGGGAACTTTATTTATTTTGTTGATAAAGAGGTCCAGGCAAAGCATCCCGAACAGGTCTTTGGCGTGGTCGGAAGAATTGAAACCTATGACAAAAAAGAATTCTCGCGGGAAAACTTAAAAGAGCTGGAGGATATGTATGGTTTCAGGTACCTGGGGGAATCCGGCAGCTTTCATTTTGGCTGTGCCCATGCCACTGATGTTCAGGTTCCAATGGACGCCTCTGAAAAAATGAGACAGAATTTCAGGACCCTGGAAAAAGAGTTCGATGCGATCGTCGAGAGCTTCACGATAAAAAAAGCCAATGACGGGGAAATTGCAGTCGCAGGCGGACATCAAGACATAAATGGGATTGACGAGTATTCTTTTATGGCTGACAAGCGAGCGATATCTTTGAAAAGCTGGTATAACGAAGCGGATTTAAGCGCTGTTCTTGGCAAGCCGATTTCAGAAACCAACGAGGTGTTGGGAAGCGGAGCCGATACATTCTCAGGCTCTCACATAAAAACACTGAAATATGAAGGCCTAGTTGTAAAGCTGTTTTCACCGAAAGATAACGGAAAAGAGTTCTGGCTCATGAGCGTGGATTTAACAAGCTCAAAGCTGCAGACGCCCAGGGGAATTACTGTCGGATCCACTCTTACCGAGTTGAAAAAGGCTTACAGCGATATCAAAATAGTTCCGGACGGAAGGGCTGACGCGAATAACTGCGCTTACAGGGTCAGCATGCAGGAAAAATATAAGTATATAACGTTTGAAGTTGAAAAGGGAATTGTAAAAGAGATTAAGCTTTTTGTAGAGCTTCCTTAAAATTCAAAGAGAGCCTAAAAACGGGAAGATTGAAGGTGCAAACAGATATCGCTGGCCTATAAACCACTTCTCACTGGAACCAGATGTTTATGGTCGGGTCGGTTTACTGGAACACGGGGTTCGGGCAGGAAGCCGGCGATGTGGTGAAAGATGCTGGTGGAAGCAAGTGGGGAAGCAAGGGGAAGCAAGGGGGAAGCAAGGGGAAGCAAGGGGGAAGCAAGGGGACGTTCTTTTTGCTTCCCTTGTTATTTTGTGATATAATGGTCAAAAATAACGGATGTGGTTATTAGTGGTAAGACAAGCGAGGGAACGCTGTGAAAGTGGTATTTACCACGTAGTATTAAGAGGAGTCAACCGACAGGATATCTTCTATGATGAGGATGATTTTCAACGCTTCCTGGAAATACTGGAACAGAAAAAATTGGGAAAGCAGTTTGAGGTATATGCCTATTGCTTGATGAGCAACCACGTACATGTATTGATACGAGGAGGAAATATCTATGAAAAAGAGCAGTTTATTTAATAAAATTTTATTGTTAGGTATTCTAACAGTAGGATTAATACTTGTTTTTTCATATGTAGTATATGCAAAACAAAACTCAGTAAATAATATTAAATATCAGTTTGTTTCAGATATCAAGAAAACCACCCATGATTTAAAAGCGCTTGAAAAGGCTGGCAACAAGTTAGAAAACGCTTCAATAAGTACTAAAATTAATCCTGAGCAAGCTGTCGAATTGGCTTCTAAATATAGACCAGATTATGCCAGTCAAGCCACAGATGTTGTTGTAGAATACTATCAACTTACAAACACTGCCTTTAATGCTTTTAGTGATAGTACAAAGAATAACAACAAATATCTATCAAAAGATGGTTTTTTGGAAAAAGCTCCATGCTATATCGTAAGTTTTAAAGGAATAACTAGAGTTGGCAAAGCACCTGAAGGGATGCAAGCTCCAATATTCCATGAATATAATGTTGTAATTGATGCTGATTTGGGTGAAGTTCTTTTTAGTTTTGCATATAGATAAGAAATTATATATTCTAACATTAAAAAGATAAGTTGGTGGAGCTACGAGCTCCGCCATATTTTTTAGCTATTTATCTCATTGAATGAGAAACTCATAATTCAATCTTAGGATAAGCCGGCTTTTGAGTTCCTAAAAAGCTATAATTGGATACTGTAATAAGGTCAGACTTAGATGACAATGAACCTGTCCCCCTTGTCCGCCCTTGTCCGGAAATTGTTTGGGCTCAACAGCCAGGTGTTGCCTGGGGTTGAGCCTTTTTGCATAACCCTCCCGGACTCTGTTAACGGACTCTGTTAAGGACTCTGTTAATATTGTAAAACCATTTGCCGGTTCTTAAAGTCTATATATAATATAAGGGTTTTTAACCGGTTAAAGCTTTGAAATGTAAAAAACAATGGAGGTGTTTTATGATGTTGCCGCTGACGATATTTGAACCAAGTCTACCAGAGATAAATGACTACAAAAAGACAAGATTACATGGGCCAAACAAACGGAGATAAATAAGCATATCATAGAGAATAACTACCTTTGGTAGTCTTACTTAATAATACAAGGTATTTAATTCCAGTTCCATAGGTTGCAAATTATAATTTTTTACAGAAGGCACATATTGAAGTTTTAAACCTATATTCGTCAGTATAGTGCCTAATCCTTTAGACGCTATAAACAGCACAATTTAATTTCAGAAAAGTTGCCTTGCCCTTATACCAGGACACAAACCAACTATGTTACCACCGTCATCTTTGAGGCGCCAGCCGTATTCGTCTTTAGCCACTACACCAGACAGCCACCTGTCATTGAAAAATATGCCGATTTTATGATTTTCAAACAACCTGAAGATATCGTTACCTATACCCAAACCCCTGTCTTTTGTGAGGTTTAATATTCCTTCCGTTACATAGCCTGCCAATTTTTTAAACTCATTTTTGCTAATTTCACCGGCAGCCAACATCTTCGCTAGCGCCGCCAGGTGGTTTTGGCCAAGATATCTCGAACGGGACTTCACCTTGCCGTCCTCAGCTATATATCGATGCTCCAGATATGCATACCGCCCTTTCCAGCGGATAAACATTTTTCTTATCAACTCCTGATAGTGCCTATTTATTTAGGCACTAAAACTCGTCTTTTAAGTTGGTTAGTAGATTGTTTCAGAAGTAGCCAATTCCATGATGTTACCATCTACAGTCTGGACCCCCTGAAGGTATGCTATCTCCAAGCCTCGCAGCGCCAGCGCGTTAATCCGTCTGGGGATTCCCTGGGAGAACTGGAACAGATGGACTACGGCGTCTTCGGTAAATACCGGTCGCACCACGCCGGCCAGTTTTGTGTGGTGGGCCACATAGGCCTTCGTCTCTTCCCGGTCCAGCCCGATCAGGTGGTAGCGCAGAGTGAGCCTTTGAGCCAAAGCTTCATTGCCCCTACGGGCCAGGGTGCGGGAAAGTTCCGGGTGTCCCGACAGAATGAGAGAGAAGACCGGATACGCATCCATCTCGAAGTTGGTCAGCATTCTTAGTTCTTCCAGGACCGAAGGCGAAAGGCAGTGGGCTTCATCAATCACCAGGACCGGTATCTGCCCTTCCTGGCGCAAGCTGCAGAAAGTTTCGCGCAGCCGGCGCCTGGCCTCGCTGGTGGCCCACGGCGGGTCGATCTGAAGTTCTCTTAGAAGGTCGCGGTACATTTCCCTTATTGCCATCACCGGGTTGGGCACGTAGATGAACTTGAAGAGGGCTGAAGAGAGCTGTTGCGCCACCGCCCTGATCGCTGTAGACTTACCGGCCCCAATGTCCCCGGTCAGACACATCATCTGTGCCCGCTCTACGGCGTACCGGAGTTTTTCGGTAAGTTCCCGGTACGCCCTGGATGAAAAAAGGGCGCTGGTGGGAATATCCTTGCCGAACGGTGTTTGGGTAAAATCGAAGTGTTTTTCAAACATGGGTATCTACCTCCCTTTCCCGGCAAGCGGGTTGTTTGCCCTTAAGACGGCTTCCAGGTAATAACTTAAGTGCCGGTCACGGCCGTGGGCAGCGATAAAGCGTTTCAATACGGACTCGCTTGTACCGTAGTCGAGTCCGCCGGCCTGTTTCCAGGTTGCATAGGCCCACTCTTTTTCCTGTGGGGAAAGAGGGTGCAGGTATTTTTCCAGTAGACGTAGCAGGCCGGCTTCAGTAAAAAGGGTATGATCCTGCTGGGTACCCTGTTTTGACAGTGCCTTCACCTTTCGCCGGAGTTTTTGCCGGCGGCTTTGGTCCAGTTGCTGCAGGTAGTTGAGTCCGGTGGGATCCGGTTCATCTTCCGCATTATCTCTTTTTATCAATTTGGGCGAGTTGCCGGGCACTTCATAGGGAGCGGCGACTCCGATGAACTTACCCTTTTGCCAGATCTGTACCTGAGCACGGTCCCGAGGATGATAGCGTACCTCAACCCGCGTTCCGGCCAGGCGGTCGTCTACCAGAAATTCCCGGCCGAATAGCGTAATGAGAGAGGTATTGCTTACCGTCCGCTCTACACTTAACAGAAAAGCTCCTTCCAGGGTAACGGGGTCCACCATGCGTAAGGGGGTAGAGTCCGAATTCCACTTGTTAAGGGGCGTATCAAAAATCTCACTGTGCACCACCTGGTGGTAGTGCTCCTCTACCCAGGCCCAGAAGTACCGGTTTAATTCCAATAATGTCGGTAAAGTGGAAAGGGCATGCATCTCGGGGACAAAGCTTTCTTGCATGGTCCTAAACCATCTCTCTATCTTGCCTTTCCCGGCCGCGTCCCGGATTTTTGCCCTTAAAAACCTGATACCCAGACTGGCGCAGGCTTCCCGGATCTGTTTGGCAACAAACTGGGCGCCGTTATCAATGTACAGGGCTGCCGGCGCCCCGTGTTTGGTAACCGCTTTTTTTAAGGTGGTTTCTACCACCCAGGTCTCCTGGCTGATAAAGCATTCCGCGTGAACGATCCGGCGCGTGCTGTCGTCGATGGCCGCCACCACTACCGCCTGGTGTTTTTGCCCCTGATCATCCCGCACCCAAAGCTGCGGTATGCAGATGTCGGCCTCCCATAGCAGGTTTCTTCTCACCTTGCCGAATTTCCGGCGTACTTTTTGCTCCCGCCGCAAGGCCCGGCGGGTGAGGCCGGCCCGGCGGAAATGGTCGTCCAGGGTGGAACGGCGAATGTTACCCCGCCATTCCTCACGTTCCTGCTCCAACATCCGTATAATGGTAGGAGTGCTGCGGGATGGTAGTTCCCGGCGCAGCCTGAAGGCCATTTCCAGGGCTTCGGGGGGAATGGCGCGGGACGCCCCGGCATCAGAACGTGTTTTCGGCAATAACCCGTCAAAGCCGGATTCCTCATAATACCGTAAATAACGCTTAATCGTAGAGACAGATATACCGTGTGCTGTTGCCAACTCTTCCAGAAGGGCGCTCTTTTCCCCACAGGCCAGATCTACGCCAACCAGGTTATCGATCATGGCGTACCGGTGTAAGGCTGCAGCCGTTCGCTGTTGTTCGTCCATTATGGACCACCTCCTCATGGTCCACGTTAGCACAACTTGGCGCCCAGTGCCGTTCTATTTAGTGTGGTAGGAAATATTTCCATTTGGCACAGCCTGGGAAGCACGACCCGGCAGAAAGCTAAATGCCCAACTGGTACAGGCGGCAAATCCGCTACTGCCTGGCGGCACTTTTGGACCCATCCGGGCAACTGTTCCAGTTGGAGGAGTTGGTCTATCTTCCCGGGCCTGCGTATCCGCCGGCTATGCCAGGCTTTCCGTTTATCTTCCCGCACTACCAGCTGCACAGAGGTCCCGGGCAGCCATTCCATAACCACTGTTGTCAACCCACGTAACCAACCGCTCACCTCCCGGCAGGCCTGGTTTACCCATCGCCAGATTGAACCGGGACTGTATCCGGTCTGCTCTGACAGTTGCCTGTACGTACCCTTTAAAGCAGAGTAGGCCTCGACACAGTTTTCTTGTGAAGCAAAGTCCTGGTGGTCTGCGGGCCGCACGGAAAATGTTTCTCTGCAATCACGCCAAACACATCGGTAGCGCTGTGTCGTTTTACCGTCACGCTTCCTGAAAATTGTATTAACCCGATTAAACACCCGGCCTGGTGGGGCTTCACGTTTGCATATGGGGCAGCAGGTTGGGCGATTTGGATCGGGAATTACCCCTTGTCTTTTGGATTGTTTTGATGAGATAATATTCATGACGCACGCCTTGCGTCGTGAAGAGGTGTTGATTCCCCGGGGCAGCCAAAACCACAGGGTTAACGCCTCTTCGTTTTTCTCTTATACTTCTTCCAAAAAAAGAAAAACCCTCGTAAGGGTCATGTAATTCTAGCCATTTGGGCTGATTCGGGTTCAAATATTGCCAGCCGCAACATTATGACTCCTGCGGATACGGATCAGGTTAGAAAGGCGCGCCAGGGGGATTCCAACGCGTTTTTAGAACTTATTCAAGAGAGAAAGGACGATATATACAAACTGGCATACGCCTATGTAAAAAATAGAGAGGATGCCCTGGGTGTTCTTCATGATGTCGTGTAAGCAAAGATCAGGAGGCAGACAATGAAGCGTTTTTCAAAAAATCTTACGCAGGTGGTTATTCCAACGATTCTTCTACTTGCTTTGTTTCTTACCGGCTGTGGAGCCGGGTTGGGCGGGAAAAACATACCGGAGAGCGGTGAAAATAAATTACCGGGCTTTCCCGGGCGGCTGGCGGTGATCCGGCAAGGTGACCTGTGGGTTCTCGAGGGCGGGAAGGAGCCGCAGCGTCTGACCAGCGACGGCCGCAACAGTTCTCCGGCCTGGTCCCCGGACGGGAAATGGCTGCTCTTTTACAAATATGATCCCGCTGACAAATGGTATAGAAATTATTCTTTATGGGTCGCCCGCGCCGATGGCGGGGAAGTATACGGCATCGAACCAGAAAAGCACATACTGGACGCCCGGTGGTCCCCGGCGGCGAACAGCATAGCCTACCTTACGGCAAGGCAGGACGAACGTGTGAGGAGCGAGGAATTTAAGCTGGTTGATGTAAGCGATAATGGCCCCGGGGATCCTCTTTTGCTTAAGGACGCGTCTGAAAAAATAATGAATTTCTGCTGGTATCCCACCGGCGACAGGGTGGTTTTCACGACTGCTGACGCAAATCCAAATGTGAAAGAAAGCCCCGCTATAAAGGTTATGCCTGCAAGGGGTGGCGAGGCCAAAACGATCCTTACTGTAAATGCAGGGTTCTTACCGGATGAGGATCCTCGCCCGTCAATATCCTCTTACCTGGGCGGCCTAAAGTTTTCTCCCGATGGGTATGACCTTAGCTTTTTCAAATATCCCTTTTCGGCATCAATCGGATGATCTGGTGTTCAGCTTTTTAAATGTGGAACCGGCTGATAATTTAAAAGAAAAAACTATTCTCGAAAGCCCCGGCCGGAAATATGTAAAAGAGGTTAGGATCGAACAGCTTCCGGGGCGCCCGGGCGATGAACAAAACCCTGCTCAACCGCCCATGGTCAGGGCAAGGATAGCGCTGGCCGGAAAGCCTCTGTATAACGCTGCGGCGTCGCATACCGAAGGAGGCATGTATGAAGGGAAAGATATTTGTACGGTGAGATTCAGATAAGTAAAACGAAGGGCTGTGTTATGAAACAACAAAACTCGGAGGTATGAATATTGGGGCTGGAATTTAACGCCACTGATTGCTCAAATCGTTGACCTTTTAATATTGATCCTCATTGTTGCCGTTATTATAGTCGTTGTTAAATTTATTATCTCGAAAGGGTCTTTTAAAAAGGATATCTATAACAAAATTGAAACGATGGATAGCGAGTTGAAAGAAATCAGAAGGCTGTTGGAAGAAAAAAAGTGTAAAGTTTTACTAAGCTCTGGATATGGCTTTAGTGTTTCTCCGAAAAAACATATGATTCTGGTGTATTATCAGAAAAACTACAATAAGGAAGTGGGATATTGAATTCTATACCTTTCGGTGACCCCACGGGTCTGATTCTAACAAATATCGTAATTTATATAATATGGCCCTGCGCCCGGAATGGCACAGTGAGGACGACAACGCGGGCGTGATTAAAATCGTGATGACCGGCTCGTCCGCCGACCCGGCCGGGTGGCAGCCCCACATCGGCGGCAAGGCCCGCCGGAAGCTGTTGGCCAAGCGGATGAAGGACGAGAACGACCCGCTCAAAATCGTTATCGTTCGTGACATGTGGCTCACCGGTTTTGACGTGCCCTGTCTGCACACCATGTATGTCGACAAACCGATGAGCGGCCATAACCTGATGCAGGCTATCGCGAGGGTTAACCGGGTATTCCGGGATAAGCCCGGCGGTCTGCTGGTTGATTATATCGGCATAGCTGAAAACCTTAAAGCGGCTCTTTCCCGTTATACTGTCAGCGATAGAAAGAACGCGGGCGTTGATACCGCCGTTGCCGTTGACCTGATGTATGAAAAATACGAATTGATTAATGATATGCTGCACGGTTTTGACTTCAGCAAATTTAAGTCCGGCAGTGCCGCCGAAAGGATGCGGGCCATAGTCGCGACAGTGGATTACATCCTCGGCCTGGGCGAACAACCCAAAAAGGACTTTATCAAGTATGTCATTGAGCTTGCCAGTGCCTACTCCCTCTATGCCACCACTAAAGAGGCTGAGCGCCTGAATGTGGAAATCTGCTTCTTCAAGGCGGTCAGGTCGGGGATTGTTAAGATGATTCTCGGGGGCGCCAAGAAAAAGACCAGGGCACAGATTGATTATCAGCTTAACCAGCTCATCTCCAAGTCATTATTTCGGAAGAAGTTGTGGACATCCTGGGCGCCGTGGGGTTGAATAAACCAAATATTGCCATCCTTTCTGACGAGTTCCTGGAAGAGATCAAGGGAATTCCGCAGAAGAACCTGGCGGTGGAGCTTTTGAAGCGCCTCCTGGAAGGCAGGGTTAAGAGCGTTGCCGGGAGAAACCTTGTCCAGTCGAGGAAATTCTCCGAGATGCTGGAGGCCGCCATCCGGAAGTACCAGAACAGGGCCATTGAAACCACCCAGGTCATCCTTGAATTGATCCAACTGGCCAGGGAAATGAACGAAATGCACCGGCGCGGCGAGGAGACCGGCCTGACCGAAGATGAACTGGCTGTACATTCTAACCGCACAATCAGCAAAGAAATTATCGCTGAGTATTTTACTGCCATAAAGCAAAAGTATAATATGCTAACACCTAATGACATTGAGAATTATGCTCAGGTTATGTTTAGCAGGTCAATGAAAAGCTGACGAAAATGACGAAAGTAAAGCGGTATAATGGTAATATAGAAAAGCAGAATAGAACAGCCCTAGCTGAGGATTAAACCGCCGGGGCTTTTTTCTTTCCCGGTAAAACTTGTAGCCCCAAGCATTAACCTGTAATCTCAACAGATTTTGCAGGCCTTTTTAAAATAAATCCTGGGGATAGTGTTCAAACGGGGCTAAATTTTTTTAAAGGATACTATAGACATTACAAAGAAGTATTTGACAAGAATAATCTTAAGGGTGTCTTAATCAATGATTCTATGGACAATTCAACATTATCCAGCCTATGAGCAAATGCTTGAGACCGGAACACTCGTCTCAATATATCTGCTTCTGGAGTATCCCAGAATCAAATTAAGGGTGTCAGTGTCAGGGGGACGGGGTTGTTGACACCCCTGACACCTCTCCCCTGTGCTTGTCCAACCCGGCCAACTGTTGTAAACTTGATAGTTGAAAGGGGAGACAGCTTTGGTCCTGCTGCAGGCGGTGCAAATTTCAAAATCTTTCGGCTCTCACAGGGTCTTCGCCGGTATCAGCCTTACCGTCCAGGAGGGGGAAAAGGCCGGTATTGTCGGGGTCAACGGCGCGGGCAAGTCCACCCTGCTGAAAATATTAACCGGCAGCCTGGCGCCGGACGCGGGGGAAGTGACCAGGGCCAGAAACCTGTCGCTGTCCTACCTGGCCCAGGACGGCGGCCTGGAATCGGGGCGCAGCATCTGGGACGAGATGCTTACCGTATTCACCCCTCTTATTGATATGGAAAAAAAGCTGAGGGCCATGGAACGGCAGATGTCCGAAACTTCCGCGGCTGAAGGCGCAAGCCGGCAGCTGCTGGAGGACTATGACAACCTTTACGCCCTGTTTAAAAGCCGCGGGGGTTTCGATTACGAGACCAGTGTCCGCACGGTGCTGAGCGGCCTGAAGTTTGCAGATACCGACCTTTCCACCCCGGTCAACACCCTCAGCGGCGGCCAGAAAACCCGCCTGGCCCTGGCCCGCTGCCTGCTGGGGAATCCCGACCTGTTAGTCCTGGACGAACCCACCAATTACCTTGACATGGACAACCTGGCCTGGTTGGAGCAGTACCTGCAGTCCTACCGGGGGGCGGTGCTGTTGGTATCCCACGACCGCTACTTCCTTGACGCCCTGGCCAGAGTTATATATGAGATTACCCCCGCTGGCCTTACCCGCTACACCGGCAATTACAGCGCGTTTGTCCAGCAAAAAGCCGTTTTGCTGGAGCAGCAGTTAAAAGAATATAACCGGCAGCAAGGAGAAATTGCCCGCCAGGAGGAGTTCGTGCGGCGCAATATCGCCGCCAAGGATACCACCAAGCGGGCGCAGAGCCGCCTAAAGGCGCTGGAAAAAATGGAGCGGTTGGAGCGCCCCGGCAAGGAGCGCCGGGTGGTTCTTTCTTTTAACGTGGCCAGGCCCAGCGGCCTGGAGGTGCTGAGGGCCAGCAGCCTGGGCATTGGCTATACAGGACTGCACCTGGCCCGCGGCTTGGATTTTCAAATCAACAGGGGAGAGCGGGTGGCCCTGGTCGGCCCGAACGGGATCGGCAAATCAACCCTTCTGAAAACAGTCGCCGGCCTGCTGCAGCCGTTTGAAGGCCGGGTCAGCGCGGGAATACATGTCCAGGCCGGCTACTACGACCAGGAGCGGCAAGGGCTGAGTGAGGATAAGCAGGTATTGCACGAACTCTGGGACCGCTTCCCCAGCCTGGACGAGGTGGATGTGCGTAAGGTGCTGGGGAGATTTCTGTTCCGGGGCGACGAAGTGAATAAGCGTGTGGCCGATTTGAGCGGCGGTGAAAAATCCCGGCTGGCCCTGGCTGCGTTGATGTTGCAGAAGGCGAACCTGCTGCTCCTGGACGAGCCCACCAACCACCTGGACCTGCCCGGCAAGGAGGTGCTGGAGGAGGCCCTGGACGGTTACCCGGGCACCATCCTTTTTGTGTCACACGACCGGTACTTTATAAATAAAGTTGCGACAAGGGTGCTGGAACTCTCACCTAACGGTGTGTCCAGCTATATGGGCAACTACGATTATTATTTCCAGAAAAAAGCGGAGCGGGTGCAGCAGGGAAGTGGGCGTGCCGGCAGCGGACCAGTACGGATGGAAAGCGCCGAAAAGAAACAGTACCTGCAAAAGAAGGAAGAAGAGAGGCAAAAACGCATGCACCGCCGCCGGGTTGAAGAACTGGAGCGGTCGATCTCAGACCTTGAAGATGTAATTTCCCGCCTGGAAGCGGAGCTTTTTCTGCCGGAGGTTTACCAGGATTACCTGGCCTGCCAGAAGAGGCAGAGTGAGCTCGAAGAAGCCCGCGGTAAGCTACACGAAAAAATGGAAAAGTGGCTGAACCTGGTGGAGGAGTAGGCTGAACTACTTTTCGGGAAGGCTGAAGCTGCTGCCGGCCGGACAAAATCTGAAACGGGGCCCAAAAATGTTCGCCAGCCTGGAGATTACAGCCAATCCGGTGCAGTGGTTGGCGCCCAGGAATTGAAGGTCCAATTCTTTCAGGTAATTGATTGTCGCTTCCTGCTGCTCAACAGGCGCGGGGCCCAGGTGAGTGCCGCCGATAATACCGTAGACCCGGCTTACCCCGGTAACCTTCCGCGCATGCTCCACAATATTTACCAGGCCGGCGTGGGCGCAGCCCAATACAATAATTAACCCTTCAGGGGTAACGCAGTACAAGCTCATGTCGTCGTGAAACGGGTCGGGCATAATATTTCTGCCGTTTTCCAGGCAGAACAATGTCTCATCAGCTTTTTCGAAAACCGTTTTTCTGGGCACTTCACCACTGACAAACACACCTGGCGATATCTCGAGAGGTTCTTTCATAAATACAAATTCCGCTCCAAGGCTTTCCAGCGCTTTTTTTCTGTATGGGACTCCGATATAGCGCGGTTTCTCCGGTGTGCCGTAGTGGCAGGCAAATAAACCGGGGTGCGCGTAAACCGGCAGTTTACCCCGGCAGCGCAGAAAAGACTTCATGCCGCCTGTATGGTCGTAATGCCCATGGCTTAAAACTAAAGCTTCCACAGATTTAAGGTCAATTCCCATAACGTCTGAATTGTTTAGCAGCCCGCCGCTCTCCCCCGTGTCAAAAAGAATTTTCATGCCATTTACTTCAATATAGATGGACAGGCCCCATTCACCCACTATACCACGAGAAGTCCCGACGGTATTTTCGCTAAGTACCGCGAGCCTCAAAAAAGCATCCTTCATATGTCTTCCTCCTCGTATTCGTCTTATATGAACAGCAGCAAGCTCACCGCCATCAGCGCCATCCCGGCTACCAGGCCATATATGGAGAGGTGGTGCTCGCCGTATCTCTGTGCTCTTGGCAGAAGCACATCAAGAGAAATAATACCATTATTCCCGCTACACCCGCGAAAATGACACCAAATACAAGCTCATTGATAAAAGGCATCAATATTAGGTAACCGATTAATGCCCCCAAGGGCTTCATTTTCTATTATACTGTAATGTTTGTCAACACCGGGTCTGAAAATATATTGAACGTCCTTGACATCCTATAATGGGATAGGTATAATTATTTAGTAATTTAGTAAATCACTAATTTACTAATCGTTTAGGGGGAAGGAAAATGAAAATACCGACCACTTTAAAGCACAAGCCTGTCATTGTATGTGAAAATTACGGGAACGTTGACGGCAGGTATGCCTATAATTCAGACGCCAAAGGCCTTTCGCTGGGCCTGGCCCAGTGGAATGACCGGGGCAAGGTGGATATATCCGCCAAAGTATGGAGATACACAGGTGAAAAATGGTCCAGGCAGTCTGAGGAATTGCCGCTGCACCGTGTGCTCGACCTGGCCATTCTAGTTTGCCGGGCGAAACTTCATTTTCAGGAAGCTTATCGGTATGAGAGATTATATGATACCGGGAATCCTGTTATAGACAGGGTCGGCCTGCAGGGTGACGCCATGACAGTGGCCGTATGTACCGACAATGAAAAAATCAATGAGGACATAGTTCTATTCAGGCAGGCGCTCAGCAACGATGATGAAATCCTTGGAGAACGCCTGGCCACTCTGGCAAGGATATTAAAGGAGATGGGTTATTGACAGATGAGCGGCAATAAGAAGAAAGTCAACTCTCGATATTCCTGGACGATGACGGCAGAATTACACGCATTCCCGTGCCGAGCAGAACCAGGATCCCCGTGCTGCGCTATCTGGCCAGCAAGTTTGAGGAAGGTATCTTTTACAGTGAAAAGCAGGTCAACACGGTTATAGACGCGTGGCATAGTTTCGGCGACTACTTCATATTGAGAAGGCTGCTGATAGATTACAATTTTCTTCTTGCACGTACTCCAGATGGATCAAAATATTGGGTGGTTAAAAAAGAAGCATAGAAAGAAGGACTTCTTAATGGATAGAAAAAAGGAACTAAAGCTTCAGTACAAGCAGATGAAACCGCAGATGGGCATATTCATGGTCCGCTGTAAAATCAATAATAAGTATTTTCTTAAAGCTACTCCGGATTTGAGAGGCGTTATCAATGGCACTAAAGCCAGGCTGGGAGGTGGCTTCCATCCCAACCTGGAACTGCAAAAGGAATGGAATGATTTTGGCCCGGAAAATTTCACGATTGAAATTCTTGAGAATCTTGCGTATGACGAAGATGAATCAAAAACAGATTACAGTGAAGAGTTGGCGTTATTAGAAATGATTTGGGAGGAAAAATTTGCAAAAGAAAATATGGAGTTATACAAAAAAAGAATCCCAAGGTAATAGGGATAAGGGACCTGCCCCCTTATCCCTTTTCACATTACTGGGCGGCAGTCATGGCATAGTTGTACAGATGACGTTTGGAAAAGAGTAAAACTGCTATTAATATTAATATCCCAAGCAGGTATGTGAAGTTATTATTTTACATTACAGGAACGGTCTGAAAAGAGTATTGCGCTTACAATATATAGACAGATCTAATTAATGCAATCGGAAATAAATATTTAACTCTGAACATTAACGAGTGTTAGAATCAAAAAAGGAAAATGTAGTGATATTAAAATGTATTTATATGGCATGAAATGAGACACTAATTTTTATAGGTGGTGGTGCAAGTAGGGTTAATAAGCTATTAACCTTGTCCAGGTTTGATAGATATTAACTCATGAGGGAACCGCTTTCCAATATGCCAGCTAAGAGTACCAGGACCTTCTCAGGCAAAACCGTTTCATATGCAGCATGAGCGGCAAGGGCACTGTTATGACAATACTTCCATGAATCCTTCTTGAGTAAGTTTAAAACGGAATGGCTCTATGGAAAGCTCTTTAGACGAGAGAACAGGCTAAACAAGCCATATTTGTATTTTATAACCTAAATTAATCTCAATGAGTAGGAATTTGAGAGTTTTTAGTGTCTACAGCTGCTAGTCAAGATCACTACTGATTGCGGAAGTGAAGCCACACAAGTAGCCATACTAGTGAGTCGTTTCTTGTTGTTTATTTAAAAAGTACTAATAAAGAGACGGTTCTGTTGTTCAATAAAATAAACTTTGGAGGGTGAGCATTTAAATGGCAAAAGATATACCAAGCGGTCAAGGTCGTTCATTTAGAAGAGGTGTTTCAGATTCATTGTTAGAAGATAAAAAAGATTATGATGGTATGTATAAACCATTTGATTTGCCCCATAATGATGCTGCTGTAGAAGCTTACAAAAAGGGTCGCGCAGAAGGAGATAAACTGAAGAAAGAAATTGAAGATCGTGCATTTAGAAGAGGCATATCAGATTCATTGCTAGATGAGAAAAAGGATTACGATGGCAAATATAAACCATTTGATTTGCCCAGAACTGCTTTAGACGCTTATAAGAAGGGTCGCGTAGAAGGAGATAAACTGAAGAAAGAAATTGAGGAAAGGTGCCAATAATTAGGATGTTATGGGATAACCCCTCACTTGGGTAATACATTATGAGGGACGGGACAAGTTTTACAGTTTTGCAAGAGGGCGTTCCCTTGACACTTTGACAATAGTATGGCAACAGTATGGCAACAGTATCAAGTTAGAACCGTCGCTGGATAAGGGGTAATCTTATAGATACCCCTTTTTCTTTTCCCCCAACGGAGTCTGCCCCGGGGTAAGCAAGGGGAAGCTCTTTTTACCTCTATAAGAATAAAGTAATTAAGTATTTACAGGTTTCACCTAATGGCATTAAGGACGGTCCTGAATATAAAATGTTGTTGCAATATTATCATAAAAATGTAATTCTATTAATGTGCATATATGAGCTTATCTCAAGAATGTAATTATATGCGACATAATATGTAAGTTTGAATAAAAGTTTAAGGGGTGTAGTTCCTGTGGGTGGTTTATTTGGTGTTGTTTCAAAAGAAGATTGTGTAATGGATGTGTATTTTGGTACGGATTACCATTCGCACCTGGGAACCAGCAGAGGGGGGATGGCGATCTGGAGCGGAAGCAGTTTCAACAAGTCAATTCATAACATCGAGAATACACCGTTTAGAGCAAAATTTGAAGCTGAGGTTTCAAATATAAAAGGGATCATGGGCATTGGGTGCATAAGCGATACAGAACCCCAGCCTTTAACAGTACGTTCACACCTTGGTCAATATGCGATTAGTACAGTAGGGAAAATTAACAATCTAGATGAAATTGCCGCCAAAGAATTCTCCAATCAGAAAAATATTCATTTTATGGAAACAAGCAAGGGTACAATAAATCCTACGGAGTTTGTGTCTGTAATTATAGATCACGAGAATTCTTTTAAGGAGGGTTTGTTAAAAGCGCAGGAGTTGATTGAGGGTTCCTGTTCTATTCTGCTGTTAACACAGCAGGGAATTTATGCTTCAAGGGATAAATTGGGGAGGACTCCTTTAATAGTTGGTAAAAAAGAAGGTTCTTATTGTGTTTCTTCTGAGTCCTGTACTTTTGCAAACCTTGGATACATTTTCAACTATGAACTCGGCCCGTGTATTTGCTAAACTAAAAGTGTACCACTTTTAGACCTTTGATCAGCGAAAAATTGACCACCCGATCAAACTTTCCTGTACACTGTAGGTGGACAATCAACAGTGTATGGGAGGAAAGGAAATGATCAGCGTGGTCGATAAAGAGATTATCAGAAAACTGTATAATGTGCAAGGTAAATCAATCCGCTGGATTGCCAGAGAACTTGGTTGCGCCAGACAGACCGTCAGGAAAGCCATCCAAGACGCCGAACCCCCAAAATACAACCTTACCAAACCCAGGCCCAAGCCAGTGATCGGACAAATAAAAGCCATATTAGAACAATGGATGGAAGAAGACAAAGACAGCCCTTTAAAACAGCGCCACACGGGCCGTCGCATTTACGAACGGCTGGTAGAAGAATACGACTACCAAGGCAGTGAGTCCGGTATACGCCGGCTGTTGGGACAGCTGCGTCGCAAAGAAAAAGAAACCTTTGTTCCCCTGGAATTCACGCCCGGCAGCAATGCCCAATGCGACTGGTGCGAAGCCACTGTGGTCATTGCCGGTGCAAAAACACTGGCCCAGGTATTTCTCATAAGACTGGGAAACAGCCGGATGCCCTTCGTCATGGCCTTTCCCCACCAGCGCCAGGAAGCATTCTTTGAAGGTATGAGCCAGGCCTTTACCTTCTGGGGAGGAGTGCCGCACAGCATCACCTTCGATAACTTGAAAGCCGCCGTTTTTAAAGTGCTGGAGGGGAAAAGCCGCATCGAGCAAAACAATTTCATCAGCTTTAGGAGTCATTATCTTTTTGAGAGTAGGTTTTGCAACCCCGGCCGCGGCAATGAGAAAGGCGGAATTGAAAACTTCGCCGGGTTCGTCGAACGCAACTTCTTCACCCCCATACCAGAGGTTGGCACCTGGGAAGAACTAAACACCTGTTTGGTGGAGAAATGTCTACAGTATGCGAAAACCCACCAGGTACCGGGAACAAAGATCACTGTTGAAGCAGCCTGGCAGGCAGAGAAAGGGCACCTCTTACCCCTACCCAAAAAGCACTTTGACTGCTGCCGGCGCGTAGAGGTCGAGGCCGCAAAAAACCAACTGGTCCGTTTTGAAAACAACTTTTACTCAATACCTGGGGCCTGGGTAGGCCAGCACCTTACCTTAAAAGCCTACGTACACCAGGTGGAGATCTGCAGCAACCGCCTGACGATTGCCAGCCACCGGCGTTCTTACGCCAGAGGTGAAGAAGTTTACGACCTGGATCATTACCTGGAGACCCTCTACAAAAAGCCCGGGGCGCTGGAGGACGCCAGGCCGTTTAGAAGGGCCAAGCTACCGGGTATATTCCAGGAATACCTCACCGCCTTAAAAGAACATCATCGCCAGCCGGGACGGGAGTTCGTCCAGGTGCTGATGCTGCACCGCGAGACCGGCTGGGACATCCTGGCTGGCGCCCTGAAGGAAGGGCTGCGGCAAGGCATTTACCAGGCCGTTGGGATTAGACAGATCCTTGAAAATATGACCGGCAAGCACCTGGTAGCCGCACCACCTGCGCCGTGCCGCCATCACCACCTGGCCGGCTATAAAATAGACCGGCCCAGGGTAGAAAAGTTTGACCAGTTGCTGGGGCTTAAGGGGATGATGGTTCATTGAGCGCGGTCAACGACCTTCTCATCCGTGATTATCTGAAAAGATTAAAATTGCCGGCCATAGCCCGCCATTACCAGGACCTCGCCCGGCAGGCCGCAGATCACAACCGGTCTTACGAAGATTACCTGGCTGCCTTGTTGGAACAGGAAGCCATATCAAGGGAGGAAAGCACCCGCAGGAACAGGATCAGCAGGGCCTGTCTTCCATATCTCAAGACTCTGGAGGAATTCGACTTCAGCGCCATCCCGTCCCTGAACAAGCAAAAGGTTTTACGTCTAAGCCATTGTGATTTTGTCAAGCAGAAAGAAAATATCGTTATGATCGGCAACAGTGGCACCGGGAAGACCCACCTGGCCATAGCCCTGGCCATGTGCGCCTGCCGACAGGGTTACCGGGTGCGGTACTGGAACGCTCCCGGCCTGGTGACCCACCTGCAACTGGCCCAGCAGGAGAACCGCCTGCTCCAGATGGAAAAACAGTGGCTGAAACAGGACCTCGTTGTGGTGGATGAAGTGGGCTATATCCCCTACAGCCCTGAATGCGCCCGGTTATTCTTCCGTTTTATGGCGGCCAGGTACGAGCGCGGGAGCTGTATTGTCACGTCGAACCTGGAATTTGCCCAATGGTCCACAGTTTTCGGGGAAGAAAAGCTTACCGAGGCATTGCTGGACCGTCTGACACACCGTTGCCACATTCTGCTGATAAACGGTGAAAGCTATCGCTTTCGCCAGAGCATGAAGCGGCATGAGAAAGAGGGGTGAGCGACAGCCAAACCGGTCTGCGGGCTGTGGATATGACACTCATGTGGACTTGTGGACAGGCGCTTATTTCAAAAAAGACATTGTTATTTCTCCAGGCCCCTTGTTTCAAGGCTATAATTTCTGCTGCTCGCGCCGCCTGTCCACAGGGTCCACAATCGCTTGCATAACGCTACGCGTTACGCACATATCCACAGCCCCTGCGGCTCAAGTAATGATGATAATGACAATAATAATTCAAACTTAAAATGTCCTTGATAGACGGACAAATTTTTTCTCCCCTGGTGGTCAACTTTTTCGTGATCACAGTGGTAAACTTTTCGATTGACAAACACAGCCCGGGAGAAATCATTCTTTTGACCCCGGACGGTATTGAGAAAATTTCGTCGCCCAGGGATAAAATGCAAATTTGCGCTTTTTTATGGGTTTACTATGGTTATCCATCCTCAACGTATGAAGGGATGAACGTTGAGGTTATGCGAAATAGAAACGGTGCGGCACTAGCCAAGAACGACAATGTGGAAATTGATATGGTTGCCGGAATACCTGACTCAGGTGTGGGACATGCCATCGGTTACTCAAACCAATCTAAAGTACCTTATGGACGTCCTTTCATCAAATACACCCCTACCTGGTCAAGGAGTTTTATGCCTCAAAACCAGGATATAAGAAATCTTGTCGCCAGAATGAAACTGATGCCCATTCCTGAACTTGTTTCGGGTAAACGCCTGCTCTTTTGCGATGATTCAATTGTCCGCGGTACACAGCTGAGAGAAACTGTGGACCTGCTGTATAGCTGCAATGCCAGAGAAGTCCATATCCGGCCGGCTTGCCCCCCCCTTGTATTCGGGTGTAAGTACTTAAACTTCTCAGTCTCACGGTCGGCAATGGATCTGGCTGCAAGACAGGCCATCATCGAGCTTGAAGGTAAAGAACCGGAGTCTCTTGACGAATATTGTGATCCGGCAAATGAGAAGTACAATCGTATGGTGGATTGCATTTGCAGGCGACTAAACTTTTCAACGCTGAAGTACCAGAACATCCATGACATGGTCGATGCCATCGGTATAGGCAAAGATAAAATCTGCACGTACTGCTGGAATGGGAAAGAATAAGCAGTCGTGTCTAAGAAGTACAGAACTTCCAGAGTAATAATGGAGGCTAACGAAAAATTCGAGGCCAGGCGGAGAGATTGAACCAGTCCATAATCCAAGATGAGAAGTTTAGGATGGAATGACCAAATGGAAAAAGAGCGGACGCCGCTAAAAAAGGCGGAACGGATCCAGATGAAAATAAACGGGCTTACTCACGCCGGGGAAGGGGTTGGGCGCTGCAGCGGCCTTGCCGTGTTCGTTCCTGGCACAGTGCCGGGAGATACAGTACTGGCCAAGGTGGTGGACATAAAAAAGAACTACGCCCGGGGCCGTCTGCTGGAAATCATAGAAAAATCCCCCGCCAGGCGTCAACCGGAGTGCTCCCATTATACCGCCTGCGGCGGCTGCCGGCTGCAGCATGTTGATTACAGGGAACAGCTAAGGCTAAAAACTAGGCTGGTAAGGGACAGCCTGGTTCGCATAGCTGGCTTGGCCGAAGTAAACATCCTCGAAACGGCCGGTATGGATTACCCCTGGCACTACCGCAACAAAGCCAGCTTTCATGTTGAAGAGTGTGATGGCGAATATGAACTGGGTTTTTATGAAGAAGGCTCCCACAAGCTGGCTGGTTTTTTTAAAGAAGGTGATTGTTCAAAGCCGGGCTGCTTGCTGGTAGACAGGGATTTAAATGAAGCCGCGGCAATCATTGAAAAACTTCTTAATAAGCATGGTGACACGGCTTACAACAAAAAACAACAGAGCCTGTTTTTTCGACAGGTTGTCCTGCGCAAAGCTTTTTACAATGGTGAAATAATGGCCGTGCTGGTGACCGGGAGCGGACAATGGCTGCGGGAAAAAGCTTTCGTCGATGAGCTTCTGTCTCTTTATCCCGGTCTTACTTCTGTCGTGCGCAATATCAATGACAAGCCGTCCGGAGCGGTGCTCGGGAGGCAAAACATATGTCTTGCCGGGCGGGATTACATCGTCGACCGCCTGGGGCAGCTCAATTTCCGAATTTCACCTTCTTCCTTCTACCAGGTTAACCCCGCCCAGACAGTAGTATTGTATGAGAAGGCGCTGGAATACGCGGCACTGACCGGAGTTGAGACGGTGGTGGACGCCTATAGCGGCGTCGGTACCATCGCCCTGTTCCTGGCCGGGCACGCCAAAAAAGTTTACGGACTGGAGGCGGTTCCCCAGGCGGGGGAGGACGCCCGCAGGAACGCAGTATTAAATAAAATAAACAATGTTGAATTCCAGTTGGGAGAAGTGGAAAAGCGGCTCCCCGCTCTGGCAGCGCAGGGGCTTCGCCCGGATGTAGTGGTGCTGGATCCGCCACGCAGCGGCTGTAAAAGGAAGGCTCTGGACACGGTGGCGGAAATGCGAACGCCGCTGGTGGTCTACGTTTCCTGCGACCCCGGCACCATGGCCCGGGACATCTGCTATCTGGTCCAAAACGGCTACCAGGTGAATGAAGTGCAGCCGGTGGACATGTTCCCCTGGACGGTGCATGTCGAGTGCGTGGTATTGATGTCACGTGTAACAAAGGGGTAAGGGCGGGGAAGGCTGTAGTTAAGCCATTTTGAGGCATCATGCACTTACCCCGGCGGTGGTGACATCGAAATAGAAGCTCGTTTATGGCTATGCGGACTGCTGTTCGGAAACATGTCTACCGCTTATTGGGGGCAGGGTTTAGTAGACAGAATGGTTGTTTGGCTGTCCATTATACAAAAGGCGCGGAGGTAGTCAAGCGCATCTACCGTGAATATTTAGAGGGTGCTAGTTTACACCAGATAGGACATGGCCTTGAAGCCGACGGCATCCTGACCGCCGCAGGTAAGCCTAAATGGCGAGCGGAAACCATCCGGAAGATCCTCAAAAATGAGAAGTATATCGGGGATGCCCTTTTACAAAAGACCTACACTGTTGAATTCCTTTCCAAGAAGCGAGTCATCAATAACGGCATTGTACCCCAGTATTATGTTGAGAACAGCCATGAGGCGATTATCCCGCGAGAGTTATATATGCAGGTACAAGAGGAGCTTGTCAGACGTGCTAATATGCACGCCGGCAAGAATGATAAAAAGCGCGTATACAGTGCCAAATATGCCCTTTCAAGCCTGGTGATATGCGGCGAATGCGGCGATATCTACCGCCGGGTGCATTGGAATAACCGTAGTAAGAAATCGGTGGTTTGGCGGTGTGTAAACCGTTTGGAGGAAAAAGGCTCCGATTGCGGTTCACCGACAATTCCCGAAGAAGATCTGCAGAATGCTGTCACAAGGGCAATTAACAGGGTCGTCGCAGATCGGGATGGTTTTATTGCGACACTTCAGCAAAATATCGAAACGGTGTTGAGTGAACAATTTGACAAAGATACCGATTATATTGATGCAAAACTGGATGAATTACAAAACGAGCTTCTGCGGCTTGCCAACTCGAAGGCCGATTATGAAAAAGTAGCGGAAGAAATCCACCGCCTACGGGAACTTCGGCAGGACACAGTGGCTCACAATGCCGAGCGTCAAACCCAACGCCAGCGCATCGCAGAAATGACCGAGTTTCTGCAGGGACAAAGCGGCGTGCTTATCGAGTACGATGACAAACTGGTACGGAGGCTTGTGGAGCGGGTAACGGTGTATGAGGATAGGCTGATGGTGGAATTCAAGTCTGGTGTTGAGATTGAAATCCAATATTAAAAAATAATTTTAACCAAGCCGTGGCCTCTATTTACTTTATGTCATAAATTATTTTGAGCAAACTGTTTATTTTATGACAAGGAGGGCATATAACCTGAGTTTTGCAGTAAAAACAAGTTATAAAGCTCTGCAAGTACAGCATTTATGCGGACTTCAGAGCTTAACTTTTTGGTATATTAATGTTGTATATTCAGACCTTATTTGTGGTATTGCAAAATTT
>NZ_QFFZ01000022.1 GCF_004369225.1 Pelotomaculum propionicicum
CTGGCCGATGACTATTTTCTCATGCTGCAGGAAGGCCGACACCAGGTGAACCGGTTTACCATCCGTTCCGGAGGAGCCACGCAGCGTCTTGCCGTCAACAGCCACCGCCCGGTCCTGTGATTGGGACAGATCGACCATCGCGTTCATTTTCTTTTTGCTGCTCCCATTCTTCCATTGTTTTTTTTCATGTTCACTCAAATGGTCTTCGCTCATTTTATTTTCCCTTCTATACCAGCTTGCTTTCTAATGTTTTCGGCAATGAGGGAAGATTACCTTGACAAATATTTCGACATAAAATGACATTGGGAAATTGGCAGGAAAGGATTTCAGCAAATAAAAATAACCTGGTGTGCTAGTCTTTATGTTTATTTCCAGGTAAAAAAGATAGAAATCTTATTGATTTAGATTTGTACCTATGTTACAATAAACCTTGTCAATTCAAGGACTTCAAAGGAGTGGGATAATAAGATTTTTTTTAACTGTAGATAAGACTGAAATCTTATCACCAAACATTTATAAACCTTATAAGCCTTGAAAACACTATTAATATGCGGCAGTGGCGGAATTGGCAGACGCGCAAGATTCAGGTTCTTGTGGGCGTACGCTCGTGGGGGTTCAAGTCCCTTCTGCCGCACCAAATTAGTAATATCAAGAGGTGTAGGGTTTCTGGAAATAATACGGGAATCTTGCACCTCTTCTTTATTTACAGTAAGATTCTGGTTGCTTCTTATTGACCCTTATGGGAGAAATCCAGGAATTTAAATTATTATCATAATCACTACAACACTCTTGTTGGCTATTTATTTTTACTTCTAATATTATCATAAATCAATTTTTTATCTTTTTCCGTTAGCAACTTTGCGGTGAGATAAGCAATTAATACTATCCCTGGAATATTAACGATAAAACGAGTAAGCATAAATTTCCACCCAATAGCTGACGCTTCAAACAAAAGCATAGGTATTTTCGTTGTTGACCATGCACCAATGAAAATAAGGACATTTGAAAAACTACTGCCTTTCTTCAAGAGTACACCGGCAATGGGAAAAGCTGCATAAAGTGGCCCTGCTGCTGCCGACCCAAGAAAAAAAGCTATAGTACCCCCTAAAAAACCAGATCTATCACCAATCAACTTCATCATGGTTTCACGTTCCACCCATACGTCTAGAAGCCCAAGCAATATAAAAACAGGAGGTATCACTGAAAGCATTTCAAGTGTATTACTCCATGTTATTTTCAACGACTTTTGACCAATAGAGGGATATAATACAACGATTAATGCGTTTATAACTGCAAGTGAAATGAAGGTCCTGTATCTTTTAATTAATTCCATCACCTAATACCCCCCCTATAATCAAAGCTACGATAAATGAAAATATAAAAGCCATAGAGTTTCTTAATATTGTCGTCTTCTTGCCAAAATATTTTATCTCGATGGGTACTGTTACAATTCCGACCATCATTAACGTTGATACAAAAACGGCTATCTGCATTAATCCGGCACCACTTTTTATAAGAGCGGCAGCTAAAGGAAAAGCAATAAAACCTGGTATCAACGTAATTGACCCGATTACAGCAGCGACTGCCATCCCAAGCCACCCCGATTGCTGACCGAATAGTTTTGATATTGTCTCAGGAGTTAATACTGAGAGCATTATGCCAATAAGGATAAAAATTGATAAAAACTGAGGGAGAATGTTTTCAAAGGATTTCCACGCCTTTTTTAATGCCATCTTTGTTTTTTCCTTACTTTTTATAAAAGATATTACTAAAAGAACTATAGTAAGTATAAAAAGTATAATGTTAAACACTTCAAACTCCTTTATCATTGAAAAATATTTGCACAAAACAAAAAGCAGTAATCAAATGCTATTTTGCACAAGAAAACTGCTTTTCTTTTTAAATACAAAGAGTATTTTTTGTCTTGACTGTCGCAAGGGTGATTTTTATCATCACCGTGACACTCTTTAATCTGCTCGTTGCTACATTTTTTTTTATCAATTTTCTTTTCAGGATGTTGGCACTCGCAGTCACACATCAGCGTCATCCTTCTTTCGACAATATTTCGCATCATCCAAAAGATTTTTATGGCAGCTACCTTCACATTTCATGGACTGGGACGCTATTTTTTTTATTTCTTCAGCTGCTTTAATAATAACGTCTCTATCAACCCAATAATGTGTAAAATAACCTTTCTTTTCCCCTCTTACCAATCCTGCTCTACGTAAAACCTGTAAATGCTGAGATATAGCAGCTTCGGACATATTAATCCTTTTAGCCAAAGCCCCCACGCAAAAATCATGGGTCAGTAAAAGATTTAAAATATTTAAGCGTGTCTCGTCTGCCATAGCTTTCAAAATCACCATGATTTCATCCATAAAATAGCCTCTTGTGATTAAGTATTTACTTAAATATATTATAATCAAAAGAAATATTATTGTCAACACTTAATAGAATGCCGCACCAAACCTTTACAAACTGATGAAAATCCCCTGTGTGATAAACACAGGGGATTTTCATTTGTGACGGCAGTATATTCACAAAAACTTCACAATTATATAATAGTTATGACACATATAGCTTTTAAAATAGTGATCGGGTTCGATTCCATCCTTTTTAATTTTTTTTTGCCGGGCAACCCGACTCAAAGGCTAAAGGACCTTTAGGGGCGCGGCGCCTGCCCGGTTTAGCATGGCCCCTGGCCATGATTTTATTTTTAAAGGAAAGACTGAAACAGCCTGGAAACGAAGTATGTGACTGCAGCCAAACACAAACCATAACCAAACAATTTTTCAATTTCCGTGTCATCTTTCTCGAGCCAGCCTAACAGAATTTCTATCACATCATAATCAGTCTTAAAATTTATCATGGTATTTTCTTCTTTCCAGACTCTTTCCATATACAATTCCTCCTCCAGGCGTACATATGTTTGCATATATCTTACGTCCGAACATAGGTTCTGTCAAGTATTATTTTTAATTTTGTTGGCATAATTTAAAAAGTGTCGTTTAAGGAAATTAATCTTAATTTAAGGAGGTGGATTTCATGGCTCAGATTAAATGTACGGTTACCGAATGCAACTATAACAAAGATGTTCTTTGCAGCGCTCCAATGATTGAGGTTACGCGCAACCATATTCAGAGCGCCACCAAGTCCGAGCAAACCAAATGCGAGACATTCAAGAAAAAATAGTAAAAGAAGAACCAGCCGGAAAAAAATGGCTGGTTTCTTTTTTGTCGTCACATTTTAAAAGCCCTCAAAATAGACTATTTAAATGGGGGTGATCAGAATTGACATTGCTGGCTGATGGCATATTTGAAGGCGGCGGTGTAAAAGCGTTTGCCATGCTTGGCGCGCTCAACGAAGCCGAGAGGAGAGGCTACACCTGGGTTAATGTCGCCGGAACCTCTGCCGGGGCTATCATAGCCTCATTTGTGGCGGCCGGCTATACCTCTGAAGAAATCAGAGAACTGGTGTGGGGCCTTGACTTCAGGCAGTTTAAGGACAAGGACTGGCTTGGACAGATCCCCTACTTGGGACCAGCACTGCGGCTGTGGTTTAAAAACGGCCTATATAAAGCCGGGTTTCTTGAAAAATGGGTCAGGGAGAAGCTTGACGCTAAAGGAGTACGCACTTTCAAGGATCTTGTCCTCAGGGACTTCGAAAACGACCCTAAATACCGCTATAAACTGGTGGTTATAGCCACTGATGTATCCAGGCGAAAGCTTTTAAAGCTGCCATATGACATGAAAGATTACAATATCAACCCCGACGACCTTGATGTAGCCGCTGCGGTAAGAATGAGCGCCAACCTGCCATTCTTTTATGAACCATACACATTGACATATTATGAAAACAAAAAATACAAAAGATACAGTTATATTATAGATGGTGGAGTTTTGAGCAATTTCCCGGTCTGGATTTTTGACGGGGAAAAGACGCCCCCCTGGCCTACCTTTGGCTTTAAGATCATCGAACCTGAAGCCAACGCTCCCTCCCGCATCTATAACCCCTTTGACCTTTTCAGGGCAACACTGACGACTATGCTTGAAGCCCACGACAGGGTTTTTGAACTGGACCCCAAGAGCAGCGTCCGGACGATTGCCATACCCTCCCTGGGAGTCAGGACCACTGACTTTGATATTTTAGACATGCATAAAGAGAATTTGTTCCTGTCCGGCGTACAGGCAGCGAGAAATTTCTTTGAGGGCTGGAATTTTGAGTCCTACAAAATGCTCTATTGCAAACCTATCTCTTTAAGACCTGCTTGAGGCAAATAACTAATAAAAAGGTTTGACATTTTTCTGCCCCAAAGTTAATATTATTGCATGAAATACCCCTTAAGGTTACACGTTTATTTTCCCATTACCGGTGAAGCTGCGCGACAGCTTTAATTTTTTTCAAGGGGGATTATGCCAATGCTGTCAAAACTAAAAAAGGAAGAGCCCAAAGGCAACAGGATCATAGTAACCGTTCTGGGACCCGATAAGGTTGGTATTATTGCCGGTGTAGCGCAGGTGCTCTCTGCCAATAAGATCAACATCCTGGACATCAGCCAGACTATTCTTCAGGAATTCCTGGTAATGGTCATGGTCGCGGACATGAGTGAAAGCACCAGTGATATGATTGAGCTTAAAGAGAAACTGGCCGAGAAAGGCCGGGAAATCGGCGTCAGGATTGACGCCCAGCACGAAGACGTGTTTAAGTTTATGCACAGGATCTAACCGGGGAGGTTATTTCATGCTCACACTGCAGGAGATATTAGAAACAGTAAATATGGTCCAGGAGGAAAACCTGGATATCCGAACAATTACCATGGGCATCAGCCTGCGGGACTGCTCCGACCCCAGCCCCCTCTCCGCCAGGCGGAAAATCTACGATAAAATAGTCAGGCTGGCTGGAAATCTGGTTAAAACTGGTGAAAACATTGAAAGAGAATATGGTCTCCCCATTGTCAATAAAAGAATTTCAGTGACACCGCTAGCTATTGTGGCCGAAAGCAGCAATACCGATAATTTTGTGGACTTCGCCAGGACCCTGGACGAGGCGGCAGCCGCCGTTGGTGTTAACTTTATCGGTGGTTTCTCCGCCCTGGTGCACAAGGGGTTTACCAACGCCGACCACAAACTGATTGACAGTATACCCGCGGCCCTGGCCTCAACTAGCCGGGTCTGCTCCTCAGTTAACGTGGCCACCAATAAAGCCGGCATTAACATGGACGCGGTATACCGGATGGGACAAGCCATAAAGAAGACTGCTGAGCTCACAGCAGACCACGACGGGCTTGGCTGCGCCAAGCTGGTGGTCTTCGCCAACGTGCCAGAGGACAACCCCTTTATGGCCGGAGCCTTCCACGGTATCGGTGAACCTGAGTGTGTAATTAACGTGGGTGTCAGCGGACCGGGGGTGGTTAAAAAAGCAGTTGAAACTGCAGGAAATTGTGATTTTGGCGTATTAGCCGAAACCATCAAGAAAACAGCTTTTAAGATCACCAGGATGGGAGAACTGGTCGGCCGCACCGCCGCCAGGAAGCTGAATGTACCCTTTGGCATTGTGGACATATCGCTGGCGCCTACCCCAGCCATAGGAGACAGTGTTGCCGAGATACTGGAATCGATGGGGCTGGAGCGCTGTGGCACCCATGGCACAACTGCGGCCCTGGCGCTGTTGAACGACGCGGTTAAAAAAGGAGGGGCCATGGCTTCATCTTATGTGGGAGGTCTTTCCGGCGCCTTTATTCCGGTCAGTGAGGACGCGGGTATGATCCGGGCGGTTGAAGCAGGCTCATTAACCCTGGACAAACTGGAGGCCATGACTTGTGTATGTTCCGTCGGACTGGACATGATTGCCGTTCCCGGTGATACCTCCGCCGAGACCATTGCCGCCATTATCGCCGATGAAATAGCGATTGGTGTCATTAATAAGAAAACAACAGCTGTGCGTCTAATCCCGGCGGTAAATAAAAAAGTTGGTGATTACGTGGAATACGGAGGCCTGCTGGGCCGGGCGCCGGTTATACCGGTAAAGCCGTTTTCATCAGCGGCATTCGTTTGCCGGGGAGGGCGGATCCCGGCGCCCATAAGCAGTCTAACCAACTAACATTCAATACTAAAAACGGCGCTGAATTCAAGAAGATCCTGGAGGGTCCCTGACAATATGGAGCCGGTTGCCGCACTTGCTGTTGGTTATCAAAACACCAGTGTTGATGCAATCACAAAAGCATCAACCCGCGCACAAGAAGTAGTAACATATGTAAAGTGATATCTATTGGCCTACAGTGCAGACATGGAAGTCCAGGACTAACTGAAAGATAGTATTGAGCAAAAAAGAATGCTGGATATATTGGCTAATAAGATGCAGGTTTGGATTTACCCGTTCAACACTTGTGCGACTGAAGTCGCACCTACATATTTTACGCCTTCTATACGCCCATCTTCCCATATCCCATACATCTAAAATGGTTAGCAAACGTAAGGCCTACGTTTGCTAGTCCCCGATTTGCTAGTCTTCTGTGACTTTGACCAGCACCTGCCTCTGCCGGGGGCCGTCAAATTCGCAGAAATAAAGGCCCTGCCAGGTTCCTAAAAGAAGCCTGCCGCCGGTGATAAAAACAGACAGGGATGCACCCGTAAGAGAAGATTTGATATGGGCAGCCGAGTTTCCTTCCAGGTGCCTGTACCCGTCATTTAAAGGCACTATTTTATTCAGTTCCATGAGCATGTCCTCAACAACGGTAGGATCAGCGTTCTCGTTGATAGTCAACCCCGCGGTGGTATGAGGAGTAAAGATTCGCACCGTGCCCTCTTTAACACCGCTTTGTGACACAATGCGCTCAATTTCAGCGGTAATGTCCACAAGCTGGGTTCTTTGCTTTGTTCTCAGGTCTATGGTAATAATTTTTGCCATGTTATCACCTCACTAACACCAGATTATGTTTTTTATATCACTTGTACCTGTTTATGTCAAAGAAAAATCATCCCCTTTAAAACCAGGATGATTTTACTCGGCAAGCTATTAAGTAAGGAACATTATATTTAGAAGTAACAATCTCTTGTCCCCTGACCAATCTGTTCCAACCTCTGTTCTGCTTTCTGGCGGACCAGCGGGTTATCCACCAGCTGCAGGTGCCGGGCGATAGTTTGCTCACCTATCTGCCTGGTCTCTGGTGTGGCATAATCCATCAAAAACTCTTTAAAGGTAAGGATGGCGTTCGGCTGGCAGACATTTTGAATTTGACCGCTCTTAGCCAGGCTCATAAAACGGTCCCCTGTCCGCCCGCTGCGGTAGCAGGCGGTGCAGAAGCTCGGGATATAGCCGGACTTGCAAACGCTGGTGATAATTTCGTTGATGTCGCGGTGGTCTTCCACATTAAATTGAAGTGTATCTTCTTCCTCACCGTTTTTCGCTTTGCAGTAACCGCCCACGCCGGTGCATGACCCGGCGCTTACCTGTGAGATACCGACATTGATCAGTTCATCCCGGAATTCGGCGCTTTCACGTGTGGAAAGGATCATGCCCGTGTACGGCACGGCCAGGCGCAGGATCGCTATGAGTTTTTTAAAGTCGTTGTCAGAGACCAGGTAAGGAAAGTTTTCAAAAGTAACACCCCTGGCCGGGCGCATGCGCGGCACCGAAATTGTATGCGGGCCTACACCATAGGCTTCTTCAAGGTGGATGGCATGCAGGAGCGTAGCCAGCACTTCGTATTTATAATCATACAGCCCGTAAAGCACTCCAAACCCCACATCGTCAATACCGCCCTCCATAGCCCGGTCATGGGCGCAGGTATGCCAGTCATAATCCCTTTTGGGTCCAGACGGGTGCATTTTTGCGTACGTCGGCCTGTGGTAAGTTTCCTGGAAAAGGATATAGGTGCCGATTTTAGCCTCTTTAAGGCGTCTGTAGTTCTCCACTGTGGTAGCGGCTATGTTTACGTTAACCCGCCTGATGCTGCCGTTTTTTTCTTTAACTGAATAGATAGCTGACAAGGCGTCAATCACATACTCAATGGGGCAGTTTTGCGGGTCCTCCCCGCATTCGAGGGCCAGACGTTTATGGCCCATCTCTTCCAGTACCGTTACTTCATCCTTAATCTGTTCCAGGGTTAGTTTGCGCCTGTTAAATTTATTGTCGCGCCGGTAGCCGCAGTATACGCAGTTGTTGATACAATAGTCACTGATGTATAAAGGCGCAAAGAACACCAGCCTCTTTCCGTAAATCATTTCTTTAATCTGGCTGGCTGTGCGGTAGATCCGCTCCAAAAGAACCGGGTCGTCCACCTGCAGCAGCACCGCCGCTTCACCGGGAGTCAAGCCGTTTGAGAGAGCAGCCTTTTCAATAATTCTTTCTGTCTCTTCCCTGGAAGCATCTTTAGCCTTCTCCAACAGTCCGAAAATCAGCTCGTCATTGATGAAACTGGCTTCTGATACGGCCACAATAAATCACTCCTTTTTATTTTAAATTCCTTCAAGTGTACTAACTGGTTGATATTTTAAGTTCGGATTAATCCGCGCATTTCGTATGAATAAATTCACACCTACATCTTCTCACGTCCCACATCTCATATCTCACGTCCTAAATCCCACGTCCCATTTTTGTCTGCATATTTTTTTTGATAGCGCAGTGAGTGTCCATAACCTTCGCTGATACAGCGTCCAGCATCCTTTACAGCCATAACAGCCCTGTTGTAGCTCTGCGCAGGAGTATCCGCTGTCCCCAGTTTACCCGGGTAAATACAATAGCTCTCCCTGTACCTTTGCGGTGTCATATTCGGCATGATTACATTGGCGCCGCTTTTCAGTGCCTTAACCCTGCCTGAGGGATGAATTGACGCGGCTGAGGTAGTGGATGGCAAATGGGCCCAGGGCATGGCGATCCTGGCAACTGCCAGGGTTTTAAGGGTCATTTCCAGGGTTCCGCCTGAGGCATTTGCCAGAGGTGTTTGTTTGTTCGGGATAAAAGGCCCTATCCCGGCCATTTCCACTTCCAGGTCGCGCATCAGGATTATGTCACCCGCAAGGGTCTCTATGGTCTGCCCCGGCAGGCCTACCATGTTGCCCGAACCTACCTGGTAGCCCAGTTCACGCAGCCATTTCAGCCTTGTTATCCTTCCCTCCAGAGAGGTTCCGGGGCGCAAATCCGAAAAGAGCCCTGCATCGCACGTTTCGTGCTTCAGCAGGCAGCGGTCTGCCCCAGCCTCCCTGAGCAGCGCGTAATCCTGCTTTGACCTGTCTCCCAGGGAAAGTGTTACAGCCAGGTCGAGTTCTTTTTTTATTCTGAAAATAATACCTGCCAGTATTTCCGCCGAGTAAAAACTGTCTTCTCCGGATTGCAGGACGACAGTCCGGCACCCCAGCCGCGCCGCTTCGCGCGCGCCTGCTATTATTTCACCCGCCTCCATCCTGTACCTGGTCAGGCCGGCGTTGTCTCTCCTAAGACCGCAGTAAAAGCAATTTTTAGAGCAGTAATTGGAAAACTCTATGATTCCTCTGAAGTGAACACCATTGCCCATATACTTTAGACGCACCTGATCAGCCAGTCTAAAAAGCACCTTGCTTTCATCAGCATCCGCTCCCAGCAGAGTTATTAAATCTTCCCTTGGCAGGTTTTCAGATTTTCCCGCTCGCGTTAGCGCTGCAGTGAAATCCGTTCTCAACGAAATTCCCCCTAAAACTTATAAACTATTTCTCAATCTGTATAGTTCTTAAAACCACAGCTTTTTCACACTACCTGCTTCTCATCAAACAGACGCAGGATATCCGGGAAAGGTGAAAGAGCCCTTTTGAGAATACCGTGTACATAGGCGATCAGCACACCGTAGTTAACTATAGGCACACCCGCGGCGGCGGCCTGCATAATCCTGTGCAGCATTTCCTTGCGGTTAATCATGCAGGCGCCGCAGTGGACAATCAGTTTATATTGCTCTAAATTACCGGGCAGCTCAATACCGCTGGACCACTCAAAATACAGTTCACCGCCTGCTTTCTGGCGCAGCCAGCGGGGGATTTTCACCGTGCCGATATCATCCGATACCCGGTGGTGAGTGCAGGCTTCAGAGATCAACACTTTGTCTCCCGGCTTCAGGTCATCAACAGCCAGCGCGCCGGCTACCAGAGTTTCCAGGTTTCCTTTGTAGCGGGCAAAAAGTATTGAAAAGGAAGTCATCATAATATCCCTGGGTGTGTCGGCGTCAACCTTTAAGAAAGCCTGTGAATCTGTGATCACTATTTTAGGCTTTTGCGCCAGGCCGGCGAGTGCCTTCTTGAGCTCTCTCTCTTTGACAACCAGGGCGATGGCGTCATTGTCAAGGATATCTCTGATCGTCTGTACCTGGGGCAGGATAATCCTGCCTTTGGGAGCGGCCAGGTCGATCGGCACTACCAGCACGGCGGTGTCACCCGGTTTGATCAGGTCGCCCACTATGGTGGGGGCGGTCCAGTCCTTCGGAGCCGACCGGATCATCTCTTTTTTCAGGTTATCTATACCCTGTCTGGTGAGCGCGCTGACCGGAACAACACTTATGCCAAGCTTGTTTTCCAGTTCTACCGGCTTTACGTCAGGGTTGAGATCAACCTTGTTCAGCACCCCCACTACAGGCACTCCCTGTTTCACCGCCTTGTCGATCAGGTTAAGCTCATACTCTCCCACTTCCTGTCCCGGGTCGATAACCAGGATAATCAAATCAGTTTTATCCAGCACTCCAATAGTCTTTTTAATCCTTAATTCACCCAGTTCACCCACGTCGTCTATGCCGGCGGTGTCAATTATCACCACGGGACCGACCGGCAGGATCTCCATCGACTTGTAAACAGGGTCGGTGGTAGTGCCTGGCACATTTGAGACAATAGCTATCTCCTGGTTGGTAAGAGCGTTGATCAAGCTCGACTTGCCTGCATTGCGCCTGCCAAAAATCGCGATATGGAGCCTGCTGCCTCTGGGTGTTTCATTTAAACTGCCCACGCTCATTGTAATCCCCTGCCCTTCCTAATATTTTTTGCCCCGGCCAGACCCGGTCGGGTAAGCTCGCCGGGAGTGAACAAAGCTTCCAGCTCTTCCCCGGTATACAACCCGGACTCCATGATCAACTGCCTCAAGTTCTTTTTCTCCCGATAGGCCCTCTTGACCAGTTCGGATGCCTGATCGTAGCCAAGGTGCGGCGCCAGCGCCGTAATGAAGCCGTAGCTTTCTTCCAGCCAACGTTTACACCTTTCTTCATCGGCTTCAATATCTTTAACGCATTTTTCCGTAAAAAGATTTACCGCCTTGATTAGCATTTCCAGTGAACTGAGCAGGTTATGGGCAATGAGGGGCATAAATGCGTTCAGCTCAAGCTGGCCGCCGGCCGCCGCGGCGGCGATAACCTGGTCGTTTCCCATGACCTGAAAAGCAACCTGTGTAACCATCTCGGGGATAACAGGGTTGACCTTGCCCGGCATTATAGAGGAACCTGCCTGCACACGCGGCAGCCTGATTTCTGCCAGGCCTCCCAGCGGCCCGGAAGATAGGAGCCTGAGGTCACCGGCAATTTTGGCCAGGTTAACCGCCGCTGCTTTTAAAAGGCCGGAAATCTCCACAAAAACATCGGCGTTCTGGGTCAAATCGATCATGTTCTCCGACCTGGCCAGCCCTATTCCGGTAATAGACCTCAACTCCTCGATAACCGTAAAGATGTATTTGGGATTAGCATTCAGTCCGGTGCCGACCGCCGTCCCACCCAGGTTTACCTGGCGCAGCCTTTCCTCTACTTTATACAGGCGCCAGCGGTCCCTGGCGACAGCCTCGGCAAAGGCGCTGAATTCCTGGCCGAGGGTTACCGGCACCGCGTCCTGCATTTCAGTTCGTCCAAGCTTCAGGATTCCCGCAAACAACGCTTCTTTGTCCTGCAGGGCCGACTGCAGGTCGGCCAGTGTCTCACTAAGTTCAATAACCATGCCGATGGCTGCGATCCGCAGCGCCGTTGGGTAAACATCATTGGTGGACTGGGACATGTTCACATGCTCCAAAGGGTGCACCAGGCTGTAGTCACCTTTAGCCCCGCCGAGCAGCTCAATGGCGCGGTTGGCTATCACCTCATTCACATTCATATTTGTAGAAGTTCCGGCGCCGCCCTGCAGCGCGTCAACAATAAACTGCCCGGCGAATCTACCTGCGGCCACTTCTCCGGCCGCCCGCACAATCGCTTCCCCCGGACGTCGCTCCAGCAGGCCGGCGCTCATGTTGGCCATAGCCGCCGCCTGCTTAACCTGGGCTATGGCCCTGATTAAGGCCGGGTTGGTCATAATGCCAGAAACCTTGAAATTACCGACCGCCCTGACGGTGTGGATACCGTAGTAAGCATCACGGGGCACCTTTAGCTCACCTAACAGGTCTTTTTCCACGCGGTATTCCACATAAACACCCCCAGACAACTCAACTGTGTTTTACTTTGTCACCAGCGCCGTCCTCACCTTAACTCCCTTTAAACTTCCGAGCTTCCCTGTCATAGCGCCGATTTGGTCGGTGGAACCGTCAATGATCAGGGAAATTACTGAAAGCCCGCGCTCCCGGTACGGGATGCCCATGCGTCCGACAATTATTCCGTTATGCTCGCCGATGATACTGTTAATCTTCTGGGCATTTTCCTCCCGGTTTTCAAAAACAATCCCGATCACACCAATCCTCTGTTCCAAAACTGAGCACCTCCTGAATTTTAAAAGCCCTTTTTTCGCAATGCGAAAAAAGGGCTTAAACATGCCGTCATGCCTTCCTCCTTGAGAGCGGGGCAATTCCCTTTTTCGCAGAGTACGTTCAAATTGACCCTTCACGGTGTATGCACACCTGTGTCAGGTATATTTATTGGTTGTTCTTAGTTTACATTATACTCCTTCTTACACTTAAAACAATATGTGTTTAAAAGGTTTTATAAATAATTAAGACAGTGCTGATATGTGTGAATTGTTTAAAAGTCCCCTTCCCAGCGGGCTGGAAAGGGGACTTTTTATCGGCTTGTCTTATTTGTTTACGCCCCTTGGGGTGTAATGAGTGTGCAGCAGCTCGTGGGACTTGTGGCCCAGCGGCTTCTCCAGGAACTCTTCATAAAGGGCGGTAACAGCCGGGTTCTCGTGGGACTTGCGCAGCACCATGCGCTCATCTTCGGTATAGGTGGCGTCAATCCTCTTGAGGCGGATCTCGGTATTGGTCGGGATGGGTGAGCCACCGCCGCCGATGCAGCCGCCGGGGCAGCACATGACTTCAATGAAGTGGTAGTCGGCTTCGCCGGCGCGGATCTTGTCCAGGACCTTGCGGGCGTTGCCCAGTCCGTTGGTGATGGCCACTTTAACGGACAGGTCGCCCACCTGTACCGTGGCCTCTTTAACTCCGGTCAGGCCGCGGCACACTTCGAAGTCTATATTCTCGAGAGTCTGGCCGGTGACAACTTCGTAAACGGTCCTAAGCGCGGCTTCCATAACACCACCTGATGCCCCGAAGATTTCGCCGGCGCCGGTGGAGATCCCCAGCGGCTCGTCGTACTCTTCTTCCGGCAGGTTTGTGGTGTCCAGGCCGGCCTGGATAAACATGCGGCCGAGTTCGCGGGAGGTGAGAACCACGTCTACATCCTGGTAACCGCTGCTGTTCATCTCAGGCCGCCGGCACTCATATTTCTTGGCGGTACAGGGCATAATCGACACGCAATAAATATCTGCCGGGTCAATGCCCGCTTTCTTGGCGTAATAGGTCTTGGCCAGAGCGCCGAACATCTGCTGCGGCGACTTGCAGGTGGAAAGGTGAGCCAGCAGGTCGGGGTAGAAGTGTTCACAGAACTTAATCCAGCCCGGGCTGCAGGAGGTGATCATCGGCAGGGTGCCGCCGGTGGTCACGCGCTGGAGCAGCTCGTTGCCTTCTTCCAGAATGGTCAGGTCTGCTGTGAAGTCGGTGTCGAATACCTTGTCAAAGCCAAGGCGGCGCAGTCCGGCAACCATCTGTCCGGTGAAGATGCTGCCAGGCTCGGCTCCCACCGCTTCACCAAGCTGTACCCTGGTGGCAGGCGCGGTCTGGACGACAACATGCTTCTTGGGATCGGCCAGGGCAGCCCATACTTTAGCGGTATCATCTCTTTCCACGATAGCTCCGGTCGGACATACCAGCGAGCACTGACCGCAGTTGACACATTCCATGTTAGCCAGTTTCTCGTTGAAAGCCGGCGCGATCAGGGTGTCAAAGCCCCTGTTTTCGGCACACAGAGCCTGCACGGTCTGCACGTTGGTGCAGACTGACATGCAGCGGCGGCAGAGGACGCACTTGCGCGGGTCTCTTATTATTGAAGGGCTGGAGTCATCAATTGGATATTCCGTTTTCGCCCCGTCGAAACGAACTTCAGTGATGCCGAATTCTTTGGCCAGATCCTGCAGTTCGCAGTTCTGGTTGCGCAGACAGGTAAGGCACTCCATCGGGTGGTCAGAAAGAATCAGCTCAAGTACCAACTTGCGGGCTGCGATAACCGCCGGTGTGTTGGTGCGGACAACCATGCCCTCAGCAACAGGCGCCACACAGGACGGTATAAATGTCCTCGCCCCCTGCACTTCTACCATGCAAATGCGGCAGGCGCCAATGACGTTTAAGTCTTTTAAATAACAAAGTGTCGGGATTTTTACTCCCACTTTTCGAGCGGCTTCAAGTATCGTAGTTCCCGCTTCTACCGCTACTTTCTGATTATCAATTGTTAAATTTATCATTTTCACATTTTCCCTCCAAACTCCCGTATTTTTCTACATTACCTTTTTCAAAAAGCTGCGGGAGCGGCTTTTATTCCTCTAATTCGCACACGTTGCAGGCGCACTTCTTATCCCTGATGTGCTCCTCGTACTCTTTCCTGAAGTATCTGATAGTGCTCAGAACAGGGTTGGGAGCGGTCTGTCCGAGGCCGCACAATGCAGTGGCTTTAATCGTGGTAGCCAGCTCGACCAGAAGCTCAATGTCTCCTTCTTTCCCTTTGCCCTTGCTGATGTTGTCTAGAATCTCATACATCCGCTTGGTGCCGATCCGGCAGGGGGAACACTTGCCGCAGGACTCGTCCACGACAAAATCAAGGAAGAACTTGGCGATATCCACCATGCAGGAATCTTCGTCCAGGACGATCATACCGCCTGATCCCATGATTGCGCCCAGCGCTCCAAGGGAGTCATAATCGACCGGGGTGTCGAGGTAATCGGCAGGGATGCAGCCGCCGGACGGGCCTCCGGTTTGGACAGCCTTGAACGCTTTCTTCCTGGGAATGCCGCCGCCGATTTCAAAGACGATTTCCCTTAAAGTGGTGCCCATCGGGACTTCGATGATACCGGTATTGTTAATTCTGCCGGCCAGGGCGAATACCTTGGTGCCTTTGCTCTTCTCGGTGCCGATAGCGGCATAAGCAGCTGCGCCTTTAAGAATAATCTCAGGTATATTAGCCCATGTTTCAACGTTGTTAAGAACAGTCGGCTTACCCCAGACACCAGCGTTCGCCGGGAACGGAGGCCTCGGCCTCGGCTCGCCGCGCTTGCCTTCAATGGAGGTCAGCAGGGCGGTTTCTTCGCCGCATACAAAAGCACCGGCGCCAATTCTGATTTCGATGTCAAAGTTGAAGCCGGTCCCTAAAATGTCTTTGCCCAGCAGGCCGTTTTCACGGGCCTTTTGAATGGCATAGTCTAATCTTTCAATGGCCAGCGGGTATTCCGCCCGCACGTAGACATAGCCCTGTTCCGCGCCGATAGCGCGGCCGCAGATGGCCATACCTTCGATAACACTATGCGGGTCGCCCTCCAGAACCGACCTGTCCATGAACGCGCCCGGGTCACCTTCGTCGCCGTTGCAGACCACGTATTTGGGTGACCCGCTGGCCGCTGCTGTGAAGCCCCACTTCATGCCGGTGGAGAATCCAGCGCCGCCACGGCCGCGCAGGCCTGATTTTTTGACTTCTTCAATTATTTCGGCAGGCTGCATCTGGGTGAGAGCTTTACCCAGCGCGGCATAACCGTCATTGGCGATATAGTCTTCAATTGAAGTCGGGTCAATGTAGAAGTTGTTGCGGAGCACAATCTTTTTCTGTTTCGCGAACAGGTCTATATCGGTAACTTTAGGAGTCGGCTCTTTCGCCCCGGGAGCCCTGTACAGCAAGCGCTGTACCAAGTTACCCTTCATGATATGCTCTTCCACAATAGCCTCGGCATCCTTCGGCTTGAGCCTGCGGTAGAAGGTCGCGTCAGGATATACAATGGCTACCGGACCCATGTCGCAGGGGCCCATGCAGCCGGTAAGAATAATCTGAACCTGTTCCGCGATCCCGTTTTTGCTCAGGGCTTCCTTCATTGCGTCTACCACTTCTAGGCACTTGGAAGAAATACATCCCGCGCCGCCGCACATCATAACGTGGGCTTTTTCAGTTGCGGACGGAACTCCCTCGCGAATTTTAAGAGCTGCCCGTCTAGATTCTTTTATCTTTGCCAGTTCGTCCAAAGACTTCACTTAATTACACCTCCGTTTAAATCCTCCAGCCATTTCTGAGGATATCCCCTTCTAGAGCCTTTTGAAAGAAATACTTACTAAATTGCCGGCAACTTACTTGGCAATTGGGATATCAGTAGGATTTCAATTATCACTATGCGTACTGTTCAAGCACTCCGGGGATAATTTCCGGCTCCAGACGTCCGTGCACGTCTTTGCCGTCAATAATCATTGCCGGAGCGAGTCCGCATGCTCCAATGCAACGTACCTGTTCAAGAGTGAACCGGCTGTCGGGAGTAGTCTGGCCTGGTTTAATATCCAGTAACTCTCTTAATGTTTTCAGAACCATTTTTGTCCCTTTAACGTAGCAGGCTGTTCCGGCACAAACACTGATCTTATGCCTGCCCCTGGGAATCAAGGAAAAGAAGGCATAGAAAGTAATAACCCCGAATACCTCCTGAAGCGATACCCCCAACCCTTCTGCTATTTGGATCTGAACCCATTTGGGCAGATATCCCACAAGATTCTGGGCCTTTGTTAAAACCTGGATCAATCCGCCGGGATTCCCTCTGTACGGATCAATAATCTTATCTAGTTGTTTGGTCAGTTCGTCGTCACAACCACAATTGCACGCTACCACAAGTCTGTACCTCCCTTGCTTAATACCTTTAAAATCTCCCAAAAACCCTACAAAAAAAACCCTTACAAACCTCTACCTGAAAATCAAAGAAGACTTTACCGTACTTTTCTAGTTCACCTCCTTATGTCACAATAATAAATCAACATTAAAAGTTAACTTAAAGATTTCTTCATATACAGATTTAATCCTTCTGGTTTTTGAAAAAATTTAAGCCGCTGAACCAAAATTTTTACATGCACCTTGGCTTATTTTTTTTAGATAATTATCAATCTTTTATAATTAATTACTCTTATTAGTTTGTTAGTATTTCTGCTTGTCGACAAATTACATCAGATTATTGAAAATTTTGCATTTTTATTTAATAGACTTAAAAGCATTCCAGGCTGCTTTTATTGTTTGTTCTATTTCATTCTCTCCATGGGCCAGTGAAACGAACAGAGCCTCGAACTGTGACGGCGCGAGGTAGACTCCCTGCTCCAGCATCGACTTAAAAAAGGCGCTAAAACAGGCTGTGTTGGACGAGCAGGCGGCAGCGTAATCATTTACGCTGCTGCCGGTAAAGAAAACGCACAGCATTGAGCCGACCCGGTTTAAATTTGCCTCAACCCCGTTGGCCAGCGCGGCTTCCCGCAGTCCTTGCTCAAGGGATGCTGATTTTCGCTCCAGTTCCTCATATATACCAGGCTGCTTCAATATTTCCAGGGTAGCTATGCCCGCCGTTACCGCCAGCGGGTTGCCCGACAGAGTCCCCGCCTGGTAAACCGCTCCCGCGGGCGCTACGCACTCCATTATTTCGCGTTTGCCTCCATAGGCGCCCACGGGCAGTCCACCGCCTATTATCTTGCCCAGGCAGGTGAGGTCGGGCGTTACCCCGTATAACTGCTGCGCCCCGCCGTATGAAACGCGAAAACCTGTCATCACCTCGTCAAAAATAAGGACACTTCCGTACCTGGCGGTAAGATTTCTCAGCCCCTCCAGAAAGCCGGGCGCCGGGGGAATTACTCCCATATTGCCCGCCACCGGTTCAACAATCACCGCCGCAATATCCTCTCCTTCTAATTTGAACACTTCTTCCAGGTTTGCCAGGTCGTTAAAGCCTGTTACAATAGTGTTCGCCGCAGATCCGGCGGGAACTCCGGGACTGGTGGGAATGCCCAGAGTCAATGCGCCCGAGCCGGCTTTAATTAATAAAAAGTCTGCATGCCCGTGGTAGCACCCCTCAAATTTGACTATCTTGTTTCGGCCGGTATATCCGCGCGCCAGTCTGAGCGCGCTCATAGTGGCTTCAGTACCGGAGCTGACCAGGCGGAGCATCTCCACTGACGGAACAGCCTCAGCAACCATGGACGCCAGTTTGGTTTCCATTTCTGTGGGTGCGCCGAAACTGGTCCCCACATCTCTTAAGCACCTTTCCAGCGCCTCTGCCACGTGCGGGTGCCGGTGGCCCAGGATCAGCGGCCCCCAGGAGCCAACGTAATCAATATATTCGTTGCCGTCTTCGTCATAAATCTTCGCGCCTGCCCCGCTTTTTATAAAAACAGGGTTTAAACCAACCGACTTAAAAGCCCGCACCGGACTGTTGACGCCGCCAGGTATGAATTTTTGCGCTTCTTTAAAGAGCTCGACGGACTTACTAAATCCCTTATGCATGTGGCAGACAACTCCTTTTATTTAAATAATACCGATTTTTTATTCAAAATAACGCATACTGCTTTTCTTTAGCTCGGCAGTACTAAAAAGCAGCTTATAATTTTTTTCGCCTGTAGCTTTTGATATCTTTTCAGCTATCCGGACACACTCCTCCCGGGACAACCCGTGCACCATGGTGAAAAGGTTATAGGGCCAGCCAAGACAGCGCGGGCGCTGGTAGCAGTGAGTTACTTCCTCAAAATCCGCCATCATTAATCCTGTTTCCGTTGCTTTTTCATCAGAAACATCCCAAACCACCATGGCGTTGTACAGGTAGCCCAGGTCCTGGTGACGCACTGCCGCCCCAAAGCGTCTGATTTGCCCTCCTGCAATAAAAGACCTGATCCTCTCTATTAGCCCTTCCTCGGTCATGTTCAGCTTGCCGGCAATCACTTTAAAAGGCCGGCTGACAAGGGGCAGTCCGTTTTGCAGTTCGCGAATAATTTGCTTGTCCTGTTCGGTAAGCATCGAAACACCTCATGCCAGGTCAAAATTTACCTTGATCTTGAATATTTTCTCGGCTGGAAGAACTATTATTTCTTGAATCAGGGGGTGTTTGTTTATTTCACTGATAATCTCTTCCAGTTTTTCTTCGGACTCTGCCAATATGGTAAACCACATGTTATAGTCATGTTCACGCAAATAATTATGTGTCACACCTGAAAAGGAGTTTACCACCGCCGCAACCTGGCTGATGCTGTCACTGTCTGTTTTGACAGCGCAGAGAGCGCCGCGGTATCCCAGTCTTCTGGAGTCAAATATTCCTCCCAGGCGGCGGATTAACCCGCTGTCAACCATATTTTTGATCCGTGCTATGACCTCATCTTCTGTTATTTCCAACGCTTCTCCTATTGCCCGGTACGGCTCCGGCACCAGGGGGAAGTCAGCCTGAATTATTTTCAGCAGTTTTCGGTCAAGACTGTCCAGTTCCATAAGATCTAGTAACCCTTTCTTCCATGGTAGAGGCACCACGGTTCTTCAGCCATATAATCACCGTGGTAAAAATACGCGCGCGCCCGGCAGCCGCCGCAAATTTTTTTAAAATTGCAGGTCCCGCAGCCGCCCTTATACTCCTCTGTACGCAGGGTTTTAAATATTTCAGCGTCCCGCCATATGTCAACAAACGAACTTTCCCGGACGTTGCCGGCGGGTATATTCAGATAAGCGCAGGGCTGGACGATGCCTTTAGGACTGATGATACAATATGATAGGCCGGCCAGGCAGCCCTTGGAAAACCGTGTTTTGACTCCCAACTGAGCGGCTATGCGCATGAATTGAGGAGCACAGGTAGGTTTTAGCTCAATTTTTGTTTCAGCTTGCTTTCTCATAATACGCTGGAGCAAATCCTCATATTGCTCCGCTCTCAGGGACTCGGCTTCTATATTTACCGCACGCCCGGCAGGCACCAGGAAAAAGATATGATGCCCAACCGCCCCTTCTGCCGCCGCAAAATCAGTTAATCTTTCAACCTCCTGCATATTCCAGTCCATCACCGTGGTATGGATTTGAAAAGGCAGTCCGGCCTCACCGCAGGCGCGCATTCCCTTTACAGCTCCGCTCCAGGCGCCTGGTGCCGCCCTGAATTCGTCGTGTTTGGCCGGGTCAATGCTGTCCAGGCTGATCCCCATGGCCATGGCTCCTGCCTCTTTTAAGCGCCTGGCTACATCAGGTGTGATCAGAGTGCCGTTAGTCCCGAAGACAGGCCGCAGCCCTCTGGCCCTGGCGTGTTTTACCAGGGTAAAGATATCTTCACGCATCAGGGGCTCGCCGCCGCTGAAAATCATGATCTTAAAGCCAGCGTCCGCGATTTGATCTATCAGTTTCACACCTTCCGCAGTGCTCAGTTCTTCCTCTGCCTTTGCCCCCGCGTCACGGTAGCAGTGTTTGCAGTACATATTGCACGCGTTAGTGGTATTCCAGGAAATAATCACTTTTATCACCCCTGTATTGGAAGTGGGCCGTGGGAAGTGGGATACGGGCATTCCCATCGGTCTTTTTACCCCTGAGACTGTCTTTCAGTCTCACTTCTTACGTCTCAAATCTCACGTCTCAATTCTCACGTCCCACTTCCCAATTCCCACTTCTCAATTCTCACGTCTATTTCAGCCACCTGGCCGCGTCCAGGGCGTGGTAGGTGATGATTATGTCCGCGCCGGCTCGTTTGATGCCGGTCAGAGACTCCATAACGATCCTTTTTTCATCCACCCAGCCATTTTGGGCAGCGGCTTTTACCATGCTGTATTCCCCGCTTACATTATAAGCGGCTAACGGGCAGTTAACCTCATCCTTGACCCTTCTGATAATATCCATATAAGCCAGGGCCGGCTTAACCATAATGATATCGGCGCCTTCGTCTATGTCCAGCCAGACCTCGCGCAGGGCTTCATCCGCATTGGCCGGGTCCATCTGGTATGACTTCCTGTCACCGAACTGCGGCGCGGAACCCGCGGCTTCGCGGAAAGGGCCGTAATAAGCGGAAGCGTATTTGGCGGAATAGGACATAATGGGCACGTTGATAAAGCCGTTCTTGTCCAGCGCGCCGCGTATCGCCCCTACCCTGCCGTCCATCATATCCGACGGGGCGATTATATCCGCGCCGGCAGAAGCGTGGGAAACAGCGGTCCTGGCCAGTAAATCCAGAGTGGGATCATTTAACACATAACCATCCTCGATCACACCGCAATGACCGTGGCTGGTATATTCGCAAAGGCAAAGGTCGGTGATTACCAGCAGTTCCGGGTAGGCTCTCTTTACAGCCCGCACGGCCTCCTGGATAATGCCTTTATCATCGTATGCCTCGGAGCCGGTTTCATCCTTATAAGCAGGCACGCCAAATGGAAGTATACCGGGTATATTAAGCTTGACCGCCTCTTCCAGGTGCTCCAGAAGTTTGTCTATGGAAAAACAATAAACACCCGGCATTGCTTCCACCGGCCGGGCCAAACCGCTGCCGTGCCCAACAAACACCGGATAGATCAGGTTATCTACCGACAGGCTGGTTTCCCTCACCAACCGCCGTATATTTTCATTACTCCTCAGGCGCCTCGGCCGTTGTACTGGAAAAGACAAGTCTCACACCTCCAAAAAATTAAAACAATTTGACAGGATTTACAGGATTAATAACGATTAACAGGATTTTAATAAATATATAAAAAATCATATATTTGCATAGTGGATTGAACTGTACTTAACCCTAATAACTTTTAAAAAATATAAATACTTTAAATAAATTACTTTATTATATTAATCCTGTTAATCCTCTTTAAATCCCGTTAATCATGTCAATTTGTTTTCTCTGTTCGTCTTCTAGCTCAAACCAATCTCCTCATCGGTCAGGTAACAAGCGGGGTCTGACTCCCAAAAATCTCCTGTTACCGCTTCCGCTCTGGCCCTGAAATTGCCGTTGCACACTTCCAGCCACCTGCACGCTGCACACCGGCCTTTTAATAGCGGCTTCCTGTTTTTTAGGCCGGCCAGGACCGGCTGGGAAATATCGGTCCAGATATCACCGAATTTTCGCTCCCTGACATTGCCGAAGGTATGGTTCTGGGTGAACTGGTCGGGGTGTACGTTGCCGTACCAGTCTACAGCGCCGATGGCTATCCCGGTGCGGTTCCCGCCGTTTAGGCTGAGCAGCTTCAAAATATTGTCCGCCAGCGCGGGATTTTCTTTTTTCACTTTCAGGTAGATATAGACACCGTCGGCGTGGTTATCCACAGTAAGTATTTCCTTGTTCAGACCCCGCCGGTGAAAATCAAGGGTCCGCTCCACGATCAGGTCCAAAGCTGTCCTCGCTTCACCGCGGGTGATATCTTCCTCCACCATTTTGCTGCCTCTGCCGGCATAAACCAGGTGGTAAAAACAAACACGCGGAATATTCTCTTTCTCTATCAGGTCAAATATAGCGTTCAGTTCCCCGTAGTTATGCCTGTTGATGGTAAAGCGCAGGCCTACCCGCTGGTCAATCGCGATGCAGTTTCTGATCCCTGCCAGCGCATTCTCAAAAGCCCCGCTGCGCCCGCGAAAACGGTCATTATTAGCCCCGATGCCGTCCAGGCTGATCCCGATATAGCCCACTCCTATACTTTTTAAAGATGCGGTAAGCTCAGGAGTCAGCAGGGTGCCGTTGGTGGAAATGGTCGGCCTGATGCCTTTACTCCGGGCGTAGGACGCGAGTGTCAGCAAGTCTTCTCTCAGGAGCGGTTCACCACCGGAAAAGAGAAGGACAGGCGTCTTGAATTCCGCCAAGCTGTCAATAAAACGCAGGGCTTCTTCCGTGCTGAGCTCGCCTTCATATTTTTTTGACTCTGAGCTTGAATAACAGTGGATACATTTGAGGTTGCAGGTGCGGGTGCTGTTCCAAACTACTACCGGGCCTTGGCCCGCGACTGCTCCATGCGCCTGACCCCGCGAACCCTGGTTGTAGCGCAGTGAGTCCCCGTAATTTTCGCTGTCACATAAAAGCTTGGTAACACTGATCAATTATAACACCCCCGCAAGATACTTTTGCTGCCTGACTGTTTGGTGCAGGTGAGACAGTTTCTGATCAGCCTGCCGTGTGGTGCCGGCGGGCCTGCTTAAAATACTCCAGCATGGCCTTAACCAGTCCTTCTATGGTATATTCCTCTGCTGTCACATCAACCTTGAGGCCCAGTTCCCTGGCGGTGTCTGCGGTAACCGGTCCGATGCAGGCCACAATCACTCTCTTAAGCAAGTTTTCAAGGTCAGGGTAATCAAGCATTTTTGCAAAGTTTAACACAGTGGAGGAGCTTGTAAAGGTTACCGCGTGGATTTCTCCATTTAGTAGCTTCTTCTTAATTTCAGCGCTGTCGCCCCCGCCCATAACTGTGCGGTAAGCGGCGACATCAGTCACCAGCGCTCCCATGCCGGTCAAGGCCTCCGCCAGAACTTTTCTGGCGATATCAGCACGAGGCAGGAGCACCCTGTCCCCGGCATTTACTTTGCCCTGCAGGCCCGCCACGATTTCTTCAGCGCGGTACTCCCCTGGGACGTAAGCCACAAGCAGCCCGTATCTCTCCAGCGCCTCTCTCGTTTTAGGGCCGATAGCGCAAATCCTGGCTCCCGCCAGTTCACGTATATCTTTATTGCGGCGGCGCAATCTGTTAAAGAAGCAGGCTACACCGTTTACACTGGTGAAGATTACCCACTTAAAAGCGGCCAGCTCGTCTATGGCCTGGTCCAGCGGCTTATAATCCAGCGGCTCCGCCACACCAATGGTCGGGAACTCCAGCGGCTCGCCGCCAAGGTCCTCTATGGCTTCAGACAAAGCGCTGGCTTGCTCGCGGGAGCGGGTAACCAGCACCCTTTTGCCAAAAAGAGGCTTTTGCTCGTACCAGCTAAGTTTTTCACGCAGGGAAACCACTTCTCCGACAATAATTACCGCCGGATTGCTGAAACCTGCCCAGGCGGCTTTTTCACTTATATCCCCTAATGTGCCGGTCAGCGTCTGCTGTTCCGGCCTGGTACCCCACCTGACAAGCGCCGCCGGTGTCTGCGGCGGCCTGCCGTTCTCAATCAGGCGCCTGGTGATGCTGGGCAGGTTGGACATGCCCATAAGGAACACCAGGGTTCCCACCCCGGTGGCCAGCTTATCCCACTGGATGCTGGAATCTTCCTTCAAGGGATCTTCATTGCCGGTAATGATGGCCATGGTCGAAGTAAAATCGCGGTGGGTCACCGGAATGCCCGCATAAGCGGGAGCGGCAATAGCCGATGTCACACCCGGCACTATCTCAAAGATAATGCCTGCCTCTGACAGCGCCTCGGCCTCCTCACCGCCACGTCCGAAAACAAAGGGGTCCCCCCCTTTAAGCCGTGCCACGGTTCTTCCCTGGGAAGCTTTTTCCACCAGCAGCTTATTTATTTCGTCCTGTTTTAAAGTGTGGCGGTCAGGTGATTTACCAACATAAATAAGCTCGGTCCCGGGCCTGGCAAACGTGAGCAGGCGGTCGCCCGCCAGCCGGTCATACACTATTGTATCTGAATTTTGCATGCATTCCAGCCCTTTTACTGTAATCAGTTTTGGGTCGCCCGGACCCGCTCCGATCAGGTAAACGATTCCTTTTTTACTCATGCGTCTATTCCCCTCGCATTTCACGCAATATTTCGCCCGCGCCGGTGCAGAACAGCCTGTCCGCCAGTTTGGCGCCAATTTCAGCAGCTTTTGCAGCGTCCCCTTCCAGGTAAGAGCGGACTAGCTGTTTTCCGTCCAGCGAAGCCACAACCCCATCCAGGCGCAAACAATTGTCCTTAACCGCGGCGTGGGCGCCGATAGGCACCTGGCAGCCGCCCTCCAGCTTTTTCAGAAAAGCTCTTTCAGCGCTCACGGCCTGACGTGTCGCCAGGTGGTCGATTTTACCAACCAGGGCCTGTATATCTTTGTCGCCGTCGCGTATTTCAATCCCAACCGAACCCTGCCCGACCGCGGGCAGACAAATTTCAAAGGGAATAATCTGACTGATCCTGTCATCCAAACCCAAACGGTGGATACCCGCGTAAGCCAGAACAGTGGCGTCAAATTTTGCTTCATCCAGCTTTTTTAGCCTGGTTTGCACATTGCCGCGCAGGTCTGTCATTTTAAAATCAGCGCGGTAGTTAAGCAGTTGAGCGCAGCGCCTCAGACTGCTGGTGCCGATCACCGCCCCGGTAGGGAGTTCCCAAAGTTTCATTCCGTCCCGCGCAATCAACACATCACCCGGGTATTCCCTTTCGCATATAGCTCCGATAGAAAGTCCTTCAGGCAATTCTGTAGGCACATCTTTCATACTGTGTACGGCCATATCGATCTGACCGCGCAGCAAAGCATATTCCAGTTCCTTGGTAAAAAGCCCTTTATCACCTATTTTGGACAGGGCCACATCCAGGATGTTGTCACCCTGGGTGCGTATACCCGCGATACGGTAGCTGCATTCGGGATTGGCCTCAGTCAGGCGTTCAACCACCCAACAGGCTTGCCACATGGCAAGCCTGCTTTCTCTTGTTCCTACAATAATCTGCCGTTTCATAAACATGTCTCCTGGAAAATCTCAAATGTATAGAGTCTATTAACCCTCTTATGCTATTGGCTCTTCCTCATTCTCCGGCACAAATATTTTTTTGGGTTTTTGACCGGGCACTTCCAGGTCGAATAAATTTTGCAGAATCTCAGTATAAAGGTGGCCTTCCACAGTTAGAGCATATTTTTTTAATTGAGCCACCGGCGTGTGCAGGATCTGGTTTACTATTGAATTGGCAAGTGAGCAAACTACTTTCCGGTCGTGCTCGGACAGCTCGCCCAGGCGGTTTAAGGCCCTGTGCAGTTCCTTCTGCTTTATTCCATCGCCCCATTTTTTTAAGGCGGAGATAGTGGGCACAACAAACTGTGTGCCATGCCATTTCATAAATTCCTCAAGTTCTTCTTCGATAATCTTCTCAGCTTTGTTGGCCGCTCTTTTTCTCTCAGCCAGGTTTTGATCTACCACATTCTTCAGATCATCTATATCATAAAGTGAAATGCCTTCTAAATTACCCACTTCAGTTTCAATATCCCGCGGCATGGCAATATCTATCATAAATATTTTTTTGCCGCGCCTTAAGTTCATGACGCGCTCCATTTCCTCATACCTGACCACACAGCGTGCAGCAGCTGTACAGCTGATTACGATATCGGCTGTTTCCATATGCTTGTACAGCTCATTAAATTTGACCGCCCTGCCCCCGAACTGCGCCGCCAGCACTTCAGCCCGGTCAAAAGAGCGGTTTGAAACAATAACACCCGAAACACCATTGTCCACCAGGTGCTTGGCTGTCAGCTCACTCATTTTGCCGGCGCCGATGATCAGCACGGAACGTCCCGCCAGGTTGCCCAGGTGCTGCCTGGCCAACTCAACAGCGGCATAGCTTATGGAAACCGCGTTCTGGTCAATACCGGTCTCATTGCGGACTCTCTTGCCCACGGTGAGGGCAAGTTGAAAAAGTGTATTCATGACCCGGTTGGTAGACCCATATTCAGCCGCGAGCTGGTAGGCAGTCTTAACCTGCCCTAAAATCTGGGTTTCCCCCAGGAGCATCGAGTCAAGGCCGGATGCGACACGGAAAATGTGGCGTATGGTGTCATAGAGAGTGTGACAGTAAGTATAATTCTTTATTTCGGAGATATCCACCCCGGACCAGCGCGAAAGAAAATCCCAGATAGCGTTCAGGCCCTCGTCCATTTCCAGCGAGGCGGCATATATCTCGGTCCTGTTGCAGGTTGACAGGATCACACAGCTCTCAATTACCGGATATGAATTTAAGCGTTTCAGCGCACCTTTCATGGTTGGTCCGGTAAAAGACAGTTTTTCCCTGACCTCGACAGGGGCTGTCCTGTGGTTAACGCCCACTACCGCGATAAGCACTGACTAACATCTCCTTTACCAAGTCCAAGTGTCCTTCTTTTAATAAACTGAGAATTTTTTCGTCAACAAAGCTTTCCAGCATCCTTTTTTTCTTTTCCGGCTCTGATATATTAGCAATAGTTTCCTGTCTGAAAACACCAAGCATGTCCAGGAATTCTCCATACTGTTCGCCGTAGGTTTTTTCTAACTCCTCTCTGATCTTCCTGGCCAGCAGCGGGCTTTTACCCCCGGTAGAAACGGCAATTTCAAGCGCACCGCGCCTGACTGTGGCCGGAACAAAAAAATTGCCTTTATTGGGATCGTCAACAATATTGACTATAAGGTTACGGGATAAACAGTCATCCGCGACCTGCCTGTTAACATCTTCCCGGCCGCTGGCGCCGATAACAAGAAACATACCCTCCAGATCAGAGCTTTCGTAACACCCTCTCCTGTGTGAAATCTTGCCCTGCCGGGCCAATTCTTCAATCAGTGGTGTAACCTCCGGGCTCACAAGGTGTACAAGGGCGCCGCACTCCAGCAAAGTCACCGCCTTACGCTGGGCAACACTGCCCCCTCCCACAATTAAGCATCTTTTGTTTTCTAAATCCAGGGAAACAAGATACCGTCCTGACATAACATCGCCCTTGCTTTAAAATTTCCTTATACCCACAAAATCCGCCGCCATACTGAGGGTTACCCTGGTGGGGATATCCGGCAGCGCTTTTAATTCAGCTTTTGCTTTCAATATAAACTTCCGGGCAATTTCAAAAGAACGATCGATCGCCCCGCAGTTTCTGACAAGATCAAGAGCTTCTTTGACTTCATCTTCACTTTTGTCAACTTTACAGACAAGTTCAACCAGCCGGTCCCTTTTTTCACAACAGGCCAACGCATAAATTAAAGGCAGCGTAATAATTCCCTGGCGCAGGTCCCCGCCGATGGGTTTGCCGAGCTTACTTTGCTCAGCTACCATGTCGAGAATGTCATCAGTAATCTGAAAGGCCATACCAATATTGTACCCGTAACGGCGCAGGGGCAGGTGGATCTGCCTTGGCGCCCCGCAGGCAACCGCGCCAAGCTGCGCGCTGGCGGCTATAAGGAGAGCAGTCTTCCTTTTAATCCTGTAAAAATAATTTTTCAGGCTCTGGTGGATATCAAATGAAAACGATATCTGCTGAATCTCACCCTCGCACATTTTTACGCTGGTATCGGATAAAACTTCAGAAATCAGTGGTATATCTTTGTATTCAGCAATAAGCATGAGCGACTTGGCGAACAGGTAGGAACCAATATGGGTTGAGATACCGTTGCCCCAGATAGCCTTAACAGTAGGTTTACCCCTGCGGGTCAAAGAGGCGTCTACAACATCATCGTGTACGAGTGAAGCCATGTGGATCAATTCCAGGGCGACAGCCAGGGGTAAAACTTTAGCCAATTCAAATTTTTGAAACTTTGCGCTGAATAAGACCAGCGCAGGCCTGAGCCGCTTCCCTCCCGCATTCAGGAGGTGAGTGGAAGTCTCCGTCAGGAGTTGAGAATTTGTCTGGACCACTTCTCTTAAACCGTTTTCAACTGCTTTCAGTTCATCTCTTATATCATGGAAAAGTTCCAACATATTACTATTTCACCTGCTTGTGCATTTAAGAGAAACAATATAAAACATTGAAAAGTACAGGTAAAGCAAGTGTATAATTGTTTTAATAGAGCTTCGCTTACTTTGTGGGATATTCCTTTAAAGTATAATATAATTTTAAAAAAAAGCAAGAAAGTAAAGTTATGCGTCGAATCAGCAACTCTCCCGCTGCATTTGCGCATAATATACTTTCTTGCCTGAAAGCAAGTGTAGTGTTATAATGTTTTTTGCTTGAGTGTTTGCCTTTTACGCGGGGGTGGATGGTGCCTGGTGGTGCCCCCAGTCTTCAAAACTGGTCGTTGGGCTGATGAGGTCCATGGTGGGTTCGATTCCCACACACTCCCGCCAAACTATTATTCACTCCAGCCTTCTTTTCCTATCAGCGGCACAAAAACTACCGTGCCAATACTTTCACTGTGAATTTCCCCGGCCGCGTCTTTTTTCACCAGAGTTAATTGCTGGTAGCTTTTTGGTCCCGCGGGAATTACCATCCGTCCCCCGGGCTTCAGTTGTTTAATTAGGGAATCAGGTATGCCCGGCGCCCCCGCTGAGACCAAAATCCCGTCAAAAGGAGCTTCTTCCGGCCATCCCTTGCTCCCGTCACCAATACGGACTTTTATATTATCGTACTTCATTTCATTAAAGCGGGCTTGCGCCTGCCTGGCCAGGCTCTCACAGCGTTCAATGGTGTAGACCACGGACACCAGGCGGGACAATACGGCAGCGGCATAGCCGGACCCCGTGCCGATTTCCAGGAAACGGTCAGCCGCCTGAGGTTCCAGAACTGCCGCCATCAGGGCCACGATGTAGGGCTGGCTTATGGTTTGACCTTCACCTATGGGCAGCGGCCCGTCCATATAAGCCATACTCTGGTGAGAAGCCGCCACAAAACGGTGGCGCGGCACCTCAAGCATACTTTTTATTACACCGCTGTTGTTGATACCGCGTGTGATTATTTGTTCACGCACCATTTGCTCACGTTCGGCCTGCCTGTCAGATATTGTTTCGTCGCAATGAGAATTACCCATGTCTTTATCTCTCCATAAAACATCTCTATCGCCTGATTGTTTTTAAAACATTAACATATTATGCAGGCTTGTGTACAGACTTTATATTAAAAATTGGTAATATAAAGAATATAAATACAAAATTCCGGCTAGAATAAAAACAAACTTATTGGAGGTGAATTTATTGCCCAATATTAAATGTTCAGTAACCGAGTGCAAATGGAATAACGACGTAGTGTGCCACGCCCCGATGATCCAGGTGGATAGAAACGGCTCCAGTACGGCGGATACCTCTGACCAGACTAAATGTGAAACATTTAAAATGAAATCCTAATTAGCAAAGAAAGACTGGTTGAAAAACCAGTCTTTCTTTACTATGATTGGTATAAATGTGTAATCCGGAGGTAGATCATGATTGACCCTGTGGCTTTTCAAATCGGGCCGGTAGCTGTCCGCTGGTACGGTATCATTATCGACACAGCTTTTATCGCCGGCACTCTGCTGGCCTACTATCATGCTGTAAAAAGCAATGTCCGTACTGATCACTTGCTGAATCTAATTATTTTAATAATTCCTTCCGCCCTGATCGGGGCAAGGTTGTATTATGTGATCTTCAACTGGCATGAATATGTTTACAGCCCATTGGAAGCACTGGCTATCTGGCACGGCGGCCTGGCTATTCACGGCGGGTTGCTGGGCAGTACCCTGGCCGGATATTTTTATATAAGAAAACACAAGCTTGATTTTTGGCAGTATGCTGATGTTTTCGCGCCCAGTGTCATCCTGGGGCAGGCCTTGGGACGCTGGGGCAACTTCATTAACCAGGAAGCCTACGGCACCCCGGTTACGAGAGATTTCATCAGCCATTTTCCCGCTTTTATCCAGAAGCAGATGTTTATCCAGGGTCAATACCGCCACCCTACATTTTTGTATGAGTCCGCCTGGGACTTTCTCGTGTTTTTATTCCTGCTTTTTTTCTTCAGGCGCAAGCGCTTTCCCGGCCAAATCATGCTCTTATACCTGGCTTTATATTCTTTGGGAAGGTTTTTTATTGAAGGGCTGCGCACTGACAGTGAGATGCTCGGGCCAATCAGATTAGCCCAACTGGTAAGTCTGATCCTGATCACCCTGTCTTTCTTCATTTACTATAAAAAAACTACAGCCAAAAACCAGACATAATTTAGCCCGCCACGCGCATACTTAAAATGCCCGATACTACTATAAAGAGGTGATCTTATGCCGCTTTTTGCGGGGCTTTTTGAGCACCGGGGCAATGAAATGCTGGTGCGCGAGCAGGCTTCTTTCTATATCCGGGAAGCGCAAAAAGGCATGATGGAAATGGGGGCACTACTGCAGCAAATTAGCCAGGCAGGTCACTCTGATATTGCGCCTGACTGTGCCCGTCTCCAGCAGATCGGCGCACAGGTGGGGAAAGCTCTGGAACAGGTGCAGATATCTCTCAAGTAACACCAGGACTCAACTAGTCCTGGTCTTCTTTTTTAAAGATTGGCCACGTGTATGGTTGATGATCTGTAACAGAGCACTCTATCGGATCATATTATACAAAAAATGTTTTAACAAGGAGGTAAAAAACATGGCTTTTGGTACTGGCGGTGGTGCTGCGGGCGGCGTTTCCGGGGGCTTTTCCAGCGCTTTTTCAGGTAGCTTCTCCTTCTTCTTCACCTTTTTCTTCTTCATTTTCATCGTCTTCTTCTTATTTATATTCATCTAAGCAATATTTGCCAAAGGGCCGGTTATTTTAAGCCGGCCCCTTTTATTTTTAGGAAGATTTTTGTTATAGTACAAGAAAGTATATTTAATAATCCAAAGGAGGTAGGCATTTGTATAAAAAGATTATGGTTCCGGTGGACGGATCAGAAAAAGCGGCAACGGCGGCTATACACGGTGCGGAACTTGCCTCCAAGCTTGGCTCGGAACTGCTCCTGTTCCATGTAGTACCCTCACTCCCCCCCTACGTGGACCCGTCTCCTGACCGTCTCAGCAACATCCAGCAGGTGATCATAGACGAGTTCAGCAAGCATGGCCGTGAAATCCTGGATAAAGTTAAAGATGATCTTGAACCATACGGCCTGAATATTATCACTGATATTGCCGTGGGGCATCCCGCTGAAGAAATAGTGAAAAAAGCAAAAGAGGCGGAATGCGACCTGGTTGTTATGGGCAGCAGGGGGTTAGGTGAAATCAAGGGCTACCTGCTGGGCAGCGTCAGCAACAGGGTGACCAGGCACGCCGCCTGCCCTGTACTGGTGGTAAGATAATTTAAAAATAAGGAATAAAACAATTTGACAGGATTTTTAAGGACAAATAGAATACAGGAGTCAGGAGACTGAATATATAAGATCTTTTTTATTTCTGATTTTAGACTTTTGACTTTAAACTTCTGACTACTGAATTCTGAATTCTGAATTCCTTAAACTATTATCCTGTAAATCCTTATAATCTTGTTAATCCTGTCAATTTGTTTGTTGACAGAAGACTTACAAGACTATCTTAAGTTGTACTGATTAAAAGGAATAATCATAATTACCTTTATCAAACAATATCATTTAAGGTGTCCTATAAAATCCCGTTAATAAAATTCTTATAATCCTGTTAATCTTAATAAATCCTGTAAATCCAGTCAATTTTTTTTGTATTAAACTTTTTTATTTTTTATCCTGGTAAAATACCTTTGAGCTTTTGAGAGAATCGGGGGTAGAGCTTAAATATCCACCCTCTTTAATCTGTGTGTCCAAAGGAGACTGCTCATTGGGAGCGGTTGCCGGATTAGAACGCAAGAGCGGGAAAAACTCATTCCTGTTATTTAAGGTGCCGATTTCACAATTATAAGTCAGTCCGGGCTGTATGTTTTCAAAATAATAGCTCTTTTTCAAAAGGTCAATATCACAGATCTGACAAATGCCTTTTCCTTCGATGTTCAGCCTGATCTGAATTCTCTTTTTTTCACTAAAAGTGTTTTTTAATCCCGGCGACAACTCCCAATAGGCATACAGTACTCTGGGGCTTTGCACCATTAAAAACAGCGCGTTTTCCTGGTATTCAGGCGGCAGTGAGCCTGGCATTTTGTAGTCTTCCACAAGTATCACTCCTCGTATAGACTATTTGACGCCAGCCGAAATTATCCTTCCAATATAAGTAATTTATTTCAAATCAGCCCATTGCAGGAGTTACCGCTCCAGGAATTTTACCGCGTTTAATGCGGCAATTTGTCCCTCGCCCACCGCCTTGGCCAGCTGGTAAGGCTTTCCTGTGCAGTCGCCGGCCGCATAGATACCTTTGATATTGGTCGCAAAAGCCCGGTCAACCTGAATGTGATTATCAATTACCGTTAAACCGGGCACCAGCCGATCGGGCAAATAAGTCTCCCTGTAAATAAAAACACCGTCCACAGGTAAATTTTTCCCTTCAATTTTTACGCCCGAAACAAAACCGTTGCCTGTAATCCCCTGCACGGATCCGGCTTCTATTACTTCAACTTCTGGTTTTAAACCCTCAGTCGAAAGACCGCCCCCGGCAATCAAATAGACCCTGCTGCAAATCTCCGCTAAAAAATTGGCGTCTTCTATACCCTCCCTGGTATAAGCAATAACAGCCACGTTTTTTCCCCGGTACAGCGGGCCGTCGCAGGTGGCGCAGTAACCCACTCCCTTCCCCGCATATTCTTTTTCTCCTTTTATCAGATTTTGCACTGTAACACCGGTAGCAAGGACAAGAGCCCTCGCTTCAAACAACTTGGCGCCTGCTGAAACTGTAAATCCACCTTCCCCGTTCTCCTGAACTGAAGTAACTCTGACCTGGTGCACGGGGATACCGGCCTTTCGCGCGTGATCCAAAAACTTATCACGCAGTTCCCGCCCGTTTATTTCAGGCAGGCCCAGGTAGTTATTCACCAGTGTTGACTGCTGCAGCTTTGGCGCACATAACTCTCCTCCCAAAAGAGCCACAGACCTTTTCCTGATCCCCGCGTTCACTGCGGCGGAAAGCCCTGCCGGGCCACAGCCGATAATAGCAATATCCAGTCTTTCCATCTATGGAACACTCCTCATATTTTCTTTACTTAACATTATGCCCGGCACGCTGTTCTTCAAGCTGGAATAAAATGAAACAAAAGGAGGAGGAGCTGTTATAAATATCAATATTTTAAAATTGCGGATGCAGCTTAATATTTTGCGCTGGCTGATTAAGAGATTGATAACCTCTGCTCCACTATTTTACCGTAATCTAAACTGGCAGATGATTTTAAGAAAGCTGCTGCAGAGGATCTAAAAAGCGCTGTGGTTTTCACAGCGCCTGTCTTACTACGGTATAACTTTTTTCAGGGGGTACTCTATTATGTCCTGCGCGCCGGCCTTCTTTAAGGCTGGGATAAGGTCACGCACCTGTTTTTCATCAAGGATTACCTCAACCGCCACCCAGTCGCTGTGAACCAGCTGTGAGACCGTTGGCTGCTTCATCGCAGGTAAAACATCGAGTATTTTATCAAGGTTGTCACCAGGCACATTCATCTTCAGGCCGACCTTGGACCTGGCTCTGAGCGCGCCCTGAAGAAGGACCGCCATATTTTGCAGCTTCTCCCTTTTCCAGGGGTCTGCCCAGGCATCCTTATTGGCGTGAAACCTGGTGGTTGACTCCAGAATGGTGGCTATAATGCGCAAATTGTTTGCTTTTATTGAACTGCCGGTTTCGGTAATATCAGCTATAGCATCAACCAAATCAGGCACCTTTACTTCAGTAGCACCGTAAGAAAACTCCACAGAAGCTTCAACACCGTTTTCTTTCAGGTATTTTTGTGTTACCCTTACCAATTCCGTGGCAATTCTTTTACCCTTAAGATCTGAGACTTCTTTTATATTGCTGTCTTTGGCCACAGCAATTACCAGCCGGATGGGGTTGGAGGTGCTTTTGGCATAAACCAGATCGGCTACCTCTACCACGTCCGCTTCATTCTCCAAAATCCAATCCAGCCCGCTGATGCCGGCGTCAAGCACCCCTTCATTGACATAGCGGGGGATTTCCTGTGCCCGCATTAAAACTACTTCCAGTTCGGGATCGTTAACTGCCGGAAAATATGAACGCGAGCGAATAGTAAAATCAAACCCGGCCTGTTTAAACAAATTAAAAGTGGCTTCCTGCAGGCTTCCTTTAGGCAAGCCCAACCTTAACTTCAAATCTATTACCTCCTCTGTATGATTCACTGGGTCATGCTTACAATGTTAAAGTATACCTGCAGGTTTTCCAGGTGTCAATACAAGTGTCAAGGTTCATCCATCGCAATTCATTTTACTGTCCCGGACAGCAGCCAGACCTGAAGCCCTCCGTCAGCGGTGCCTATACCCAATAGGCCTTCGCTGCTCAATGACATGCTGTTTACCGGACGGGCCACCCGTACCGCCCAGTCCGGGGAACTGCTTTCAACCGGTGAGGGAAAACCAAACAGGTAACCCTCCGGGGTACCTGCAACCAGCGTAACTGTATTTTCTCCCGCCAGGCGGCCTGCTATTAAAGCAGGTATGCTGCTTCCTAAATTATTGGTGGTCAGCAGTGTTGCCAGCTGGCTGACCTCCATTATGCGCACCGAGCCGTCTGCGCCTCCCCAGGCCAGTTCCTCCCCCGGCTCCCTTCTAAGATCACCGGCGGCCATAGAGGTTACTTGCGCGGGCAGGCTCTCCAGAGCCGGCCCCTCCATTAGTCCCCTTTCCGTATAAGTCAGCGTAAGCAAACCAGAGGTACTGTCGTTTTTGTAAGCTGCAATAATCAGCGGTAAACTCCCAGCGGGGCCAGGCACAGTAGTCACTTTCTGGGCCGGACCTGGCAAGATCCTGATTGCCAGGATCTCAAGCTGCGGCGCAGCGGCTGTTCCTTCAACCTGCCTGTATATATAAAGCGCGTCCCTGCCTGCGGCGGCGGCTATGACTTCTTGCCGGCCATCACCGTCTATATCCGCCAGGTTGAGGTCAACAAAACGGGCGCCTGCTTCCGGCTCAGTCTCCCATAATTCAGTCAGCACACCCTGTCTTAATCCGTATACAACCAGTCTGTCTTCAAGGCCCAATACGATAAACTGCGGTGGCGCCGCTGACAATCCCACAGCAAGACTCAGCGCCTCAGACCTGACCTTAACTGTCTGGGTAAGAGCATATCCCGCGTTGGATGGATTGAAAAGATACAGGTTTTGACCTGCCGCAGCAACCAAATCCGGTTTTTCCCCTGTTAAATTGCCCCATCCCACCAGCACAGGGCCATCCAACCCTTCCCAAAACCAAACTATTTCCACGACAGACAGCGGCATCCCGAATCATTCCTTTTTATTTTAATGTATACTACTGTCTGAAAGATTTAAAACGTAATAACGAATAAAAAATGTTTGGTATAAGGCTATTAGTTATTTATCATTTATAATCATTATTGGGAACTATTACCATTATAGTAAAAAGCGGCTCACAGAACCGCTTTTTGTACTCAATCAATCATAGAACCCCGCTTACCCGACTTTGTAAATCAAATCTTCACAATTATCTTCATAGGCAATTTCAATTTTCTTTAAAATCAGGCGTCCGTTTTCAACTTCAATTAATATGTCATTTCCGTGGTTTATCCCCAGAGTTTTCATAATAGAGCGCGGGATCGTAACCTGACCGTCGGGAGTGACACAAGATAATTTCACCATTTAATCTCCCCTTGTTGCTGTATTATCCGCCGGCTTTTTTATTATAATTGGCCTTATAATTATTATCCAGGGGGTTTTATTGCAAGGTTATGTCGCTCTTTGCCGGGCCCTAGATAAATAAGAACTTTACAGCTTGAATTTTTTTTGAAATGATGTAAGATACGAACAGTGGTAATTATTCATTGGTTAGGAGTGAGTTTAATTGGTAATATCCGGCAATATTCAAAAATTTCTGGCCAAGGCCTCTTGGATTCGTAAAATGTTTGAAGAAGGGGAACGTCTTAGAAAGATATACGGCAACGATAAAGTATACGACTTTACCCTTGGCAACCCTGATGCAGAGCCTCCCGCAGCCTTTAAAAAAGAGTTGAAAAGGCTGGCCTTAGAGCCGGTCCCGGGGATGCACCGCTATATGAGCAACGCCGGTTATCCCGAAACCCGCCAGGCAATTGCTGAAGTGCTGGCTGAGCAAACCGCACTGCCTTTTGACAAGAATAATATTGTCATGACCTGCGGCGCCGGCGGAGGGTTGAATGTGGTCTTAAAAACCCTTCTGGACCCGGGCGACGAGGTGATCATCCTGTCACCTTACTTTGTTGAATACAAATTCTATATAGACAACCATGGCGGTGTTGTCAAAGAGGTGCCCACAACATCCGAATTCCAACTGGACAACAACGCCATCAGCCAGGCTATCACTTCCCGGACCAGGGCGATCATTATCAATAGTCCCAACAACCCTACGGGTGTGGTTTATGACAGTGCTTCCCTGGAAGAGCTCGGAAAAGCAATTGCGGCCAAAGAGACGGAACTGGGAAATCCTGTCTTCGTCATTTCGGATGAGCCTTACGCTAAAATAGTATACGACGGCATAACAGTGCCCAGTGTTTTTAAGTATATCAAAAACAGTATCGTAGTGACTTCCCACAGCAAGGACCTGGCCCTGCCCGGTGAGCGCATAGGATATATCGCCTTTTCACCGCTGGTAGAGGATCCCTTGCTATTGATGGAGGGTTTGGTTTTCTGCAACCGTACTCTTGGTTTTGTGAACGCGCCAGCACTGATGCAGCGTATTGTGACCGGCCTGCAGCGGGAGAGCGTGGACATTGGCATGTACCAGGATAAAAGAGATCTTCTATATAACAGCCTCACCGCATATGGTTTCAAGATGGTAAAGCCGCAGGGCGCGTTTTACCTGTTTCCCGCCTCCCCTATCCCAGATGATGTGGAATTTGTCATGGCCGCGCAAAAACATAATATCCTGCTGGTGCCGGGCAGCGGCTTCGGAGCACCCGGCTACTTCCGGATCTCTTACTGCATCGATAAGCAGATCATTATTAACTCCCTGCCGGCTTTTAAAACACTGGCCCAGGAGATGGGCATGATCTCCTGACCTGATTCTATTAAAAGAAAAATACTGTGTCCCGGGCTTGATAACCCGGGACGCTCAGTTGGTTTTCAACATCATGGACTTAGTGTTATCAATATTTGTCGACAGCCTGAGCGCCCCGGGTTTTATACCGCGGGGCGCTGTATTTTCATCATACTTGGACTTGGCTGTTCTTTTGTCTCAGTATTATCTCGACACGGCGATGAAAAACCATATGATCATAACTGCCTCTATAGACAGCTTAAGAATAACTCCGCCCATAAACCCGATAATCGTGCCCATGCCGACCCGGAAAGCTTTTTCAAGCGGCCGCTTGTTATAAAGCTCCCCTGCCACAGCCCCGATAAACGGCCCGAAGATCAGGCCGAAGGGACCGAGTATTATTACACCAACCAGCCCGCCGATTACACTGCCCCAGGCAGACTCCCGCGAACCGCCGTAGCGGTTGACTCCCCACACACCAGCCAGGTAATCGATCAGAAATATTAATGCCACCGCTAAACCCTGACCAAGAAAAAATGTCCACGGGAGGTTGTGGAACTTTACCAGCAGTCCATAAAAAAACATGCCCAGCCAGATCAAAGGCGCTCCGGGCAACGCCGGCAGAAGTGTGCCGATAACTCCTGCTGCCATGAAAATAATGGCTATAATCATTCCCAAAATGGACATAGTACTAACCTCCTATTTTGTATATATGTATTATACGACAGAAAAGACCACTTAAGTGGTCTTTTCTTCATTATTATTTCATTAAATTACATCATTTGTTAAATCTATATTTATATTTCTTCTCCTTCGGATAATCCCTTCCATCCTGCCGGCCACTTTTCTGGAGTAGCCAGCTGATTCGCCGCCGCGGTTCCTGTAATGCCGGCTTATTTTTGACAAAGCTATAAACGCCAGCGCAGCCGCGCCAAAACCGGCAATGGTCCTGTAAGACAACATGTTAAACGCCCCCTTTCCCTCTCTTAGCTATATGTTTTCCCCGGGCGTTATAACTATGCACAAAAAGATCTCCGTATTATTTCTTCCATGCCGTTAAGATCTGCCTGCCGCCGACCTCATTAAGTTCCGGGCTGCTGAAACCGGCATCGCCCAGCCATGCGCCATACTCATTTAAAGTCCAGGTACCGCCGTTTTTAGTGTTAACCAGCATGTTGACGCCAAAAACAGCAGCCATCGCCGTGGTACCCCTGACAAAATCCACAATGGTAATCTTGCCGCCAGTCTTAAGAACAGCAGCCACCTTTTTGAAAAGCTCCCTGTTTTCTCGCTCGCCGAATATATGGCAGATGTTGCCCAGGAAGGCCAGGTCAAAAACATCAGGCGACAGGACCACGTTAAAATCACCGGGAAACATTTCAATATTTTCATCCTCATTTAAAAACTTCGACATATAGTCAACAACATTGGGCAGGTCCTGCACGGTGACCCTGGCGCCGCCTGCCGCGAAAGCTCTGGCATAAGTCAGCGGGCCCCCGCCGATATCCAGCACCTTTGGACTGTCCCCCAAACCAGTCAGGCAGAACCCTGCAACAGCCCGGGCATGCTCTTTCGCGCTGTGTCCCATCGCCGCCATAAAATATTTGGTGTTCTCGGCAGCGTCCTCCCGTGGACTGGGTTGACCTGATTTGATCACTTCAGGCAGGTGGGTCCAGGAGTTTGTGACATTATAGCGGTGCATAAAAGAAAAACCTGTGAAATTGGGAGATTCCGTATTGTATAACATGTCCAGGGCTTCTTCGCTAAGCCGGAGCATGTTTCCGTCCTTTGACAGGTATCCCAGCGCCTCCAGCGCTTCAGTAACCACCCATAGCGCCCTGCTGTCCGCACCTATGGCCAGGGCCAATTCGTCAATGGTCATGGGCTTCGCGGATAGTTGTTCTATAATACCGGTTTTTACCGCAGCACCTATAATCAAAAGTTCCTGCGGCGCGATTAGTGCTTGTTGGTTGGGCATTTATAAGCACCTCTTTCTCTTTTAACCTGTTTAAAATATCATAACACCGAGTTTTTCTCTTTGTCTACTTTAAAACAAAATCGCCTATTTATCGACTCCGTTGGCCCGGGCCAGGTAACGGGCTATACCGGCGTGAATGGCCCAGGCAATTTTATTCTGGTAAACGGGATCCAGCATTAATTCTTCCTCCTGTGGATTGCTGATAAACCCTATTTCCACGATGACACTGGGCATTTTTGTCATCCTGTTGGCAAAATAATCTACCTGCTTAGGTTCACGTCCGGGATTTTCCAGAAAACGGTTTAGTTCCTCTTGTATGGCTACAGCCAGTTTTCTGCTCTCTTCCGAGCCTGGCTGGGAAAAAGTCTGCGCGCCGTTCTCCCGCCTGTCCGGGAAGCTGTTTACATGGATGCTGACAAAAAGGTCGGCGTTATTATTATTAGCTAACTCCACCCGGCGGGTCAGGTCCTGGACCTTTATTTTATACAGGTTTTGTAAGTCTTGATCGCTTAAATCACGGTCACTTTCTCTTGTGAGCAGCACCTGAGCGCCAGACTGGCGCAAGGTTTCGGCCAGTTTTTTAGAAACCTCCAGGACAATATCTTTTTCATGGACACCAGAGTGGCCAGGCGCCCCAGGGTCCTCTCCCCCGTGCCCGGGATCAACCACTATCAGCTTACTGGCAAGCACCCAGGACAGGGCAGCAATGGAACGCTCCTCATAACGTGCCGCGACAGTCCGGTAAACAAACAAAAAAAGCAATAAAAAAAACAATAAAAACAGACCGTTCTTTTTTCGCAAAACAACAGTGCGGAAAGGCATATCCTTTAACCATCCTTCCTTTAAAATAATTCGAGATAGTCTCATTTTTGAATCTATACCTGTTATTTTAGAAAAGTATGCCGGTCAAGTTTAAAATATGTGCACCCTGTGGCAGCTGTCCATCTTGTCTGAGGATCTCCTCCCCCTGAAAAATCTCATATTATATCGCATAGTGATTGGAATATCCGGCACAATATAGATATTATGCAAAATACCGCCGAACAACAGCAATTTTTACCGTTTGAGAACAATAGCTTGTGGCTGGATTTGACTTACAAGCCCATAAGAAAGGAATTAGCAGACCTTGAAAAAGAAATTGCCGGGGTTTGTGAAATACCGGATCTTCGGCCGTTCCCGAAGGGCGGTAAGAGGCTGCGTCCAGCCCTGGTCTTACTCTCCTCTTGCTTTGGCAAAGGTCCTTGCGGCAAAGTCACCAGGCTCGCTGCAGCAGTTGAAACACTCCACCAGGCAACCCTGTTGCATGATGACATTATTGATCAGGCGCAAAGCCGCCGTGGTGAAGACACCTTTAACAAAGTGTTCGGTGAGAGCACTGCCCTGCTGGTCGGGGATTACCTTTACGCCACTTTTCTTGAAAGATCATCTGGCTTGGGGCAAACCGCGCTGCAAAACCTTGCGGCAGTCTTAAAAGACATGATCCAGGCAGAATTTGCTCAACAAAAAGATCTTTTTAACTGCGCAATTGATGAGAAAAGCTATCTCCGGCGCACTTTGAAAAAGTCTGGATCTTTCCTCGCCTGCTGCTGTAAACTTGGCGCTCTCCTGGCCGGGGCGCCGGCGAAAACTGTCTTTGCTTTAGAAAAATTCGGCCTTCACGCTGGAATATCATTTCAGATTACTGATGACCTGCTGGACTTCAAGGGAAACTCAAACACCCTGGGTAAGCCGGTCGGGCAGGACATAACCCAAGGCTTACTTACCCTGCCAGTGATCCATGTCCTGGCCAACAGCCCGGCCAATAGTACAATACGCGGCTTAATCGAAAAACGCGACCTGCATCCGGCCAGTATTGAATATATTGTCGACGCCATGCGGGATGCCGGATCGCTTTCGTATACGGCTGTTGTGGCAGAGCGTTACACCTGTCTGGCCGGGCGTGTACTTGCGACTCTGCCGGGCGGGGCCGCCAGAGACAGTTTAAATGCTCTGCTTGAGTTTATTAAAACAAGGGAATGTTGATATTGAATGGCTTTGTGCTGAAACCTGAAGTTACAGGGCTGATCAGGATATTAAGAATAATGCCTGTCATAGCTTCAACGGTTGGCTCTTTCGCCCTTGGTTTCGGCCTCGCCTTGGGGGCAAAAGGTTTTGCTGTGTTTAACCTGAAACATGCCGCGCTGATTTTTGCGGCGGGACTGACGTTGCACAGCGTCACCGGCCACGCCTATAACGAATTACAGGACTGGCGTTCCGGCACAGACAAGTTAAGTCCCGGCATATTATCAGGCGGGGCTGGTGTTATTGAAGATGGTCTTTTAGATGAAAGGAAACTGCGGCTGGCCGCGCTGGCAGGAATACTGTTGCCGCTGATGGCGAGCTTGTACTTTAACAGCCTGCGGGGCTATTACGTTCTTTTTTTCTTGCTGGCCGGGCTATGGTCCAGCCTGGCCTACTCGATACCGCCTTTCAGGCTGGCGTACAGACCTTTAATGGGTGAATGGCTGGCATTGTTTCCCGGATTTTTAGCCTGTACCACAGGCTCCTTTTACATTCTTACCGGCGCCCTCAACTGGCAGGTTGTCACCGCTGGTACAATCCACGGCCTGCTGACACTCGGCTGGATTATGCAGCACCACCTTCCCGACATAGGGGCTGACCTTATGGCCACACCAGCTAAAATTACCACCCCCGCTTTTGTTTATAAGAAATGGGGGCCGGACGCAGTCCGGCTGGTGCCGGCAGTATACTTCTTCCTTGCGGCGCTGGCGGGCGCCGCAGGTGGCTTTTTCTTTAAAACAATTTTCTATCTGGCCATAGTACCATCATTGTTATGTGCCTACCTGTCCGTAACCACTGACCCGTTTTGTGTGAAATCAATTACGATCAGGGAAAAAAGAATGATTAATATTTCTACCTGCTTCGCTTTGGTCATGGCTCTGCTGGTGGGTTTGGGTTTTTAAAGTAGAAGATAAAGCACCAGCTATGCAGGTTCGATTTCAATCGAACAAGGCGCTTTAGCGCCGAACTTGTTTGGAGTCATTGTAACATTGTGCGAATAAATTCGCACCTACAATAACCAGCCCACATAATAGCTTATTACTCCACAAATGCCTGACTAAATAGCTCGTCCCGGCAGGCGTTTATCTCCTACCCGGCGGGTCAGTTTTTCGCGGTCGAAATATTCAAGCAGGGGCAGGGCGTACTTGCGTGAGGTTTGCAGCAGGTCGCGCACTTCGCCCACGGTGATTTCTCCTTTCTCGCGCAGGTAACCTATGACTTTTTCCTTCGCCTCATCCAAAATTACTTTTAGAAAATATAAGTCCTCGGTGATCTTTACCAGTTCTCCTGTCCGCAGCAGAAATTGCAGCAGCTCGGCGCCGGAAGCTTCACTAAGACCGGCTGACTTGGTTAAATCAGTCCAGGATGGTGGCTGAAAAACAGCTTCCTTCATCATCCCTCTGATTCTCTGTATGGTTGTATCCAGATTATGATCAGGACCGGGTTTAAAAGACTTAAGAGCGACAGACTGCGGCATTACCAGCAGAAAACCGTCCCTTTCCATTTCCAGCAGCAAAAGCTGAAAAGCCTTGTTGTTGATGGCCTGAAATCTCCTGGAGCGCAGTTCCTCTTTCGGGTAGCCCTCTCTTAAGGGAAATTCACTGTGGTAGGAAGCGAGCAGGTCTTTGATCTGATCAGCCCAGCGGGTGTAAACATCTATTGAGATCAGGTAAGTTTTCCCTTCCCCTGTGATTTGTTTAATTTTGTTGTCCCGGGCCAGTTCGGCTGCTGCTTCCTCTACTTCTTTTTCTTGCAGGCCCGTGCCCGCGGCCACAACAGCGGGTACGGGCAGGTCCGGTGAGCCCTGGAGATAGTGCTCCAAGATCTCAGACGGCGTGCCTCTCTCGCGGGTTTCCAGGGCGCCCAGCACATCCTGGCGAAAGCGCTTGTGCTTACGCCTGGGCAAGGGGTCGATCACAGTCCCCCCGCCTATGGTGCGCATCGGTGAATAAGAACGTATCACAAAACGGTCGCCTTTGGACGCTACTGTAGCCTCTTCCAATTCTATTTGGGCGTAAGCCAGCGAGCCCGGCGCCAGTTCCTCCCTGTCCAGGAGGACCACCCGCCCCAGAGTTTCCCTGGTGCCAAGGTAAAAACGCACCCTGGCTCTGTTCTTCAGTGTCCGGACAGCGCTTTCTAAAAGCAGGAGCCTTACGTCCAACCGAGTCGAGGGTATGACCCCTTTGGGCCCCACCACCACACTGCCCCGCTCTATTTGTTCAACTTCAAGCCCGGCCAGGTTTACCGCAACCCTTTGACCTGCCTGTGCCTCGTCCACTTTTTGACCGTGCACCTGGATCGAGCGCACTCTTGATGTCAGCCCCTGAGGCTGCACCTCAACGACTTCACCGGTATGGAGGGAGCCAGAGTTAAGAGTCCCTGTCACTACCGTACCAAAGCCGGTTATGGAAAACACCCTGTCCACCGGCAGCCTTGGCAGACCGATACTAACCCGGGGCTGGGTTTCTTCGGCAATTCGATCTATGGCTTCCAGCAATAACGGGATGCCCTCGCCTGTTACTGCTGAAACTGTGATAACAGGCGCGTCAGCCAAAACCGTGTCCTTTAAAAAATCACTGACGTCTTCTTTAACCAGGCCAAGCCATTCCTCATCCACCAGGTCGCACTTGGTCAACACCACAACTCCTTTTTTCACCTGGAGAAGCTGGATGATGTCAAGGTGCTCCCGGGTCTGCGGCATTACCCCTTCGTCCGCGGCAATTACCAGCAGCACCAGGTCAAAACCACCCGCGCCGGCCAGCATGTTTTTGATAAACCTTTCATGCCCGGGCACGTCAACGATGCCGGCGCTGCGCCCGCTGGGCAGGGTAAGTGAAGCAAAGCCCAGCTCTATCGATATGCCCCGCTCTTTTTCTTCTTTTAAGCGGTCGGTGTCAACCCCGGTCATAGCCCTGATCAGGGCTGTTTTACCGTGGTCAACGTGACCCGCCGTGCCAATTATAAGGTGTTTCAGATCCGGCGCCTCCCGTTTATTTGTTTAATACTTCCTGCACGGCTTCGGCCAGCAATATAAACTCGTGGTGTCCTATCGTGCGTACATCCAACAGGAGCCTGTCCTCCTGGACTCTGCCCAGCACTGCCGGCAGCCCTTGCCGCAGCCCGGCCTGCAGGTCTCCCGCGCTCATTGCCAGAGGGGATACCGCCACTACCGCCGTCGGCAAATCCGCCAGCGGCATAGCTCCGCCGCCTACTGCCGAGATTCCCCTTTCCACCTTGATCTCCGCTTTTTCTCCAGTTCTGCTTTGCAAAACAGCTGACAATTCATTGGCTTTTTGTTCCAATTCGTCCACCGGCAAGGTCAGCATCTTTAAAGTAGGAATTTCTTTAATAGCAGCGGCCTCATCCAAATACTCCCGCAAAGTTGCTTCCAGAGCCGCCGCTGTCATTTTATCAATGCGTACAGCCCTGGTGAGAGGATTTTTTTTCATTTTTTCAATGAAATGCTTTTTACCGGCGATAATACCAGCCTGCGGGCCGCCAAGCAGTTTGTCGCCGCTGAAAGTGACCACATCAGGACCGGCCTTTACAACCTCTTGTACCGTTGGTTCCGGGGGCAGCCCGTAACCGCTGAGATCGACCAGGAAGCCGCTGCCCAGGTCAGACATGACCGGCAGGGAAAATTGTCGGCCAATCTCAACCAGTTCACTTACAGTAGTTTCTCTTGTAAATCCTATGATCCGGTAATTGCTGGTGTGGACATGTAGCAACAGTGCTGTTTCCCCGCTTATGGCCTTGACATAATCTTCCGGATAAGTTTTATTGGTGGCGCCGACCTCCACCAAGCGCGCACCGCTCTGCGCCATTACCTCCGGCACCCTGAATGAACCGCCTATTTCCACCAGCTGCCCCCTTGACACAATAACCTCCCGGCCGGCGGCCATAGTGCTTAAGGCCAGGAGGACCGCCGCCGCGTTGTTGTTTACCACCAGCGCAGCCTCAGCCCCTGTGAGTGAAGCTATTAAAGGCTCCAGCGGCGCGTACCGCGACCCCCTCCTGCCGGTGTCCAAATCCAGCTCCAGGTTTGAATAGTTGGCGGCAACCTCACTGACAGCCCTGCTGGCCCGCTCACTCAGAAGGGAGCGTCCCAGGTTGGTGTGCAGCACCACACCCGTGGCGTTGATCACCCGCCGGAGTTTAGGCCGGACTGAAAGCTGCACAGCGTCAACGGTTTTTTTAACAACCAGCGCAAGATATTCAGACTCTTCCGCTGTAAGGTTCTCCGGCGCCTCTCCGGATAAAATCTCCGACCGCTTATCATTCAGAGCTTCGCGTACAGCCTCAACTACAACCCCACGGGGTGACCTGGCCAGGAGCTCTAAAATATCTTCATGCCTGAGCACTTCATCTACTGAAGGCAAAAGCCTCAATTTACTTTCACGCGACGGGTTGCCCATATAGCCTCCAATACAAATTTTTTTCGACTTTAACTTTTTTAAATTATATGGCAGCATTTAGTCAAAAGCAAGAGTTACCCAAAGATGACGCGCACTCCCTGTCTAGCCGCGTGAAGATACCTTTGCAAAGAACCCCGCGTTATATATAATAATAGAAGTAAAACACAACAAAATGTTTTGAATATTTTAAACCTCATAAACGCTCCTGCCGCATTTATATGTTTTAGGTACCATTGCAGTTTTTGAAGGAGGTTAAAGGATGATCCAAGAGGTGCGGGTGATAGCAAAAGACGGTATCCCCGACAGTAAGGGCGAGGAAGTCCTCTACGAAATAAACCAGGCCCTGGGTATTAAAAGTGTGGAAAAAGTAAAAACCGCCCGTGTTTTCCGTTTTGAAGGCGTCCAAGAGGAGCAGGCGGTTTTACTCGCTGAAAAACTGCTTGCCGAGGATGTTTTTGAGTTTTTTTCGGTAAACAAACCGGTATTCAGTGACGCTCCCTTTGTACTGGAGGTGGCCTACAAGCCCGGCGTGATGAACCCGGAGGCCGCTTCTTTACTGAAATCAGCTTCTGATTTGGGCATAAACGGCCTGCTCGCTGCAGATTCAGCCTGGCAGTATGCTTTTTATGGGCACAGGATCAGCCAGTCCGACATTGATCGCATCATCAACAGCCTGCTTGTTAACGCCACTGTTGAATATGTGGTAAAAGAAAGCCCCGCGACCCTGCTGATCCAGGGTACGCCCGGCCAAACCACGGTTGTGCCGCTGCGGGACATGAATGATGATCAACTGCTGGAGCTTAGCCGGGACAAGCTATTCTTAAATTTACAGGAAATGAAGGTTATACAAAACCACTTTAACCTCCTCGGCAGGGACCCCACTGACTGCGAAATAGAGATTATCGCCCAAACCTGGTCTGAGCACTGCGGCCACAAAACTTTTAAGGCCAAGCTCATTGTAGACGGGAAAGAGAAAAGACCTCTTTTAAAAAGGCTGAGAGATACAACTGAAAAATTAGGTCACCCGCTGGTCTTATCAGCCTTTGTGGATAATTCCGGTGTGATGGATTTTTACGAAGGAATGGCCATTTGCGGCAAGGTGGAAACCCACAATTCTCCTTCCGCCATAGAACCTTACGGCGGGGCAATGACCGGGAGCGGCGGCGTCTTTCGCGATATTGCCGGCACCGGGCTTGGCGCCAAGGTAATAGCTTCGACAGATATGTTTTGTTTTGCGCCGCCGGACCTGCCGGAAACGGAAATACCGCCAGGCTGCCTGCACCCCCACTACCTGCTAAGGCGGGTGGTAGCGGGCGTCAGGGACTATGGCAACCGCATGGGCATCCCTACCAATAACGGGTCAGTCCATTTTCACAGTGATTTTCGCGCCAAGCCTACGGTTATTGTCGGCGCCTACGGTATACTGCCGGCCCAGGCCTGCCGCAAAGGCCAGCCTCAACCCGGCGACCTGGTTGTTGCCATGGGCGGGCGGACCGGGCGTGATGGTATCCACGGCGCCACTTTCTCAAGCGGTGAGATGACTGACAGGACTATTGAAGTTAATGCCAGCGCGGTGCAAATCGGGCACCCTATAGAAGAAAAGCGCATGTTTGACGCGATCCTGACCGCCAGGGAAGATGGGCTGATCAGGGCCATAACTGATTGCGGGGCGGGCGGGTTCGCCTCCGCGGTAGGTGAAATGGGCTCTGAAACAGGAGCGCGTATTGCCCTGGACCGGGCGCCTTTAAAATATCCCGGGCTTGCGCCCTGGGAGATACTGCTGTCTGAAAGCCAGGAAAGGATGGTTCTGGCGGTGGCGCCTGAAAACGCAGGCCGCCTGTTTGAGATCTGCCGGGGTTATAACGTTGAAGCCACAGTCCTGGGTGAATTCACCGGCGACGGGTACTTCTCAGCCACTTACCATGACCGGGAAGTAATGCGCCTGTCAATGGAGTTTTTACATGACGGCCTGCCCCAGCGGATAATGAAGGCCGCCTGGCAAAAGCCATCCTTTGCGGAGCCTGAAATTGAGCCGGCATCTGACTGGAACAGCCTGTTCCAAAGAGTTCTCAGCCAGTTGAATGTCTGCTCCAAGGAGCCCATAGTCAGGCTTTATGACCACGGCGTGCAGGGAACAAGCGCGCTGCCGCCCTATGCCGGCGTTAACTGGGACGGCCCGAACGATGCCGTCATATTAACCCCGCTGCTGGGCAGGACATATGGTATGGTCATATCGCACGGCCTCAACCCTGTTTTAAACCAGATCGACCCGTATTTCGGCAGCCTTTGGGCAGCGGCGGAAGCTGTTGCCAACGCGGTCGCCGCGGGCGCTGACCACCGTGAGATGGTTTTGATCGATAACTTTATCTGGCCCTTCCCGGACGAAGAACTGCTGGGAGCGCTCGACCTGGCTGTCGATGCCTGCGTTGACTTTTCCAGCGCGACCGGCATGCCTTTTATATCCGGTAAGGACAGCCTCTCCAGCACTTACCGCGGCAAGGACGGCTCGGTCATAAAAATACCGCCTGTCCTGTGTGTATCGGCATTTGGCCGTATTCAGGACGTCAGCCTTACTGTATCCACTGATTTCAAAAAGGCGGGCAGCCAGATAGTTCTGGTAGGTTTCAGAAACACAGCCGAAATGGCCGGCAGTGTCTATTATCAAATACTGGGGTACACAGGTAATAACCTGCCCAAACTCAACCCGTCTTTGCTGAACGAAGTTTTCACAGCTGTGCATAAAGCCGCGGCCTCCGGCATCCTTCAGGCCTGCCACGATATCAGCGAAGGAGGCCTGGCCGCGGCTCTCGCGGAAATGTGTTTTGGAGGCGGCCTGGGGGCCAAAATTACTGTGCCGGGCGGCGAGCAGGCTGAGCAGTTCTTTTTTAACGAAACAGCAGGCTGCTTCCTGGCAGAACTGCCCGCCGGGGCGAACCCGGGTTTGATTTTTGGTCAGGTTCCCTGTACTAAAATTGGTGAGACTATTGATGCGTGTGAAATCAGCGCGACAAGATCTGGTGATTTGTTGTTCAGCCTGCGCCTTGATGATTTGAAACAGGCCTGGCAGCGGCCGATGAAGGAGGTTTTCCGTTAATGAAAAAGCCAGGTGTTTGTGTACTCAGGACGGACGGGATCAACTGCGATGAGGAAACCTTCTACGCTTTTGAAAAGGCCGGCGCCGCTTGCAGTATGGTCCATGTCAACCAGCTCAGGAGCGGGGAAGAAAAATTGTCTTCCTACCATATTCTTGCCCTACCCGGCGGTTTTTCGTACGGGGACGACGTCCACTCGGGCAAAATTTTGGCTGTGGAGCTGACCTCCTTTTTAAAAGACCAGTTAAGTGCTTTTGTTGACTCCGGCAAGCTGATTATCGGCATCTGCAACGGTTTCCAGGTGCTCGTCCGGACCGGCCTCCTGCCGGACCGCAAACTTGGTGAAATATCCACCACTCTGATGTTTAACGACAGCAGCCATTTTGAATGCCGCTGGACCAACCTGCTGGTTGAACATACCAACTGTGTCTTCACCAAAAACCTGGAGGGCAGCGTGATCAGTGTACAGGTAGCTCATGGCGAGGGTAAATTTTACACTGACAGGGATACGCTGCAGGAGATTGAGAACCGGGGCCAGGTTGTTTTCCGCTATGTGGGAAACGACAACAGCCCAACAGTTCTTTACCCGGCCAACCCCAACGGATCGCTCAATGCCCTGGCCGGCCTGTGCGACACTACAGGCCGCATCATGGGTATGATGCCCCACCCGGAGCGCTATGTGGAAAGGACCCAGCACCCTAACTGGCGCAGGATGCCCGGCAATACTGTACCGCACGGGTTTGCCATATTTAAAAACGCAGTTGCGTACGCCAGAGAAATGTAATAAAAAATATGATTATTCCTTTTACTCAGTAACATTTTAAGATTGTCTTGTAAGTCTTCTGTCAATAAACAAATTGACAGGATTTACAGGATTATAAGGATTTACAGGATTTTATAAATAAATGCAGACTTATAATGATTATTCCTTTAGCATTGAAACCTTTAATGTTAGCTTGAAAAAATTTTTGTAAATAAGAATTTTAAATAAAAATTTGATTTTACAATCCTGTCAATTTTCTAAAATCCTGTTAATCCTGTCCATTTGTTTTATCTTTACTGAGCCAACTACACAATCATCATAAAAATTAAAGAGCCCTGTGCCGATCCGGCCGGGGCTTTTTTTCGTGAGCTTCAAATATATAGGATAAGGGGGCATTCAAAGAGGGAGAATAGAAATAAATAATGTAACGGGGGAATTTCTTTTGTTTAATATGCGCCTGACTATTGCCGCTGCTTTTTTGCTCTTCTCAGTATGTTTTGCCACAAATACGGCTTTTGCCTATGTGGGTTTAAATCCTGACGTTGACCCGGCCACAGTGCCGGAAAGAGTCAAGATTATAATCGATATGGACAGACTGACCTTAACTCTGTTTGACGGCACGGAACCTTTGCGCCAGTACCCGGTTGCCATGGGTAAATACGAAACTCCCACTCCAGTCGGCAACTGGGAGATTGTAAGCAAAGATATTAAGCCGGCGGAAATATTGGGTACCAGGTGGCTGGGTCTGGATATCCCATATGGCATGTACGGGATTCATGGAACCTATGCCACCCACAGCATAGGGAGCTTCGCCAGCCATGGCTGCATCAGGATGTTCAACAACGATGTTGAGGAAGTATTTCCGATGGTTGAAAACGGCACACCTGTAATCATTGTCGGGACCCCTTTCGGGGCGCCAGGTACTCCTCCTGCTGTTCTGAAGCTGGGTGACAAGGGGCCTGATGTCCTGGAAGTGCAAAGAGTTTTAAAGAGGCTTGGTTACCTGAAATGGAATCCTGATGGCTTTTGGGGACAGGGCACCGAAAAAGCAGTGAAAAAACTGAGAGAGGAAAACGGGTTAAAGGGACAGGTTGTTGTTGACGACGCGGTCTACAAACTTTTAGGGTTTTAAAATCAGAGTTCTCCGCCTGTCCTGTAGTTTTTGTTTCAAGCGTATTACTCGCCCCAGATGCGGATTTTGACCCTATCATCGACTAACCCGCTTTTATAAGCATAGTCGTAAAAGGTGAGCAGCGCTCTCTTGTTTTCCGCATCAAAGTTATAGGTTGTGGCATTAAAATATTCTTCTATAAGATGGCGGGGCAGGCCGTATTCCTTTTGAGCCCTGTCTATTATTTCAGGCATCCGGCTCAGCCCGGCCTGCCTGGCCTGAATCAGGGTCTTGCAGACAAGCTCAACTGCCTGGGCATTGCTGCCGGCATACTCTGTCCCAACCACCCATAACGCGCAAACAGGCTTCTCCCCGCTAAACTGCTGCCAGGCCTCGCCAAGATCAGTAACAAAGTATGGCAGGCCGGCATCCTCAATCCACAGGCGGGCGAGCATCGCTTCAGACCCAACCAGAAACGCCCCGTCAGCCTTGGCCATCATCCTGTCTATACCAGCGGAAGTGGTTTTATACTGGACATCAACCTGGTAGTAGTGGTCTAAAAGGACTTTCAGCAAAGTGACGCTGTCAGCTGAAGACCTGCTAAGAAAGACTTTTTTCCCTTCCAGTTCAGTCACCGGAACCTTGCTGAACAACAAGAAATCCCCCGCACGCCCGTCCGAGCAGATGGACAAATCGGGCAGTATCAGGCAGCGTTCCGCATTGCGGGCATAATCAATGGAGGACATCAAAGTAATATTAAGTTTTCCAGAAAAGAAAAGCCTGTTCAACCTGTTTGCCGGCCCCCTGACCAGTTCGGCCGGCAGGGACAGCAGTCCCTCTTCCAGGGCGTGATATACCGGCAGGCAGTTAATGCAGTCTACTCTCCCCATGCGTATTCCGACCACCAGATCCCTCCTCAATAATACCGACAAGAAATCCCGCTGTAAAAGTACCCGTCCCGCCTTTTTAAATACTATTACGGTATCTGTTAGTTAGAATAGGTGCGAAGGATATAACACATCTAAAATTGTGAAAATAAAAATAACAATGCTTAAAACTCCGTTCATGTTGAAAAAGGCCACCCCGGCCCGCGACAGGTCGTCTGGACGTACCAGCGTATGCTGGCGGAAAAGTATTATTATGGCTATACCTAAACCCACCAGATAGAAAATTCCAAGATGCAAAACCAGGCCGGAGGCCAGAAAAAGAAGCGGGGCTACAACATGAAATGCAGTTGAAATCAGCAGGGCATTTTTAATCCCAAACCGGGCAGGAATGGAGTATACTCCTTCCCTACGGTCAAAATCATAATCATCACAGGCGTAAATAATATCAAAACCGGCCACCCAGAACATTACTCCAAAAGCAATCAGCACCGGCGCCAGGTCAAACTTATTGGTCAGGGCAATCCAGCTGCCCAGGGGCGCCAGCCCCAGGGCCGCCCCTAAAAACAGGTGACAGGTCCAGGAAAAACGCTTCATAAAAGAATAAGTCGAGAGGACCAGCACGGCGACAGGAAACAGCCGGAAAGCTAGCGGGCTGAGCTGGTGGGCGGCATATAACAGGAGAGTGAAAGAGAGAAAAACATAAATCCAGACCTCCGCTACACTCAGCAGCCCTTTAGGCAGTGCCCTCCCTGCCGTGCGCGGGTTTCTGGCGTCAATATGACGGTCAATGATCCGGTTCAGTGACATGGCGGCGGTGCGTGCTCCCACCATAGCCAGGGTAATCCAGAGCAGCCCGCGCCACTCAGGCATCCCCTTTTCAGTAAGAAACGCACCAACATAAGCAAACGGCAGGGCGAATATGGTATGCTCAAACTTAATCATTTCAAGAAAAATTCTTACCTTCTTAAATACCATACTTACCCCACTTTGCATCAACCAGCTTTTTCACTTCTTCACTCATTATTATATCTTCGGGCCATTCCCGCGCATGTCCCTCAGCAGCCCATTTGCGGGTGGCGTCGATACCCATCTTGCTGCCCAGGTGCGGCATGGGAGAGGAATGGTCCAGGGCGTCCAGCGGCCCGTCAACCATCATAACATCCCGTTTGGCGTCAATATTGTTGAACACCCGCCACATTACTTCCGAAAGGTTTTGCACATCCACGTCTTCATCCACCACAATGATCAGTTTGGCCAGCATCATCAGGCCCATTCCCCAGAGCGCCGCCATTACCTTTTTGGCCTGGCCGGGATAGCGTTTTTTAATTGACACGATCACACAATTGTGAAACACACCCTCAGGCGGCATGTTGATGTCCAGCACCTCAGGCAGCTGAAGTTTCAGCAGGGGCAAAAAGATGCGTTCGGTGGCCTTGCCGATAAAGGCGTCTTCCATAGGAGGCCTGCCAACGATTGTAGCGGGATAAACCGGGGCTTTCCTGTGTGTCACGCAGGTCAGGTGAAAAACAGGATACATGTCAGCCAGTGAATAATAGCCTGTATGGTCGCCAAAAGGACCCTCAAGCCTTGTCTCGCCGGGCTCCACATAACCCTCAAGAATGATTTCAGCCTGGGCTGGCACTTCCAGGTCGACTGTTTCACATTTTACCATCTCTACCGGTTCCTTGCGCAGGAAGCCGGCGAAAAGCATTTCATCAATGCCCGCGGGGAGCGGCGCGGTAGCGGAAAAAATCACCGCCGGGTCGGCGCCGACAGCAACTGCCACGTCCATCCTGCCCCTGTTTTGGTCCTGTCTCCTGCGGTAGTGCTCAGCCCCGTCTTTATGGATATGCCAGTGCATGCCGGTAGTGATTTCATCATAGACCTGCATCCTGTACATACCCACATTGCGCCGGCCTGTCTCAGGGTCCTTTGTGAACACCAGGGGCAGTGTGATAAATGGGCCGCCGTCATCAGGCCAGCATTTTAAAACCGGAATATTAGCCAGGGAAGGATTGTTTTTATTGATTACCTCTTTACAAGGCCCGGTCTTAACGTTCCTGGGAAGAAATGATGACAGCCGGGCCAGTTTGGGCAGAGTCTTGATCTTGTCCAAAAATGTGGCAGGCATTTCGTCGGGCTGGATGATCGCCAGAAGTTCATCGCCGATCTGGTCCAGATCAGTCACACCAAGCGCTAATTCCATCCTCTCCAAAGTTCCAAAAAGGTTGGTCGCAACAGGCATTGTATAATTCTTAACGTTTTCAAACAAAAGTGCCGGGCCGCCTGCCTTGACAACCCGGTCACTGATTTCAGTGATTTCCAGGTTGGCGTCCACCTCTGTCTTGATCCTTTTCAGCAGCCCTCTCTTTTCTAACTCAGCGATATAAGAACCTAAATCCTTAAAAGCCATCGTACCTTACCTCTCACTAGTAGGATATCTGCCTATATCTACATAAACAGTGCGAATAAATTCGCACCTACAACGTCTCACGTCCCATTTCCCACGGCTCATTTCTCAGATCACCATCCGCGTGGCGGCAAGGCCTGAGCCTGATAGTTTCTGCACGATTTGTTCAAATACAGACTTATCCGCCCGGGCGGGTATGCCGGCCAGGTGTGCCAGCGCCTCTTTGCAATAGGAAGTCACATAGCCGGCAGGGCCACCCTGTTCCAGCAGGCCGTAAGCCATACCAAAATTCAAGCCAAAGCGTCTCATAGATTCCTGTTCCCGCTCTGTCGCTCCGGCTAAACTGGCGCCCAGCCAGCAGCTGACGGCAAAAAGCTCAGCAGTCTCTTTTCGTATAATCTCTCGCGGGTCTTGCCCTTCACTTTTCTTGCTTAATATGCCCCCTTCATGAATGGTGCACACTAATTCAGACAATGTGCCTAAAAAGTTGAGTTGGCCGTCCCTGCAGAGAAAATAGAAAAACTTGCCATACAGATAATCACCGACCAGTACGGGGAACTGTGAACCATCCCTGGGATCGGTATTGCCGCGTATATAATCGGAATCTTTTTCAGAAATCGCAGCATGAACCTTTGAGGCCATATAAATAAATTGGATAACACAGCCCATAGGCACAGCTTTTTCCGGGTTGCAGCCGAAAAGCCTGGCGGTAAGAATCAATAAGGCCGGCCTGATGGACTTGTTCAAGGGGGGGAATTCCAGGTGGGCAAAGGATTTGAGATTGCCTGACTTGATCAGCAAATGCTTCTCAATTTGATTGTTAACAGCTGTAATTTCTTTTTCAATTGGTTGAATAATACTGCTTAACATATTTGGCCCCCCTTTACCTGACCTTTATTATATTCGGTAGAACCGAACTTTTTCCTCCCGCAAACAAAGTTATAACTGTTAATGCCAGCTTCAGAATCCGTGTAAGAAATTAGCGAGCCCTGCTCATTCATACAGTGCAGGGCTCACTAATTTCTTATTCTGTTGGTACTAATAAATATCCCCCCTATATATTTACCGCTTCCTTCAGGTAACTTTCAGGCATCATGCCCCGTTTTAACTCTTTAGCTATCATGTGTTTGGCGCAGAAGTGGTCAGACAGGTAATTGCAAGCGTCCCAGGGATTTACTTTTTCACCGCAGGTGAACACATCTACAGCTGCATAACCCAGTTCCGGCCAGGTATGGATAGCAAGGTGCGATTCAGAGATTACTACAACCCCGCTAACCCCTTGAGGGCTAAATTTATGGAAAACACATTCTCTTACCTCGGCTCCCGCGGATAACGCCGCGTTAACCATAAGCTCCTCTACCTTTTTGATGTCATTGAGAATATTAAATTCACATCCACAAATTTCAGCCAACACATGGCGGCCCAAATGTTTCATTTATCTGCCTCCTTTTTTAGACATATTTTTTGGAATTAACAAACCCTTAATGCAATTAAAGGATCGGTTAATTCCAACCAAGTTCAATTTTAGCATAATATCTAATCTTGTCAACAAAATTTTGAGGCTAAGAGCCATAATCTTTGAAATTGTCTCTTATTTCAAGAATTAGGGCTAAAACCGCCTCATATTACTTCTGACCCCGTTGTTTAGGACACCAATCCCTTCGATTTCCACCTCAACTTCATCTCCCGCCACAACAGGTCCAACACCGCCGTTGTTTTGCAACTAAATAACTAGAAAACATTTCTTTAAGCCCGATATTACGGGCTATTTTAATGTCAATATTTTTGGATTTTAGTGTTGTATATTGTTGTGTATTGTAGTATAATACCTATATA
>NZ_QFFZ01000023.1 GCF_004369225.1 Pelotomaculum propionicicum
GTCAAGGCTTGCCGGACAGGTCGTGGCAACAGGTTAAAGTGGAGAGATTGTTCTAGTCAAAAATACCTTTAATTCTATGTAAACAAGAGAATAAGGGAGTAGACTCTAAAATTAGGGGTTTGAACCGCACCGGTTCCCGGTATGACTTCTCCGCTCTCAGGATTTAAACACAGGTAAACTTCAAGTTCTCTTAAATCTTCATCGTCTAAGCCGCATTGGCGCCAGCACTTTTCGAACTCCGGCAAAACCACAAATTCTCTAGTCATGAAAACACCTTCTGTTATATTATACCCTATTGAATAGGGTAATGTCAAAATCATACTTTTATTAAACGACCAAAAAGAGCTACAGCACCCGCCACAGCTCCACCTCGGCAACATCCTCCCTTTCGCTGCGGGTCTGCGCCGCTGCGCCAAGTTCACACAGCGCCACCGCCGAGATATGTTTGCAGTGCATGCCGCGCCGGCGGTAATCGCTGCAGATGCAGCTGATCTGCTAGCCCTTGGGCGCTTAAATTTTAACCCCCGGCCTTATTAAACTACCCAGCTTTAGGTTCTGGGCGTGCAGCTGCACACCTTTCCCGCCTTACACCTGGTTACTAGGCTTTCGTTCGTGCGCTCCGCTTCGTGCACCGGCTCCGACCTAGGGCAAGGTACCGTTCAGGCCAGGCTTTTAATAATAGGGTTGTTCTGGCCAGCACCGTGCTCATCTCCCTCCAAGGAAAATACATCTGCCCCTGGATTAGGGACTAAAAAGCAGAAAGAACAATCAGGAAAGTAAGATAAAATTTTTTATTCCCTCTTTGTTCCCCTTTAACCAAAAATCGCCTTCGGGTTAAACCCCGGAGGCGTTGATATTACTGGCGTCCCAGGAGGGATTCGAACCCCCGGCCTACGGATTAGAAGTCCGTTGCTCTATCCGGCTGAGCTACTGGGACAAATATGGAGCGGGTGAAGGGAATCGAACCCTCGTAATCGGCTTGGAAGGCCGACGCTCTACCATTGAGCTACACCCGCTTAAGAATTATCTTTTTTGAAGCAATTAATATTATAACCAAAAAGGAGACCGGAGTCAAAGTTATTTTAGCCGCAGGCGAGCCCAATTATTGTTAAACACGGTGGATTGCGGCCTCAATGCCATCCTCGCTGATTTCCAGGACTCCGTAGCTGGGCCGCGCCTGGTCGCGTGGTTTGCCGATGCTGCCGGGGTTGAAAAACAAAACACCGTCCTCTTTTACGTTTTCAGCCATGTGGGTGTGGCCGAAAACAATGGCTTCCGCTCCTGCTTCCCTGGCGCGTTCAAGTATTTTATCAGGCCAGTGCTTGCCCCAGCCAATATGGCCGTGGGTAAGCAGGATGCGGCGCCCGGCCAGGTCAATCAACTGCTCTTCCGGCCCTACATCTATTTTGTCACAGTTGCCAAGTACAGCCTTGACCGGCAGTCCGGTCGCCTCAGCCAGTGCGACAGCGTCCCGGTAAAGGTCGCCGGCATGCAGCACCAGGTCTACCCGCCCGGTTTCTTGAAGCGCCTTGAAGGCATACTCCAAACGGCCGTGGCTGTCGCTGAAAACTATTACACGGAAGGGCCGCGTCACTCTTCCTCTTCCTCCATCATCTTTTTCAAATCGGACAGGATGTCCAAGACTCCGGCCAGCGCCTTGCCCCGGTGGCTGATTTTATTTTTTGTTTCGAGGTCAAGCTCCGCAAAGGTCTTATCATACTCCGGCAGGTAAAAAAGAGGGTCATAGCCAAAGCCGCCGTCACCGCGCTCTTCGGAAGTGATCAACCCCTCACAGGTTCCCTCCGATATGTAAACAAAACAGTCGGTGTCGGCGACAGCGATGATACATTTGAAGCGGGCCGTGCGCTCCTCGGCCGGGACACCCTCCAAAAGCTCCAGCAGCTTCTTCTTGTTGGCGCTGTTGTCTCTTTCCTCGCCGGCAAAACGGGCCGAATAGACTCCCGGCAGGCCTTCCAGGCAATCAACCTCAAGGCCTGAATCATCCGCCAGCGTGGGCAGTCCTGTCTGCATACATACTTCGGTAGCTTTGATAATGGCGTTTTCTCTGAAGGTTTCCCCGTCCTCGACGATCTCTTCTATCTCAGGAAAATCAGCCAGTGATAGGATCTCAATATCCTGCCCGGCCAGCAATTCGGTCATTTCCTTGATTTTACCCTCGTTTTTTGTGGCCAGTACAAGCTTCACTCCGCTCACCCCCCAATAAATGACGCAATTTCACCAAGCGCTTCTTTTTGAGCAAAAATCAACCGGTTAATCCCCTGTGCCGCCAGGTCAATCATCATGTTCATTTCCTGCCTGGTAAAGGAAGCTTCCTCACCTGTGCCCTGCACTTCGACAAACCGGCCCGAGCCCGTCATTACAATGTTCATGTCCACTTCAGCGGAGGAATCCTCCACGTAGCAGAGGTCCAGCAGCAACCCGCCCTTCAGCCTGCCCACACTGGTGGCCGCAACAAAGTCGGTGACAGGTATGCGGCTGAGCAGGCCTTGTCCCTTTAAATGGTTCAGGGCGTCCACCAGCGCTACAAAGGCGCCGGTTATAGACGCTGTGCGGGTGCCGCCGTCAGCCTGGATTACATCGCAATCAAGCCAGACAGTCCTCTCACCCAGGGCTGTAAGGTCAACCACCGCCCGCAGTGAACGGCCGATCAGCCGCTGGATCTCGAAGGTGCGGCCGCCAACTTTGCCCCTGGCCGCCTCTCTTTGCGTCCTGGTACCTGTGGCGCGGGGAAGCATCCCGTATTCAGCGGTAACCCAGCCCTTGCCCTCCCCTTTCAGAAAAAGCGGCGGCTTTTCTTCAACCGAGGCGGTGCAGATCACTCTGGTATCCCCCATCTCGATCAGCACCGAGCCTTCGGCGTGTTTGATATAATTTCTGGTTATGCGCACCGGACGCAGCTGGTCCGGCTGTCTTCCGTCAACTCTCGGCATATCCAGGCCCCTTTCATTTATATAATAAATACCGCCCGGGCGGCAATATTTCCTGTGAATTCCACAGAACCTAGACCCGGTGTGTTTCGCCTTCACGGGCAAGCGACACTACGCCGCTAAAACCCTCCTCAGCTTGCTTGCTCAACAGGGAAAGGTCATACTCAGGCCAGAAATGAGTGAGCAGGAGCCTTTCAGCACCCGCCTCACGGGCTGTTTCTCCCGCCTGGCGGGCGGTCAGGTGGATGCCCCGCATGGCTTCGGTGTCGCTGTCCAGGCCGCTGGCCTCACAAAGGAAAAGGTCAGCACCCTCAGCCAGGGCGGTCAGCTCTTTGGTAGGCGCGCTATCGCCGGAAAATACCAGCTTGTGATTGTCCTCAATAGAAATTGAATAACCCGGCAGGGGGTGCAGCGCAGGCACAAAGCGAAAAGTCAAACTTCCCAGTTCAAGCCTCCGTACATTTAAACCTTTTGGCGTGTTCTCAACTGGCAGGCTTTCAAGCGCTGCGGTAATAAAAGCCTTTTCATAACCGGCCAGCAGTTTGAAGTCAGCCGCGGGTTCAGACGGGGCAAACAGTTTGAGAGGCGCTTCCCGGCTCCCGTCACGCCTGGCGCCTTCTATGGCGTGCCGCAGGGAAAACAGGTCCAGGTAGTGGTCATGGTGCAAGTGGCTGATAATCACCGCATCCAGCATGCGGAAGTCGATCAGACGCATCAGCGCGCTCAGTGTACCGTTCCCGGCATCCAGAAGCACATTCAGCCCGCCTGACCGGATCAGGTAGCCGGAGCAGGCGCCCCCGGCCCTGGGATATGGCGCCCAGCACCCTAAAACTGTTAATTTCACTGAAAACTCACCTCAAACATTTAAACTCTTTAAACGGCCTGCCAGATGCCGCCGGCATCAGCGCAGCAGCCTATGGCTCCCGCAAATTCAGGGTTTTCAGGAACGACCACAGAGGCCGCCGTGTTATCTTTGATAATCTGCACAAGGGCCTGGTTGTAAGCCACCCCGCCTGTGAAAACGATTTTTTCACTGGGCAGCTTAACCAGCATGGGTAAAATACGCTTGAAAATACTGTGGTTAACCCCGGCAGCCAGAGAGGCAACCGAATAACCTTCCACCACCTTGCCGATCAGCTCGCTTTCCCCGAAGATGGCGCAGGTCGAGACCAGTTCTGCCGGGGACTGGTGGTGCCGGCTCAGTTCTTCCAGGCTGATGTTTAAAGCCGCCGCCATGTTTTCCAGGTAACGGCCGGTGCTTGCGGCACATTTATCGTTGGTCATAAAATCCACCATGCGGTTTCCTCTCACCAGGGCGACCTTGCTGTCCTGCCCGCCCAGGTCCAGCAGGGTGAAGTCAGCCAGGCCGGTGAGGCATATAGCGCCCAGCACATGGGCCTTGATTTCCGGGATAACCCTGGCCCCTTTTACTTTCACTGTATGGCGGCCGTAGCCGGTCGCGGTAATGGTCTGACCGGCAGCCGGCAGGCCTGTGGCCTCAATATCCAGCGCGAACTCCCCACCTGATGTCCCGCCGTATTTACGGTAAAACTCCATAGTATCGAACTTATCTAATTTCAGGGTGTTATGTTCATCCCTTAAAGCAACTTTCACACTGCGGCTGCCCAGGTCAATTCCGGCAAACATCTGCAAGGTCACCTCAACATATCCAAAAAAACATCCAGGCGCATCCTGGTGCGGGCATCCAGCCTGTTGGGCATGTCGCCTTCCAGGGTAAGCACCGGCAGGCTGAGCCTGTTCCTGACAATCAGGTCTTCAATCTGCCTGTAGCAAAAGCTCTGGGCGTAGTGAATAATCCCGTCGAGCTGCCGCCTGGCGATTTCCCGCCCGATATCCTCCAAACGGAAGAAAATGCCGTAGGGATAAGTGTACAAGCGGTATTGCTCCACCAGGTCAGCGGTCTCAAAAGGCATGGTAAACTGCCTCTGAGTCTCATTATATACCACCCGGGCGCCGCGCTCTTCCAGGTATTCGTATATTTCGCCCATGATCGGCGGCACACCGATATACCCTAGCCGCAGGTCTTCCCTGCGGGGCTCTGCGCGCCGTGCTCCGGCCAAAAATTCATCCAGCTCCGCGTCGAATTTTTCCGGGTCGCTGTTAAAGTCACTGCAGCAGATCTGGTACAGGTGGTTCTCCCAGCCCCCGACCCGGTTTTCCTCCCAGGTCAGCCTGTCCAGTTCCCACACCTTTCGCCTGACCCGGTCTAACCGTTCTTTTTGTTCTGTCACCTGCTGCCAGGAAACATTGAAAAAACTCATCATTTTTTCAATCTGCAGGTGCAGCAGGTCGTAATCACGGTCGTAGGGAAAAGCGAAGGGGACTGTTTTAATACCAGCTTCTTGCAGGGTTTCCATCAAGGCGTGCGTATTGCTGCAATCACCCTGGGTTACCGCTACAATGGTCTGTATGTCGCTGTTTTTCAACACGGTGCTGTAGATGCCCTTAATCCAGGCGCACAGGTTGCGGGGATAGCCGGCAAGCTCGGCTTCCTCTACCAGCGCCTGGGGGTTTTCATCTGTGATAAACACATTGTTCAGGTCAACAGGCGTCCAGCCCGCGGCGTAAATTACTTCAACCGGTATGGTTGTGGTAATACCTACCTTTAGCAATCTCTCACTTCTTTCCAGATTCATCTATACAAAACAGCCGCAATTATAATATGCCCCCGCCTTGGGAGGACAAATCTTAAAAATGATACTGTTCAATTTTCTTTATATTCCCTGGCCAGGACAAGTGTTCCTCTTTTTTACCCGCAAAAAAATCCCGCCTCTGCTCATTGACAAAGACGGGATGTACTCTTTTGAAGTTATTATGAACTTACGCGTTTCTTCTTTCAGAGAAATAGAGCCCGATGCCCCTGGCAATAGCCTCTGCGGCGCCGTTTTTAAAATTGTCGGTGTTCATATACCTTTCTTCCGGCAAGTTGGAGATAAAGGCCAGTTCGGCCAGTATCGCCGGCATATTGCTGGTCCGCAGCACCGCAAAGTTAGCGCTCCTTACGCCGACATCCCTGAGGCCCAAGGTTTTCAGCAGTTCCTTCTGGACGTAGTTCGCCAGCCTGTTGCTTTCCTGAATCCTGGCGGTCTGTTTGGGATCGCCGGCGCCGCTGTAAATATAGGTGCTGGTGCCGCCCAGAGACCGGTCGTTATTGGCGTTGATATGGATACTCACAAAAACATCGGCTTTGGCTTTATTAGCCTTGTCGGTCCTTTGATACAAATCAGTTTCCGTCTTTTCATCGGTCCTGGTCAAGATAACCTTGGCTCCGCGGGCTTCCAGGATTTTCGCCAGCCTCTTGGCGATATCCACTGTAATGTCTTTTTCCTTCGTGCCCATACTCCCCACAGCTCCGGGGTCTGGACCGCCGTGGCCGGGGTCAATGGCTATAACCTTGCCGGTGTACGAGTTGCTGATGTCAGGAATATAGGTCTCCACGGTTAAAGTTTTCTTGTCGCTGGACAGTGAGGCCACGTACTGGGCTCCGCCGGACAGGTCAAAAACCACCCTGGTGACATCCGGGTTCTTCTGGAAACTGCCTGTCCGCACCTGAAGCACAGTTTTTGAATTAACACTGGTGCTGAGCGGCAGATTCCCTATGGCAATCCCTTTTAAGTCAAGGACCAGGCGGTACGGGTTATTGAGGGAGAAAGAGTCGTATACTATCGGCGCGTTGGCCTCAATAACAGCGCTGGTCTTGTTGCCTGAGTTGTTGACTTTCAAGGAAAGCGCCTGAGCTGATTGACTGCTGGTATTTCCGCTGCTCCCGCTGGACGCTCCGCCGCCGGTCTGTCCGGCCGGCGTCTCAGGTGTTGTTGGTGTTTGCGGGGTCGTCACAGGCGCAGACTGGACACTAACTAACCAGCCGGCTACCCAACCTGTGCTGCCGACGGGCAGCTTGACCCGGACCCAGTCACCCGACTGTTCCAGCACCGGCAGGCTTTGGCCCTGTGTTACCTGGCCAACCACCGCGTTGGTGGTACCCGGCCCATTTCTTACGTTAACAACACTGCCGGTAACGACGGCTGTTTTTCCGCTGTCCGCTGACCCCGAGCCCGCGGCAGGAGTTGTATTCACTGGTGTGGGAGCTGTTGCAACAGGTGTGCCGACAGCTACCAGCCAACCCGCTACCCAACCGGAAGCTCCGCTGCTGAGGCTCACCTTATACCAATCGCCTGATTTGTCCAGGACCGGCAGGCGGTCCCCCAGGTTAGCCTGTGCAATTATGCCGTAACTGGTATCAGGGCCGCTCCTGATATTTACGGAACTGCCGCTGACCACGGCAACCTGGCCGCTGCTTTGTGGCGCGGCAGCCTGGGCCGCCTGCTCAACGTTAACCAGCCAGCCGGCGATCCAGCCATTTTGACCGGAAGGCCGGTTTACACAATACCAGTCGCCTGATTGAGACACAATAGTGAGGCGGTCGCCCGAACTCGCCTGAGCAATAATGTCATAAGTCGTGCCGGGGCCGGTGCGGATATTGACAGAATCGGAGGCCACCACGGCAGTGTCGGCAAACACAAGTTGAGGAAACGCCAGGAGGAAGCCAAGGAACAGAGCAAACGCCAGTATTACCGGTAAGCCAAAAGATGATTGGTATCTTACGTGCATTCTCAACCCCCCTCCGTCCACTGACGGATATAATACTTAAGGAACTTAAGTTTAAATTTCTACAAGCTACCCGACAATTCCTCTTGTTTCATTAAAAAGTACCGAAGGAAAAATCTACACTCTTTAATAAACGCAAGAATAAATGGCGGCCAGGCCAAAGCTTGTATTATTTTGCAGGATTGTCCCTTATTTTGTTAGACGGGTGTTTGGGTCAAACGGTTCCCGCCGAACCGCCCAAAAGCAGCATTTTCAGGAAAAATTAAGTTTTCATGAACTAGATTGGCACAATTACATTGAGGAAAGATAAGAAAATGAAAAGCAAGAGGGAAAAGTGTCGCTATTTACTCTCCAGACCTTCCGGGGCGCGCGCCGGGCGGCGTCTGGCGGCTGGTTTACGGGCCTCATATTTCTTTTTGAGGCGCGGCACGGCGGTATTAACATAAACCAGGACCACAACAAAAGCGGCGGCTATGTACAAAAGAGCAGAGATATCCGATGCCAGCACGGCAACAGCCAGCAGGGTGAAAACCAAAGCGGTCAGAAGCGGGACCAGATAGCCCCCCTTAATTAAATATGGACGTTCCCGGTCGGACATTTTGCGGCGCAGACTGATTACAGCCAGACCGGCCAGGGTGTAGACGATGGACTCCATCGCGGCGGCAAGACCCACCAGCACCACGTAGTTGCCGGTCAACATGGTTAAAGCGGCTGCAAGCAGGCCGATAAAAAAGAGGGTAATGATCGCCACATAGGGTGTGAAAAAGCGCATGCTGATTTTACTGAAAACCGCAGGCAGCACATGCTCCCTGGCGGAGGCGTACATGAAACGGGAAACACTGATTATACCGGCGTTAAAAGTTTTCAGGGAGGTGGCCAGGATTACTAAGATCATCACTGACGCGCCCAGATCACCCAGGACAGTCCTGGCCAATACCAGCTGGGGGGCGGGCGAGGCAACCAGGGTTGCCTTGGGCACAACAGCGGTCATGGCCACGGTGAAGACGGCGTAGACCACACTTAATATCCCCAGCGCAATCATCATACCCCTGGAAATCTGCTTAACCTGGGTGACTTCTTCCACCAGCGGTGTCACCCACTCAAATCCCACAAACAGGAACACACCCACAGCCACAGCCTGGATCATTCCGGTGGCGCCGCCGGGTGACAGCGGCGCGTTTAATTTAAAGCCAACTTTATACAGGGCAAAGAAGCCTATGAAAAGCATCACGGCAATCAGGCTGTAGGTAACCACATCCTGAAACACGCCGGCCATCTTGATCCCCCTGAGGTTCATCCCGGTAACCAGCAGGAGCATCACCACAATCCAGAGATAAGGCGGGATGGCAGGAAAAGCCTCACTCAGCACTTGGGACAGGATAAAGCTTTCCACCCCTACTACCCCGATCACCACGATCAGCATGTACAGCAGTGAGATTACCAGCGAGACCTGATCGTTGAAGGCCCGGCTGAAATAAAGGCGGATGCCTGCGGCGGTTGGCAGCAGGCCGTTTAATTCGGAAAAACAGGCGGCAGCTAAAAAACATAATGCCCCGCCGATCAATATGGCAATCCAGGCGGTGTCACCCAAAACGTAATTGGCTACCAGCACAGCCGCCACAAAAGACGAACTGGCCAGGGTCAGGCCGGCGCTGGTAGCGACCACTGTACGCAGGGTGAGTACCCTTTTAAGCTGCAAACTTATTCACCCCAAATCATCAGGCAGATAAAATCGAGCCTGGTGATATCGTCCTCAGAGCCCATAATGCGCAGGGTTCCGTCATTATACGGCTCTATCGGTGTAATGTCACCATAAAAAACGTCAGCCAGTGTTTCACTGTCTGAGATCACGGTTAAATCGGGGGCGTCTGCCTCACCCTCTTTTAGCTTCAGCACGCCGTCCTGCAGGACCCAGGTGTGTACTGAATCAACATCGGTAGCCTTGACTACAACCACCCGGTTCCAGTCCCTGTTCATTATTTTTAAACGGTCATTGTTATTATAGTTTTCGGTAAAAGTCTCTAGACTTTCTTTAATCTCCTGTTGTGTGGCCAATTCTTTACCCTCCCTGGCGGCTTTTATCTAATTTCTGACTATAAAGCTGCTGAAAAAAGTTTAAGCTTGGAGTGTTACTACGCGCGGGCGGAAATTCAACCTGTGCAAAAGGTCCAGGTAGTCCTGAGCGGAGATCTGGTCCCACTGCTTGCCCAGGATAGCCACCAGCGCGGCTTCCATCACGTTGGTGCCGAATGATCTCCCTCCATACTCGGGGGTAGTGGTCACCAATGTACCCACACCTTTTTCCTTCAAGAACTCAATATCATCACTGGTTGTGGTGTTGGTTAAAATAATTTGCCCCTGCATGCCGGAGGGCATAAAGCGGCGGATCAGGTGGAAGTCTCCCGCTATAACCTCTGCGTTGTGATAAAAATGGGCGAATTTCTGGACCTTGGCCTCATCCTGGCTCTCCTGCTTTTTACCCGTGGGGTAAACCAGGTGAAAAGGCATCTTGGTAATTTCGGGCAGGAGCTTGTTGGCGATCTCTTCGAGTTCCTCCACGGTCATAATCGGGTAGGGAATGCCTGCGGTAAAAATAAGGTCGCCAAAAGTCATGGCGCAGCCTATTTCCGCGAGGGCTTCAGCCATGCCAAACCGGTCCACCGAACTGACCATCAGCACCTTGGCGCCCTTTTTAAGCAACCCGGTTTCAGCGGCAAGAATCCGCACCACTTCCCGCTCCAGGGTGTTTTTCAGCCCGCTGCCGTCAACAACCGGGGTGGTTTTCACAGCATCCATCAATTTCAGGCCATCCTGGATGGCGTAACGTTTCTCTTTGACAAAAAGATAGACATCAATGCCGCCCAGGCCGATCGCGTCAACCTTACCGTCAAGATCCCTCAATAACTCCAGCGCCCGGTTAAAATCACCATCCGTGCCCATCCTGGCAATCTCAAACTCCTCCCCCAGGAGTTCGACAGTCACCTTATGGTCACGTTTGGTTGAGCCAAGGCTTACGCTGACCACCCGCTTCAAATTTAAAACCTCCAATCATCAGGGGGTGTTTACCAAAGTCTTTAGTACCCTACCATTGTATCCAAAAAAAGCTATAAATACAAGCTCTCCGCAAGGCTCGCCCCTCACTGGCGCAAAACAAATGGCAGCGATCAACGCAGGCAGGTTCGATTTTAACCGTACTAGGTATAAAGCGCCGGGATGTTTGAGGATATTGCTACGATGTGCGAATAAATTCGCACCTACACATAAAAAACACCAACAAAAAACCCTGCACAGAGCAGGGCGCAGACTGTCAACATATAGGATAACCTGAGTCCATAGTGTTGCAACAAGCTGCTTCATTGCGCAGCGGTTCAAGGAATGGGGACACGTCTCTATTTGGAGCCTATCACTGACGGCGAGCTATGTCCCCAAATTAAATTTAAACCATGCCGCCGTTCTGCTTGATAATATCTACCGCCTGGTCCAGTTTTCCTTCATTGGTTACCACGGTTACCATAAAGGACCTGCCGCCGCCCACTCCGTATTCTTCAGCGCCATAACCGCTCACTGAAGGGTCGGCGCCCAGTAGCACCCTGTTGTCGGCGCTCTGCTCAAGCCTGTTGTTGGTGGAGTACAGCACCGGGCCGGTGATGGTCTCCGCCCTGTTGATGGGATTGTTATAGTACCCGTCAATTTCCACGCCGTAGCGTGAGACCCGGTCCACCTGAACCACACCCACACCCGCGCTTTTCAGGGCTGCTGCAGCCTTTTGGGCCTGTTCGCTGGAAGGAAAATAAGAAAGGATGGAGCGCTCGCCGGGCTCTAGTTGCATGTCAACACCCCCGTGTTTTTCCTTAGTATAGCCCGGCATTTTTACATCATTCGATTTTAATTATTTCATTTTTTCACTTCAGTCTCCGGGCAAAGCAATCAATAGACTTTTTAGTGTTATAATCTTTAAAAAAGAAAAGATAAAAACCAGCCTGTTGTGAGGTGATAATATGATCTTAAAGGTTGATCCGGTTATTGACAGGCAAATCAGCGCCAATTGCTTAAAACCTTACCACGGCCACCCCGGCGGCTGTCCCAACTACGGCAGGAAAAAGGGCTGCCCGCCCGGAGCGCCACTCTTCTCAGATTTCATGGACCTCACCAAGCCGGTGTATGCGATTATTAACGTTATACCTCTGCATGCCGGCAGCGACGCTTTTTCCAGCCATGCATTAGAAAAAAAGAGCTTTAAGGAGGAAATCACATCGTTTTTGAGAGAACACCGGGGTTATCATGTCACAACCTGCCCTGAGGCAATGGGAGTGGATATCACCAAAACTCTCGCCGGCGCCGGCTTTAAACTGGAATGGCCGCCGCAAAACTACGTCTGCCAGGTGGCCTTAGCCGGGCTGAGAAATATAAAGGAAATAAAAAGCAAGTCGTGAGTGAAAAGTGATATAATTTAAAAGTGGTTAAAAATAAGACCGGGAGGTATTAAATGTGAACGAAACTGTCAAGGGACTGAGTGAAGGCAAAATAGTGTACACTGATAAAGAATTAAACGTTACAGATCTTGTGTGGAACCCGCATCCCAGCTTTACAGGTGTCTTTTTGAAGCACCTGGTAAAGGGGGATTCGACTGACGGCAAGTTCAGCTGTCATTTGATCAGGATCCAAGACGGTTTTGAGATAGGTGAGCATGTCCACGACGGCAAATGGGAATTCATCAATATTGTCGGCGGAGTGGGGAAAGGCGAAATAGCCGGCAAAGAGACAGTCTGTGAGCTCGGCGTTTCCCTGGTTGTACCTGAAAACGTGAAACACAGGATTGTGGCCGGCAGCGGTGATGTGTACCTGCTGGCAAAATTCATACCGGCGCTTTTGTGAACCTCCTCCGGGACAAGCCCGGAGGCTTCTCCACGAAGGTTTCTCATTTCAACGAAAGCTGCCCTGCCAAAGCAAGGTCTTACGCTCTCTCGTGAGCTACAGGGCCTTGGCCCTGGCCCGGTCCATGGGCATCTACTACTTCACCATGCGGCTACGTAGATACGTGCTTACTTGAAAGCACCAGTCTCTTTCGGGAATCAGTTTTATGCAGCAAACCATTTGACCTGCTGCAACCCCATACTGATTGTCAAAGAGCACAGGAATATTATACCATGGGAACGTCTGTTTGTAAAGACACTTATCGCCCTAAACGGGCGACCGCCCTTTTCATCCCACAGGACAAGCCCGTGGGTTTTCAGGGGCGAAGTTCTATAAAAAGCCTTTTGGAATACCTCATGGCAGAAAAGCCATGGGGTTTTGTTTTCTACCTGGTGTAGCGTCTCAGGTATGTTTCTATGTACCCTTTCACTTCCCCGGCAGGCTGGTATACACCGTAGTGCCCTTCACAAAGTATGTCGGCCTTCAAGGCAAGCAGGGACTGCATCGAATTCTTCCACTTTTTCCGGTCTGAACCCCAGGATGAGTCAAACGGCCCGTGAATATCCTGGCCAAATAAAACCCTGGTTCCTCCGGCGTCAACGTATGGGCTGATGCCGCCGGGAGTATGGCCGGGAGTGAGCACGCAGCGCAGGGTAAGGTCCCCGACAGCAATCTCCTGCAGCTCCCCTTTTAATACTATATCGACTGACACGGGCCTGTATTTCACACCATAGTACCGCTCCGCCGTCAGTTCCGGCCTGCCCCCGGCAACAGCATTCAGCTCCAGTTCATGACAGGCGACTTTAAGGCCGGTGTCTTTAAAATAACCAAGACCACCGATATGGTCGATATGTCCGTGGGTGGCGACCAAAATTTTTAACAACGATTTATCCAGGCCGAGTTTCTCTATGTTATTCATTATTTTCTCACAGGAATAGCCGAGCCCCGCGTCTACCAGCGCCAGTTCGCTGGCTCCGTCAACCAGGTAAACACAGCAATCCCTCCCGTCCGTTATCTCCGGACCGCCCACCATATACACCCGTTCGCAGATTTTATGAGGTTTGCCCATGATTAAACCACCTTTATGTTTGCTTCACAATTCACTATCATAGATTTTCCATGAATTAATTTGATACACCTTCATTTTAGTTTATAAAATAATCTTTTTATGCAAAAAAATCTTTAACGTAGTATTCTATAACTATACATTAAATTATTGGCAGGGATAGTGTATGTATTCAAACAGAAGAATATTTTACATCACAGCCTCAGTTTTTTTAATCCTGATGGCGCTAATGCTGCCGGCGGTCCCTTCTTTTGGTGATACCGACAATACTGCGTGGGACCTTACCCAGGCTTTTAAAGAAACCATCCTTAACCAGGAATCCAGCAACCGTCAGGTCCTCCTGCCCTTCCTGGCGCTGACCATCTTGCTGCTTGGACTGGTCATCTTTTGGGCGCTTGCCCAAAAAAGATCCGAAAAGCAAAACCCTAAAGGAGCGTGGGGTATTAGCGATTTCAGGCCTGCCGGCAGCCGGGGTGAACAACAAAGGGCCTGGATCCGCCTGCCCATCAACCAGTATTTTCTTTACGCCAGGGATGAAACTGAACGATATAAAAGGTCCAGGACCATAAACATCAGCGGCGGGGGACTGCTTTTTGCCACCGATCAGGAATTTAAGAAGAAGGATAAAATAAACATCAATATTGAAGTATCGCCCGGTAAAAAAGTGAACCTTATTGGTGAGGCCGTATGGGTGTCGGAAAACCCGTCCAATAATGCCTGCGGGCGCTTTCTGGTAGGCATCCGGTTTATCAACATACGGAGGGGTGACCAGGATTATATCGTAAGAAGAATCCTGAAAAGGCAACAGGAGATGATCGCCCAGGAAAGGCGGAAAAGCCAAAGTGAATGTGTTTTGTGCGGCATGCCGCTGCCGGAAGGAGACAGGGAAGAAAACAGGTCCCTCTGCCCAAGGTGCCGGGCGGGAGAGGACAATGTTATGCTTAAGCAGTAGAGAGCCATCTAAGAAAAGCAACTTCACAAAAAAGCCCTGCTCCGGAGAGCAAGGCGCTTGTTACAACAAATATAGTAATAAAAATAATGTTGATTTGCCGCAAGCACACTTTGAACTATGTCCTCAGGGTCGTTTTGCTCTATCATTTTAATGATTTCTAATGAGTAAAAATCACTACTAAGTGTTTTTTATCAACAGCTGATTTAATATCCCCATGGGGATATTTTGCATATCGTCATTAGTATATTGAGATTTATCCTCAATTATTAAAAATCCGCCCTGCCGGGTGGTTTCTGCCTTTTCTAAAATTTATCTTTAATTCGGCTCACTTGGATTAACCAGATAAAAACTGCGGATCACATCTCTACAGAATTTCCTCTTTCAGCAAAATAATCTGTGCTTGCCGGCACCTTAAACCTACGGCATGTACTTTTTAAAAACATCCCAATTATTTTCCCAAGCAGGATTAAGGCCTTTCTCCATAGTCAACCTGCGCTCCCAATTTTTAGTCCCGTGATATTGCCTGATACAAGCCTCCCCGACCTCTTTTTTTGTTGCTATCCAAAACCTGGGGCTTTCACTTTTTTTCGGCGAGCCCAACCAAACAAATACTACAAATTGATTGTCCGGAGCATTAACCCATCCTTCTTCGGATTCTTTTAGGATAAACGCATGGGACAGATCAGGATGACAGGATTTAACTTGAATATAACATAACTCTGTACCATCTTTGTTTCCAGCCAGGATATCATCATGAGAAAAATTTTCGGTAAGCAGAGAATTAGAAATGCCTCTTTTTGACAGCTCTGCCGCTACATACAATTCACCGGCATGACCTCCAAGCTTTTTAATCCACTGAGGTGTTTTCATATTTACCCCCATAATTAATAGTCTTGGTAATTATTTTAAACCATTACACCAATTCTCCTCCAATGTTTGATAAATTTTTATTTTCATTCTCCCTCTTATAATTTAGCGCCTTATGCAGACTAAAAAAGGGGCAGCCGGCCAGGTTAGCCAGGTGCCCCCAATTAATATCCCCGTATTTAATATACATTTTAAATTTTAATCAGATTCCGGTATACCCCCAAAATAATCCTTGTATCTCAACCCTTCGATATTCAGCCATTTAAACGGGGAGTTATTATCCGCCAGGCAGATCCTGGCCCCGCCTGGAGCAACAACAGCTCCCTCCTTAAAAACATAGACCTTAATCCCGCCGGCAATAACTTCTTCATAATGCTCAGGTGCGGACGGCTTATACTCAAACACAACGGGCTCGTTGCTGTAGCCGCAGCAGCTGGCCATAGATATCGATTCCACGGTAATGGCATCAATGTTATTTAGAATATAGTCCCTGGCTTCTTTGGAAATCTCTAATTTAATCATTTTCTTTACCTCCAGATAGAAGTTTCATATTTATATTGTAGTTAGATATCGAACTAACGTCAAGCTTTACCCGGCCTAAGAAATTAAAAAACCCGCAGTATTAAGCGGTTAACTTTGGCGTGTTTGGCAGTAATGTAAATATAAGCTCCCGTGAAAATGGCGGAGTCTGGGCCATTTCGCAGCCTCTTCCTAGCTGTCATTAATTTCGTTTATTTCTTACGGCGCGGTATCACAACTCCGCAACAGGAGCCCTCAACAACCTTTCAGGGTATAGCCGCCACAGCCAAGAGTGGACGGTATCCGGAGCAAAGTATTTATTTTTTGCCGGCACGAACTTCAATCAATTGGCCGGCAATACTGATGGCAATTTCAGCCGGAGATTCCGCCTTAATATACAAACCAATCGGCGAATAGATCCTTTGAATATCGTCTTGCGAAAAATTTTCCTCGACAGCCAGTCTTTTGCACGTCTCCGCTACTTTTGTTTTGCTTCCTATCATGCCTATATAGGAAGCATCCGTACGTAAAGCCTGTACAAGCACCGTATAATCATGCTTATGTCCTCTAGTCATGATTACGACATAATCTTTTGGATCGATTTGAACACTTGCCCCGATATTGTTAAAATCGCCCAGATAAGTAGCTTCTGCCTGCGGGAATATTTTTTTATCCGCGAATTCCGGCCGGTCTTCCATAACCACGCAACGGAACCCGACATGGGCTAATACAGGAACCAGTTCTTGCGCTACATGTCCACCGCCAAATATGCAAACCTTGCCTGCCCGGACTAAAGGTTCTATATAATATTTCCTGCCGTTTTTTACAGCCAAAACACTTTTGCTGTCCAGCAACGGCAAGATCTCCTCAGTCTTTATACTTTCGGAACCGAAAAGCCCTTCGCTTTGTACATATACAGCTAAACTCCATGCCACCTCATCCGTGATATCCGTAATGATCCAGGAATCTAAGTTCAAATCAAAAAGCGTTATAATTTTTTGCAGAAGAGCGATATTTTTCTCATCTCCGCCTTCAAAATATTGGAAATATACAGTGACATTCCCGCCACAAATCATCCCCAAGTCGGCAACTTGATTCGGTGAAAGAATAAAACCTTTGGAATAGGATTGTTTGTTGGAAATGACTTCTCTTGCAAGCTGCTGTGATTTATATTCTACGGCTCCGCCGCCTATCGTGCCAAAGGATTCTCCATTGGAGCATACAATCATCATTGCTCCCGCGCCTCTCGGCGTTGAGCCGGAGCTGGCAATTATGTTGGCCAATACAACGCTTTGACCTGATGAAATTTGTTCATACATTTTCTGAAACAACTCTTTCATTCCACTCATGTCCTTTCGTATATATTTTGCATATATTCTCCAACAGGTTTTCTCCTGGGAATACGCTGCCTAAACAAATTCCAATTCATCCAACTTGGAAATGATCTCCTGATTTCGTTCATAGAACAGCAACTCTTTGTTGTGAGCGAAGTATCGGCTGCAGCCATGCCGACTGATGAATTTGGCTGCATATTCATTGATCGTCAATTCAGTTACCAAAATCAGCAATTCCTGTCCCTCGGAAAAGACTTCCTCGCAGAAAACGAACAGATGATCGAGCCGCTTCCCCGTGAGCTCCGACTCTTTCTTCATATCCGCAACTCGCTGCTCAAAATCTTTCCTGAGCACCTGAAAAGCGGCCGCGCCGTCCGTCTTTTTGCCGGATTCCAGCAGTTGCTTCATTTCTTCCCCGAGAATCACAATGATCCGGTTCAGCGCGTACAGCTTGCTGTCAGAGAAGAACTTCGCCTTTTTGCCGGAATCCAGCGCCCCTTTCTGCTGCCGGATCCATCCGTCCAATACCTCAACGGGCTCGGCGGCGGTTTCGAGCATCTCCGCTTTGACATTTTTCAGGATACCAAGCAAGTCCAGGATCATATCTTCCTTCTCGATCCTGACGCGCGTCTCTTCCGTTATCTTTTCCAACAGCAGGCCGAGCAAGGCCAGTCTTTCATCGAACCGTGCCTTCGCGGCACGGTTCTTGATTTCTTCCGTTGCGTTCCCGGACAGGATCTCATCCACCTGATAATCAGATTTGACTTTCCTTAGCCTGGCCAGTTCCTGTCCGTGCCAATTTCTTTCTTCCCAAGAGCGTGCTTTTCGAAGTTCAGAATACATACTGTCAGCATAAACAGGAATTTCATACCAGTAATAGATATTCTTAAACCCGCCGTATTTGTTTTTAACTTATACAATGTCAACTAGCCCGTATTCATAAAGTTTTTTAATGATCTCTTGGGCTTTGTTGACCCCACACTTAAAAGCCGTAGCCACTTCTTTTATGTCCTTGTGATGCGACATATTATCCTCAGGATACTTTTGCCGGTCACACCAGGTGTAAATCATCAACCAGGCGGAAAATACTTCAAGCCCCAGCACCTTCATCCAGTGGTCCGCGTGGTGGAAAACCAGTGCCGGTAGTGACAACTCACGCCTGGGCTTATTAGGCTTTATCTTGAATATCATTTCTTTATCCATTATTTCCCTCCAATCTAAACTTTTTCACAAACAAAAAACGGCCAGCATTGAAGCCCACCGCAGTGGATTGCTCCTGCTGACAGGATATGGTATAATATCATTAAAACATTGAGGTGATACAACATGGCCATTGAACGCCTGGCTGAAGAAATACGTAAACTAACCCCCAGTCAGCGTGAAGAACTATTTAAAATGTTTAACGTTCCTGTTCCTGAATATGAAAAAAGAGGCGGTCCAAACGACCCTTTTTCTCGGTTGATTGGAAAGGTTAATGGTCCTAAAAATGGTTCTCAGCGGTATAAGGAGGATTTATATGGTGGCAAGGACCCCCTCTAAACTTTTTATCGATTCTGCTGCATTAATTGCTATATTTAGCAAAAACGACCAGTACCATGATATTGCCGTTGATTACTATAGTTCTTTAACCAAGAAAACAACACTAATTACAACATTACTTGTAATATCAGAGACCTATACGTGGTTCAGATACCATGTTAACTATAGAACAGCTATAGAATTCTTAGATGTTATTCAGGATTCCATTGCCTCTAAATGGTTAAATATTATCTACCCTGATCCAGTTTTGGATACTCAAGCGCAAGTAATCTTGCGCCAATTTCAAGACCAGAAGCTATCATATGTTGACGCAATAAGTTTTGCTGTCGTTGAAAACATAAAAATAAAAGACGTATTTGGTTTCGACTCTCATTTTCGTATTAAAAAAACAAATGTTTGGCCCCTGGGCTTATAGTCGATTTTAGCTCGCAGGGACCACCAGACCGTGCCATTACAGCGTTACCACCTCCTCGGCGAAAAAAAAGACTCCTAAGCCTTATCATCCGGAGCTTCGGGGTCTTTATTTTGGTGTGCCTGCTGGTGTGCCGATTGGTGTGTCGAGGTGGGGCAACGCCCGAAAACTAAGGGTTCCTTGCGGAACCCTGTCTAGTCCTTCCATGTGATATAAAAATGCAAAAAGCCTTGATTGTGACTTTATCCATAACTTGGCCACGGCCTAAAGCATAACTTGGCCAAAACGACCCTTTTTGGGGGTCGTTTTTTAGGTCCTCTTCCTAGCTACCTAGGAGCATAACTTGGCCGGAAGTTCAAAATAGAAGCATAAAGTGGCCAGGAGTTCAATGCCATGTGTCAAACATTAGCCTGTTCCATTTAATCTTCGAAACCTTGTAACAAATCTCGGAATTGAAAACTTCTGGTAAATTGATTCTCCAATGTCAACACTTTACTGCTTTCAGGCTTACATCCGATGGTCGTAACACACACCAGGTGGGATAGTTCATCTTCGTGGAGTTACTGCAGTGCAGCTTTCTCGAACGCCTGGAGACGGTCACCAAGTCCTGGTGTGTTAATGATCCGGATGTGTCGCAAACAAGGCCAGCTTATGAAGGTATAACTGTACGTCACTGCAATTGAACTGCTGCTCAGATGGGGTGTCCTGCTGGCGCAAGAACCTCATCGCCTTGTCAAGCGACACAAAGCGCTCAACTAAACCGTCACGCAGGATCTTCTCTGCATGTTCAGGCTCACCTTGATCCGCAGCAAGCAAAACAGACAACACTTCATCGGTCGGCCTATCCGAAAGAAGCAGCAGCTTCCGACCAAATAGGGAGTTGATGAAGGACGACTTCCCCACCGATACTTGGCCGATAACGATCAGCGTGAACGTGGAGGAAACACGGTGGAGGACCCGCTCAAACCAGTCGAGATCGGCTAGAAAAGGGTATCGCGACAGATCAAGCTTTACAGCTAATGAGAGTTCGGCGACCTCATAAATCAAGGCTTTTAGCAGTAGTAAATTTGGGTCGCCTGTAAGGATCTCCCAGGCTGGTGTCATGATGGTCATCTACCTCCTCATATGGCAACAGATCCTACCTCGGTCGTGTTGCTACCTAACGTCAGCATCACTGGCGCTGTTAAGCCCGGTGAATGCGGTTTTTAGGCCAGTAATTTTGCTCCATATCTTAACAAGAACGCTGCAACCTCAGGTCCAACCAAAAGAGCAACTGGTTTACCGCATTCTTCCCTCAATTTGTCCAATGCCTCTTCGACTACAGTGGTGACCGAATTAGCCGTCGAGATAATCAATCCCATATTTGCTTCCGGGTAATGCTCAAATGCACGCTTTATATCCTCAACAGTTTTGGTATCCCAGTGTTCCCCTTTATAGGATTTGACCTGCACAACTAAAAGCGATTGTTTTTCTAAACCAGGAATTGGCAACCCATCTTCAAAGGTTACAAGAATATCAGCTCCATGGTCGCCTGCACCGCCTTGCCACCGGACATCTATAACACCTGGAACTCTCTTGAATACCTCAGCAACCAAGCATTCAAAATCATAATTTGGGTGAGTATGATGAATGTGCTGTGTGATATTTAGCAGAAACGGCTGTATTTCATTTGACAAGAATCGAAGATTGGCTTCTGGTGTTCGCTGGGTTGGTGTAAATCCTTTTTTTAAAGCCTCTAATAATTGATTGAATTCATCTTTCAAATAAATCCGCCACCAACGTCCTTGAAGCTTGAGCCGTGAACGTAGGGCAGGATGAACTAAAGCGTCGTTTCTATTAAAAACATAGATGGTATTGGGGTCGACAGGAAACCGATGGTTAAAATCCTCATCCTCAAATTTCCATTGATACTCGCCTGTTACTTGTGCAATCGTGCATTTACCCCATTCGGGAACATTGATGTAAACAACATAATCGTCGGATTTAAAATCAAGCAGAAATGACTGATAACAGTCTTTCTCTTCATCTGACAAGCTGTCCCAGCTAATCGCCTCCACCCTGTGCTTCAGTTTTCTCAGGTCGGCGGATTCAATGTAGCTCCATCCAAATCTCCCCTCTCCGAGCTTCAATGAAGGCATGATATCAAACCAATCAGAACTGCCCTTTAACGCATAAATCGTAAAGTCCATAGCTACCCTCTTTTCTTATTCTCTTATTCGTAAAGGTTTTGTGCACTAAGCCATTATGAGGCGACTTTTTCATGGTAGTCTAACAATGATTATACTGGTCAGCATAACACCCCGAGCAACCCTATGTTGTCGACATAAGACGCCGACACACCGGTCAAAGGCTCTACCGTAAACACGCTTTGCGCTTCCATATTCCATCAGCCAGGATATTATGCGGATCAATATAAGACATTAGATTTGCATACCATTTCTCGGTAAATTATTATGGTTCCTTCTTGTTTTTGCTATAATCAATCGTCACTTTTCGATTGTTTCGACAACCGATCTCTTTATTTGGCAATGGCAGCGGCCCGGCTATTGCTTAAAGTGCAAGCGGTGGTTAGGTTATAATCATAGCGCCCAAATATATGTTATGAGGAAATCCAGTTCTCTGATAGAACGGAAATTCTCTCATCACATCTTATCTTCCTCACCGAAAAGTTCAAATTGTTCTTTAGTAGGTGGATTGGGCAGAAGGCGTCCAAATAGCATCTTGGTTTCCGGGTGAGCTTCGAGACGTAGGCAAATAGCCGCTTCCAGATCCTTAGGCGGCTTGCTAGTCGTAGTCACAATATATTGGAAGGGCGCTTTATCTTGACCGCCATATTCATTGGTCAAAATCCACATGGATCGCAGGTAGCGACTATAAATGTGCCGGTCGAGGTCGGCCTCGCGGGGGCTGTCGTGTAAAAGGAAACGCGGATGGTGGCCAATTCCCCGGCATGAACACATCATCGCAGCCACATCAGCCAAAACTAAAGCCAGAGTCTCGACTGCCTCGCCCGACAGACCAGTCGCCTCCTCGATGTGAAACTGCAGTTCGCCCTTCGGCATGCGAAGGGTTCCGGAGTAGGTGTCTGAAAGCGCATTCTTGATTAAGGCATCATATATTTCGTTGATGGATTCCAGATGTTTGTGATAGGACTCCTGCAGTCTTCGCAATTCATCATGCTTCCGTTCAATGTTCTCGCGTAGTTCAACGGTGCGGGCGTTTTCCTAATACAATTGGGTGTTCGGTGTTCGGCCTTCAATCAGGTCAAGGGTTTTTTGAAGCTGCTTCAAAATGTTACTCCCAAAGCGACACATTCTGATTCTGCTGGCGTGGCATGGCTATGTTAGCCCGGAGCAGAAGTTCCTCGGTTCTTGCCGCGTTTAAACGAAGTTTGACGTACTGGTCTGTATTTAGCTCCGGCGGTGGAGAGGTTGTTGTCGTAATCACATACTGAAAAGGACAAGAGTCTGGTGAGCCGAAGTTTTCCTGAAGATTTGCGACAGCGCGGATAAAACTGCGGTATAGCCGAATACCGAGATCGGCTTCGCGAGGACTATCGTGCATAAGGAATCCCGGTAAATGCGCCGTTCTAATAACAGAGCTGTAAATCAAGCAACTTAAATCGGCAAGTAATACGGAGAGCGTTTCAACGGCTTCACCAGTCATTGCTGGACCATGTGTGATTCGAAAGCTCAATTCTCGGTTTTCAAGGCCAACTTTTCCATCGTAGTTGCCGGATGAAAGCACACAACGCACAATCCCAGAGAAAATCGAATCCAATAGTCCGCGGTTATGGTCGTGCTGCCTTAGAAGTTCGGCCAGTTCTTTTTCGATTTTGGCGATTTCACTTCCCGTGGTATCGAGTTCTCGGCGCAGTAGGTCAAGTTCTTCGTAACCATCAAGTCGGTCACGTTTCTGTATCCAGGCGGCAAGTTCACTATATGTACGCTCTAAATCTCGAAGTAACTCGTGTTGTTCTCGGGTATAGGCTTGCAAGGCGTCACGCTTTTTCAGGGCGCTTTGTCGCTCCTCGCTAATTAGTTTAATGGACTCTTGAAGGTGTGCCTTCTCCTCGTCAATCCTCCTGCGCTCCTCGACACATCTGGCTTCAGCCTGTTCCATTGCACGGGCATCCTGGAGTTCAGTTAATTGCAGGATACGTTGACGTTCTTGAATATACCTGCACTCACGGATCAAAACATCACCAAAAGGACATTTTCCATCTTTGAACTTTTCTATATTTTTGCGCTGTTCTGCTCGTTTGGATAGGCCGTCATCAAGTTCCAGACTTTTAGCAGTGTCCTGAGCGAAGAGGGCTTCCAATCTAGCAAGTGTCTCTTCTTGCCGTCGAAAATCTGAACCAAGATCATCAATCTGCATCTGAAGAGCGATAATTTCTTGCTCGGTTTTTTCGAAACTCTCCTTAAGTTTCTTTCTGACTCTGGCTGTCAATCGCTCTAAATCATCAGGAAACAGAACTCCAGACCGAAAAGGCTGGGAATCAATATCGGCCTCATTTGGTAAAAGAGACTTCAGGGATTGACGTAGCTGGTAATCATAAAGGTTTACACGGAATTGGGGTTCTCGCCGCTTATCCTCGAGCTCCTTAGTCAACCTATCCTTTTTCCGCTGAAGTTCCGCAACCCTTTCCTCGCCCTTGAGTTCACCCGGCAAAAAAAGCCCTAGAACCGTCCGCATTAAGAAGAGCGGTCCTGCCTTTGGAAACCTGAAGGAGGGTGTATCCGCTTCACTGCGTGGAGAGCGCCAGTCATGGATGTTCTGGAAACGCGTTTCCTGATCCCGTGTGCACCAGGCAAGGATATGAAGCCACTGAATGAGCTCCCCTGTTTGCACAATCCCGCCTGTTTCAAGCTGGTCAAGCAAGTTCTCCAGGCCAATCTTTTGTGTGTATGATTCCTGAGTTACAGAGCGCCCACGCTGCATAAGTAAGTCCTCAATAGAGGCGTCCTCCTTGATGTACGACATTCGACCACTGCCGAACGGGCGTCGAACAGCCCATCTTTGACCACGAACATGAAGTTCAGCGGCCACGTATCCATTCGGGAATGCACTGCGGATAAGCTCCATAGTAGCCTTTGTTCCAAAGGTCTTTTCTCCAAGGACGTACCGTAGTAGCCGACAGAAAGTCGTCTTACCAGCGCTGTGCCCTGTGATCTCGGCCGGTGAGCTATCATCTTCTGCCTCTTCCGCCCAAATGATGTTCAGTCCACGAGTCAGGGGAACATCCCGAATCACGACGGGATCAGGTGCAATCTGATCGAAGATCACGAGGCGACTCACCCAGACATCCGGTTCAGATCGAACGGGCTTTAGGTTGAGCTCCTTGAAAAACTCCATTTCGTCAGCCTCCTATGCGATAGACTGATAAAACCTGTGCTGTTCATGAAATGCCTGTATGATCCGCAATTGATCCTGTGGAACCGAAGACAGGTTCTTGCGAAGCTCACCGACTCGTTTTATAGCCTTTATTGCGTACCCAACAACCTCATCTACACCGTTCAGGTTATTCTTGGCGGTTACGAAATTAACTCCTAAGCTGATTTTCTGGCCTTCATTCCCATGTTCAACAGAGATCGCCTGCTGCTGTTCGAGATAATCCCTACACTCTTTCCATTTGATTGACTTATTATCACTCACAAACAAATCTCTCGGGGTGGAGTTACAAACAACCTCAAAAGCGTGATGTTCACTGTGATCCAGAAATATCTTGCACCAATCGGGGTGAGTGGCTAGTAAAAGCGCATCAAGATGATCTGCACTGGAAAGTCCGGGAGACTGCTCCACAATAGCCAGTGCCGCCGCGCAAATAGCTCTATCGACATTATTGGCAGGATAGATCATAGCTTCGAATTCCTCCAGCGGGATTTCTTCCGGTCTCAAAACTACCTCTTTCTTGGGCAAGTGAATGTGAGACGGCCAGTTGGAGCGATCCCAATGGGCTATGGGAATGAAGTTGCCATCGGCGTCCATAGGCGGACCAGGTGGAGGATTCAGTCGCGTCTGGTAGCGGACAGTAGCCTCCTGACCGGCGGCCAAGGCAGCAACGTTCTCGACCGACACTCGCGCCATCTCGTCGTAGATTTCAAGGATCATTTCCTTGGTACGGTAGTTTCCATATGCCGTCTCATCTCGCTTACGCAGGATGCGAAACGTGTTCATAATATATTTGACCGCATGGCGCGGCGTCGGGAAATACTCTATCAGTTCCCTGGAGCCAGTCTCCTTCCATTCTTGGTCGCTGCCGAGATATAGATGGAAAAACGCAGCGTCCAGTTCTGCGCGGATGAGAAATCTACGATCTTCATCCCAAACAAAGGGAGGACACTTACACTCACAATCTTCTGATAGTGCATCTAAATCCCATGCCGTCTGGCTGAGTTCAAGAACTCGCGCAGCCATCCATGTGCGCAAAATGCTTTTATTGTCCCAGACAGGGCGGAGGATAAGAGATGAAGGGGGGATTACCGGAAGCTGTTTCAGAACAAAGTAGCTCATTGAGCTTCCGCCAACGCTCTGCCTCGCAATGTAGTCGAGAGCAAAACTGTTCATTGCAGCTAGGAAACAGTAGGTATCCTGTGGTCTGAGATCTGTAAAAGCCAATGGTGCTTTATGACCAATGCCAACCTTTGGAATTATCGAAAACACCGCTGTTCGCAGCACCGCCGCGCTGGTCACGTCCCGGAAGGCCACGAACCAGTGCGGCGAGAACCGTTCCAGCAGTTCCTCCGCGAGCGGCACGGGGTCGGAGGGAAACGCGGTAATTCGCTCCACGTCGGCTCGCGTCAGTGGAAAACGTTCCTGCATCCGCTCACACCGCATATCAAAGAGCCATTTATTCAGCGTATCGATTTGGCTATCGGTCACCGAAACACGTAAAGCAACAGCAAGAAGCTTCTGAGCCTGCTCCTCATCACCTGCCTTTCGATAGTACCCAGCAGCCCAGTAACAGAAAGCTTTTATGATTGCCTCATTCCGCCACTTCTGCGGGAGTTCCAGCGCGGAGGCCAGCAATTCCGGCCGCTTCGGAATTCGTGCCTTCACTTCTTCCTCAGCTAACCAATAGCGCGGCAATGGCAGGAGGTTCGGATCGCGATGCTGTTTCGGGGTCAATTCCGGAAGCTTGCCCTGGTTGGCCTGTGCCTCGGTCTGACCCTCGTAGGTACCGAATCGATGGTCGAAATGCCAGAACATCTTACCCTCGTAAAGAGGCAGGTAGATGTCATCGTCCCGGGTAAAGACGTTCCCGTTGAGAACGAACCCCTCTGCTTCAAGCTGCTCTCGGGTACGGAACAGCCCTGAGTCGTTGGCCATGTGGAACATTGTAGCGAATTTGATGCCCCATTGGTTCTCTTCACTCTGCTCCTCCGTGGCTTCTCTGACGAGAACTGGGATGCGCCGGTAGATATATTTGGTCAACTCTGCATCCTGTTTGTAACGGAAGATAGGGCACGTACGCGTGTTGGGGTTTATCAGCGCGATGTCTTCGAAAGACAAGGTGAAGTGCCGTTCCTCCTCAGCGAGCTCAGTAACTGCATTGACCCCGAAAACTATGTCCACGCCAAGCGATTCTAAGTTACGCCCCAACATCACCAAGAGGGCGAATTTATTCCGATGGTCAATACCAGGGAACAGTTTGCCTTCGTTCTCGAACATGTAGATTGATTGTAAAGCCCTACTGTCTATCAGGTCACGGAAAAAGAACTTAGTCGTGTCATCAGTGGCGATGCCGGAGGGCACGATGCATCCAACCCGGCCTTGCGTGTTCAGAAGGCTCCGCTTCAACTCTGCGAAAATGGAGTATGTGTTCACGTCACCCCTACCGCAGAGCGGATATTTTCCAGTGTCTCGGACGAGACGACTTTCGCCCTCAGCTCTATGCAACGCATCCTGAAACGCCTGGTAAAGAAGCGGGTCGGTCTTCCATAGCTCCGCGATCTTGCGTCGGCGTATGGCTGCATTAGGTGCATTGGCAACTTTAGGACTGCGTGAAGCGAAAAACTCTTTCTCCTGGAGCTTGATCCGTTCCCACGGCGGATTCCCCAACACGCAATCAAACCCGCCCGACCAACCGGTCACCTCATCCTCTGCGATTTCAACACTGGGTTTGGGCCTGAACAGATCCGGGAATTCCAGATGCCAATGAAAGAACTGGTATTCCAGGGACAGGCGGATGATTTCCTCGCGCATCCAATGCGGGCAGGCGTGAGGATAGTGCCTTATTCTGTCAAGGATTTCTTGGGTAATTGGATAAGGCAGTTCATCGGAATAGCGTTTTACCCAAATAAATGCGGCGCACCATGCGTCGTATAGGAGTTTTCCGAAGAGGTAACCGTTTGAACGCACGAACTGGGAATAGGCGTCCTCTTTGCGCTGCAGTCCGTCCAGGGTGGAATCGTCAAAGGCGTCAATTCTCAGCAAGGCGGGCCCTAGATCACCAAGTTGTTCCCAGGGTGATCCATCCGGAGCAAAAAGCGAACGGCTACCTAGTCTTTCCTCCCGGTTTCTCTTACGGTATTCCTTGCAGAAGTCCTTGTCGTCCCCTTCGATGGGCTTGAAGGCATCGTCAGGGATTCCTCGTCTAATCAAGGCCGGTGTGGAGCCAAGCAGGCTGTTGCCGCACTTGATGTGGTGATCCAGAAAAGCTAATGGCTTGCCCGGTTCCACGGCCTCCATCCACAAGCTGACTTTGCAAAGCTCAACGGACATAGGGTTGATGTCCACGCCGTAGATGCAGCGGCCGATTACGTTACGCAGGGCGCGTTGGTATTGTTTGGGCGCAGGTTCATCCTCTCCCGTACGAATGGCAGCCAGCCTTTTGGCGATACGGTGGGCAGCCGCGATGAGGAAATGGCCGGAGCCACAGGCCGGGTCGCAGATCTTAAGGTCGAGTAGGGCCTTTTCTGGGTCCGCCTTTTTGCAGGCCTCGTTCAAAACCGGACCGAGAGCCGAATCAAGGAGGCAGTTCACCAGGCTGGACGGCGTATAATAGGAGCCGGTGGTCTTGCGTTCCGACCCCGCGGCAACAGTAAGCTTGAATCTGTCTTCCGGGCTGGATGCTTCCATGTGGATGGACGGTTGCATTTCCAGCAGTGATTCGTATACGCTGCCGAGTTCCTCCGGGCCAAGGTTGCGGTAGTTGATAGGACGCAGCACATTGCGGTCCACTGTATAGGTCAGAGCGTGAAAGGCCTTGAGCAGGTCCGTATTGGCGATATCCTGATCGTTTAGGTCGGCAGTCGCACCGGCCGAGAACATATAGCCGCCCAGGGCGGGCAGGGCCAGTTCCGGACAGCCGCCGTGAAGCTTATCAAGAACGAGCCGCAAGGCCCGCCAGAGATCGGGATGCCGCGTTCCACGTGTTTTTCCCGCGAGGGATCGCAGCCGCAGGGTCGAGTAGTGGTCGAGGTAGAGCTTACGGGCCTCGGCCTGAGCGTTGGGGTCAGATAGCAACTCTCGATCTTCAGCGACGAAAATAAATAAAAGCCGGTAAACCTGGCGGAGAACCTGGCGGTAATAGTCCTGCGTGCTGAGGGTGCCGGAGCGGAGTTTTTCGCGTAACGCCATATTGCCGGGATAAGCCAGAAAGCCACCACCCAGGGCTTCAATAGCCCTCCGGACTCCGTCGCGGAGTTGGTCAAGAGCGCGGACGCCTTGCCGGGCGGCGGTGTTGTACCATTTCTCCAACCAGCAATGCTCGGAACCTTTTCCTTCGGGTACTTCGACGCGGGACTGATGGCAGAGTAAAAAAAGCAGGAAGAAATCGCTGTATGCCTCCGAGTCCATCATGGCCTGGAGGTCGAACTCGACGTAGGCTTGGCGGGTGAGCGAAACATTATCGCGCAAAAGACGCAGATTCAGCCCGTTGGAGACAAAGCCCCAGATATGGTTTCCCGAACGGTTGAGCAGTTCCTGGACGAGGCTGTGCGGGCTGACCCGTGCGGCACCGGCTCGGCCGGGTGTCCGCTTGTCGAGGTCCTGACGAAAGCTGACCAGGTGGATGGGCGTGTTCTGCCACTCGTGACTGATCGGATACGTTTTGCCCTCGACTTCGTAAGCTTTGCGGGTGGTGAGACGGCCATACTCGAGTTCCTGGAAAAGAATGAGAAGCCAGCGTTCGCGGGTTAGACTGGTGCCCGCGTCGTACTCGGGCAGTGCCTCCATGGCCTTTTTAAAGCCTTCCCAAGCGCCCTGGAGGCGGTGCCATGCGCGGGTTGCCGCCTCATTGAGGCGTTCGGATTTGGCCAAATGATAATCTTCGGGCCGAAGCCCTGGAATATCGCGGTCGCCTTCGAGGATACGGCGCAGTAGATCAACCGGGAGGATGGCTCCCTCTGTTTTAACAGTCTGAAAGGTATTCTGTGTGCGTTTCATACGGCACCTACCTTCTCCGGCAAATAGACGTAGATACCGATAATGTCGGGTGGCAATTCGGGCCGAATCTCGTGACGAACACCACTCCATCGGGTAGCGGACCGCACGCGGCGGTGGGCATTGAGAAGCTGCTGTCCTCGTTCGGTAACGAAGCGCTCCAAATTTGGCTTTAATGCCTCAATGCCATCAATCACACGTTGAACGAAAAGGGTGGCCCGCTCGCGATCGATGTTCCGAGACGGTTTAGCATCTAACAAGTCAGCAACTTGGCATGAGTCGATCCACTCAGCTTCCGTTGGTGCCCCGGCGAAGCCGATAACCTGACTATCTTCAGCAAGGAGCTGTTTTTCCTTTTCTCCATCGCGCATAATGACATGGTAGCGATAGCGCAACAACAGCAAGGTTGTTCTGCGCTGAACCGCTTCGGTATAAATCACGCCACAACGACGGCCAATGGCGTTTTCATCACCGTCAAGAGCAGCGTTCAGAACATATGTGGCCAGACCCTCCACAATTGGATGGGTGCGCGTAAGGTATAGCACGCCGTCGTTCACCGGCAATTCAAAGCGCGCCTTGAATCTCTTAATATTGCCACAGAGTTCGCGTAGCGCCAGTGGAACTGCTGATAGTTCGAAGACCGTGCAGTTTGTATTATCTGAGATTGATGCGCCATAGTCTTTCAGCACTTGTAGGGTAAAGGCTTCAACGTCTCTGCCTGTGCCGACGGCCTCTCTAACGGCTTCAACTTCACGAGCCACCTCTTCCACTCGTGCCTGCAAGGCTTCCTGCGCAAACATCGTTCGGGACCGCTTCTCACGCGTAGTGGCGTTGTCCCACTCATCCTGAAACCGGCGGTTGGCTTCATCTTGAAGAAGGTATTCATCAAGGTCAGGGAATAGACTTAACTGATATGGACCTATCCGTGCCGATTGTTCCCGGAGTAAAAGGCCTTCGAAAATAGCCTCAACAACCGCATTGCTGTCTGCGGGAACCGGTACGGAAATGCCGAGCGAACTGCGAATCCTGCGATGCTTCCTGAGAAGTACATCTAAAACAATCCCGTCTATTTGGTTATCGATGCCGTAATATGTCAGACAGCGAACAGTCGGCCTCGGCTGGCCAAAACGGTCTACCCGACCTTCCCGCTGCTCGTGGCGGGTGGGGTTCCAACTGAGATCATAATGAAATACCGCATCAAAATGATCCTGTAAATTGATGCCCTCGCTCAAGCAGTCAGTACAGACAAGAACTCGCGGATCTGACTGCGCAAGTTCAAGCACCCGGTTCTCGCGTTCCTCCGGCGGCAGCGTACCCGTGACCGCAGCCACAGCTACTCTATTGGGAAGCAACTCACGCAGATGTTCCGCCACGTATTCGGCTGTCTGAATGAAACGACAGAATACGATAGGCCGATAGCCTTCATTGAGAAGAGCCCTCAATAAAGTTACGGCCTTTTGAAGTTTTGCGTCGCCTTGTCCCCGGAGCTTATCCGCCTCATTGGCCAGATCGAGAAGCTGGCGGCGGGTCAGATCAGTCCCTTCGCCCTCACCTTCGGACAGACCTGCTCCTGGGGTAATATCGCTGGCATCGGGAGAGTCAACATCATCTTGGTCCATGACCTGCCGGCGGCCTACCTCGTCTGCTTCCTCGGCGGTGTTTGTATCGGCCGTGGCGCTCCGACTTCTGAGCGTTGCCGCAGCGGCTGCCGGACTGGATGACAGAGCGCGTAAAAGGGAGAGGGCCGACCACCACCGTACCCGCATCCTATGGTGTCCCCCTGATTCGTCTCGGACGATTTCGCGTGCATAGTTCAGGACCCGGATGAACAACCGTTTGTATTCGGGCGAAAGGTTGTATGTGTCTTCCTTGTCTTCCCGCTCCGGAAAGACCGTTTCCTTAAGGAAATACCTGATATCCGCGCGCCGCCGCTGGATAAAATGAGCAGCCACCCTTCTTCGAACTGCCTCGTTCTCCTTTCCGGCAAGATCCTCGGGAAGCTTGGCGAAATCCGAATTGAGAAAGCTGAGCAACGAGCGAAAGGCGGCTTCCTTGCCGCTATGGGGTGTGGCTGTCACGAAGATCATGTGTCGCGCAGCATTTGAGGCCAGTTCACGGATAAGTTCATACCGTTGATGCCGACTGCGATGTTGGCGTTCTTCATAAGCGCAGCCGTGTGCCTCATCAACGATGACCAACTCCGGACAAGTACGGATAAACTCGTTCCGCCGCCGGTCGGACTTGATGTAGTCGATGGAAGTAACGGTGAACGGATAGACCTCGTACAAAGACTGCCCGATACCGCACTGTCGCTCCAGCCGCCGGACCGTCCCGGACAGCACCAATTCAGCCTGAATATGAAACTTGTCGCTGAGTTCCTTTTGCCACTGTTCGGCTAAATGTGGCGGACATAACACAGTCAGTCGCTGGCATTCGCCCCGGTCGAGCAGTTCCCGGGCTATTAGCAGCGCTTCAATCGTTTTGCCAACGCCGACGTCGTCAGCCACCAGCAACCGAACAGGATCGAGTTTCAAAGCCATTAGCAAGGGGACGAGCTGGTATGGCCGAGGCTCAACTGCAATCTTGCCAAAACAGCGAAACGGCCCGGCACTCGAACGAAAGCCCAAACGGAGGGCATCTCGGAGGATTCTACAGGAATGGTAGTCGCCGATCTTTTCCGGATCGGGTAAGGAAAAGGATGCCGGCTTAACCTCCTCAAGGGCAGTACAAATGCCGGCGATCTCCTTGTCAGTGCCTCCCAGCGGGCGCGCGATGATCAGGTCGTCGCACGAATCGGGCATCACTACCCATTCCCGCCCTCTAGCTGTGATCAGTGAACCAACCGCAAAATTCATGATCCATCCCCAAATATGTTTGGAAAACTTTCTACAATGGATTCCCAATCATCGTAATATCTGAACCGGATAACGGTCCATCCCGCATCTTCCATACAGTTCGTCTGCTCCCGATCTCGTTCCTGACGATCCGGATAGTCGTGAGGAGGACCATCCACATAAACCGCTACCTGTTGGTCTTTATAAAGAAAATCAGGACGCGTGCGGCATTCCGCGACCAGGGTCTGGGAATGCGACGGTAGACGCAAATTGCGATCTTCAAGGAACTGTAACCAATCGCACTCCATTTGTGAGTTAGTCAAATTGAATAGGCCTTGAAGGTGCGCCGTTCGGGGGCGAGGCGCAGGCGATGTCTCTACACTACAGGCAGACAGATCCATCAGCAGGTCTCTGATCAGGTGGCGATCCAATAATTGGTGATCTAATTGGTTCGTGTAGGACATCAGGCAGTCGTAGCATGCCGCTTCGCAATTCTCTTTGGCATTCGGTGCACGCCGGAGATCTTCACCCGTATCCGGATTGAAATGGCACAGATCTAAGGCAGTTCGAGCGATACGGGGCACGGCGCTATGATCATCAACGACTCTTCGGAGAACGCCCGCCCCGCCTTCGGCCGCTTCATACAAAAGAATTGCTCGGCGATTGTCACGATCAGGGAGCGGTTCGGCTGCCAGTTCGCTGTTCTCCAATTCATAGCACGTTTGGATTGCGTTCTTGATCGCAGCCTGAAGCGTGGCCATTACACTTTCATCCAGACGACGCGAGAACTCGATGATCAGGCAGTTCTTGCGATCCTCAACGTATGGGATAACTCTAGCCGTCTTCGGTGTCATGGGATCGCCGTCGTCATCTAAATCGGCTTGGTGACGCTGCCAGTAGCCCCGCTCAATGTCGAGGACGAAACCGTCCTGGCCGTGATCCCGTAGACGTCGCGCCCAACCAAGGTTGATTCGCCACAGGGTCGCGGCGTTTCCAAAATAGAGCGACGCCACGTCTTGATCCCCGCATTTGACCTTGGCGATACGATAGGACGGTTGGCCACCCCGTTCGGCAAACCGCACTACCGTCTTGATCTCGTAGCCAAGTCGGAGTCGTTCTTCTTCGTCACAGTTAATCTGGTCACGCCTTTTGGTTACGACATTCTCAAGCCGGAAGAGTTGCCGAATTGGAGCTGGAAGCTGAGTGCCGCAACGCTCACATAGGTCTCGGGGCTGGCTATCGACATACGGATGCAGATAGCCGCAGGTTGGGCAAACTTTAGCTGCAGAGGTTTGCAACTCCTCGGTATCGCGGGCGGGCAATATGACTTGATTGATAATATAACGTGATCCTTCATGATAAATGATCGAGCGAGGCCCAAACTCGGAGATTGCCAGGAATCGTGGCCGTGAAAGAAATTCATCCTTACCACGTCGGAACCGACGGCCCGGAACGTAAGCCGATAGCGGAAGGCGCGGGAAGTTGTACCCCGGGAGGAATCCCTCACTGGCGAAATAACGATACGAGTAAAAATCGGATTGAATCAGGTTTTGGCTTTCCGTGAGCAGGCGAAGTTGAGCTTCAGCGTTCCTTCGAAGCTGTTCCGCTTGAGCGCGGTCTGCCGCCGGACGAGAGGCATCACGGATGACACGATCCTGCTTCTGAGCCTGCCGTAGTGCAGATAGATAAAGGTTACGCCAACGGTCACACGCCTGTTCGAAACGGATCGGGATATGCGACACCACCTCATGCAGCCAATCCGGGGTGTACCAATCCGACTGCGCGAGCTGATCTTGGATTGATTCCAAGATTGTCAAAGCCCGCTCCTCTGTTCGCCGCTTCGGAGCGTCAGTGTTGACCGCATCACGCACCTGATCAAGAAGCGTCATCGGCGGGTCATCGCCTCTGACATCAAGCAGGTCCTTTAGGGAAGTACGAAGGCTTAATCCTGCCTGCGCAAGCCAGACCGCGTGAACATGGGCACGGATGAGATCTTCATTGGTCAGGTCAACTTGCGGTGGAGAGACAGCCCCAGCCACCATCCGCTCAGGCCGTTTGAAAAAATACTGATCATGAGGACTGCCGGCTGAACAATACGTGAAAACTAATGCCGGCTGACCACTCCGCCCAGCACGACCGCTCCGCTGCGCGTAATTTGCCGGCGTGGGCGGAACATTCCGCATATTCACGGTGTTGAGCTGCGCAATATCAATGCCTAATTCCATGGTGGGAGAACAGAATAGAATGGGCAGCGACCCTTCTCTGAACTTGGCCTCACGCTCTTCTCTCTGCGCATAAGGAACTTGAGCCGTGTGCTCACGCGCCTCAATCCCCAGCGTCTCTTGGGCAAGAGAACGGTAATAATCAACGAAAAACTCGTTTGCCTGCGTACCCTGGTCCGACTGTGTGGGACGACGTATAGGGTCATGGTATCCTTGCATCCCATCACCCGCTTTCCATACCATCGCGGCAGCATTGATTTGGTAACCGGGGGGATCATCGCTATCGAGAGCTGCCTCCCGAATGACCTCAACCAAGCCATGAAGCCGCAGCCGGTCAAGTAGTTCCCGGAGAATCCGTCCGGTATCGACCAAAGTAAGTCGATAGCCGTGTTCATGGGCGATGGGGGAACGTCGCAAATACTGTCCATAGCCACTTTGCGGCGATAGGAAGATGTCGCCACCATAATCATTCTGTCGCCGCGCTCGGGGAAACAAGACTGAGGAGTGAACCATGTCCCGCACTTGTTCATTTTCATCCAGACCCCAAGGAGGCTGGAGCCGTTGGCGGCTACGCTGCAACAAACCCTCCTGATAAGACTGGGTGAGGTAATCAACTTTCACAGCAAGTTCACGACGCATGAAGTCAAGCAACACCGAGGCAATATCGTATCTACTTTCCGGAGATGCATCAGCAAGAGCGGGATGGCAGTTGGACCATATTTCGGTATCGTGACATGCTCCGAAAAGATAAGGGTACTCGATCTTAAGCAGGCCCACTTGCTCAAGATTTGGAGCCATAATACGCCAGCCACGCTTGAGGTCGCGATAGATTCGGTATCCGAGAACATCCCTCAAAACTCGATGCGTTTCTTCCCGAGCTAGCCCCCTCAACGTTGCATCCTGAGCGTACTGATCAAAGGGCAATGCCAAAGCATCGAAGACTCTCTGGGCAAGTTGATCATGAGAAAGGCCAGAATCACCGGAGGCCTGAGCGGCACGATACAATGCGGAACGGAGTAAACCCACCTCGACAAAATCGTTGAAGTGTCCGGCCTGCAACGATGCGTCCTGCCGATTGTCCGTGAAACTTAACAATTTCTTCGCGGTCTCATGAACAGGAAACTCCTTGAGGTTGCGAATAGCAGATAACGAAAGAATGGTTGTTGCCGTGCTTCGGCCCTCGCTTCCCAGAGCAGATAGTTTCTGAAAGTCGCTACGCTGTCTGAACCCGTAGGATACACCACAATGCAAACAAAACCGAAACGGTGCCGGGACGAACCATGCGTTTATACCGGTCCCGCCCAGTTCACCATTGGGTTGCACCCGAATTGTTTGAGGAAGGTACTCTCTTCTGCGCTGCACCACGCGGCCCGTTTCATCTACCCAGTCATCGGGCAAACGCCGGAGGAACTCCTCCGATCCCTCCTCGGGCCACGAACTTCCTTCACTGATGTAGATATATCCGGCTTTGACATCCCCCTCATTAGCCCTATCACTAAAGTCTCGAGGGATAAACTGCACTGTGCCGCGCTCTGAGACATCTTTCTTCCAGACCGAGTAGTATTCTTGGCCGCACTCACGGCAAAAAACCAAAGGTAGCAGGACTTTATTTCGGTCGTCCGGGACAAATTGCTGTCCTTGTAACGTAATATATCGCGAGGTTTCCGATTCGGGTGAGGCGTAAACAGTATCGCCTCGACTGATGAATTGGTGAATACGAAAGGCAAATGCTGGTAAACCCGTGTCAGGATGTGGTAGTTTGAACCCAGCGATAAGAGTGTCTTGGATAGAACCTACACAGCAATCATGATCGATGCCGGTCTTCTCGGCCAATCTAGCCGCCACGCCCTTCGCCCCCCGAATACTGGACGGAATTTGGCGCACAAGTCGCCCACTTGACTGTTCCCGTTTAACCCCCAGGGTAGTTTCTATCCAAATGGCAAGTGGATCGTACTTGAAATCATTGAAGTTGTTTGGTGGATTGTTACCGAGGCGAGTCCGCAACCGGTCGATGAATTCAGGTGTCTCGACGTTTTCGTCGGCCGTAATGCGCCTCAGGCTTTCACCAATGATATTCTCTGGAGGCACCGTAGATCCGAAAAGTAATGAAGCAGCTTTGCTGACCTCAACTCGTTGATCCTCCCACGATCCGGTACTGGCCAACGTGGCTGAAGTACCCACACACTGCAGGTTGTACGCTCCCAACGCTTCACGTGTTCGTCGAACGAGCATTGCCACATCTGCACCCTGTCGGCCTCGGTAGGTATGCAACTCGTCGAGAACAAGAAACCTCAATCCTCGCGCAGCCCTCACAAGATTTGCTTCCTGAGGCCGAGTTAGAAGGAGTTCGAGCATCACATAGTTTGTGAGCAGGATATCCGGTGGGTTAGCTATGATCTCGTTCTTCTCATCCTCAGATTCTTGTCCGGTATATCTCCTGAACGTGATAGGACCTCGTTGGTCAGGATAGCCGAAGTTGATGAATTTCTCCAGCTCGCCAACCTGGCTATTTGCTAAGGCATTCATTGGGTATACAATAATTACCTGAATGCCTCTTCTTGGACCATTCTGAAGCACATGGTTGACAGCCGGTATGAGGTACGCCAAGCTCTTTCCAGATCCTGTACCAGTCGTTAAGACATAGTCACGACCTAGTATTGCAATCTTTACTGCATCTGCCTGATGCCGATGGAGGCGGAGCGGTCGAGCCTGTCCGCTGGGAGTATCCTTGATCCGAAATATTCTGCTACATTCTGGGTGGATAACACCTAAATTTACGAGTTCATCAACTGTTTCTCCAGGCTCGAAAGCTGGGTTCAACTGGACAAGTGGCTCTGGCCACAACGCACCATTTTGGAGTTCGCGGTTGACATTATTTGCTATCTTTTCGTCACGGATGTTGATGAAGCTCCGGACAAAACGTGAATAGTCCTCAATCAACCGATCACGAAGGTCGAAGGCGTGCATTACTGACCACTCTCCGAATGTAGGTGTTGATTCAAGGTAATTCAAGCGATCATTAATCCAGGCGCGTAGTCGGTTCTTTGACGTTGTATCGCGAACTTGTATGTAGATACGACGAGCTTCTTCGTGACACTGGGCCATCTCTAAACAGCTAGCTTGACTGACTTGGTTAGTGGTCGCGTCCTCGTGGCGGCCCTCCTGTTTCAGTAGGGTCACGATAAGTCCTTCAAGTGAAGCAACCTCGCTCGCTAGTTCACGACGCCGTTTCACGGTACGCCGGTCATTGTCCGCATTGAGCCGCTGGAGCTCAAGAAGTTTTACAGATTTTTTGGAACGTAGTTCGTCAAGATTCATCGCGGGCCTCCGCGCGGTAATCATAGTACCAGAGATACGTCTTTCTCTGTTGGAAGTTAGATACGCAAACAAAGCCCGGCCTTTCGAATGGGTTAGCAAGCAACTGGTCTCTCTTTTTGTCCCGCAGTGCTACTAGATCGCCGGACTCCTGGCCGCTCACCTCGAGTAGCCACTGCCCGTCATTTAACCAAAAATCAGCCTTGTCGCCACGCTGTGTCACCTCGGTGATTTGAGCCTTTGGGCAGTCCGCCGTGACAACACATGCAATGCCTAGGGCTGCGAACTCGGTTAAAACCGGCGCCTGATATGTATTCTTACACTTTTCGTAGTCGCTTCGAAGATTTGACCAACGTAGTTCAACGCAACGTTCGTTAGCTTCCGCATTAACCTCGACGGCCTGTCGACGATAACTAAGGCTTATTGTAGCTGAGCCATCTATGTAGGAACCGCCATCCAGGAGCCGAATGACGATAGGAGAACGCCAATCGTCAGCTCTGATCTTGGGATGGAGGCCACCAAGAACTTCGAGACGGTATGAACGCTGTAGCATAGTATCGGGCATATTCCTTTCTCTGATGTACTCCGGCGTGTCAAACGCTACACATTACCGATAGGGATGAAGCGCTAGCGTAATCCCACCCGCGTTCACACGCTTATTCGCATTCCTTGTCACCCTGATGCCGAACATACTCGTTCTTCTCCTTGCCGATGAGAATGCAGTCCTGAGACCGGATATGTATTGGAGAAGTGTGCCTTCTGCCGAAACCCAACCGGCAAGAACGCAGGCTTCTGAGGGTTTAGATCACGGCCTCGACATCATCCCATAGCCATAGACCTTCAACAAGTCGAACAAACCAAGTTTGTCACAGAAGGAATCCTGCAACTTCTGATCGCTTCCTTGTTGTGACATACAATCAACTTTCATTGGCTAGTTGTTTATCGAAACTATACTTGATATTTGGTGTGTATTCGGAATTCTACGCCAAGGAAGAATAGACTACCATGCCAAAAAGCTGTAGGCGGGGCTAGCAATGGCCTTCCCGGATTCGACCGCCTCGGTTTCCGACCAATAGCATCCTGATCATTTATCGTGCTCTCCCTATGCGAACGGTTCTAGACTTACCGGTAAGAACTGAGTAAAGCGGAGTTCTAGTCCGGTCAAGCTTTGGGTTTACGGCCCCCTTAGTCGCTAAGCGCTCTAAATAGTAGTTGAATGTCCTCTAGCCTCAAGGATGGGGTATGCACCCCAGATGACGTTCCCTTAACCGTAACCGTAACGAGAAATGAAGATCAGTACCAATTTTCTTAACAATTAATTAAGAATTTGACCACATCAGCTAAAGTCCTTACGTAAGTAACGTATTTGCAGCGCTTTTCACTTCCACAAATGTATCGAGGCAGGGTATTATACGGATCAGCATAATACTTTAGATTGCCATAACAATTCTCGACAAATTATTATAGTTCCTTCTTGTCTTTAATATAATTTGTTGCCATATTTCGATTGTATTCGACAACTGAACCCCTCACTATACCCTGGTAATTGGGCAATTGTGTAAGGTTTCGACTCAGCGAAGTTTTAAACCACTCGAAATCTTCTGGAGCATTTGGTTAATTTTCGCCACAGTATCCTCGGGTGGCGGCGGGGGTGAGCTGCCTAGTTCGATCCGAAGGTGGAACTTGAGGTCCAGACCGGCCGCCGCTTTTCTGATCACGCCGATTTGGTCGGCCAGATCCTGAATCTCATTCGGCCGCAGTTCAGCTTCTGCCACCATCACGCGCGGTTGGGGTTCGGGTGGTCGGCCAGGCGACGGTGGGGATACCTGCTCGGCCGGTACTCGTAATTCGACCGTCTGTGCCCCGGTATAGTCACAGGGCCAGGGTCCCGAATCAGGGGTGCGTTCCAGAAAACGGGCCCGGATGGCCCCGTCGATGGCCTCACGGACAGTTCCCCAGGGAAGTGTTTTCCCGGCTCTCTTGCAGAGGGCGATGGAAATGACCAAAGCGGTAGTAGTCTCTTCGCCCCAGGCTTCGGGTAGTTTTGCGGGCAGGATGTCTGCAGCCGGGATCGGCTGAGGCGGTGCCTGAAGCACAGCATCTTCTGTGAGTATACCGGTGGGTATATCTTCGGCATAGATGCTCGCCGTACTAGAAGTCAACCAGAGTTTGCCGTTTTTCACCGCCGCGTGAACCGCGGTGTCCATTACCGGCCGCTCAACCTTGGGAATGGTTATTGGTTCTTCGTAACCATTTTTTTGCACCTTGACAACGTGGTTGCCGGAAAAGTATTGATACAGTTCCCCCAACGTGATTTCGGGATTCCTCCACAATTCCGGGAGTACCCCCGGTACCAGAAGCCACCCGGACAATTCGGTCATCGTCGCTGCTGCTTCGTCATAGGTCAGGCGCCGGCCTTCGGCCACCACCTGGACGATTCCGGGGTCGGCGGAGAAATCGATCTCCGGCGGGGTTCCCGGTTTACCGGCGTAAGTTTCTACAGACTCACGCACCTCGGGTTCCCCGGCATAACCCGAACCCAGAGCCTCAATGCCCCATTTTTCTGCCCGCACGATCTGCTGCCAGGCCAAGGGGGACGGCCGGGACTGACCGTTTTCCCACCGGTTCACGGAGGCAAAGGAAACGCCCATCAGTTCGGCCAACCGTCCCTGGGTCAAACCCAGTTCTATACGTAACCGCTTGATGCGCATGGGATAGTCGGAAGGTATCCCTTGTTTTGAGGCATAGATCATCCAGCATCACCTTTATCATGTTTCCATCAAATACCTGTATGATTAATTCTATGACATGCAAGGCCCTTTGTCAAATAACGAATATAGCACTTGTTATAAAACACCCCCGTATGGCTTGTATGCAGATATAACATATGTTATAATTGATACCAAGAACCTCTTCTGATGGTACCTATTACCTTGCGACAGCATGTCCTAGCCCGTAGATATTACTATACTGGGAAATGAGGAAAGCCGTATGCTATCGGACATTGAGTTTGATTTATGGTGCCGGCGTCTCGGACTATTGGAATCCACCCGAAGACACATTGAACAGATCCGCTCATCACCACCTTCCCGCCAGGTGCACAGTGGGACCAAAAACGTCAGCGGCCGCTATCCCAGCAAGAAGATGGGGTTAACCATTCAATTCGAGAGCCACCGGATCGAACTGGCCGCCATTTACGAAATGGAACACGATGACGACGTACTGGAGTATTACGATCAGCCCTTGCCCATCAAACTTAATTACCGGGCAAAGAATGAACGGCAAATCGGTGTTCTGCACATTCCGGATTTCTTTGTGATAAGGCATAACGCCGCTGGCTGGGAGGAATGGAAAAGGAAAGATGAACTGCGCAAGCTGGCCGACCGGATGCCCAACCGATATCAAAAAGATGAGGGTCGGTGGCGTTGCCCGCCGGGAGAAGAATATGCCGGCAAGCTTGGTCTCTACTACCGGGTACGGTCGTCAGCGGAGATTGACTGGGTATACCAGCGCAATGTTTTATTTCTGGAAGATTATTTCCGTGCAGACTTACCGAAGATACCTGAAGGAATTGAAGATAAGGTTCTTTCCCTGGTGGTGTCCAAACCGGGGAGCACTTTAAGTGAGCTGCTCCAGATGACCGGAGGCGATAGTGATGTCGTCTATACGATGGTGGCTACTGATCAAATATATGTAGACCTACATACCACACCTCTAGCCGAACCCGAACGCGTGCTCGTTTTCCGCGATCAGGAGACGGCCCGTAGTTTTGCAGTGATCGCCGAAACTTCCGCCCGTGACCGCATCACCGGACCACAGATGGTGAGCGTAAACACCGGATCCCAATTTGCATGGGATGGTAGACTCTTCACGATTCTTAACTCGGGCGAAACCAAGACGGTGCTAAAAACTGGTGATGGCGCAGTTATAAGTTTACCAAAGGAACAATTCGAGATGCTCGTGAAGCAGGGTGAGATAACCGGCGTAAATACTCAGGGGCAATCACCTACTACCAGCACAGTTCAGGAGCTTATCGCCAAAGCGAGCCCCAAAGACCTTAAAGAGGCCAATCGACGCTATGAAATTATTGCGCCCCTTCTAACCGGGCAGTCTGTTGCCGGTAAGAAGCCCAATCGTTCTATCCGGCGCTGGCTTAAACGGTTCAGGGATGCCGAGCAAAGTTATGATTGCGGGTATGTCGGGCTTTTGCCGCACTGGGGCAAAAGGGGAAACCGTGAGCGGAAACTGCCCCAAAGCACTTTGGAACTTATGGACCATTTCTTCAGAAACGATTTTGAAACGATTAAGCAGAAGGGCAGGGTTGAGGTCTATGGCGTCCTGATGCGGGAATGTGAGAAACGGGGTATTATGTCGCCGAGTTATCGGACTTTCTGTGCGGAAATCAAGCGGCGTTCAACCTACGAACTGACTTTGAAGCGCAAGGGGTGCCGGGCCGCCTATAAGTACGAGACTTTCTATTGGGAGCTGGACCTCACCACGCCCCGGCACGGGGATCGTCCCTTTGAGATCGGCCACATTGATCACACGCTATTTGATATCGAACTGGTCTGTTCCCGTACCGGTCATATCTTGGGGCGCCCCTGGGTGACGTTCTTGACCGACGCCTATTCCCGGCGACTGTTGGCGCTCTACCTCACTTTTGACGCCCCATCTTATCGCTCGTGCATGATGCTTTTGCGCGAGTGCGTGCGCCGGCACGGCCGCCTGCCGCAGATCCTGGTGGTAGACGGTGGCCAGGAGTTCAAGAGTACCTATTTTGAGACTCTTTTGGCGCGTTACGAATGCACCAAGAAAACACGGCCCGGGGCTAAGCCGCGCTTCGGTTCCGTATGTGAGCGTCTTTTCGGAACGGCAAATACGCAGTTTGTACACAATCTTGCTGGGAACACGCAGATTATGCGTAACGTGCGCCAGGTTACCAAAGAGGTTAATCCGCGGGCACACGCCTGTTGGACGTTGGGCGAGTTTTACGACTACCTGTGCCGGTGGGCTTATGAGGTCTACGATATCATTGATCATCCCGCTCTCGGGCAAAGTCCGTGTGAAGCCTTCGACACCGGGCTGGCTCAAAGCGGCACTCGAAATCACCGGCTAATTCCATACGACGAGGATTTCCGCATGTTCACCCTGCCCACCACGAGCAAGGGAACTGCCAAGGTCGAACCCAGCCGGGGCGTAAAGATTAACTATATCCGTTACTGGTCTGATGCTTTCCGCGATCCGGAAATCGAGAAAAAGCAGGTGCCCGTACGCTACGACCCATTTAATGCGGGTGTCGCCTACGCCTTCGCCGGTGGTCAATGGGTTAGGTGTATTTCCGAACACTACAGTTACTTTCGCGGGCGCTCAGAAAAAGAACTGATGATCGCCACCACAGAGTTACGGAGGCGTAATCAGAAACACACAAAGAACCTGACGATCACCGCCAAGACTATCGCCGACTTCCTAATGTCCGCCGAGGCAAATGAGAAGTTATTATCGCAGCGCTTGCGCGATGCTGAAACCAGGCAATTATTCGAGGTCATCCAGGGCAGCCGGGCGGACAAGAATAAGCCGGTTGGTTGGAACATCTCCGAAGACGCTACCCCAGAGCCACAACCTGTCCAGATTACAGCTAAAAAGCCGGAAACCATTGAACTGTACGAGGAGTTCTAATTCAAATGTCAATCAGAGGATTTCCACGAGAACTACTTGACCGGCCCCCCGAGGAACGGTTGGCCTATTTCAAGGACTATGCTCTGGCGCATCCACTGCTCAGGACAGCGTATAGTGCTCTAATGCATGTCATCCGCGAGCCAGCGGGAGCCTCGCTAATATCTGTGTGCGGACCGACCGGGGTTGGTAAGACTACTCTTCTTCGCCGGGTTCAAAAGGAATTGATCGTACAAGCATTACCCGATCTGGAAAAGAACCGTGGACGCATACCGGTCGTTTGTGTCGAGGCAATAGCGCCGGATAGCGGCAATTTCAACTGGAAGGACTATTATATACGCGCTTTAGAAGCCTTTAACGAACCACTGATAAACAAAAAGGCGGATGTGGCCTTGCGTACTGCCAGCTATAGTGGTGAAGGGAAGCATATTCCAACCCGCAGCCGGGTTACAACGGATGAATTGCGCCGGGCGCTGGAGCAGGCCTTGCGGCACCGCCGACCGGATGCCTTCATCATCGACGAAGCACAACATCTGACCAAAATGGCCAGTGGACGCAGACTGCAAGATCAGTTGGACAGCATTAAATCATTAGCGAACTTAAGCGGTATTTTGCATGTACTCGTTGGAACCTATGAACTCCTGGCCTTTCGAGAGCTAAGCGGGCAATTGAGCAGGCGTAAGGTAGACATCCATTTTCCCCGCTACCGTGCTGAATATAAAGAAGATATCCAGGCGTTTATCAACGTGCTGCATACTTTCGAACATCATCTGCCTCTCCAGGAAAAACCGAATCTTGTACAAAACTGGGAATACTGTTATGAACGCTCTATCGGTTCTGTCGGCGTGCTCAAGGACTGGTTGACCAGGGCCTTGGTATCCGCACTGGAGGAGGGCGCAAGTACCTTGTCCTTGACCCATCTCAAACAACATGCTCTGTCGATCTCCCAATGTGAGAAAATGGCCACGGAAGCACTGGAGGGAGAAGCGAAACTGAAAGAAGATGATGAGGCAAATGGAAAACTCCTCAGGATTCTGGGGATGGCAGAAATCGTATCCAAGACCGGCAACGCCGGGACTGCTAACTCTAACAAGCAAAAAGCCGCCGCCTCGAAACGCAAATCCAACCGTGTAGGTGAACGCAAGCCGGAGCGTGATCCGGTGGGGGTAAAGGATCATGCTGGCTGAACCTTTGAATACTTATGAGTCCTGGAGTTTAACCCTGCCGACCATTCCCCCGCGAAGCCGCCTCTACCACCTTGAGCCTGTCGGAATCGGAACGCCGTACGTTGAGAGTTTGACGAGTTATATTTCACGGTTGGCGGATGCTCACAGCTTATATACATCTACGCTGGTGTTAAGGGAACTTGCGAAGGCATCAAGTCAACCCATATATACCGGCTTTGACCGCTCTTCTGCAATTAACGGATTAATTAACATGGCTACGAGTTGGGTTTCTGCTTTGGAATCATTAACACTTCGCAATGACCTGAGATTTCTTACAATGTTAACCTGGGCCGAAGTTCTACCTGCTGTCGGTCTAACGCGCAAATGGAAAGCTTGGTGCCCAACCTGCTTCGAAGAGTGGCGGATGGCCGAACAACCTATCTACGATCCGCTCCTCTGGACCCTTCAGGTTATTAAGGTCTGTCCATACCACCGACAGTATTTACAACTTAAGTGTCCATATTGCAATCAAGATGATATCCCCCTTCTCACGTGGCGATCACGCCCGGGATATTGTCCCAAATGTGAACAATGGTTGGGTATTCCATTGAAATCTGTCACCTCTCAAATATTTTGAGAAAATACGGGATAGACGAGGAAAGGTCGGGATACATCGGGAGGGGCTGGGAAGTCAGGTATATAAAGGGGTTTTGGGATTTTCGGCGGCGGGCGGCCAGTTGTTGGGGATCTCACATATTTTGAGAAAAATTTTCGGCGGCGCGGCCTGGAGTGGGCTGGTAACAGTTTTATAAAAGTTGTTATTAACAGATGTTACAGATAAGGCTGGCCGGTCGCAGATTCCAGTAATGACAAGCGATAACGGCTTGTAACAGGTCCGGTTAAAAGGGCGAAAAATACCCTGATACAAATGGGCTATATGGTAAATTTAGGTTGCCAGGTGCGGCATCGCAAGTGCGGAGGTGCGGAGGTGCGGCACTATATTTAAAGCCGCACCAGACAAGGCTTCCAGGGATATGGTAATTTATAGGTAATAATTTGGCAGGCTCCTGGAAATCCATATTTAGAAAGGGTGAAAGACTATGAAAAACAAGATGACAAAACATTTAAAGCTGGCTACAGTGATAGCGGTCCTGGCAACGGCGGCAGACTTTACTCAAGCAGGGCTTGATGAAGATGCAAAAAAAACGCTCAAGTATTCCCTCTGCTCTATATTTTTTGAGCATTTTATTGATTGTGCAGATAACGATACAGAAATACCAGAAGAATCGATTGAACAAGCTTATGAAATATTAGAAGGTTTTCTTGGTAGTCCTATGAATTGGTTTTTTTCTTAATCACAGACTGAAGTTTGTTTATTGCCGCATATGAGCTTATATTTTGAGCTAAATCTTTAAATCTGGAATAAATAGGGTCGTTATATAACCTATATTTGGGAAGCATAACCTTGTTTTTTCTAAGCTCCCTGTTTAACTGTACGATATTTTCATATGTTTGTAAATCTGGATTTTCTAATATCTCCTCCATTCTCTTGAATAACGGATCAAACTTTTCTCGCAGACAAGCTCTTTCTTCGTCGGTTACAGGGCGCTATTTTTCTAGAACCTCTTTAAATTTTACATCATCCATAAGAATCACTCCTGTATAAATAATTGATTAGCTAATTAGGATTGGTAATAACTGTTAGGCTAACCTGCGGAGGCTTGCCCCTGGGTGGCTTTTTGTTTTTTTTGGGCGTCCTCAATGACATCATCGGGGATGGCGCGGCGCAGCTGGACTTTCAGCCACCCTTTCAGGTCGCTGTCGCCGGTGGTCCAAAGGTCGTAAATGGTATTCAGCAGGCGGTCAAGGTCGGGGTCGCCGGTGCCGGCCTGGTGGGCCGGCCGGCCGGCTGCCATTACCAGGCCGCGTTCTTTCATTATATTAGTCACTGCATCCAGGACGGCCTGCTCACCGAAGCGTGCCGTTAAGCTTTTTAGGGCATCCTCGGGAGAGATGAACATCTCCCCTTCTCCTGTTTTTAGCCATATGTCTCTGACATGAAAAGTAAGACAAATAGCTTTTTGCAATGGCTTTGAGGGATTCTTTGTGCCTTTTTCGATACCCGCAATGTGTCCCTGGTCAACATCCAAAGCGTTTGCAAATTGCTGTTGTGTTAGATTTAGTGATTTTCTTAAATATTTTATCCTCTCGCCAATTGTCATAAAAGGACCGCCTTAATTATGAAAATCGCATTAAGTATCGTTGACAATATGTCTTAGCCATATTATTATTATGTCCAAGAGCGGTTAATTTATTTACAAGGCCATGCCCATACAGGAAGGGGGTCTTAGTAATGGCCAAGTCAAGGTCAAAAAAGACCGGCATGACCGGCCTGGAGATCAAAGCCGAACTGGTCCGGCGGGGCATAAAGCTTGTTGAAATCGCGGACCTGGCCGGGGTATCTCAGGCAGCTGTGACGAGAGCGCTAAAAGACAGTGACCGTTACTACGGCCATCGCCTGCGGCCCATTATCGCGGAGGCGTTGGGCCTGCCGGTTGACGCAATCTGGCCGCCGGAGGGCAAGCAGAAGCTTGCCCAATAGGTATTTGGCCGGATTTTTACTGTAAATAAGTTTACACAAATTCTATCAGATCACTAAGGGGGTGGCAATGGAAATAACATTAAGGGAATTTTACCAGTCAATGGAAAAAGGCCGCCCTGGCGTGGGCGGCACGATGGAAACGGCCCGGCGCGGGCCGGGCGGAAAGGAGGGAATGTTAGTTGTCCGACCGTTTTTCATTATTTCATAATAATGATGCCGAACAGTCTGTCCTTGGCGGGATACTCTTAGATTCGGAAAGTGCATCTTTAGTAATGGAATATCTACACCAAGAAGAGTTTTTTAAAAAGAAGCATCGGATAGTTTTTGAAGCTATCCATCAAATGAATAAGAAAGATATACCAATAGACATTTTAACTGTTTCTGAATATCTCAGACAACAAGGAAAGCTTGAAGATGTTGGTGGGGTAGCTTATATAGCCTGTCTTGCAGAGGTCGTTCCTACCGGCAAAAACGTAAATCACTATGCTTTCATTGTTAAAAAAAAAGCGCTTATGCGTTCATTAGCGGAGCTTATATATTACGGTCATAAAGCTGAAATTTCATAAATTTATTCTTTCATGATATTTCTGTACCGTAATATTTGCAGCTCTTACAGACTCAGTAAATATTTTATCAACGACATCTAAGAAAAGCTTTTGTAATTCATCTATTACTTGAGTCTTAGGAATTAACTCTGGATAAGGTCTATGAACTATATCATGCACGTGTAGTTGAATTTCTCTAATTAATATGGGCTTTACTTCAGCTAATACTTCTCGGTAGATAGTATCAAATTCGGTTTTATTCATCTGGTTATCACCTCCCCTATCGGTTTAGTTTGGCTGGTAACCTCTAAATTCGACCCGGGGGAGGAAAATCCTATATAAAGAAAAAGATTCCTGTTTTCGGAGGCGGGTTTAATTGGCTAAAAAGAAAAAAGACGTGCCTATACCCGGACAGCAAAGTTTGTTTGACTTCATCAAAGAATCAGAGGCACAGAAAGAGGTGACGCCCGTGCCGGGAAGCTTCAACATCTCAAACCAATTAAGGGCGGAACTGTCGGAAGGACTGAGGAAATCCGGCCTTTCCAGGTATGAGGTGGCCGGCCGGATGTCGGAATTAATGGATACCGAAATAACCAAGTCACAGCTGGACAGTTGGACGGCTGAGTCCAAGGAGTACCACCGGTTCCCGGCGGAGTACCTTCCGGCATTCTGCGCGGCCACCGGCCACAAGGAGCCGCTGCGGATTATGGCGCGGCTGGTCCAGTGTCACCTACTAGAGAGCGAAGAGGCTTTACTGGCGGAACTGGGCCGGATCGACCAGGCCAAGCGGGACCTGCTCAAGCAGGAAAAAGTCGTGCGGGACTTGATTGAGCGGTATACCGGGAAAGAAGCGGGATAAGGGAATCAAACACATCCGGAGGGGAGGGAGAAAATGGGCGGCCCATCAGACTGGCTGACGGTGGCCCAGGCGGCCGAGGCGGAAGGTATTGCCGAACGCACCATGCGCGAAAAAATCAAGGCCAAGGAAGTTAAGGCGAAAAAAGTAAAGTCCCAAAACGGCGGCGGCGCTGCCGGCAGCCAATGGCTGATCGACCCCTCCACCCTCTCCGCTCCGGCCAGGGCAAGGCTGTTGAAAAAGCAGCAGGCGGCCCTCCTAAAGGAAGCCTTCAAGGAGCAGGCGGCAGCTGTCCAGGCGTCGGCGCCCGCGGAGGCCGAGAAAGCGAAGCGGACCGGTACCGCCCTTGAAGGCGAGGAAGACGTGCTCAACCCGGCGGCTTACCGGGACGCGGTGGGCGCGGAAGTCTACGAGGAAGAGCTGGCCAAGGCCAGGAGCAAGCACGACCTGGTCAACCAGGCCATTCAAATCCAGATGAGCAAGCACAACGTCACCCAGCGCCTGAAAGCACTGGCCGAGGCAAACGGGATGTCAGACAAGACCCTCTACCGGATGATCGCCAAGAGTAAGAAAGGAGGTGCCTTTGGACAATTGCGCAAGCGCCCGACGGTGACCCGGGGGAAAGAATTCACCTCCCTTTCCCCAGAAGTGAAAGTGATCTTTAGAGAGTTCTATCTGAAGCTGGGAGAACCCACAGTGGCCTCCTGCTACCGCAAAACTGAAAAGGAATGCGCCAGGCTTGGACTGGCGGCACCGTCAAGGCAGACCATTTACCGGTATGCCGAGTATATGGAAAAGACGGAGCCTGACCTGTGCTGTTACGCCAGGAGAGGGGAAAAAGCCTGGTTTGAGAAATACGCCCCCCACGCCGTCCGTGAAGAGCCTGAAATGGCCATGCAAGTGGTCATGGGCGACCACCATCAGTTCGACCTTTTCATTGAGCACGACGGGAAACCGGTGCGGCCCTGGGTGACGGGATGGCTGGACGTAATGAGCCGCTGCCTGGTGGGTTATACCATATCCCTGCAGCCCAACAGCCAGACCATCAACCTGGCCCTGGTCAACATGATGACACCCAAGAAAGTGACGGTCACCAGGGAGGACGGCAGTGTGGCCGAGGAAACCATTGAACTGGGTGGAATCCCGGGCCTGCTCTACATCGACAACGGCGAAGACTATAAATCAGCCCTGAAGAAGCGCCAGCAGCGCCCGGAATTCAAGCTATCCCAGGAGGCCACGGACATCTGCGAAAAGCTGGGCGTGGACACAACCTTCGCCCTGCCCTACCGCCCTTCTTCCAAAGCGCATATTGAAAGGTTTTTCGGCACCGTGGCCAAGCAGTTCAGCCGGGAGCAGCCGGGCTGGTGCGGCGCAAATCCGGACGAAAGGCCGGCAGGGTTCAATGAACACAAGCTCATGGCGAAGGGATTGCTACATACCATGACAACATTGGCCCAGTCCTTCGCGGAGTATGTACACCAATACCACAATACCTTTCATAGCGGCATCGGCATGGCGCCGCTGGAGAAGTTCTTCGCCGGTCCCAAGCTGCGGGAAGGCTGGCCGGACCAGCGCACCCTGGACATCCTGCGCACCACCAAGGAAGTGGTCCACGTCTACCACCAGGGAATCAAGAAGTTCGGCACCAAGGCAAAGCCGCGGTACTGGTGGCATGACAAACTCCGGCCGCTAGTGGGCCGTGACGTGATTATTCGCTACGACCCGGCGCAAATCGGAGAACTGCACGTGTTCACCCTGGAGGACGGCTATGTCTGCACCGTCACCGACGAAAACCTGATGTCGTGGAACGCCACCCGGGACGATTACCGCAAGCTGGCCAAGCAGCAGAGCATGGCGAGGAAAGCGATTAAGGAAAAACTACAGAAAAACAGCCTGACCCTGGAAGAAATCGCGGCAAAACGCAGGGCCGCCGGGGAAAGCATCATATCCGCCCCCACCGGCGCCGCGGAGGGCATGATGCCGGCCATTACCGGCCTGGACCAGGCGGCAAGGCAGGTGGCGAAGTTCAGGGAGAAGGCGGCCAAAAGCAACGTGACCGAGATGCGGCCGGCGCCAAAAAAACACGACCCCATAGACGAATACATCCTTCGCAAGGGGGCGAGGGCCTAACACAGGCCGGATAACAAAAATTCTCACCAAACTATAAGGAGGGGTTTTTGATGGCAGAACAACTGGCCCTTATAAGGACCGAAGACCAGCAGCCGGACATGGCCGGCTGGGCGATGGAACGGAGAATGTTGTGGAAGTTGACGAAGGAAAACGGCACCAAGTCCACCACCATCGGCAGGGCGATAGGTTACGACGGCTCCGCCGTGCGGCGGTACCTGAATGAACCGGGATATAAGGCATCGCCCGAATTCCTGGCCAAGCTCCGGGAATACCTCATCGGCGTCGGGTTTTGGGAAGAGGAAGACGGCTCCGAAGAGCCGGCGGAATACAAGACCAGCATACAGGAGATGGCTTTCATTGAGACTGAGTCGGCCCGCCGGGCATGGTTTGTAATGAATAACTCCATGGAAATGAAGGACTTCGGTATGATTTGCGGACCCAGCGGCTGCGGGAAAACCTACGCCGTCAAACAATGGATGCAGGACAATCCGGGCCGGGCGGTACTTATCACCGCCAACGGGCGCATGGCCTGCAAGGCGATTGTCAAGCGCATTGCCAAGGCCCTGGAGATTCGTTCATATGGCGACACCGACACACTGATTGAGATTGTGAGGGACGAACTGACCACCCACCCGCGCCTGATTATCATCGACGAGGCCGACCAGCTGAAGAGTATCGCCAAGTTTGAGCTGCTGCGGAGCGTTTACGACGAATGCGACGGCGCCGGCTCCCCCATCGGCATCGTGCTGATAGGCAACGAAGATCTTTCCAGGTTCATCCTCCAGGCCGCCGTGGACCGGGAAGAGCTGTCCCGCATTCACAACCGGTTCGGGGCGCACCAGAAACTGGACATGCCGAGCCGCCAGGAGGCCGAGCAGCTGCTGGAAGGGTACAACCTGACACCCAAGGCCAAGGAGCAGCTGATCAACATCGCCAGGAACAAGCGCCGGGGCGGCATCCGCGTATTAAGAAAGGTTATGGCCATCCTGCTGGGTGCAGTGGGCGGCGGCCAGATCACCGAGGAGCACGTCCTGTCCGAGGCTCTGGCCAGGTCAGTGTTAAGTCTGAACGCTTAAATAATGGAGGGTCGTGAATGAAACTTTATATTAAAAACCAGCTTTTAAGCACCATTGAGTTTTGTTGTGGACAAAAGGAATATAAACTTGAGCCGGAGCAGGAAATTACCATCGAGGCGCAAGACGAAGATTATCTTTACTTCGATACCCTAAAAGGGAGATGTCCGATAGGCTTTCCTTGTAAGATGATGAAAAAGCAAGACATTAAAAAAGGAGGTTGATTCTATGGCAAGGGTGCGCATAGAAAACAGGCTGAACAACTGGGACGATGTAAACGCCTGTATGCGGGAAATTGGCGAGTGTCAAATGACACTGGAAGACATTGAAAATGAGATGAATGGCCGGATCAACGACATCAAGGCGGCCGCCGAGAAGGAGGCCAAGCCCCTGCAGGAGCGGATCGAGCGCCTGGGGCTGCAGATTAAAGACTTCGTGGAGATGCACCGGGACGAAATCAAGGGCAAGACCAAGGAATTGAACTTCGGCTTTACCGGCTTCAGGCGCAGCACCAAAATCCTAATTAAGAACATCAAGTCCACCATAGCCGCCTTGAAGGCCAAGGGCATGACAGACTGCCTGAAAATAACGGAATCCATCCTGAAAGATAAGCTGAAAGACTACCCGGAGGACATGATTGTCTCCGTCGGGGCCACCAAGAAGGTGGAGGATGCGTTCTGGTACGAGATTAACAGGGAAAAATTGAAAGCCAACTAAAGCCGAACCCCCCGGGGGTGCCCCGGGGTTCGCGGGGAATGGCCTCCCCCGCCTGATGACCGCGAGAGCGGGCCGGGACAGTCCGGCGGCAGGCCAAAAAAGGAGGTGGGTTTATAGGGTGCAGACAAGTCTTCATTCCCGGGAGCGCTATTGTGAACGGGTGCTGGGCATTCCTCCGGAGGAGATAAAGGCCTACCTGGAAGAGAATAGCGCCCAGGTGGAAAAGGCAGTGCTGAACATGCTGGACGAAGCGGAACTTATCATGGTGAAGGACGGCAAGGAATACCGCCTAATGGATTTATTCCTACTAGTGGCGGCCGGCCAGACGGTGGTGACCGTGGTTAAAAGCGACTACGGCTTCGACGAAGATATGAACCGCCAGATCGTGCAGCATCTACTGGAAAAGGTGCGGGCGCTGCGGCAGGAGCTACACGAAAAAACGGAAAGCGCCTTACAGTGCCAGGCGGCCATTAAGGCCGAAGCGGAAGCGCTGGACCAGGAGATTAAAAGTCTGGAGAGCAAGATTAAGGAAAAGCAGGCCTTGCGCCGGCAGCTGGTGGCCCGGTCGGACGGCATCGAGGCGGAACTGGACGCTTTGAACAAGCTTATCGACCAGGAGAGCACCAAGCTGATCTATTCCACAGCCTATAAGCTGGAGGAACTGCGCAATGGCAAAAAACGGGCCTGATGGGGGTTGATCTATGAATCCACAAGAATGGAAAGAGGTTGAAAAGAGCCTGGAAAATTTCTGGTCACCTGTCAGTCTCAAGTGCGATGGATACGAGGTTACTTTTGTTTTAAGGCGCATCAGTCAAATGAAAAACGGCATAGTGGTCTTTGTGAATGGTGTATTTGAATTAAGGTGGCTGCTTGAAGACTGCGAGGAGCGGCGCCGCTTCTTATGTCCAATGGAAATATACGTATACTCCAAGAAACAGCGAGAAGGACTTAAAAAGTTCTCCAAAAAGCTGCGCAAGAGTGTGGGACTGCCTGATCCGGATACGAAGCACACTTATTACCGCTTCTACTGGACGTCGTTTATAAGCCTGAAGAAACATCTCATAAAGAACAACAAGTCCATTGAGCTAGTCCGGGGAGGTCAAGACGATGGCAGCCAAAAAGAACAGGCCGTACACGGAGGATGAGAAGGCCCTAATGAAGCACCTGAAAGCCAAATTGACCCAGGCTGGAGTGACCAAATACCCCGCCGACTGGCACTTAAAGCAGCTGACCATAGCCCGGCGGATGCTGGCCGGCGAGAACGCCCCCACCGTGGCCCAGTGGCAGGCATGTATGGATTGGGCCTTTGCGGATGAATTCTGGTGCGATAAGGTCGACCACCTGGCGCGGGTGGAAGGACTGTGGGCGAAAT
>NZ_QFFZ01000024.1 GCF_004369225.1 Pelotomaculum propionicicum
GGGCTCCTGGTCGACTTTCTGGGCGATGGGCTCGACGTATTTCTGGCAGAATTCTCTTACACTGGCGCGCACTAGTTGTTGTTCTTCAGTTAGTTGAAAATTCATGGGGTTTCTCCTCTCGTGAGTTATTGATTAGTTCTGGCGCTGGTCCATAAGCTATAACGGCCGTTGAGCTTGCTTTTTCCCTTTAATGCTTATACTGTTCTTTTTTGAGGGTGGGCGGGGTCTTTTCCCGCGCCCGCCCTCATCTTAAACCTATCCAAACTATTGCCTGTTAGCTGCTATTTCTTTTTCTTTTCAGGTTCGGTGATCTCTTCAGTGATACCGGCGATCTTGCTGGCCATTTGGGCAAACTTGTCAACAGGAGTAAACGCTCTGACAACCAGCTTGGCGCCGTCGGGCGACCCGCCGCCGTGCATGCATCCGGGGACACCCGCGCCTAAGGTCAGCCACTCTGAAAGCCTGGCCGCACGCGCTCTTGATTCGGCGCTGAACCTCACACTGGCCTTAACGACACTCTCAATTTTCTTGCCGTATTTCGGATCCTGGAAGTCCTTGTAGGACGGGAAGCAGCCGGTTTCCACGATGCCGCCGCCGATGTCCTGGCAGAGACGCTTGGTTTCATAAGGGAGGGTAGCCACATGCACCTTGTTGGTGTGCGCAAGCAGCGAGTCGGAAACCCACATGCCGCCGGGGCCAGGTTTACCAACAGCCATCGCTCCTATACCCACGGCGTAAGTAGTCTCGTTATTTATCGCCATGTCGACCATCTTGCCGGAGAATGTGCCTGCCGCAAGGCCGTTGGTCCTTGCCATCAGGGCGGCAGCGCCGATCATGATATCGCCCTGGCCGGCCACACAGGCGCCGATGCAGGCCCGGTAGTTGGCTGTGAAGTATTCGATAACCTTGCCGCTGTACTTAAATTCCTGGCACATAAACACTCTTTCGTTGGGGACGAAGCAGTCTTCAAAAATCAGGTAGGCCTGGGTAATTGCAGTTTCGGGAATATCCCAGCCTTCTTCTTCGAGTTCCCTGCCGTCACTGGGCCGGCGGGTTTCCACAATGGTCAAGCCCTCTATATCGCGGGGCACCACGCATGCTAACGCAAAAGCCTTGTCCTCTTCCTTATAACCGGAACCCGGCAGGAGGAAGATTTCGTTGGAAGCAGCCACGCCGCAGATCATCGCTTTGACCCCGCTGATGACGACGCCGTCTGCACGTACTTCCTTGATGTGTACGTTGGCGTCAAGCTCAGGCTGCTGGGAGGGCTTCATGGAACGGTCGCCCTTGGCGTCGGTCAGAGCGCCTGCCACTACAAGGCCTTTTTCCTGCGCGCCAATAATCCACTTTTTGAGACGCTCCTGGTAGTTGGTCCCGCAATCCTTGTCAATCAGCGCGGTAACGTTCCACATCACGTTCTGGCTGTTCCACCCAACACATAGGCCGCCGTTGCAGGTGCCTGTAAAGCGGTACATCCAGCGCTTGAATACGGAGTTGGCAACGATGTCTTCCAGGCTGTCCATCATTCCGTTCCAGCGGAGAATTTTTTCTCCCGTAAAGTCTGAAACTGCCGTGAAAGCGTCCGCGTACTCAGGATCATGAGCCGCGTCAAAGGCGCGGGCGTGGCTCTCTACGGTCCGGCGGGTTGCCGGGTCGGTGGTCACATCTTCAATAAGCTTCCCGAATTTGTAAACGTTCGGCCGCATCGCCTTAAGCGATTTCAGGTAGTCCTCTCTGGTTTTAAGCGCCATTTTCTTGTCCCCCTCATTCATATTTTTTACTAACCCAATTAACTTTCGGGTTGTAGCCCTTGGAACCAATTAACTATCTAACTATTTGCTCCTTACTTTGGCCAATATTTGCTCTTTGATACCCATTGCCGGTTCGTCAAAAATCCGGGCATCCATTTGCTTTAGATCCGGCGCTATCAGCGGTTTAAATTCCATCTGGGCCAGGACATCTTTTTCCAGGTCCACTCCCGGCGCAATTTCTGTTAGCGTAATTCCTTCCGGACGCAACTCGAATACAGCCCGTTCTGTGACATATAAAATCTTTTGACCGCTCGTCCTGCCGTAGTCACCACTGAAGGTGATGTGCTCTACTTTGTTAACCAGTTTCTTAATTTTGCCTTCTTTAACGATATTTAATTTTCCGTCCTTAATTTCCAGTTTCAAGCCGCCAGCGGTCAGGGTACCGCAGAATACGACCGTGTTGGTACTCTGGGTAATGTTGATAAATCCACCAGCGCCGGCAATGCGCGGACCGAATTTGCTGACATTGATGTTTCCGTACTGGTCTAACTCAGCCATTCCCAGCACTGCCAGGTCCAGCCCGCCGCCGTCGTAAAAGTCAAACATATTGGGGTGATCCAGCATCGCTTCAGGGTTGATCGCCGTACCGAAGTATAGTGCGCCTAGAGGCACTCCACCAATTACCCCCGGCTCAACCGTCATTACCATGCTGTCGCTGATACCCTCTTCAGCCGCCACCACACCGACGCCCTCCGGCATGCCGATACCCAGGTTGATAACCGCGTTGGGCACCAGTTCCATGGCGCATCTCCGGCAGATTACCTTTCTTTCATTCAAGGGAAGAGGATTAACACGGCTGAGCGGGATTCTGGTTTCCCCGCAGAGACTTGGGTTATACTGTTCAGCCATGGGAACCTGCCAGTGATTTTCCGGTTTGGCAACTACTATAGCGTCTACCACAACCCCCGGCACCTTAACCATCATTGGATGCAGAGTACCGGCTTTTGCCACTCTCTCAACCTGGGCAATCACTTTACCGCCGCAAGCTTTAGCCGCCAGCGCTGTCACGAGAAATTCAAGCGCGATACCTTCTCTTTCAATGGAAATGTTGCCGTTCTCGTCCGCCGTTGTACCCCGGATAATGGCTACATTGACCGGGAATGACTTATAAAACAGATATTCTTTTCCGTCAATGTCAACTAACTTGACGTAATCCTCTTTACTGATGCTGTTTAACTTGCCGCCCGTTTCCCTTGGATCAGCGAAAGTCTTCAAACCCACATGAGTGATTATGCCGGGCTTTTTGCCCGCGATGGCCCTGAACAGGTGCAGCATTACCCCCTGAGGAAGGTTGTAGGCCTCAATTTTGTTTTCCACAGCCAATTTGATCATGTCGGGCTGAAGTGACCAGTGCCCTGCAACAACCTTTTTAACCAGGCCTTCTTTAGCCCAGCGGTTCAGTCCCCAGTTTGATTTTCCATCGTTTTGGCTGGCGCCCCAAGCCATGGTTAAATCTCTTGGTGTCCCGGTTTCCAGAAAGCTCTTTTCAACCGCCGCCGAAATCTCTTCCGGGTGACCCATTCCCACAAATCCGGTGGTAGTGACCGTATCACCATTTTTAATTAGCTTTACCGCTTCTTCGGCGGACATAAATACCGCCATATCTTCCATACCCCCTAGTATTGTTGGATTTTTGGTTTCTTTATCTGGCATCACCTCGATAAATTCCTGTAAACAAACTGTTACCGGTTTGATTGCCTGACGATTCTAGTCGCAATTCCTGTGCCATTACTTTTGCGACATTCAAAAGAATTTTTAATTATGAAAAAAAGAAATGCCAACCATGATGCAAATTCGCAACACAGTTGGCATGATGTCTATAGATTAAGGCCAATATGATATGCATATTGCCATCAGCCGATGAGGAAACACATCAAATACTAAAAATCACTTGCGGATCTGGCAAATATAGTTAATAGAAGCAGCAATACCCATGATAAAAAAGCTTTACGCCGATGCATCTATCCATCACGTAAAGCTTAATAAAATCATTATTTGGTCAGTTACCATGCGGGATTGCGAATTTTTTAAAATCACTTGTTAAAAATCATCGCTGATGCAATAACACATATACAAATATTACCTTCATGACATATAAATCTTCTCTAATTATAAATTTTGTGAAAATCCTCACTTATTGCAATATTATATTTTTGGGATTTACGCACAATCGTGGACTGATCAACCCCTAGAACCCTGGCAGCCTTTCTTGTGCTTCCATACTTTTTTAAGGCCTGTTTAATCATCTGCTACTCCAACTCATCAACCGCGCTTTTTAGAGACGTTTGTTCGGGGAAAATAACGTTTACCACGGAATGTGCATTATTTCTTATTGTCAACGGCAGGTGTTGGGTTGTAATCTCCTTATCATCTGTCATTACAACCATTCGCTCAATTACATTTTCCAACTCCCGGATGTTTCCCGGCCATGAATATTCTAAAAACCTGTCAATAACTTCGGAAGAAAAATATTTGTTAAAATTATACTTCTTGTTAATTTTATCCAAGAAATATACCGAGAGCAGCGGTATATCTTCCTTGCGTTCACGTAAGGGGGGGACATCTATAGACACAACATTTAGACGGTAATATAAATCATCCCTGAACCTTTCCAGTTTAACCATTTCCATAAGATCTTTATTGGTTGCCGCAATAATCCTGGCATCAACCGGAATAGGCTTAAGCCCTCCCACTCTTGATACTTCGTGATGCTGCAAAACCCTTAGCAGCTTTACTTGAAGGTTTAAAGACAACTCCCCAACTTCATCCAGAAATAAAGTTCCTCTCTCCGCTAATTCAAACATGCCCGGTTTTCCCTGTTTGCTGGCCCCTGTAAAGGCTCCCGGCTCATAACCGAATAGTTCCGATTCCAGTAAGTTTTCCGGAATGGCGCCGCAGTTGATCTTAATCATAGGCCCATCAGAACGTTGGCTTAGACAGTGAATCGTATTGGCGATTACTTCCTTGCCGACCCCTGATTCACCGGTTATTAAAACCGTTGAGTCGACTTTAGCAACCCGGGTTGCCATTTCCAGCACCCGCCTGGTCTTTGGGCTACGGGCTATAATATTACTATTTTTTAGCTTCTTGATGCGCATCTGTTCCAGTTCAGCAGCGTATTTTACATTTAGTTGTTGTGATTCCTCCAACTGATCTCTAAGATTTACTATTTCAGTAATATCTCTTACATTAACCACAACTCGCTTAACTTCGCCCCTCTCATCCAAAACCGGAATTCCGGTGGCCATGATCTTTTGTCCTGATTTATCGCCTCCAGTCATACGCAACATTATAGTAACCTCTTTTTTTTCCTTCAGCGCTTTATAGGCGGCGGATTCATTATAAAACCCCTTATCAACCAAATCTCTCTGAGCGTTTTTCCCCACGACATATTCCCGGGACATGCCGCAAATACGCTCCCAAGCGCTGTTAACCATCAGGACATCACCTTTGCCGTCAGTGATAAATATACCGTCGTGAGAGGCTTCAATAACCTGTTCCAGTTCGCTGGCGACACGTCTGGCTTCCGAGATTTCCATATGGTTTATTGCGTGTGAATCGCCCGCGGTTCGTACTGTAAAAAAGTAAGGATTATCGGTTTCGATACTTTTAACAATGCTATCTTTTTTACTAATAACTATAAGCCTCCTTCAAGAAACTTATTTACCGCTTGTCTTTTTATCACCTTCCATTTCCCCAGTGTGCTTTACTTCCTTTCAAGAAACTTATTCACTGCTTATCCAGGAACAAATGTGGCCATGTTGTTTTTTATAGCAAGAAACTTACCTGCAGTATTTAGAATCCTGAAGAAAAAAATTTTTTTATAATTCTTATATTTCAACAGTAAGATATCTCTAGGATTGCTTTTAAAACACTTACCCCCTTTTCGTCTAAGTTATGGAACAACTGACATATTTAGGCGCCTTTACAGTTGCTCTTTCTGTCCCCCCTGAAGTATTGTCGAATAATGCCGCTATATAATTCATTCTTTGTTTAAAAAATCCCTGCAAAATAGTTAGAAAATTTTTAACATTTTATGTATGTTTTGTGACTGTAGGCTGAGAACTTATCCGGCAATCCCCAGGTCCTAAAAAATGAATCCTGGAACCTTTCAAGCGTTAGCAGTGATACAACATAAGAGGATATAAATAAGCATAAGGAGATCATGATGTCGCGGCGGTTGCATAAAAAAGTAAGAGTAATATTGATGCCACCAGCATGTTAATTGCTGGTGGCATCAATATTGCTTGTATGTTTTTGGCAATAAAATCCTTTAAGTTGCTTCCATATAGTAATGCTTCTGGGATATTAACTCTAACATTGTCAGTGCGCAAGAAAACAATAGGAGGGAAGTCAATGGATATCTTACTTGTTGAATAATAGATGTTGTTTGTATAGCCGACCTAAAAAGAGGAGGATTAGTTCAGCGATATAGAACGAGTTATGAACCATATACATACACGACGGAACGGCCCTAACTGAAAATGCCGGAGAGATAATCCAGAATGCACCGGGAAATTCATGAAGAATATTTTTTATAAGAGGGGGATTTACCAAATGCATCACAAGGGAAAACTTGCAACAAAAATAGTGGCGGCATTTTGTATGGTCATTGCTATTATAGTGGCGGCAATACTGTTAGTCTATTTGGTACCGTCCCAAACAATCCTGGCGGTTACCATCATACTTGGCTGCGTATTAGTGCTCATAGTGGGATTTTTCTTAATGCAGAGTATAAACGTCAGTATTAATAATTTGCTGACCGAATGCAGCCGGCTGGCTGAAGCAGTGAAGGACGGCAAACTTGACACCCGGGGAGACTCAGATAAAGTTAACATCGAGTTTCAGGGAGTTATCTACGGATTAAATAAAATCATTGACGCCGTAACCGGCCCTTTGCATATTGCGGCCGAATATATAGGCCGGATCAGCAAAGGCGACATCCCGCCAAAGATTATTGACAACTACCAGGGCGAGTTCAACGGGATCAAGAACAACCTGAACAGCTGTATTGATTCTGTCAACTGCTTGCTTAAAGAGGCAGAAAGCCTGATCCATGCCGTCGGGGAAGGCAGGTTGGACGCCCGCGGCAATGTTGCGGCCTTCACCGGTGACTGGAGCAAGTTGGTGAGCGGCATGAACGGGCTGATTATGACCGTGGCAGAGCCGGTTGAAGAATTGCTCGAGGTCTTAAACCGGATAGGAGTCAATGATTACAGTAAAAAGGTAGAGAAAGACTACGCCGGGGCTTGGAATGACCTTAAACACGCCACCAATGAGGTTATCGCACGATTGACACACAGTCGTGATACATTGATCAACGTGAGCAACGGTAATCTTACCGACCTGGCCAGAATAAAGAAAATTGGCCGGAGAAGTGAGAACGACCAATTAATGACTGCTTTTATCAAGATGATTGAGGCAATTCAAAAACTCGTAGACGACGTCAACATGCTGGTCGGAGCGGCGTTGGAAGGCAAACTTGGCGTCCGTGCCGACGCCAGCCGCCACGAGGGCGACTACCGCAAGATTATCGAAGGTGTCAACAAAATGATGGATGCAGTAATCACCCCAATCAATGAAGCGGCAGCCTGTTTGGAGGACATGTCGAACGGCAATCTCGACGTAAGAGTAAAAGGCGACTACCAGGGCGATCTTGCCATTATTAAAAACGCATTAAACACTTCACTGGATTCATTAAATGAAATACTGAAAAAAGAAGCAGTTCAGTGCCTGCAGGAAATGGCTAAAGGGAACCTTGACGTCGCCGTAACCGGTGATTACAAGGGAGACTACGGTCTCATCAAAGATGCGCTCAATACATCGGTTAGCGACCTGAACGAAATATTAGCCCAGATTGCCATAGCCATCGAACAGGTCAACACAGGCGCGCAGCAGGTATCAGACTCCAGCCAGGCCTTGTCGCAGGGCGCCGCAGAGTCGGCCAGTACAGTGGCGCAGATTACTTCCTCCATGCACCAGATGAACGACCAGACCAAGCTAAACGCTGAAAACGCCACTCAGGCCAACCAGCTTGCCGCCCAGGCCAGGGTTAATGCTGAGAGGGGCAACGAACAGATGGGCCAAATGTTGTTGGCCATAAGAGAAATTAACGAGTCTGCGGCAAACATATCTAAAATTATCAAGGCTATAGACGAAATTGCCTTCCAAACCAACCTGCTGGCCTTAAACGCAGCAGTGGAGGCGGCCCGCGCCGGCAAGCACGGCAAAGGATTCACCGTGGTGGCGGAGGAAGTGCGGAACCTCGCCCAGCGGAGCGCCAAGGCGGCCAAGGAGACAGCCGAGATGATCGAAGGCTCAATTAAGAAGACCGAGATGGGGACTAAGATCGCCGAGGAAACTTCTAAAGCGCTTGAAGAAATTGTCCTGGGTATCAGCAAGGTGACTGACTTCATCAGCGAGATAGCTTCCGCTTCCAAGGAGCAGGCCCTTGGCATTGGTCAGATCAACGAGGGGCTGGACCAGGTTGACCAGGTCACCCAGCAAAACTCAGCCGGTTCAGAAGAGCTTGCCGCGGCAAGCGAGGAGATGTCGGGCCAGGCTGAGATGGTCAGGCAGATGCTTGGCAAGTTCAAGCTAAAGAGACAGGCCTTCGGCGGCAGTTTCGCAGCAGCCCCCGTAAACACCGGCAAGCCTTACCTGGCTCATAAACAGGCCGGCAAAGGCGCGGCGCAGAAGGTTTCCAGGCCGCCGTTGGCAGAGGTAGCGGCGGTCGGCAGAGTAAACCCGGAGGACGTTATACCCCTGGATGATCAAGATTACGGTAAGTTCTAGACCAATATCGCCGCCGCTCCCGCCTTTACCGGCGCCCGGCGGCGACTTTTTTGCCTGCGGGTTCAAGCTTATGGTCATTGACTTTTCACTTATCTCGTATAAGCACTTGACACTGTAAATTTTTTATATCCTGTGTTTCGATGACAGCAAGCTAAAAGCATAATCCAGGAGTTCCGAGGTCAGGTGTTCAATATCCGAGTTTAGTTTGTTCCTTTCCTGGATTAGACTGACCAGCCTCTCCTGCATTTCTTTGATCACTTGATACTGGCTGGACTCAGCCAGGTATTCCCTGGCCGCTTCAACTGAATTCATCAGCACGCCCGCCCCCGGCACCACCTTGACCACACCCGCTTCCTGCAGCAGAGAAAGCGCCCTCCTGATAGTTTCAGGCGAAACATTATAAAGGCCGGCTAAAGTTGAGCGGCCTGATATCTTCTGACCCTCCCGGTAGGCCCCCTTGGTCACCCTTTCTGCCAGGTCCATGGCTATGGTGATGTAGCGGGCTATATGCAAAGGAGTATTTGTAATATTTTCCATATTTTTTGCACCTTTAAAAGAAATTGTCACCCGTATACAATTATAATAACAAGCCGGTATAATAACAACCCGACTAAAAAGCATAAGTTTTGCAAGGATTATAATAATCACAGCTTTTCATGGTAAAACGAACCAGATTGATAAAAACCACGTCTAAACTAATAAATAGTTGGAAGCGAGGTTATGCGGATGAAAAGAATAATGTTATTTGGAATTATTTTACTGACCATGACTATCTTCCCGGTCTTTAAATCCCTATCAGGAGCTAACGCCGAGCCAAATCATACCGCCACTTTTATTATTGACCAGAGGACGTACGTTACCGACAACCAGGCCAAAACTATGGACGCCACGCCATTCATTGAAAACGGGCGGTCATTTGTGCCTGCCCGCTATCTCGCCCTGGCTCTCGGTGTGCCGGAGGATAAAATCATCTGGAATTCCTCCGCCTCCACGTTAACTCTGGTGCGGGACAATGTTACTATCAGCCTGGCGGTTGGCGGCAACACAATCTACATAAACGACCAGCCGTTTACCATTGACGCGGCCCCCACACTGCGCGACAACAGGACTTACCTGCCCGCCAGGCATATAGCGGAAGCCTTCGGCTATGACGTAGCCTGGGATGAGACAGTCAGGGCCGTTTTAATCGGGCCTCCCGGCAATTTGCCTGAGGCATCACAGGACGTCCTGCCGTCAGTTGGAACTTACGAGAACCTGAAAGACCTTTTGGAAAAATCGCAATCCTCTGCCTTCTATGGAAGAATGGACGAAATGGTTACCACACCGGGAACCATTTTAAGAACAGCACCGAGTGCTGTACAGGAGAAGGCAGCCAGCGCGGCGCCCGCGGCCGCCGGGGAAAGCCTGTCTGACAACAACGCGGCTGATTACTCTAAAACCAACGTCCAGGTCGAGGGAGTGGACGAAGCCGATATTGTCAAGACCGACGGGACCTACATCTACCAGGTCAACCGGGAAAGGATCATTATAGCCAGAGCCGCCCCGCCTGAAGCAATGGAAGTTGTCAGTGTCCTGAACTATACCGGCAAAGACTTTTCTCCTCAGGAAATGTATGTCGACGACAACCACCTGGTAGTAATCGGCAACACCCGCACCTACGGTGTTTACCCGTTATATAACGAAAGCGGCTCATCTTCAGGGCTGAAGATAATGCCACCGTACAATTACTACAGGCCGATGGTGAAGGCTATTGTTTACAACATTGAAGACAGGTCTAACATCAGCCAGGTGCGCGAGCTGGAACTATACGGCAATTATGTGTCCTCACGCAAAGTGGGCCAGTCGCTTTACCTGATCGCCAATAAATATATTACTTTTTATCCCGGCAGGGAAATAGAAGACCCCAAGCCGATGTACCGCGATTCTGTGGTCAGTGACAGTTATAAAGAAATTGACTACCCCAGCATCAGGTGCTTCCCCGATTTTGTTGAGCCCAGCTACCTGATCGTGGCCGGCCTGAACTTAGACCAGCCGGAGGAAAAAGCCAATGTTTCCAGTTACCTGGGGTCAGGCCAGAATATTTATGCCTCAACTGAAAACCTCTATGTGGCGGTAACCGGCTACAGCTATGCGAGAAAACTGGCTAATGATCTTGTGCCTCCCTCTGACCTAAGCAGGACTAAGATCTATAAATTCCGGATCGACCAGGGGCAGGTGAGCTATGCGGCCAGCGGCGAGGCGCCGGGCACCATCTTAAACCAGTTTTCAATGGATGAACACGACGGTTACTTCCGCATCGCCACCACCAGCGGGGAAGTTTGGCGCTCCGGGACACACACCTCGCAAAACAACCTGTACATTCTGGACAGCGGCCTTAATATGACAGGGAAAATCGAAGGCATCGCCCCCGGTGAAAAGATATATTCCGTAAGGTTCACCGGAGATCGCGGCTACATGGTCACCTTCAAGCAAGTCGACCCGTTTTTTGTCCTGGACTTAAGCGACCCGCAGCAGCCGGCCATACTCGGCAAGCTGAAAATACCCGGCTACAGCGACTACCTCCACCCCTATGACGAAAACCATATTATCGGTTTCGGCAAAGACACGGTGGAAATGAGCGGCAAGGTATGGGGCGGCAGGCCGGATGATACCACGGCTTTCTATATGGGCATGAAGATGGCTGTCTTTGACGTGACCGATGTGAGCAACCCGGTGGAAATGTTCAGGGCGGACATCGGGGACAGGGGAACAGACTCCGAACTTTTGCGCAACCATAAAGCCCTGCTGTTTGCCAAAGATAAAAACCTGCTGGCATTTCCGGTCAGGGTGATGGAAGTGACAGAAAGCGGCTACAATAACGGTTCGACTGTCCCGGAATACGGCGCCTTCGCCTTTCAGGGAGCTTACGTGTACAATATTGACCTGACCAGCGGCTTCACCCTGAAAGGCCGCATCACCCACCTGTCGGACGAAGATTACCTGAAGGCCGGCAACTACTGGTACAACAGCGAAAAAGATATCGAGCGCATCATATATATCGGCGACACTCTCTATACTTTATCCCAGCAAATGATTAAAGCCAACCAGCTGGATGATTTGCAGGAATTAAACAGTCTGGTGATAAAATAAAAAACAATAAGGCGTTGTATCACAGTAAAAAGCCCTCCCGGCAGAAATGCCGCCGGAGGGCTTTTAAGTTGCGCGTTCGTTATCAATGTAAAATCAACTAAAACCTGAGGAAGCAAAAAGAACGTCCCCTTGCTTCACTTGCTTCACTATGAGGAAGCAAAAAGAACGTCCCCTTGCTTCACTTTGCTTCACTTGATAAGTTAATGAGTAAAATCAATTATTTTAACCTTATCACCGAGTTTCTTTTCTATAGCTTCCTTAATCTGCTTTGCCTGCGGGCAAGGAAAACCAATAGGATTACCTTTTGTAATACAGGATGCAAGCACTATAGTGTCTCCGCCTCTTCTTACTATTTCTTGAGCTCTTGTTACAGCCCTTTTGCCAGGACAACCACCACAGGAAACCACACCTATTATTTCGATATCCTCTTCAACGCCTTCAAAAGCACACTTCTTTTCTCTTATTATTTTAAAATCCATCGTTCCCGGACACATATCTTCTGTTTGCCGGCACCTGATCAATCCAATTTTCAAAAAAGACACTCCTTTCAAGACAACACTTTTTAAGTCATAGTTTCAACAAAGATTAGTTATTTCCTGCATATGTTCATAATTATTTTCAATTGGTTATTCATACAAAGAGAGTTCTTGCCCTAACCAACTGAAAATTTAAGAGACCCGGTCAACATACAATTCCGGGTCTCAGATTTTTAGATAAACAAGTTTACGTTGGCTTCGTCGGCTTCGCCCAGGTAGGTGGCCACGCCGGCAAACTCAAGCCCGTCGATCAACTCTTCTTCCTTAAATCCCATCACGTCCATCGACATGGTGCAGGCGATCATCTTCACTCCCAGCGCCCGGGCCGACTCAATCAGCTCCTGGATGGTATTTACCTTCTTCTGTTTCATGATGCTTTTCATCATGATGGCTCCTATGCCGCCAAAGTTCATTTTGGAAAGACCCAGCTTCCCCGCCCCGCGCGGCATCATCCAGCCGAACATGGCTTCCATAAAGCTTTTTCTCGTTCTTATCTTTTCCGGCTTTCTCAGTATGTTGAGGCCCCAGAAGGTAAAGAACATGGATACTTCGTTGCCCATGGCGGCGGCCCCGTTGGCGATAATGAAGGAAGCCATGGCTTTGTCGAGGTCGCCGCTGAACACTATAATGGTTTTTTTGTTTTCGCTCATGCGAAGCCCTCCCCTCAAGTCAGTACGACAAATCAGCCCTTCTTGATCCTGGCTTTGATCACTCCGCCCTCTTCCTCCAGGGAAAGAAGTTCATTCTTGGTCTTTTTGCACCAGGCGGCAATATCTTTTTTAAAGCCCTGGTCAGTTACTTCAACACATAGAATATCTCCGGCGGCGCAGTTCTGGGCCTCCTTAAAAATCTGCACGATCGGGCCGGGACACTGCAGGCCTCTCGCGTTAATATGTTTTTCTGCCATTTCACAGCCCTCCTATTCAGTTTCAAACGGGTATGCGGTCAGTCCGCCATCCAGTATGCTCACCTTTTCAAAGCCTAATCTTTTCAATTTCAGCGATGCCATATAGGAACGCAAACCAAGCTTGCAATTGATGATAATTTCTTTGCTGCGGTCCAACTCACCGGCGCGTTCGGACAGCATTCTTAAAGGAATGTTAATTGACCCGGGGATGGAGCGGAGAAAAAACTCCTCATCGGACCTGACATCAACCAGGACAGCCCCCGCTTCCATCTTCTCCTTAAGGTCAAGTGGTGAAACACCGGTGAAGCGGCCCTGCAGTTTATTAATCATAACGTGCGCGGCCACAATCGTTGAACTCATAGCCATAGAAAACGGGGGCGCGTAGGCCAGGTCAAGTTTGGTCAACTGCTCGACGGTAGCGCCGAAGGAGATGGCCGTGACCAGTATGTCGACCGGTTTGTCAACCACACCCTCGCCATAAACCTGTCCGCCCAGCACCAGGTGAGTTTTCCGGTCCACTATAAGCTTGGTGACAATCAAATGGCTGCCGGGATAGTAGTGGGCCTTGTCCTGGGTTGTAACCAGGACTGTCTCCACATCATAGCCAAGAGCCCTGGCGTCTCTTTCGGAAAGTCCTGTCTTGCCCATATTCAGCTCAAACAGCTTAAGAATCGAAGTTCCCAAAACACCTTTCATGGTGTCTTTATGCCCCGTCCCGGCCAGGTTGATTGCGGCAACCCGCCCGGTCTTGTTGGCGGTTGAGCCCATCGGGTACCAAACCGGCCTGCCGGTAATCAGGTTTGTATTTTCGGCACAGTCACCAACAGCGTAGATGTCCTTGATGTTGGTCTCCATCAACTCGTTGACCGCGATAGCTCCGGTGGCGCCCAGCGCGATGCCGCATTCTTTAGCCAGGTCGACGTTTGGCCGCACACCCACAGCCAGGACTGCCAGGTCGGCTTTAAGCGGGCCGGCCTCTGTTATAACTACTCCGACATCCCCCTGCCCATTGTCTTCAAAAGCCTTGACAGCGGTGCCAGTAAGGACTCTAATCCCCTTTTCTGCAAGGTATTTCTGCACATACAGCGCCACATCGGCGTCATAGGGAGGCAGGACATGGGGGGCCAGCTCCACAACAGTTGTGTTGATCCCTTTCAAGGTAAGGTTTTCGGCCACTTCCAGCCCGATCATGCCGCCGCCGACAACCACCGCGTCCTTGATACCCCGCGTGTTGATCAGGTTCTTGATGGCGGTGGCTTCTGTGACCGTGCGCACGGTAACTATGTTGCCCAGTTCTTTGCCTGGCGCCGGAGGAACAAACGGCGAGGCGCCGGCTGCCAGGACCAGCTTATCATACGCAAAGGTCTGGACATCTCCCGTGCGCAGGCTCTTCACAGCAACCGTTTTTTCTTCCGGCATGATTTTTAAAGCTTCCATTTCTGTGAGAACTTCAATGTCGTAATCAATTAAAAAATCTTCGGGCATTTTGACCAGCAGTTCTTTTTCTTCTTTAATCACATCACCCAGATAATAGGGCAGCCCGCATCCCGCGTAGGACACATGGCGGTCCTTGGTCAAGACCACAATTTTCAAATCAGGGTTTTCCCTTTTGGCTTTAGCCGCCGCTTTGGTACCAGCGGCAACACCACCGATGATAAGTACTTTTTCAGACTTCACCGCTGCATTCCTCCTTTGCTAATCATTCATGAGAAGAGTCACGATTTCCCTGGCTTTCTTATTGATGACCGAATAACAGATTTCGGTTCCCTTGCGCCGCCCCTCTATTATTCCTTTACTCCGTAGTATGGCCAGTTGCTGTGAAATTGTTGACTGGGGCATTTCCATGCAGCCTGTAATCTTGTTCACATTACACTCGCTATCCATCAGCCCGTGTACGATGCAAAGCCTGGTTGGATGAGCCAGTGCCTTAAGCAGTTCCGCCTTTTCCGTATAATTGCCTTCAATTTTCATATGTACCACCTCTATCCTTATATCTGTATATTACGATATTACGATATATATGTCAATAATCATTTTAAAAAAATAATCGGGGTCAGGCGTAAAAACGCCCGGCCCCAAGAAATATAGGCATTACCTGTTTTTTTACTTTTTTAGTGTTTCTTCTTTTACCAGTTTATCCTTTTCCGCCCCGCAATTCTTGCACTTGCCGGGTTTGCAGCGGGCTTCCACCACCGCCCCGCACACCGCGCACTTAAAGACTGCCACTAACCCTCACCACCTTCCGCCGCCTCTCTGATTTGACGAACAGCGGCAGCAATATCTTCGCTGCCGAAAATGGCCGAACCTGCCACCAGAACATTGGCTCCCGCCTTGACCACAGCGGCCGCGGTTTCCCGGTTAATGCCGCCGTCAACCTGGATCTCCGCGCTTGAGCCGCATCTCTCCAGCATCTTTCTCACAGCCGTGATTTTAGGCAGTACCTCTGGTATAAAAGCCTGGCCGCCGAAACCGGGGTTGACCGTCATCAGCAGCACCAAATCGACCAGCGGCAGGATGTATTCAAGCACCGCGGGTGAAGTGGCGGGGTTTAGCGCCACACCAGCCCTGGCGCCTTTTTCTTTAATAAGCGAAACGGTCCGGTGCAGGTGATGGACCGGCTCCGCGTGTACCGTGACCAGATCGGCGCCGGACTTGATAAACTCCTCTATATAAAGATCCGGGTTCTCGATCATCAGGTGAATGTCAAAGAACATTTTGCTCTTCGGCCTCAGTGCTTTTACGATCAGGGGCCCGATAGTGATGTTGGGGACAAAATGACCGTCCATGACATCGATGTGGAGGTATTCGGCGCCGGCCTCTTCGACTTTTAGAACATCCTGCCACAGCGCGCTAAAATCCGCAGAAAGAATCGAAGGCGCAATTTTAACCGCAGTCATCAATACCTCCTCCTATCCATAAGCTCCTCCAAAAATTCCACGTACTGCCGGTAGCGGGCTTCCCCAATCCTGCCTGCCTCCACGGCCTTCCTGACTGCGCAGCCCGGCTCTTTGAAATGCAGGCAGCCGCTGAAATAGCACTCGTGGTTATATTCTTCCATCTCAGGAAAGAAGCCCGGCAGTTCTTCCGGTTTTATGTCCGGCAAATCCAGGCTGGTGAAACCTGGCGTGTCCGCCACAAATCCGCCTGACGGAAGGCTAATCAGCTGGACATGCCGGGTAGTATGCCTGCCGCCTTTAAGCTTGGCGCTTACCTCGCCTGTCCTGAGCCCAACGCCGGGAATTAAGATATTCAAAATAGATGATTTGCCAACTCCGGAAGGCCCTGCGAAAACAGAAATTTTACCGGCCAGCGACTCCCGCAAACGATCAACCCCTTCGCCGGTCCTGGCGCTGGTGACAAAGACAGGATAGGCTCTTTGGTAGCGGGACACCAGTTCAATCTGGGCCTCCCTGGTTAAATCAACCTTGTTAAAACAAATTAATGGTTCAATAAAATTTAATTTGGCTGTGATTAAAAAACGCTCCAACAACCCGGGGCTGGGGTCAGGTTCCCGCAGTGAAAACACTATCACCGCCTGGTCCACGTTGGCCACCGCCGGGCGTTTAAGCAACGACCGGCGGGGCAGCACTTTTTCAACAACACCGGTGTGTTCTGAGCCGGGTCTGAGCTGAACCCGGTCTCCGGCCAGCACCTGCTGCTTTTCATGACGCAAGCGCCCGCGCAGGGAGCATTCCCACTGGGTCTTGCCGTCATGCACATAGTAAAAACCCCCGTAGGCCTTGAGCACCAGGCCTTCAACCAGGTTGTCCGGGCTATCCAATACTCTGCTCACCAACCAATTTCTTGTCTATATAGACCTGTATTACTGCATTCCCATAGTATTGCACTTCTTTTACCACTTTTTCCCCTGATTCATAAATGCTGAGATAAGCATCCCTGCTTCCTTTGGCGTCATTGACCACAATCCTTAACTCGTGCGACTTGCCGTCACTGGGGATCTGGGCCTCCACCCTGGCCGACCGCACGGACGGCCCCGGTCCGCTGCTTACTGTTACCTGCACCACAGAGTTTTCCGCTACTTCAGCTCCTTTGGCCGGGGTTTGGCTGATCACCTGCCCGGAGAAATATTCAGAGCTTGAGGCTTTCTTCACGTTTGAATCAAGTTTCAGCTTTAATTTTTCCAATTCCGCGGAGGCTTTATCCACAGTCATGCCGGTCAGGTCCGGCACCTGGCGCACCACGGGCTGAGGACCTTTGCTGACAAAAAGCATCACGCCGTCACCTTTAGACCAGCGCTCACCGGCCTTTGGATCTTGGTCCATAACCACCCCAACAGGATAATCGTTACTATACCTTTCCTGTACAGGGTCACTAACATTCAAATCGTTTTTATTGATCTTGATTTTCGCTTCACTGAGGGGTAAACCGATGACATTAGGAACATCACGCCATTCAGGCCCCAGGCTGACAGACAGGGTTACTGTGCGGGTAACCTTAATCTTTGTTTCAGGCTCCGGGTCCTGAGAAATAACCTGCCCCTGCGGCACAGAGGGGTGGGCGCTCTTGTTGACTTGGATGTGTTTGATACCCTGCAGGCGAAGTATGCCTTCAGCGTCTTCCTGTGTCTCTCCTATAACATCCGGCATCTTGACTTCGGGGACGTTCAGATAATACCAGAAGCCTACTCCTCCCGCAATAATCAGCCCAAGGATGACCAACGACACCCATAACCAGGCTGACCTGCGGCGCGTTCGCACCCTGGTCTCTCCGGTTTGGGCAGTCTCTGGCTGGGTCCAGACAGCAGGTATCACTCTGGTGGCAAACTCGTCTGCCGGAACCTCCTGCCTGGGCTCACCGGCGGGGGCTGCTGTTATTTTTCCCAGGTCCGACGCCATTTCCCTGGCTGTCGTGTAGCGGTCAGCGGGAATTTTGGCCATCGCCCGGGCAATTACCCTCTCCAGCCCGGGGGATACGGCTGGATTAAGGCTGGAAGGAGGGGGAGGAGTTTCCTGGATGTGCTTTAAAGCCACCCCTATGGGCGTCTCACCCTGAAATGGCAGCTGGCCCGTGACCATCTCATACAGCACTATACCCAGAGAATATATATCGGACCTTGGCCCCGCGGTTTCACCCCTCGCCTGTTCAGGGGAGAGATAGTGAACAGAGCCTACTATGGTGTCAGTCTGGGTCAAAGTTGCCGTAGTGGCTTCCCTGGCAATACCAAAATCGGTCAGCTTGGCCTTTTCACCTTTAGTTATTAGAATATTTTGCGGCTTGACATCCCTGTGCACAATATTGTTTTCATGCGCGTGCTGCAGGGCCTCACTGATCTGGCGGGCAATTTCAGCCGCCCTGTCAGCTCGCAGCGCACCCTGCTCCCTGATCAGGTTTTTCAGGTTATCCCCTTCCACGTATTCCATAACCAGGTAATGGACTTCGCCTTCCTGCCCAACATCATAAATACTGACTATGTTGGCGTGGGAAAGGCTGGCGATTGCCTGAGCCTCCCTGCGAAAGCGCTTAACGAAATCTTCATCACAGGTAAACTCGGGCCGTAGAATCTTGATCGTGACCAACCTGTTCAGCAAAGTGTCACGGCCTTTGTAAATAATGGCCATACCCCCGCCGCCGAGCTGTTCCAAAAGTTCATACCGGTTACCCAAAAGTTTCCCTATCAATCACATTCACCTCAAATCCATAGTAGACGATTCGCCATGTATATCAAATGGTCGTAAGACGTAAGCCGTAGGGCGTAAGCCGTAAGCTGTAAGCCCTAGGTATATTCTGTATTTCTTATTGGTTCTGACATATAAAACCTTCATGCATACATACGTCCTACGTCCTATAGCCTACGACTTCTTTTCCCCACGTCTCACGTCTCATTTCCCACGTCCCAATCAGTATCCTTTGGCGGTTGCCGCGGCTATCAGGCGGCTCGCTATAGGGGCGGCGACCGCGCCGCCGGAGCCCGAGTTTTCCACGATTACCGCCACCGCCAGAGTCGGCTGGCTGGCCGGCGCAAACCCTATAAACCAGGCATGCGTCTCACCGTGCGGGTTCTGTGCCGAGCCGGTCTTCCCGGCAACCTGCGTTCCGGACACGGCAGCAGCTGTGGCAGTGCCGTAACGCACCGCTTCAAGCATTCCTTCTTTAATGGTCGCGGCAATTTGCGGGGTGGTGGCGGTCAGCCATTTGCGTCCCGCTGTTTGCAGGATCACCTCACCCATTGAGTCCTTAACATTATCCACCAGGTAAGGCCGCATGATCACACCTTTGTTCGCTATCGCTGCGGCCACCAGGGCCATCTGCAGCGGGCTCACCAGGACCTCGCCCTGACCGATGGCGCTGCTGGCCAACTCGGCCGGGTGCAGCTTGTCAACTGAAGCCATTGTGCCCGCCCGCGCCGGCAGCCCCAGGCCGGGGTCCTGGGTCAAACCAAAAGCCTTGCAAGCCCGCTCAAAACCTTCCGGGCCCAGACCTACGCCCAGTTGGGCAAAAGTAGTGTTGCAGGAAACGGCAAGCGCTTTTTTAAGGTCTACATCGCCATGCGCGTCTGTATCCATCAGCTTGTACCCGTTAACTTCAATGAAGCCGGGGCAGTTAAACGTTTTTGCGGCAAGGTCCGGCTTTTCAGCCAGAGCGCCGGCGGCGGTCACCACCTTAAAAGTCGATCCCGGCGGGTAAGCCCCCTGTGTGGCACGGTTCAGCAGCGGTGAATCCTCATCCGCAACCAGGCTGTTCCAGATAGTGTCCAGTTTGTTAGGGTCAAAGCTGGGGCTTGTAGCCATGGCCCGCACCGCCCCCGACCTGGGGTCGAGAAGGACTACCGCTCCCCGCCGGCCGCCCAGCAGGTCCACAGCCAGCTCCTGCAGGCCGGCGTCCAGGGTCAGGACCATATCCCCGCCGGACTGCTGCCTGTCGAGGATCTTATTGACATAGTTCCTGATCCGGTCGGCCCCTTCCCTGCCCAGCAGGTAGCGGTCATAGGCGGATTCAAGGCCGGCCCGTCCATACATTTCCGAGATATACCCCAGCAAATGAGCAGTGTTACGCCCCTCCGGATAAACACGCTTGCCTTTGCCGTCAGTGAATTCAGTCCTGGCCAGGACAGTGCCTCTGGCATCGTAAATCGTGCCGCGCTGTACCTGTGCCTCATATTCCTGAAAACGGTGATTATAGGGGCTGGCCGCGATAGAGGGCCCTCTGATTACCTGGAGGTACGAAAGGTATACAACCAGGATCGCAAACAGCCCAAGCATTAGAATTCCCAGTTTTAAAATGTTGTTTTTCATAAGTCCGCTGCAGCCTCGTGGGAGATATTTAGCAGAAGTCCCATCAGAATAAAGTTAGCCACCAGCGAACTGCCGCCGTAACTGACATATGGCAGGGTGACGCCTGTTAAAGGCAGCAGGCCGGTCACCCCGGCAATAATGATAAACGCCTGCAGCCCTAAAAGCGCGGTAAAGCCCGAAGCGGCAAGGGCGGCAAATTCATCTTTAGTGTTCATGGAAATTTTGATGCCCCGGAAAACATAAAACATAAACAGCACTATGATCGCCGCACCGCCCAGCAGCCCCAGTTCTTCACAAATGGCTGAAAAAATAAAGTCAGAGTGCACCAGGGGAATAAAGTCAGGGTATCCCTGACCCAGGCTGGTACCCAGCACCCCGCCCGAGCCGATGGCAAAATAGGACTGGATCAGCTGGTACCCGGCGGTGTCGGCATACGGCCAGGGGTTCAGCCAGATCGCCACTCTGGACCGCACATGCCCGAACAGCTGATAGCTCGCCGCCGCTCCGGCCGTAAAAAGCCCCAGCCCAAAAACAACGTATGAAACACGGGCGGTGGCGACATATACCATGGCCAGGAAGGTGCCGAAATAAATTAAAGCGGTGCCGAGGTCCCTCTGAAAGACCAGGAGCAGCAGAGACACCCCCCACATGGCCACCAGCGGCACCCACTCCTGCGGCCCGGGAATGGACAGCCAGCCAAGGCTCCTTGTCCCGGCTGATAAAACAGCTTTATTCTCGGTCAGGAAACTGGCCAGAAAAAGCACCACCAGTATTTTCACAAACTCGGAGGACTGGAACTGAAACAGGCCGAAATCCAGCCAGCTTTTGGCCCCGCCATGTTCCTGCCCGAAAAATATCGGCAGGATCAGGGCGATAAGACCTGCCAGGGCGTATATATATTTATAATCACCCAGAAAACGGAAATCAACCAGCAGGCGCGATGTCAGCAGAAGCACGCCCAGCCCGATCAGGATCCAGATAAACTGGCGCATCCCGTAGGCCGGGTTCAGCCTGTACAAAACAACCAGGCTGGTAGCGGAAAGGACAGCCGTGATGGGTAATAAATAACTATCCCCCTTGTAGCCAACCTTCTTCCAATACAAATGGACCAGGAAAAAAGCGGCAACTGCAGCCGGTCCCAATATAAGCGACTGGTAGCCCGCCCGCTGCGAACCAAGATAAAGCGCCAGCATGCCGGCCAAAGTGTAAGGCGCCGCCAGCAGGAGCAGGTTGCGCTCAGTGGCGCGGCTGCCGGCCAGTTTATTGATTGCGGAAGACGCCATGTGCTTAAAGCCCTCCATTAAGAATATATACGAAGGAAGGAACTATTTTGGAGAAAAACTAAAACAATTTGACAGGATTAACAGGATTAATAATACGATTAACAGGATTTGTTTTTATTCTTTAACTAAAACTCCACCAGAATAATTGTTATATTATCAGCGCCGCCGGACTGGATGGCTTTTTTCAGCAGCCTGTCCACTGCGGTGTCAAGGTCCGGCGCGGTGGTGATAATTTCAGAAAGCTCCTCCTGGCGCAGGTAACCGGTCAGGCCGTCAGTACAGATCAGGAGCATTTCACGAGGCTTCACTTTAACCTTGTACAGGTCAACCTCTAGAGAAGTCGCTGTGCCGAGCGCCCTGGTCAGAACATTGCGCTGCGGGTGCTTAAAAGCCTGCTCCTCGGTAATGCCGCCGTTTTTTACCATCTGCTGCACCAGCGAATGGTCCTCGGTCAGCCTGGCAATCTCACTCCCCCGCAGCAGGTATGCCCTGCTGTCGCCCACCTGGCCGATTAAAACGTGATTCTTATTTTTCAGGCATGCTGTTATTGTTGTGCCCATACCAGCCCAGTCAGCATTCTGGGCAGCCATCTCGTATATTGTTCTGTTGGCTTCCTTAATTGCTTCAACCAGGGCGTCTGCGGGTTTCACACCAAGTCCAAGCCGCCTGTCCAATTCACGCTTAATGATCTGAAGCGCCGTCCTGCTGGCGACTTCCCCTGCCTTATGGCCGCCCATACCGTCGGCCACGGCAAAAAATCCTGTTTCAGGCGAAAGGCACAGGCTGTCTTCATTTAAAGACCTGACCAATCCTGTATCAGTTGTGTAAGACCACTTCATGCCCCCCACCTCGCAAATTGAAAAGTGACGCCGCCCACCTTTATGCCGTCCCCGTCGGCGAGCACAACCGGCTTTTTCAGCTGCACCCCGTTTAAATAAGTACCGTTGGTACTGCCCAAATCTTCCAGCCAGTACTGCCCGTCTTTTACAAATACCCGGGCATGCCTGGTTGAAGTAAATGAATCTTTGATAACCACATCGCTGACGCTGCCGCGGCCAATTACCATTTCCCGCCCGATACCGAAAGAAACCCCGGGGATCAGCTCCGGCAAGGGGCTTTCAGTTACGATCATCCTGCCGCCGTATTTCTCTTCTGCTCTCTTCTTATCATGCGGCTGTTCCGGCGTCAGGACGGAGGAACGTGCTTCGCTCCTGAGGTCGTTAATCATCCATCTAACCAGCCCAAAAATAAAAAGAAACAAGAATATCAGAAAGACATACCTCAATACAGCCAGTAAAATTGCAAACAAACTTATTCCACCTTAAATGCGCACAATGTGGCGCCTATGCTTACTATATCTTCAGGTTCAAGCACCCTGGACGCTACTTTGACACCGTTGACTTTAACACCGTTAGTGCTGCCCAGGTCAAAGATTGTGTAACTGCCCCGGTGCAGCTCCAGGCGGGCGTGGTGACGCGAAACGCTGTCATCTGTCAGCACTATGTCGCAGTCATTACGGCGCCCGATCATCATTGAAACACCGCTTAAATTAAACACTTTACCCCGGTCAGGACCGGAGTTCACCTCAAGCCTGGCGAAAACCAGGGAAGCAGTTTCCGGCCGCCCCCCCTCTTTGACAGGGGTAAAGCGCTGTGTATGTTCAAGAGTTTCTCTTGGTGCAGCCTTTTTCTTCTCTTCCGGCGGTGCCTCGCTGAACTCCGAATCCAACCTCATATGGCCGGGAGTCACTTCCTCATCCTTGGCAAACGTTACCACCGGGGCTCCAGTCAGGGTATATTTCTTTTCGTTTGCTTTCTGCCGCACATATTCCTGCAGCTCCTGAGAAAGCAAGGTGGAAAAAGTGGCAATGTTCTCATAGTCCGAAGGGTTGAGGCGCACCTCATATTCATTGGGCACGTATATATTGCTGATACTTACCCGCTTGCCGTCGCGCATCTCCCTGGCGATCTTCTTGGCTATATCCGCGGGCTGAATGCGCCCCCCGAAACTGTCTTTGAAAAAACCTTCTATATATTTCTCCAGGCTTCCTTCCAACCCCGAAAACATGCGCATTCCTATCACCTCCGGTTTGAGATGTGAGTCGTGGGACATGGGCCGTGAGACAAGGGTGATGAGACAAGGGGACGGTTCTCTTGTCTCATTCTTTGTCAGGTGGGCTTCCCACCCATCCATTATATGAACATGATCTTGCCTGGTCGCATCTGCGAATAAATTAGCACCTACAATTTCGGATGTCGGCCGTCAGACGCCGGACCTAAGAATATCATACATTCCTCTTGTGGGTTTTAGACCCTTAATGCCATCTTTCACTCCCACGTCTCACTTCTCATTTCCCAAAACTCTGCGTCTCAGCTGGCCGCAGGCGGCGCCGATATCGGCGCCAAATTCTTTTCTGACGGTAACTGTAAGGCCGCCCTGCTCGGCAATAGATTTGAACAATTCCACCTGCCGCCTGGCGGGTGGCTCCAAACCCCTCTCAGGGACCGGGTTAACCGGGATCAGGTTCACATGGCACAGCACGCCGGCTAAAAGCCGCGCCAGTTCCTGCGCGTGCCTGGCGCTGTCATTAACTCCCGCGACCAGAGCATATTCAAATGTCACTCGCCTGCCGGTCGCGCGGGCATAATCACGGCAGGCTGGGATTAATTCCTTTAAAGGGTACTTCTTGTTGACCGGCATCAGCAAATCCCGGTCCTTATCGTTAGGCGCGTGCAGTGAAACCGCCAGTGTAAGCTGGAGAGACTCCGCGGCCAGCCTCCTGATGCCCGGCACAAGGCCGCAGGTCGATATGGTAATATGGCGGCCTCCTATGTTTAAGCCATAAGGCGCTGAAACGTTTCTAATAAAGGTCATTACCGCGTCGTAGTTTTCGAGCGGCTCGCCGGAACCCATAAGCACGACATGGCTGACCCTGGCTCCGCTGTCCTGCTGCATAGCAAGGACCTGGTCGTAAATCTCCCCGGCGCTCAGGTTGCGCTTAAAACCGCCCAGCCCTGAAGCGCAAAGCCGACAGGCATAACGGCAGCCCACCTGGGTTGACACACAGGCGGAGTTGCCGTAGTCATGCTTCATTAAAACACTTTCCACCGCTTGCCCGTCTTCCAGGGCAAAGAGATACTTGACAGTGTCTCCCCTTTGGGACTGCACTTTGGCGGCTATCGACAGGCTGCTCACCCTGGCGCCGGAAGCCAGCTTATCCCTGAAATCAACGGCCAGGTTGGTCATCTCCTGGAATGAAACGGCGCCCTTGCCAAAGATCCACTCCGCCACCTGCCTGGCGCGGTATTTTTCGGCTCCCAGGCCAGTGACAAAGCTTTCAATCTGGGCCAGGCTCAGGTCTTTTAAGTTTAACTTTTGTTTTTCTTTATTCTCCATCAGCGAAGGCAATCCCTTTTTTTCTCATCCTGGCGATGAAAAACCCGTCCATCTCGTGCCAGCCGGGCAGTATCTGCACATAGCCCCGGCTCAGGCTGCTGTCATAGTCAAGTTCGCCGGGCAGGAGCCCTGTCAGGTCGTCAAGTTTGAAGTCAGGGTGTCTGGACAGAAAGCTTTCGACCTGCCCCAGGTTTTCTTCACGGGTAATGGTACAGGTACTGTACACCAGCACCCCGCACGGCTTGACGCAGCGGGCGGCAGCGTCCAAAATTTCAGCCTGCAGGACAACCAGTTCCGCTATTTGGCCCGCTTCTTTGCGCCAGCGGGCGTCCGGACGGCGCCTCAGGACACCAAGCCCGGAGCAAGGGGCGTCAACCAGGACAAAATCAGCGTAATTTGTAAACCCTTCATGCAGTTTCCTGGCATCACCGGCCATTGTCTTAATAATGGCAATCCCCAGGCGGTCGCTGTTCTCCCTGATCAGTTCCAGCTTGTGCGGGTGGACATCCACCGCCAGGATCTCGCCCCGATTCCCCATTAACTGGGCCAGGTGTGTAGTCTTACCGCCGGGAGCGCCGCAGGCGTCAAGCACCGCTGACCCGGGCGCGGGAGCCAGCGCCCGGCCTGCCAGCATGGAGCTTTCGTCCTGCACCTGGAACAAACCCTGCTTAAACGAGGCCAGTGAGCCAACCGAGAAAAAACCTTCTATTTTCAAACCCTCCGGCGCCAATGCCGTCTCTCTTACAGTCAGGCCTTCCTCTTGGAGGCTTTCCGCCAGTTCCCGCCTGGTAACCCGTAGAGTATTGGCGCGTACCGTGTTGGGCGCCGGCTTATTGTTGGCCTGGCATAAGGAGATGGTATCTTCAGCGCCGAATTCCTCCAGCCACCGCTCCACCAGCCAGAGCGGGTGGGAATACTTTAAAGTTATGTGCCTGGCCGGGTTTTCAGCCAGCGGCGGGTAGGCAATCCCGGCCTTGCGGCGGGATATATTGCGCAGGACACCGTTGACAAATTTCACTGCTCCCGCGTGCCCGTACCTGCGCGCCATTTTAGCACCTTCGTTGCAGGCGGCGGACGCGGGGACCCTGTCCATAAACATCAGCTGGTAGACGCCAAGCCGGAGAATGTTTCTTACAGCCGGAGTCTGGGAGCTTAAAGGTCGTTTAATAAACTGTCCCAGGACCCAGTCCAGGGTGTTTAGTGAACGCAGGACACCGTATGCCAATTCAGTGGCAAAAGCCCGGTCAAGTTTACCGGGCCGGTTTTTTTCCAGGATGTAATTCAAGGCCAGGTTGGCGTAGGCGCCTTCCTCTTCAACTGCCTTAAGGACTTCCAGAGCCATTTCTCTGGCTGACAACTGAGGCAACAAGCCCACCCTTTCCGGAACACTACAATTATTATCCACATTTAGCCCGTGTTTAAAACCAGGCCGCCCTTGTTTTTTTTACTGTAGTCTAAGATCAGGCAAAACCTGGTCTGCGTCTGCTACACTGCTTTTCTCATATAAAAAGTAACGGACCGCCTCTTCCACTTTCGGTATTTTGATCTGGGTGTTGAAGCAAGGACCAAAGGGGCGCTCATTGGTGACCCCCAACACCGGGAGCGGGTTTGTGTCCATGATGCCGCTGGTCAGGTCGCGCTCACAGGCGATGGCGACGATGGCGCGGGGGCGGTATTCCTGCACAAATCGACGGGCCAGGGTGCCGCCCGTGGCCATACCCACTTTGATCCCGTAGGCGTCCCTCAGGTTCAGCAGGTCGTTGACCGGGCAGCTGCCGCAGCGGTGACAGTTATCTATGTTTATGGTGATTTTATAAGGGCACTCGCTGTTTTGCAGGCAGTGCGGCGCCAGCAGGAGTATCTGAGCCGGCGCCAATTTCAGTTCCCGTGACTTAACAAGGTCATTATTCACTTCAACAAAAGAGCTCTTGATCTTATCGATGTCTATATGAAAAATCCTGCCCATGACCAGGACGAGAGGGAAGAAAAGGTTTACCGCCACCCGCATCGGCCCGTGCAGGGCTGAAATGTCTTTAGCATAGATTATGGTCAGGACAATGCCGCCTATACCGAAAGCGGCTATTACCATACCGCCGACCAGCATACCGGCCAGGGCGATCAGGAGCACCTGGTCATAAATTGTCCTGTCCGGGTTCAGCGCCAGGTACCATATCCCCGTAAGCAGCAGGCCGGCAAACAGGACACTGATACCTAAGAGCCCGATAAAAAGCCGCTTGCGCACCGGTAAAAAATTTCTGACAATCACGTAGTCTCGCCTCACATGTTGGACGTTGGCCGTTGGTGGTTGGTCGTTGGTATATCCTGCATTCCAATTTGGTCGTAGGCCGTAGGCTGTAGGCCGTAAGTATATCCTGCATTCCTTTTAGGTCTTTATCTTATGATAACTTCTTGCACACCTACGTCTTACGGCCTATAGCTTACGACCATATATGCCTACGCCATACGCCTTACGTCCTAAGACATTTATGCTTACGCTTCCTAATTACTCGTTTTGGTTTCGCCCAGTATTGTGCCGGGGGGGACGGGGGTGCCTCTTAGGAAGTCCGCCGCGTTCATTTTTTTGGCGCCCTGCAGCTGCAGCTCGGTTATTTTGAGCCGGCCGCCGCCGGTTTTGACAATGATACCGTCGCCGCCGCCAGGCAGCACCTGACCTGGCAGGCCGGAGGCCCCGCCGTCCTCCAGCGGCTCCGCGCTCCATACCTTAAGCACCCTGCCCGAGAGGGTGGTACGGGCGCCCGGCCAGGCGTTCATGCCTCTGATTTGGTTGTAAATATCCCGCGCCGGCCTGTCCCAGAGGATCTGTTCATCCTCAGCCTTAATCATCGGCGCATAGGTAGGGCTGCCGGTCTGCCGCACCCTGGGAGCCTTGGCTGATCCGACCAGAGAAAGCGTCTTGACCAGCACCTGCGCTCCCAGCCGGGCTAAACGGTCATGCACCATGCTTACCGTGTCACTATCGTTAATCGGGATAGCTTCACGCAGGATCATGTCCCCGGTATCCAGCCCCTCGTCCATGTACATGGTGGTAATCCCCGTTTCCTTTTCCCCGTTGATCACCGCCCAGTGGATGGGAGCGGCGCCCCGGTACTTGGGCAGCAGGGAAGCATGGACATTGATACAGCCGTACCTTGGTATACGCAGTATTTCAGCCGGCAGGATGCGGCCGAAAGCTGCCACCACAATCACATCCGGAGACAAGCTCTCCAACAGAGCGATAAATTCAGGATCCTTAATGCGTGAAGGCTGATAAACCGGGATTTTAAAAGAAAGCGCCGCTTCCTTGACCGGGGGAGGCGCTTCCTTCCTACCCCTGCCCCGGGGACGGTCAGGCTGAGTAACAACAGCGGCCACTTCATGTCCCGCCCCTACTAAAGCTTTAAATGAAGGCACCGCGAAATCCGGCGTGCCCATAAATATAGCCAGCATGCTTACACCCTATTTCTCTTTCTGTTCCAGTTTCCTGACATTGGACGCCCGGTCGATAAAGAGTATCCCTTCCAGGTGGTCAATCTCATGTTGAAACACTCTGGCCGGAAAACCTTTAACCTTGGCCAGCTGCTCCTTGCCCTGGCGGTCAAAATACCTTACTTTTATTGAGGTAGCCCTGGTAACATCCCCGATCAGGCCGGGGATGCTGAGACAGGCCTCAGTGTCTGTATCCTTGCCGGAGGAGCTCAGAATCTCGGGGTTGATCAGCTCTATCAGTCCCTCACCGGCGTCAATCACTATGACCCTTTTGGGAACACCGACCTGGGGGGCGGCCAGGCCCACCCCCTTGGCGCTGTATAACGTTTGGGCCATGTTATCTAACAGCTTAATGATATTCGGCGTTATTTTCGGCACGGCCTTAGCTTTTTCCTTAAGGATTTCGTCTCCTATCTCCACAATCTTGTAAACCGCCAAAAAAAGTCCTCCTTTATAAAATTCTATAGAATCCCCTGCGGGTTAATATCAACATTAATTGCCGGCTTAAAGGCGGGGCGCAGTTTTTGCAGTTCTTCCAGACTTTCTTTTATAACATCCCTTAATAAGCTGCGCCGCGGCCCCTTCACCACCAACTGCCAGCGGAACCGCCCTTTAATCTTGCTCAAAGGCGCCGGCGCCGGCCCCAGTACATCAATAAGATCATCGTGCTCTGTCACTATTTTGTCAAGGATTTCTTTAGCCAGGCCGGCCCCTTTTTTGAGCTCTTCTTCATCATCGTGGGTGAACAGGAGTCTGGCCAAATGGCTGTACGGCGGGTAGCCCAGCGCGCGCCTTACCGGCATTTCACTCCGGTAGAAACCTTCGCAGTCGTGTATCGAAGCTGTTGTTATACTGTAATGCTCGGGGCAGTAAGTCTGAACCAGCACTTCACCATGCAGCTCTCCCCGCCCGGTCCTGCCCGCCACCTGGGTCAGAAGCTGAAAAGTGCGCTCCGCCGCCCTGAAGTCGGGCATGTGCAGGGTAGTGTCGGCGTTGATCACCCCCACCAGCGTTATGCCGGGCAGGTCCAGACCTTTGGCGATCATCTGGGTGCCGATTAAGATGTCCGCCTCACCCTGGCGGAAGGCGCTGAATATCCTTTCATGCGAGCCCTTGCGGGAGGTCGAGTCGCTGTCCATACGCATAATCCGGGCGCCGGGGAAAGTCCTGCGCGCCTCTTCCTCTACTCTCTGCGTGCCGGCGCCAAAATGGCGGATATAGCGGCTGGCGCAGCGGGGGCACAGCCCCGGCAGGTCTGTGGTGTAGTTGCAGTAGTGGCACCGCAGCAGGCCGTCCAGGTGGTAAGAAAGAGAGATGTCGCACCTGACGCATTTCAAAACCAGGCCGCACTCGCGGCACATAACTATAGTCGAGTAACCGCGCCTGTTCAAAAAGAGAAGTGTTTGCTCTCCTTTGCCCAGCCGCTCAAAAACCGCTGAGGTCAGGGCGCGGCTGAAAATGCCACGGTTCCCCTCCTTCATTTCCTGCCTGAGATCAACCACACAGACTTTGGGGAGAGGCCTTTCGTCTACTCTATGTGGCAGCCGCAAAAGGCGGTACGGCCCTCCCCTGCCGGCCCGCAGCCACGACTCCAGAGAAGGGGTGGCGCTGCCCAGCACGACCACCGCGCCTGCCAGCTGGGCCCGTTTCAGGGCCACCTCGCGGGCGTGATAGCGAATATGGTCGTCTTGTTTATAGGTTGGCTCATGTTCTTCGTCAATGATAAAAAGCCCTGGTCCGGGCATGGGGGCAAACACCGCGGATCGCGTTCCCAGGACCACGGGGGCCTGTCCCTTCTTGATTCTTCTCCACTCCCGGTATCTTTCCCCGGGGGCCAGGGCGCTATGTAGCACCGCCACCAGGGCGCCGAACCGCTCCCGGAACAACCCGATCATCTGCGGGGTCAGTGATATTTCAGGCACCAGGGTAACCGCCTGCCGGCCCGCCGCCAGGGCTGAGGCAATGGCTCTCAGGTAAACCTCGGTCTTGCCGCTGCCGGTGACACCGTACAGGAGAAAAGCGCCAAATCCGCCCCCGGCCACGGCCTGTGCTATTTCTTTAACAGCTTTGTCCTGATCCGGATTGAGCAGCGGCATCATCCCACTGCCGGCGGCAGAACCTCCCCCCGGCAAACCAGACGGCGGCACGGCTTTTGCTTCAAGCAGCCCCGCCTTAACCAGCGCGTCCACTGTCGCCGGCGAGGTTTGGGCAGCCGCGGCCAGTTCCTTCCTGGTCAGGCCTGCACCGCGTAAAGCTTCCCTTAGCACGGCGGCCTGTTTCGGCGCGTGCTTAAGACCGCTAAGAACCTCCTGCAGTTTGTCGTCCGGGAAAGCAGGCCTGAGCAGTTTTACCTCACGGGTCGCTTTCACCGCCAGCCGCGGCGCGATGATGCGGCCGAATGCCTCCGCCGTGCTGCAGAGGTAGCTCTCAGCCATCCAGCGGGCAATCTCGGGCAGGTCGCCTGTCAGCACCGGCTCCTCATCGATAATGCCGGCTATTTCCCTGACTTTAACATCCCTTTCAGGAAACCCGAACCCTACCACATAGCCGGCCAAACGCCTGCCGCCAAAAGGCACAAGCACCCTTGAGCCCGGTTTGACCCTGTCCTTCAGGTCTGCCGGGACGGCGTAGTGAAAAACACGGTCAGTCCTGCGGGCGGTAAGATCAACAATTATCTCGGCGTAAGGGCCGTTTTGCTTCATTATACTCTCCCATGAAAACATTTACAAATCTTACCCCATTATAACAAAAAAGGCCCCGGTTATGAACAAGGGCACTAAGCTCATAAAATTCTTGTCAAAACACAAAAATTAAACAATTTGACAGGATTAACAGGATTAGACGGGATTCACAGGATTAATAATTTAAATAATAGGTTATTACCTTTATCAAGTAACACTATTTAAGATTGCCTTGTAAAACGCTTTGTCAATAATTTATTATAATCCTGTTAATCTTATTAAATCCTGTAAATCATGTCTAATTGTTTTTGTCTAATCTTTTATTAAATCCTTTAATCTCCTCATATTTTTATAATGTTGAATTAAAGCGCTTCTATTTTTTCCCCTCGCGCAGGGCCAGCGCCTCGTCCAGGATGCGGTGGGCCAGGGCCAGTTTGTCCATCAGCGGCAGGGGTACAATAGAGCCGTCCGGGTAGACCAGTTTGGCGATGTTGGTGTCGGTGCCGAAACCGGCGCCGGGCTGGGTAACATCATTGGCCACCAGTAAATCCAGGTTTTTGCCCGCTACCTTCTGCAGGGCGTTTTTTTCCAGGTTACTGGTTTCCGCGGCAAAGCCGACCAGGACCTGGCCTTCCTTCCTGCGGCCCAGCTCGGCGAGGATGTCCGGGTTCTTTACCAGCTCTATGGACATGCTGTCTGTATTTTTTTTAATCTTTTGCGCGGCAGCCCTGGCAGGCCGGTAGTCGGCCACGGCGGCGGACTTGATCACCACGTCCACAGCGGGGAAACGCTCCAGCACCGCCTCGCACATCTCAGCGGCAGTTTCAACACCGGTAAACTCTACCCCTGCCGGAGGCTTCAGCGCGGTGGGACCGCTGATTAAGATGACCTTGGCGCCCCTGCGCACGGCTGCTTCCGCCACCGCGAAGCCCATCTTGCCGGAGCTGCGGTTGGTCAGGTAGCGGACCGGGTCAATCGGCTCGGCTGTGGGGCCGGCGGTGACCATGACGGTCAGGCCTTTCAGATCCCTGTTGGGCGCCAGCAGGGAGACGATCTCCCGGGTAATGGTTTCTAAATCGGCCAGCCGACCCCGCCCCTCGGTGCCGCAGGCCAGGCGGCCCACGCCCGGCTCGACAAAATGATAGCCGAGGCCGCGTAAACCGGCCAGGTTGCGCTGGACCACGGGGTTCTGATACATATCGACATTCATGGCCGGGCAAAACAATACCGGGCAGGTGGCTGCCATAATGATAGTGGAAAGAAGGTCATCGGCAATGCCTCCGGCAACCTTGCCCAGGATATTGGCCGTGGCCGGGACTACCACCACCAGGTCCGACCACTGCGCTATTTCTATGTGCTGGACCGCCCCGTACGCCCCTTCAAAAAGGTCGGTGCGCACCGGATTGCCCGAGAGGACCTGAAAGGTCAGCGGCCGGACAAACTCCTGGGCGGCTCTGGTCATGACAACATGAAGCTCCGCTCCGGCAGCTTTCAGATTGCTAACCAATTGAGCGGCCTTAAAAACGGCTATGCCGCCGGTGATACCGACGGTAATTTTTTTGCCAGCCAGCAATGGCCTTCCCCCAATTTATTATTTAATGCCAATTTTGGTCCGTTTATATCCTACTTTATTCTGGGCTATTTCCATTAAGGCGGTTGTTACCGGCTTTCTGACAGCGCTTTCCTCCTTGGCATTGCCCCTGTCAGTAAGTGTCCTGGCCCGCTTGGCCGCCACCACCACCAGGGTATACCTGCTGTCAACCTTTTCCATGAGTTCATCAAGAGACGGTTGGATCATGGCTACCCTCCGATTTATAGACTGCTCTTAAAACAACCTCCTGGGTTGCTTATAGTGTAGGTGCGAATTTATTCATCATAGGAATGGGAACACATCTCTATTTTAGGTATTCCTTTGTTGACGAGGTATGTCCCCAAAATCTCAAGCAAGCTCGGCGCTAACGCGTCTTGTTCGATTGAAATCGAACCTACTAAGTTCATCGGTCACTGGTTTTTTCATCTGAAAAATTTCTCAGGAAATCCTCCAGATAACCAGGCTTGGATTTTTCAGCCCTGATAATGGCTGCGGCATTACTCACCGCCCGGTCAATCACATCGTTAATAATAATATAGTCATAACGCCAGGCAAAATTCATCTCACTTGCCACACAGGCCAGCCGCCTGGCAACCTCCCCCTCAGCATCGGCGCCGCGGGAGAGCAGGCGCAGTTTCAGATCGGATTTTGACGGCGGGACAATAAAAATCAGCACCGCTTCAGGGAATTTTTCCTTTACCTGCAGAGCACCCTGTATGTCAATTTCCAGGATTATATCGTTGCCGCCGGCCAGCGTTTTCTGGACATACTGAAGCGGTGTCCCGTAATAGTTGCCGTAAACTTCAGCCCACTCCAGCAGCTGGCCGTCTTCGATCATTTTCTTAAATACGTCCCGCTTCAGGAAAAAGTAATGTTTCCCCTCGATCTCACCGCTTCTGGACGGCCTGGTCGTGGCGGAAACAGATAAGCGCAGGGAGGGAATTTCATTTAGCAGCGCCCTGCAGATGGTACCCTTCCCTGCCCCTGAAGGACCGGAAAAAACCAGCAGTAAACCTTTTCTGCCCACAACCGCCGCGCCGTCCTTAATCGGCGGGCTCCTCCGCCTGGGGTGAGGCCTCTTTGGACGCCAGGCGGTTGGCCACAGTTTCAGGCTGGACAGCTGAAAGGATCACGTGGTCGCTGTCGGTAATTATGACAGCCCTGGTACGCCGCCCGTAGGTGGCGTCAATAAGCATCCCCCTGTCCCTGGCCTCCGTGATGATCCTTTTAATAGGCGCCGACTCCGGACTTACGATGGAAATAATGCGATTGGCTGAGACAATGTTGCCGAAACCAATATTGATTAACTTGATCTCCATTTCTGCACTCCCTTCTTTAACCCGGGACTTACTCCAGATTCTGAATCTGCTCCCTGATCTTTTCTATTTCACTTTTCACTTCAACAACAAGACGGCTTATTTCCAGGTCGTTGGCTTTTGACCCTATGGTGTTAATTTCCCTGTTCATTTCCTGCACTAAAAAGTCCAGCTTCCTGCCAACCGGCTGGTTTTCTTTAAGGCAGGCGTTTGCCTGTTTCAAATGGCTGTCCAGGCGCACCGTCTCTTCGGTAATATTCGAGCGGTCGGCAAAAACAGCAGCTTCAGCAGCCAGGCGCTCGGGGTCAAGGCTGCCGTCCTTGATAAAATCATTCAGCCGCGCCCTGAGCTTTTCCCGGTATTCCTCAACCACCAGAGGCGATCTTGCTCTGATCTGATCATTCAGCAGGGCCAACTTCTCTATCCTTTGCCGCAGGTCAGTGGCCAGCTGCTCACCTTCCGCCTCCCTCATCAGGATCAGGTTGGCCAGAGCGGCCTCAACCGCCTCAAGAATAGCCGGCCATAACTTTTCAAGATCTTCGGCAGGCTCTTCCACCACCAGTACACCAGGCAGATCGGTAAGATATTTTATCTTAATGCTGCCTGCTATGTCAAGACTTTCCTGGAGGTCTTTCACTGCCCTATAATACGCCGCGGCGAGCGCTTTGTCAACTTTAACCGCTACAGTTTTTTCACCGCATTCTTCCTGGCTGAGGAAGCCGTCCACCCGTCCCCGCGCAATTCGCGACTGGATTAATTTTTTAATGCGGTCTTCAAACAGGGAAAGGGAACGGGGCATGCGCAAAACCACTTCACAAAAACGGTGGTTTACCGCTTTTAGCTCCACATTAAACTTTTTGCCGGGCGAACTGGCTTCTCCCCGGCCGTAACCAGTCATACTTTTAATCAATTCTCCACCGCCTGTATGATTAACCTTTGCTTAGTATTATCTTTTACCATAAATTTATTTTATCAACTTTAGCAGGCCGGCAATCCGGTTCAGGCCGTCTTCTATTTTTTCCATTGAACACACGTAGGAAAGGCGTATATAATTATCGTCTCCAAAAGCAATGCCCGGCACTATGGCCACCTGTGCTTCTTCCAGCAGGACGGACGCCAGATCTGTAGCGCCGCTGATAGTCCTCCCTTTGTAAGACTTACCGACGTAATGCTTAATACTCGGAAAAACATAAAACGAGCCGCCGGGTTTGAAGCAAGATATCCCCGGGATGGCGTTTAAACGCTCCAGTATGAAGTTTCTTCTCCGGCTATACTCAGCCATCATCAGCGCAACCGGCGCCTGATCGCCGCCAATGGCCGCCAGCGCGGCATCCTGGGCGATGGAAGTCGGGTTGGAAGTGGAGTGGCCCTGCAAAGCACCCATGGCTTTGGCCACAGGTTTGGCCGCCGCGGCGTAACCAATCCGCCAGCCGGTCATGGCGTAAGTCTTGGAAACACCGTTAATAACCACGGTGCGCTCCTTAAGACCAGGAGACAATGATGCTATACTCACCAGCTTGGTGCCGTTATAAATGAACTTTTCATAAATCTCATCAGATATAACCATAAAGTCATACTTTTCGATGACCGCCGCCAGCGCTCCAAGTTCATCGGCCGTGTATACGGCGCCGGTGGGGTTGCTGGGGCTGTTCAGGATCAGGAGCCTGGTCCGGTTGCTGATTGCCGCCTGCAGTTCGGCGGGAGTCAGCTTAAAACCGTTCTCCTCCCTGGCCGGCACGATCCTGGCTTCCGCTCCGGCCAGCTTTATTTGTTCCAGATAACTAACCCAGTACGGCGCCGGCAGGATAACCTCGTCGCCCGGCTGTACCAGCACCTGCATGGCGTTGTACAGGGAATGCTTGGCCCCGGCGGAAACGACAATCTGGTCAGGCGTGTAATCCAGACCCTGATCTGTTTTTAGCTTGGTACAGATGACTTCTCTCAACTGGGAAGTCCCAGCTACAGGTGTGTATTTGGTTTTGCCCGCGCGGATAGCGGCAACGGCGGCCTCTTTGATATGGTCCGGCGTGTCAAAATCCGGCTCACCGGCGGCAAAACTCACCACACTCATTCCCTTGGCTATCATCTCTTTCGCGACACTGTCGATGGCCAAAGTTGGGGACGGACTGATATTCAGCGCCCGGTTGGCTAACTTCATCGGAAATAATACCCCCTTTAATTTGGAAGGACGCGGCCTCATTGACGGTCTTCCCGGGATCCTGCCGGACATCCTCGTCCGGCTTAATCCCGCGGCATTTTTTTGCCGTATAGCCAGGCGCGTAATTAATTGTGTGGGATTTCCCTAAATAACTCGAAAATTCAATACCTTCCCAATAACTTCCTTCCTTTTGTCCTTTTTTCTGAAGATTACTCGTAAAATCTCTATTTTTACATTTTATCACTGGATTACAAACTTGCAATATTTTTTATATATTTTATATATAATTATGATATATTCAAGAATCCCGCCCCGCGTCGCTAGTCCCGAAGGCTTAAAATTCCATTCAGAAGCCAGCTGACAATACTTGTGATCAGCGCTCCCGCCATCGCGCCCCAAAAGGTGTAAACAGTGAAACCAGGCACCAGCCAGGACGCTATTAGAAAGGCCAGGGCATTTATCACCAGGATAAACAGCCCCAGGGTGAAAAAGGTTACCGGCAGGGTAAGCACCAGCAGCACCGGCCTGATAAACGTGTTGACCAGGCCCAGCACCAGGGCGGCCAGCAGGGCGGCAAAGAAACCGCTGATGTGAAACCCTGCCACAAAGTAATCCGCCACCAGCAAAGCCACACCGTTCAGCACTAGTGTGATTAACCATTCCATTACAATCACCTCATTATGTTTTTTCTGTTTTTCCCAACTGTTCCCTCTGCAGGGCATTATGCAGTTCCATAAGGGGCGCCGCCACATGCAGCAGTTCTTTCTCCACCGCTTCCAGATCGTTTTCCCGCACCGCGCCGAGCAGGTGACCCATATGCTCCCCCGCGATCAAAGCCCAATCAAGCACAGGCCTGAGGTCATCCTTCTGCGCATCCCCGTGCTTGAGCCGGTTGATTTCGGCCTGCAGCAGCGTTTTCTTTAAGAAAGTATCATTTCCGGCCATATCCATGTCAACCCCCCGCAAAAATATAATATACCTTGCACTGAAATTTGTTTAATTCAAGCACTCTTTATTGACAATTAGTATGTCACAATTATATTATAAATAGAGAATAGTATATCATTATAGTTTTTCATGAAAACACATTAAAGAATATAGGGGTAAAAGCAGCACGTTTATTATAGCAAATCTTTTAAGGGAGGGTAAATAATGGGCAAGAAAATCACCTTATCGGTCATCAAGGCGGACGTTGGTGGATTTGTGGGACACTCCAGCGTACACCCGGAATTACTGGAAACCGCCAGAGGTGTTTTGGCAGGCAGCCCGCTTCTGATTGACTTCCATGTAACCCACGTCGGCGATGACATTAACCTGATCATGACCCATGAAAACGGCAAGGATAACGGCAGTATACACCAGTTGGCCTGGGACACGTTTTTGTCCTGCACCGGTGTGGCCAAGAAACTCAAATTGTACGGCGCCGGCCAGGACCTGCTGTCAGACGCCTTTTCGGGCAACGTCAAAGGAATGGGGCCCGGTGTGGCCGAACTGGAATTTGAAGAGCGCGGCAGCGAGCCTGTGATCGTGTTCATGGCCGACAAAACCGAACCCGGGGCCTGGAACCTGCCGCTCTACAAGATGTTCGCCGACCCTTTCAACACCATCGGGCTGGTCATCGACCCCAAAATGCACAAAGGTTTTTTATTTGAAATCCGCGACCTGATTGAGAACAAAAAAGTTACTTTTTCCTGCCCCGAAGAACTCTATGACATGCTGGTGTTCATAGGCGCGACGGGCCGTTACGTAGTCAAGTCAGTTTTCCAAAAAGAAACCAACGAAATAGTCGCCACCTCCAGCACCCAGCGCCTCAACCTGATGGCCGGGCGCTATGTGGGCAAAGACGACCCGGTCCTGCTGGTGCGCTGCCAGAGCGGTTTCCCGGCTGTGGGCGAGGCGCTGGAGCCTTTCGCCAACCCCCACCTGGTTTCCGGCTGGATGCGGGGCTCGCACAGCGGCCCGCTCATGCCCGTACCAGTCGCCATGTCAAACCCGACCCGCTTTGACGGGCCGCCCAGGGTGGCGGCTTTGGGCTTTCAGCTGTGCGGCGGCAAGCTGCTCGGCCCGCAGGATTTCTTCGCCGATCCATCTTATGATTTAGCCAGGCAAAAAGCTAATGAGATCGCCAACTACATACGCCGCATGGGCCCCTTCGAGCCGCACCGGCTGCACCTCAACGAAATGGAGTACACCACCCTGCCCGACGTAAGCAAGCGCCTCAAAGACCGCTTCGAAAAACTCCGCCTCAGCTAGTCAACCAGCAAACCGTAAAACCGGAGACGGTTCTTGCTGTTGCCTGGCAATTACTGTAAAAGGAAGCAAAAAGAACGTCCCTCTGCTTCCCTCTGCTTCGGGCGTTCCCTTGCTTCCTTCTTTCATTTTATTTCAGGATTTTGTCTTCTTCCAGGTCTGAGACGCCTGCCTCGTCGAAGGAGGCCATCTCGTGCAGGATTTTGGTTGAAGCTTCGACCAGGTGCATGGTCAGGGCGGCCCCGGTCCCTTCACCTAGGCGCATGTTCAAGTGGATTAAAGGGACCAGCTGCAGCAAATCGAGCATCAGCCGGTGACCCTGTTCACCCGACAGGTGAGAGGCAAACATGTAGTCGCGGGCTTTGGGCTGCAGCTTGCAGGCAACCAGGGCCGCCGCCGTGGTAATAAAACCGTCTATTAAAACCGGCACCCGCCTGGCCGCCGCACCGAGTATAACCCCCGCCAGCCCGGCAATTTCCAGGCCGCCCACCTTGGACAAAACGTCCAGGCCATCCTTGGGGTCAGGCTTATTTATGGCCAGGGCTCTGGCAATAACCTCTCGCTTCGTTTTCATGACCTGGTCGTTGACCAGCGTCCCCCGACCGGTCACATCTTCAGCGCTGTACCCTCCGAAAGCGGCTAAAATCGCACTGCTCGGCGTGGTGTTGCCAATGCCCATGTCGCCGACCGCCAGCAGGCTGGCGCCCCGCTCAATTTCTTCGACTGCCACTTCAATGCCAACTTCCAGCGCCCGCACAGCTTCAGCCACAGACAAGGCCGGTCCTTTGGCGATGTTGCCGGCGCCCGCCCTTACTTTTCGCTGCAGCACACCCGGAAAATCTACCGGGGAGACAACACCCACGTCTACTACCACTACCCGCGCACCCGCGTGCTTGGCCAGCACCCCGATGCCGGCCACCCCCGTAAGAAACGCGGGCAGCATCTGGGCTGTGATCTCCTGAGGAGCGACGCTCACACCTTCCTCAACCACCCCGTGGTCCCCGGCCATGATAATCACAGCCTTGTCGCCAATCACAGGCCTGGGGTCGCCGGTAATCCCAGCCAGCCGTACCACTATGTCCTCGAGCACACCGAGGCTTCCGGGCGGCTTGATCAGGCTGTCAAGGCGTTTTTGTGCCTGGTTCATCGCTTCTTGATCCAGGTCCCTTATCTCACCGATTGTTTTTTTCAGCAGCATTTTAAAACCCCTTTCATATTAATGTTTTTGTTAAATAAAAAACCACAGCCAATTAAGGCTGTGGACTTTTCCATCATCCACCGGCTTACCCTTCGACGCGGGGTTTCCGTCCAGCAGGCAGGTCTCCTGGCTCTCGTTCATCACCATATCGCGCCTTCCCGGCAAAACCAGTGGCAAAAAAGCGGTATGGCTAGCGTTTACAGTGGCGGGACCGCTCAGGTCTTACACCTGATTCCCTATTCTCCCTCGCGGGCACCTGCTGGGTTTTATATTCTTTGTATTATACTTCCTTATTCTACACAATATATCAACTTCCTGCCGCCGTTAAAAAATTCTTTCCAACTTGAGGGGAGAGGGGAAGCAGAGCGACGCTTCTTACTGGGCGGCCCACCATTTGATCACACGGTCTATGGCGACGGCGGTTTCGGCGCGGGTCGCCCCGTCGCCGGGCCTGAAGTAGCCGTTGCTGCCCTGCAGTATGCCTGCCTCGGTAACACTGTCCACAGCATCAAGGGCGAAAGCGGGGATTAAATCGGAGTCTTTGTATGATGCTTCCTCTGCTTCGCCTATATTAAGCGCACGGTTGATCATTACAGCCATCTCACTCCTGGTTACCCTGGCGTCAGGCAGGAAAGTTCCATCGGGGTAGCCGGTGACCACTCCCCGCGACACCGCCGCCGCGATAGCAGGCTGTGCCCACTGGGGTACGGCATCCTTAAATGAAGGCTGGTTTTCCGGAGCCGGCCACTGCAGCGCCGCGGCCAGGAGGGACACAAATTGCGCCCTGGTTATCGGCTGGCCGGGCCCGAAAGTACCATCCGGGAAACCCTTGGCCACCCCGCTCAGGGCAAGCCTGCTGATGGCCTGGCTGGCCCAGTGGCCCTTGGTATCCTTAAAGGACGGCGCCTTGCGGCTGTCTTCTACCAGGATCAGTCCGCCGAAACTCCACAGCCTGGCGGAAATGGTCCTGATCTCCCCGTCACCTTCAATTTCAGCGGGCTGCTCCCGCCACTGTTGCGTCGCAGTATCCCACAGAAGGATGGCCGGGCGGCTGGTAATCACGTCCTTGCTGTACTGCCAGTCCAGGTCCCAGGCCCCCTCAAGCGTGGTATCCCCCTGCAGCGGGTTGACCGTGCAGGTGCCCAGCACACTAAGCCCGGCGGCTAGGTCTGTCGGGGCCGGCGCGTAGGCCAACCTGATAGTGGTCTTCTCGGACAGGCTGCCGGCCGGGAAATTAATCGTAATCCAGCCATCCAGGGATATATCGGAATCTTTTTTGGGAGAAACCTGCAGGTCAACCCAGGACGGTTTTACTGTTACCGGAACTGTGGCGGTAACGCCATGGAAGTCCGCTTTTAACACTCCCGAGACAGTATTATTGACTGCCGTGAATTTTCCCGCCGCAACACTCCCCAAAGAGCTGTCGACGGTCCAGTCCACGTCGCCGGGCAGCAGGTCGAATGATTCCCCGGTGTATGTTTTCACCTGCAGCGATAACTGGACCGACTGCCCAGGCTCAAGGTTAATTTGGGCGGGGCTTACCACCAGTTGTGAAATAGATTCGGGGCCGATTACCCGCAGTGTGGCTGTGCCGCTGGCTTTGCCCAGTTCCGCCCGGATGGTGAAGGTGCCGCCTTCAGACGGTGTGAAAACACTGCCCCGGAAGCTCCCGTCCTCAGGTTTGGCAGACCACTCCACTTCACCGGGATCAATGTTTACCGGGTTGTAATACTCGTCATATCCCTTGACCCCAAACTCGCCGCTCCTGCCTATCAGCACCACAGACGGGCCGCTGACCTGCAAGCCGCTCAGCTTACCCTGCGGCGCGGTGGAAAAAATCCCTATGGCGTCGGGCACCCGCCGCTGGGACATGCCCTGCGGCCGGTTGATCAGGGACACGCTGAATTCGCCCAAATGGCGGGCGGCCATAGTCGTCGAGCCGCCGCCGTCAAGGTTAACCGCCCGCCAGACCCCGGCCGAAATCAGAAAGTCGGCCAGTTCCTCCTGGGTCATGCCGATACTCATCACAGTACCGTCCGCTGTCTGTTTTTCAACAGCAACGAGGTAAAGCGTTTTCCCGTCCCGGGAGATACCCACAGCCGTACGGGCGTGCCTGCCGGTGATATTCTGGGTAAAGTAGGCCGGCAGGTGGCCGTCCTCAACCAGCAGCGCCTGCCCGCCCACTGCCGCAAACAGCTTATCGCCCTGGGGCTGGACCGAGTAGGTAAAGGTAACTTTTGCGCCTTTCGGTAGGTTCTCCTTAATAAACTTGGCCGCCAGGCCGTGCCCTTTCAGGATATAGCCGTCCGCGGGGATCGGCACGCCGGGCTGGTCGGTCAAAACCTGCTGGACCACACCGTTTTTGACCACAACTTCGACCACTCCGGTCAGATTGGGCAGCTTGCCCCGGCTGGTGGTGCCCCACAGTGAATTATACAGGGTAAGGGCGTCAGTATCTGAAGTAGCTTCACTCATCACCAGGTAGCTGGGCTTGTTAATACCTGACAGGGGAAAGCTTTTGCCGTTGCCGGCCGTTACCTGCCCGCTGAAGCCAAAAATCTCGAGCAGAGGTGTTTTATCCGTGGTAAGGCCGAAACCATACATATCGGTGCGCTGGGCGGGGCTTTCCACCAGGTGCCCGCCCTGGTAGGCAAGCCCGATAGTCCGGCCGCTTTCGTTAATTTGAAAGAAATCACCGTTGATGGCAGCCACCGCCCAGGTACGCTTGGCCATTTCAGTTACGGCCTGGTTGCTGTTGAGGGTGCCGTCACTGCCGATGATTGTGTCTATTTTCAGGTAAGGATCACTGAGATCGGCTTTTAGCATGTAAACATTAAGCGGCCCTTCTACGGTACTCATCCTGACCGTTTGCAGGACCGCCCCCTGCGTAATGATCTCATCGCTGCCGGTTTTACTGACCAGTTGATAAGCATCCGCCCTCGCGGGCCCGGCCAGGCTGAACAGCAGAACCGCCAATACAAAATTTGCCCACAGGAGACAGACAGACCATTTCTTACGCAATACTTTCCCTCCAATAACGGTAAACATTTTTTTCTTTAACGGTCAAAGTAAATGCTTTTGCCGGTTGCAGAAATTGGTATACCCACAACCAGTTCTCCTTTGATCATGCCGATCTTTCTGGCCGCCACTCCGACCCTGTACATGATGCGGTTATCCGCGTTCAGAATACCGGCTGTTTTAGCCGCGGAGCCCAAAGCAATGCCCAGGTCCAGCACGCGCCAGGCGCACAGGGGGCCGACAAACTCCGGCCCTTCTTCCGGTTTCAAATCGGCGCAGCGGCTGTACCCGCAGGCCCCGCAGTTAAGCCCCAAAGTATTGGGCTGGTCCAGGCTGAGCAGCAGCACCGCGTCGGAGCGGCGGACATTGGCCGCGTCCCGGTCAAAATTAACCACGCCTTTTTCCTGGCCATAACGTTCCATAGCGTCAGCAAGGGTCTTAAGATCTTCGCCTGACACTACTTTTGACCCTACAAAATCACGCCCACCCGCTTTGGGAGCAGTGCGGGCGGCAAGCTCCATCAAACCTGCGACTGCCAGCATTGTGTCTTTCATGAAATTAACACCTCCTGTTTTACTTACAAGTCTATACTGCACAAAGAAGCAGCCTAAAAATTATCTTTTCTCCCTCATATTATAAACCATTGAAAATAAAGTCTCAAGAAAGCGAAAAATGCGGTAAAGCCGCAAAAATCTGCCTAATCAGCGATAAACCCTGCTCAAGTCATACCGCTCAGCAATTTTTACCGCCTCCCGGTATTCTCCGCCGGTGATCCTCCTGTTCAGTTCCGGGTACTCAAACGCCTCGTGGGCCGGGTAATACTGGGCCATAATATTAAGAAAAGTATTTTTAGAAATATCTTCGGCCAAAAACCGCACAACTTTTTCCGTGCCGGACAGGTCCCCGGGCAGCACCAAATGCCTGACCAGCAGGCCTCTGACGGCTATGCCTTTCCCGTCCACAACCAGGTCCCCGACCTGACCGTGCATCAGTTTCACCGCTTTTTTAGCGACAGTAAAGTAACCGGCCGCCCCGGCGTACTTCCTGCCGGCATCGTCATCGCCGAATTTTATGTCCGGCATGTAAATATCCACCACACCGTCCAGTATCTCCAACGTCTCCGGGGCATCATAGCCGCCGGTGTTATACACAAGCGGCACCCTTAAGCCCAGCGCGGACGCCACGAGCAGCGCTTCCAGGATTTGCGGGACAAAGTGGCTGGGAGATACCAGGTTGATATTGTGGCAGCCGCCCTGCTGCAGCTCCAGCATCATTTCCGCCAGGTCGGATGTGGAAACCACCTCTCCCTCGCCGTGCTGGCTTATTTCGCAGTTCTGACAGAAACGGCATTTTAAGTTGCAGAAGGCAAAGAAGATGGTGCCCGAACCCCTGGCGCCAACCAGCGGGGCCTCCTCCCCGAAATGAGGGCCGTAGCTGCTTACCACCGCGCGCCTGCCACCCCGGCAGATTCCCAATTCACCTTTCAGGCGGTTGACCCGGCAGGCCTGGGCGCACACTGTGCAGTCCTCCAGCATGGCCACCGCCCGCTTGACTTTTTCTCCCAGCTCGCGCGTCGTCATTTTCAAATAAGCTGCCTTACTCATAAGCACTCCTCACCATATAAGTTAGACGATCCCAGATCTTGAAACGGTTCACCCATAATTTATGTCGTAGGCCGTAAGTCGCAAGCCGGGTGAGACAAGGTGAGACAAGGGGACGGTTCTCCTGTCTCATCGAATGAGACAGGAGAACCGTCCCCTTGTCTCACCTCAGAGGAATGTCCCCGTTAATATATCTTCCCTAATATGATGTCCTTTTTTTTACACGTTAAACCTGAAATGAATGATGTCGCCGTCTTCTACCCGGTAGTCTTTGCCCTCCAGGCGGAACAGGCCCTTTTCCTTCACCTTGGCCATGCTGCCCAGGGTCTCCAGGTCGCGGTACTTGACCACTTCCGCCTTGATGAAACCTCTCTCGATGTCTGAGTGGATTTTGCCCGCCGCCTGCTTGGCCTCGGTGCCGCTCTGGATCGTCCAGGCCTTGACCTCGTCCTCGCCCACGGTGAAGAAGGAGATCAGCCCCAGGTAATCGTACGCCGCCCTGGCCAGCCTGTCTATGCCGGACTGGCTGATGCCCAGGTCAGCCAGGAACATTTCCTTGTCTTCGTCGGGCAGCTGGCTGATTTCAGCTTCGATCTTGCCGCAGATTTCCAGCTCCGGCAGGCTGCGCCCGGCGGCGAAGGCCTGCAGTTCGCTCTTGCCTTCGTACACCTTGCTCTTGAACTGCTCCTCGTCGGTGTTGACCACCAGCAGCATCGGCTTTTCAGTGAGAAAGCTGTAGTTCCTTAGAATAAATTTTTCCGCTTCCGACCACTCGAGGCTCCCGATGGGGGTCTCATTTTCCAGCGCGCTCAGGCACTTTTCCATGATTTCTATCTCGGCGGCGTTTTCCTTCTTAATTTTTTTGCCGCTTTTAATGCGCTCGATTTTCTTTTCCACTACCTCCATGTCGGCAAAGAGGAGCTCCAAGTTTATGGTTTCAATATCCCGCATGGGGTTAACGGAGCCGTCCACATGCGGCACTTCCCCGTTGGCGAAAGCCCGCACCACGTGCACCAGCAAGTCCACATTCCTGATGTTGTTGAGAAACTGGTTGCCCACACCCTGCCCCTGGCTGGACCCCCGCACCAGGCCCGGCACGTCACTGAACTGGATCTGCGCGTAGGTGGTTTTGCGCGGCTTGTAAAGGCCGCTCAGGAAGTCCACCCGGTGGTCCGGCACCACGGCGGACCGGATGTTGGTCTCAGTTTTGCCGGTTAAAAAATTCGAAGTCTCAGCCCCGGCCCCGGTAAGCAGGTTGAAGATAGTTGTTTTGCCGACCATCGGCAGCCCGATCAGGCCACAATTAAGATTCACAGTAATCACCCATTAAGTAGTCTACCACCAAAATGATGGCTTTACAAATCAAGTTTTCCAATCAATTAAAATGATATATAATAGCAGCGGGGGGGTAGAAAAGATGAATTACGCCATAATGGTCGCCATAGGCATAGTGATCGGCATAGCAGCCAGTTTCACCGGTTTGGGCGGCGGCTTTATCATGGTCCCGCTGCTGATTTTCCTGGGCTTTACCGCTCAGAGGGCAGTGGGCACTTCATTTATGGCCATTCTGATTATCAGCACTTCGGCATTGTTTTCCCACGGCAAGCTCAATCACGTGGACTACCGCCTGGGTATTCTAATCGGCCTGGGGGGCGTCGTGGGAGCCCAGATCGGTTCGCGGCTGGTACAATACGTCTCAAACGGTGTTTTCAACAAGGTGTTCGCGATTATACTGGTGGCTCTGGCCGCCCGGATGTTTTTCCAAAAGTGACTTTAAAGTCCTACAAATGGTTGATCTCCAGCTTCATTTTTTGGTCGTTGGAAGCTACGGTGATGTAAAGCCAGCCGTCCTCTTCGACCGTCTTGGCATCGCCGCCGGTGACTATGTTGCTGGATCCCTCGCCTACGAAGACAGCTACAGTGATATCCGCCAGCCCATCAGGATTCTCAAGTTCGACAGAGTAGTCCTGGCCTTCCCTTTTTATTTCCCACCTGGTCTTGGAGTAGCGGCTCAGGAAGTCGGCAAACTGGCTCATGGGCGCCACCCTGACCCTACCCGCGCTTTGTTCGGCCAGCGCTTTATCCTCAAAAGCCCTGATTGCTTCCAGACAAAAACGCCTATCGGACGGGTGGGTGTAAATCATCCTGATTACTCTTTCCTTGCCGGCAAAATCAATCAAATCATTCATCCACTGACTGACCTCTTCTTCAGGCACATGCCCCCTGTCCATCTCCTCCAATGAAGCATGCTGGCGGTATGGCGTGATCGGGAACGCCCACATACTGTCGTTGGCATATTTATTGTCCAGGCGGGGGTGAGTGGGGCTGGACCCTGTGTCGCCGGTCCAGTAGTACGCCTTCACACCTAATTCCTCCAGCTTGCTGTTAAACCAGAAAGGATGGTTGCCGCCGGGCGCGCTGTACTCGATCACCTTTCTGCCGGTCACAGACTCCAGCGCGTTAAAATTCCAGTCCACCAGTTCATTCAATTTCTCCTGCGGCAAATACTGCATATTATAGGCGAAAAAGTTGTGCGCCCAGCCGCCGTGCGCGCCGATCTCCCCATAGTCCTTGAGCGCCTCTAAAACCGGCTGCCCCCTGTACAAACTTTCAGCGTAAAAGCCCATGCTGTCGCCAAGCTTGTAGGTGTCCGGCCCGGCCGTAATGTGTATGGAAAACGGCAGTTCACTGTTGAAAAGGCCCTGCATCATCATTACCGTCAAAGCCCTGAAGTAAGCGCCGCTGCAGATATGCAGGTTGAAAACCATACCGCCTTCACCGGCAGGGCTGTTGACCAAACGGGGCATTTTAGCGTACTTAATCAGGAAAGTGCGCAGTACTGATCGGGGCACCAGGTCATCAGACCTGATCTTGTATTTGGCCAGGGGCATATTGGCATAAACGGCCGTACCGCCGCTGTCGTAGCGTCTCTCAGTAATAACGGGCACTTCGCCGCTTTCAGACCTGTCAAAAGCTAAAACTGACGCACCGGTATTCACGGCCCTGAAGTGCTCATATTTTAGTTTGCCGTAAGTATATGTGCAGACGGCATGATCCTTATCCAGGCGGCCCGGCGTTATACCCCACTCCCGCCCTTTGTCGGCGTTCGGGAAGTACCAGTACCCGGGATAAGTCGCCAGCTTGCCATTGGCCAGGGGCAGGCAGTACCTGACACCGATCAGGTCCGCCAGCAGGGGGGCGGGCTGCGGCTCTCCACCGGTCGTAATCGTGGCCGGGTCAAGTACGAAAAGAGCGGATCCTCCCTGATCTTTCACGTATGATTTTATGATTTCAGCAATCTCAGGCCTCATGGCCGCGTTGATATTTTCAGGGATAACCAGCGTTTCATAGCGGCTTTTGATACCTTCAGCACCGAATATTTCAAGCTCAGCGGGCGATATTACCTTATAGAGGAACCCTTCCTCATTCAGCAGTTGTTCATAAACAGCGAGGATTAGTTTCTGTTTTTCAGACTGCGCTTCGCCGGCTAAAATGCCGATGCGTACAACTTTTGTCGGCTCCGCCCAGGAAAAGTGAAGAAACAAAGTGCCGGCCAGCAGAATTGATGAAATTGCTACAGCCACCAGGGAATAAGTTAATTTTTTCTGTCTCATTTTTTATGTCCTTAGCTGCGATATTATAATCCAGTATACAGTGCCTCAGGATTATTTTACCTTATAGACTTTAACTTGTAAAATATTATTAAAAACTCACATAATTCATGTATATCTACCTGCACGAATGCCCGCCGGTCTCTTCTCCCCACTCGGAAAAACGCCCCTGCGGGATAAACTTGTCGCAGGCTTTCGCCAGGGGGTCCACCGGCTGCGACGTCGCCCGGCAGATCGCCCCGTCAAATGACGCAAAGGTTTTAAAAAACACACAGTCCTTGCAGTTCACTCTTCACACCGCCTGTTACAGTCGAATTTCTCCTGCCGCACCACCAGCTCCGGGTCCCCCCATAATAACCTCATCACCGGCTCAACATAGCCCGGGTCACCGCTGGTGAAAAAAGACTCTCCGCCGGGAGCGGTGCCGCCGGACAGCAGGCTGTTTCGCTCCAGCACCCTGGCCACCTGCCGGGCTATCGCCTCCCCGCTGTCTATAACACTGACCCCGCTGCCCGCAATCCTTTCCACAACCGGGCGGAGAAACGGGTAATGGGTACAGCCTAAGATGATCGTATCCACTCCCCTGGCCAGCAGCGGGTCAAGGTAGCTCCTCAATAGAGCCTCCGCTTCCGGACCCTCCCAGCAGCCCGACTCCACCATATCCACCAGGCCGTGGCACGCCTGCGCACATACCTCCACACCTTCCCCGAACCGCTCCACCAAAGAATTAAACCTGTCCCCGGCCAGGGTGACCTGGGTGGCCAGGACACCAACCCGGCCGTTTTTCGTGGCCGCGGCAGCAGGTTTTACCGCCGGCTCGGTCCCTACAACCTGTATGCTAAAGCGCTTCCTCACATCGTCAAGCACTGCCACTGAAGCGGTATTGCAGGCCAAAACCAGTATTTTGGCTCCCTTGTCCACAAGGAAATCACAAATGGAAAAAACCCTGTCCCGGATTACCTCCAGTGGTTTTTCCCCGTAGGGGCAATAGGCTGAGTCCGCAAAATAAAGCAGGTTTTCCGCCGGCAGCAGGCGGCGCACCTCTTTCATCACAGAAAGGCCGCCCACCCCGGAATCGAAAAACCCGATTGGCTTTAGACTGGACATCTGAAAAAACACCTCGATTATATGAAGTCAGGACCAGAGCGTCTGACAGGACAATAGTTCCTTTAGTATATGTTTATACGGAGAGGTGCGCTTTCCTGCCTTAATATTGATAAAAATAAAAAACCCCCTCTGGGGGGGCTACATCAGGTAAGGGTCGGGATGTCTTTCAGTTCCCCTGCCGGCCCGGTAGACGGGGATGTAATCGTAGCCGCGGTCCACTTCCACAATTTTTTCCTCATCAACAGACTTTAAAATATCAAAAACCATTTTAGCGTCGCCATACTCCATTTCAGGCGTTACGGAAATCGGCTCTTTACCCATGGCGGCGTTGTAGAAATTAAGAAGTTCATTGTAATAGCCGCGCTGCGGCTTGTAGCGCAGGAGTTCGTGCTTGCCGTCGTTGTGCGCGATATTGATATAACCGCAGTCTCTCTCCTCCAGGTAGATCATCCCCCCGCTGCCGAAGATGCGCAGGCCGATCAGCGGGCGCTGCATTTCTTTGCCGGCGGAGTAAAATGAAAACGTGCCGATCACACCGCTCTTGAACAAAATATTAACGGCAACCACTGAATAGGGGGCGAAGTCCTGGCTCTGCTCCCGGCCGAAAGCCTGGATCCGGTCCACCGCCCCGAAAATATGCCGCAAGGCGGCCAGGTCGTGCACACCCGTGTCCAGCAGCGCGCCGCCCTCAAACTCAGGGTACTGCCGCCACTCCCTGGCCGGGAATTTATTTTTAAGCATGTCCTCCGGGAAATTCACAACCCGGTTCTGAATAAAATATAAGATATCGCCAACTTTTTTAGTTCTGACCAGATCCCTGATCATGTCCACTTCTTCGTTATAGCGGTAATTTTCCGCGATCATTACAGGGATGCCGTATTTCCGGGGCAGCTCGGCATGCGCCCTGGCCTGCCGCAGGTTGGGAGCGAGCGGCTTTTCACAGATAATCGGCTTCCTGGCAATAGCGGCAACCGTATCGGTAACTTCGTAATTTTTCTCAATGGGCACCATGATGTCAAAAAGGTCCAGGTCCTGCCGACGTGCTATCTCCCGGAAATCGGTGTACACATCCTGGGGGCCGAGGCCCAGCCTGCCCGCCCAGGCGTCCGCCTTGAACCTGTCGGCGTCACACAGGGCGGCAATCTGGTATTTATCGGAAAGTTCCTGGTAAGCCGGGTAATGGAGTTTTTCAAAGGCCATGCCGGCGCCGATTATGCCCACACGCAGCTTTTTCAAGTTTTGTCCCCTCCAGCATTTTAATTTCGTGTGTAGTATGCGACCGGCCGGAAAAAATATACTCATAAAGGCCCCCCATGAAAAAGGGGATGTAATTGCTGATAAAGAATTCCCCATACTGTAGGTTAGCTTTTTAGATGTAGGTTCGACTTCAGTCGAACTGGGCGCGCAGCCCCGAAATGTTTTAGGCCAAAGCGACATTGTGCGACTAAAGTCGCACCTACAGTAAAAATGAGTAAAAACAAGCGCGAGGATATATCACCGCCAATACAACAGGAGGGAGTGAATAAAAGCAGATGAGTTTACTGGACAACATTAAGAGCCTGCTGGGCGGCAACATCAACGTCCACCAGGAGTTTATCAACAAGTTTATCGGAGAAACACTGGCGGAAAACAAAGTCGTCAAAGAAATAGTCCTCACCGTGGGTGAAGGCTGTCTTGACGCCAGGGTCGGGCTGGTCGTGGGCGAGAGCACGCCCATCGACGTGAAACTGGAGCTGTCCCTGGGCAAATACGAGTTTAACAGGACCAACCGCTATGTCGAGCTGATCCCCCTCAGCCCGGTTATCATTTCGGTGTACGGCGTCAATATCAGGACCAGGCTGGCGGCGGATCTGGATGATGCCGAGGCCAGGCGCCTGGGTGCGCCGGAAGGCCTGATCAGCATGTTCAGCTACCTGACCATCAATGAAGATAAGCTGGTGCTGGACTTCAATAAAATCCCCGGCTTCAGCCAGGCGCTGCAAAACAAGCTCGGCTTCGTATTAAACAACCTGGAAATAACCAAGCTTGAACTGCAACCCGAAACAATCGTAATCCACCCCTCCGTCAAGTTCTTCTAAAGCAAAACCCGCCTCGAGGCGGGTTTTTCTTTTTGTAGTTTTCGC
>NZ_QFFZ01000025.1 GCF_004369225.1 Pelotomaculum propionicicum
ACATTTTTTCACATGACTGGAATGCGATGCGGGGGTATCATTACCTCATGCATATCGCCCGTATGTTAAATGAAATGGCGCTTCATTCGCTTTACCTGACGGAACATGTCAAAACAGTCGGGGTTCAGTCTTTCATCAAGAAGTTTTATGAAGCTATGACCTATAGTGAGTTGGATACAGGGCGGCTTCGCCGGCTGACCGAATCTCCCGGTCAATTGCGACTAGTGCGCGAAGAAAATTGGAAAGCAAGCCGTCTGGCGGCATAGCGAATTGAACTGATACAGACAGCTTAGGCAGCGGTTGCGCGGCGCTACTCGTCTTTCCGTTGAAGATGTCCGGCATGCTAAAACGAGCAGAAACGGTTTAGTTAAGGATGTGTTGATACGGATAAACCGGTGATTTTTGGAATAACCGAATAGGCAATAGTTGCGAAAACGTCAATTCCAGACCCCGCAAGATTTAAAAAACATTTTCATGCGTCAGCTCTGACTACCGATCCTGGTGCTTGACGTGTATGAACATGCCTATTGTACTGTTTTTCCTACCAGGAACGCGTATGTCCAGGAGTTCTTAAAGTTTGTAAGGTGGGAATCAGTAAACAAGCGACTGAATGCGGCCAATGAACTCTATGAAAAAATAATTAAAGCGGGCAAATGAGGTAGTGAGTGAACCCTTTTTGTTTGTAAAAAAGGTTCAAGTAACATACTACACCAATAAACAGGAGGTTGATGAGAATGGTTAAACATGAATTGCCAGAACTGCCGTACCCATATAACGCCCTGGAACCCCATTATGATGAGCAAACTGTAAAGCTGCACCATGATGCGCACCATAAAGCCTATATCGACGGGCTCAACAACGCCGAGGCGAAATTGGCCGAAGCACGAGAAAAAGGGGATTTCGGCCTGGTCAAACACTGGGAGAGGGAACTGGCTTTTCACGGCTCAGGCCATATCCTGCACACACTTTTCTGGGAGAGCATGAAACCCGGCGGCGGCGGTCCTGCCACAGGAAAAATAGCAGAGCTGATCGATAGGGATTTCGGCAGCTTCGATAATTTTAAGAAGCAGTTTTCCGCGGCGGCAGTGGCGGTGGAGGGTTCCGGATGGGCCCTGTTATGCTGCAACCCAACCTTTGGTAAGCTCGAAATCCTTACCGCCGAAAAACACCAGAACCTTACCCAGTGGGGTGTTATACCCATCCTGGCGCTGGATGTCTGGGAGCACGCGTACTACCTGAAGTATCAGAATAAACGCACCGCTTTTGTTGAGGCCTGGTGGAACCTGGTCAACTGGGACGGAGTGAACAGCAGGTGTAAATGCACTTGTGAGGCTTGACCGATTATTTAAAATAATTTTACTGTTTTAACAAGAAAAGGCCGGGCTAACAATTGCCAGGCCTTTTTCTGCAATTCCCTTTTTTATTATGATAAAACAGCTGCGCTTGTGGTATAATGTAAAATATTGGTTTGAACAGTAGAGAAGTTATCTGTTTCCAGGATGAAGTATTTATTTGGATCAGATCGTCTAAAACAGTGGAGAGATAACGCTTTATAAGCTTTTTTTAAAGGATATTAAATTAACTATAAGGGGGCAAAAAATGTTAAAGAAAATGTGCGTGGCCTGCTTTATGTCATTACTACTGGTGCTGCTGCTTACAGGTTGCGGCGGGAACAAATCCGGTACACCAGCCAGGGCTGCCGGCCCTCCCGCTGAACAGAAGGAAGCGCTGCCTGCCGTGTCAAATCAGCCGACTGAGTGGAAATCAGACGGCAAAATTAGTGACAACGAGTACGCCAGCCACCAGACTATAGGGGATCTGGAGGTCTATACACGACTGGCAGGCGATAGTGTTATGTTCGGCCTGATGGCAAACACAGAAGGGTACCTGGCCCTTGGCATCGACCCTGAAGGAGACCTGAAGGATGTCGATATGATTATGTGCGCCATTAAAGATGGAAACGCTGTGGCCGGGGACATGTGCAGCGGCGGCAAACACTCGTCGCACCCGGCTGATACAGATTCAGGCGGCAAAATGGACCTGACCGATATATCCGGGAGCAGGAAGGATCTCACCGCGGTATTTGAATTCAAAAGAAAACTGGATACGGGTGACAGCAGGGATGAGGTACTGAAAACAGGTGAGAACAAGGTTATCTGGGCTGTCGGGATCAGCAGCGATTTTCCCAAGCCGCATAGTAAAAGAGGAGCGGGCACCCTGGTCCTGCAGTCCAATTGATGAACTAAAAAATGGTTCAAGGCATAGACCCTGAGCCGGTTTTTTTGCATTCAGACTTGTTTGCTTGTAAAAAGTGTGGTACAGTTATTTCGATAGATATAGATATATAGATTTAGGTGAGATTTAATGGTTTTCGAAAACAGGCAATTCAGGGAGGCAGTCAGAGTATATAAAGCTCTGGGGGAGCCAACCCGCCTGAAAATAGTTCAGCTTTTGCTGCAGCATAAGGAATTAAGCTGTACAGACATAATCGAACATATTAACGTAACAGCCTGCTCCACCCTTTCACACCATATCAAGCTGCTCATGGACTGCGGACTGCTGGAACTGAGAAAAGAAGGGACATATCATATTTACCGCCTGCAGGTTGACTTGCTGAAACATTACGCGCCGGGGGTGATTAGTGATTGATTAAATTTAGCTAAAACATCGATATTTCTGCAATAATCAAAATATTTCGGGGAGGCTGAAAAGTGGATGTTTTAACCGCAATAACCGGAAGAAGAAGCATTCGAGCTTATAAAGACATAGAGGTTGAGGAAGAAAAAATCAGTAAAATCATTGAGGCTGCCCGTCTTTCCCCTTCGGCCGGCAACCGGCAGGAATGGAAATTTGTAATCGTCAGGGACAAAGATGCCAGGCGGAAAATTGCAAAAGCAGCGTGCAACCAAAGCTTTATCGCAGAAGCGCCGGTTATAATAGCCGCCTGCGCGACAGAATCAGAGGCGGTTATGCCGTGCGGCCAGAAGGCCTATACAGTGGACCTGTCAATAGCTGTTTCGTATATGATCCTGCAGGCCTATGAGCTTGGCCTGGGTACTTGCTGGATCGGAGCTTTCAAGGAGAAGGAAGTTAAGGCAGTTTTGGGCGTACCGGAGCAGATTCCCATTGTGGCCTTATTTCCGGTAGGTTACCCCAACCAGGACCCGGCCCCGCGCCCGCGCAAAAGTGTCGAACAGATAGCCTGCTTTGAAAAATACCAGTAGGAGATTACATACCCAGTTGTTTGTTGGTGAAATAATGGACGCCAAGGTTGACCATGCTATAATTGGCGAAGATAGCAAGCACCCGGAGACAATGCTTGTTACAATAGATTTTATGAGAGGAGGGATAAAAATGCTTAAGAAAAGATACATGCTTCGGGCGGTAGCCCACTGCAAAGGCGGCTGTTGACTTTGGTCCTGGGCAAGACCTAAAACTGCCCGTTCATAATATCACTTTTAAATAGCTAACGAAAAATATCGGGAAGAAGGATCATTTTAAATGCAATACAGAAAATTTGGCAAGCTTGATTGGCACGCTTCAGCTTTAGGTTTCGGATGTATGCGTCTGCCGACCCTTGATGGAAAACCTTTAAGCGGCAACATTAACGAGGATGAATCTATCAGGATGATCCGTTATGCCATTGATCATGGAGTAAATTATATTGATACCGCTTATCCCTATCATGATAAAAACAGTGAAATTATAACGGGTAAAGCTCTTAAAGATGGTTACAGGGAAAAGGTTAAAGTAGCCACTAAGTCACCAGTCTGGGGTATAAGCAAAACAGAAGATTTTGACAAGTATCTGAACAGACAGCTTGAGAAGCTTCAGACAGATCAAATTGATTTTTACCTGTTTCACGGGCTGGACAAAAAAAGATGGGATAACGTGGTCTTAAAGCTGAACCTGCTGGAAAGAGCGGAATCAGCCCTGCGGGACGGTAAAATCGGTTATCTGGGGTTTTCATTTCACGACCGCTATGAGGTTTTCCAGGAAATAATTGACGGGTATAATGGTTGGACGTTTTGCCAGATTCAGTATAACTATATGGATATTGAGCACCAGGCCGGGAGTAAGGGATTGCGGTACGCGGCCTCCAAAGGGCTGGCTGTGGTAATTATGGAGCCGCTGCTGGGCGGCAGGTTGGCGAATCCGCCCGCGACGGTGCTGGATGTGTTTAAAGGTCATGGGGAAAGGACCCCTGTTGATTGGGCGCTGCAGTGGGTATGGAACCAGCCGGAGGTGTCTTTACTGCTGAGCGGCATGAGTACCATGCGGCAGGTTGAGGAAAATATCCTCTCGGCGAACAAATCCGGTACCGGCTCTATGGGGGCGGAGGAGTTGGAGGTTATTCAAAAGGCCAGGGCCAAATACAAGGAAATGACCCTGATCCCGTGCACCAAGTGCGGTTACTGCCTGCCGTGCCCCAACGGGGTTAATATTCCGAGAAACATTAAACTCTTTAATGACGGTTTTACTTATGGAGATGTTGAAACCTGCCGCAGTATTTACGCCAATTTCATGGCGGCGGCTAACCGGGCCGTCGCATGTATTCAGTGTAAAGAATGTGAGGAGAAATGCCCGCAAAAAATAATCATCAGCGAGTGGATGCCTAAAGCACACGCGGTATTGGGGGAAGGCAAACCCTATTAAAAAATTTAAATATCGCGGAAATAATATTGACCACAATATATAGTTATCTGGTATAATCTTACCAATATATATTGTTTCAATGAAGGTGGTACCACATGCGGCAGCTGACTCAGGCCGGCCAAAAAGTATTTGAAGCGCGTTACGCCGGGAAAGACGAAAACGGCCATATCAATGAAACCTTTGCAGAAGCGGTGCTGCGCCTGGCCAGGGCAGCCGCCTCCGCTGAAAAAGAAAACCTAAAAACTTGGGAAGAAAAATTCAGCCACATCATTGGAGAGCTTTTATTTGTTCCCTCCACTCCTATCTGGGCCAACGTTGGCAAAAAAGACCGCCCCTGGCAGCCGGGAGCCTGTTTTGTGCTTGCGGTGGAAGATACGCTTGAATCCATGTATGACACGCTTAAAGACATGGCGCTGGTTTTTAAGTCCGGCGGCGGCGTGGGCTTTAATTTCTCGGCAATCAGGCCGAGGGGAGACCTGGTAGGCACCACCAAGGGACAGGCATCCGGGGTGGTGGAATTGATCAGGCTGTACGACGCTTCCGCCGACATGGTCAAGCAGGGCGGCGTAAGACGCGGCGCTATCATGGGCATATTGAACGTCGACCACCCGGAAATTATTGACTTTATTCAGGCTAAAAATGACGGCGGGCTTACAAACTTCAACCTTTCAGTTGGAGTCACGGATGCGTTCATGGAGGCGCTGGAAAAAGACCTGCCGTGGCAGCTGGTTTTCAACGGCACAGTGCGCCGGGAACTGCCGGCCCGCCGGCTTTGGCGGATAATCATCGAATCCGCTCACAGCTGCGGCGACCCGGGTGTGATCTTTCTGGACAGGCTGCAGTCCGGCAACCCGGTTCCGGAGAACCGGATCAACGCCACCAATCCCTGCGGTGAACAGCCGCTGAGCCCGGGGGAGTCCTGTCTTCTGGGCAGTATCAACCTGGACAGGATGTCCACTTTTGAAGGCGGGTTAAACAAGGAGATACTCGAGGAAACCGTCACAGCCGCTGTGCGTTTTCTGGACAACCTGATCGACGTGGCTGATTATCCTCTGCCTGCGATCGCCGCCGCGACCAGGGCGACGAGGAAGATAGGACTGGGCTTTACCGGCCTGGCAGACGCGCTGATCAAAGCGGGGCTGGCTTATGACTCCGCCGGGGGCAGGGAACTGGCCGGAACAATCACCGGGCTGATACGCCAGGCGGCGCATGCAGCTTCAGAGAAACTGGCTGAAGAAAAGGGGTGTTTCCCGCTCTGGGACAAAAGCGTTTTTTACCCGGACCGGCCGCGCCGGAATGCGGCCTGCATCACCATCGCCCCCACAGGTTCGGTGACCACCATGGCCGGCTGCGAAGGCTACGGGGTCGAGCCGATCTTTGCCGTCGCCTATACCAAGACCACCAACGTGGCCGGCGATCTGGAGGTGTTTTCGCCCCTGTTCCTGGAATACATAAAAGATTACAACATCCCGGCGGAAACACTGGCGGTCATTGCTGAAAAGGGCTCCTGCCAGGGGATAGAAGGCATACCGGAGGAGGTTGCCGGGATCTTCAAGGGGGCGCGGGAGATTGCCCCCATCGACCACCTCCTGATGCAGGCGGCGGTGCAAAAACATGTTGACAACGCGGTATCGAAGACTATAAACCTGCCGGAAGACGCTTCTGCGGAGGACATCGGCGCCTGCTACAAGACAGCTTATGAATTGGGGCTCAAGGGAGTCACAGTTTTCCGGGAAGGCAGCAAAAAAGGGACGGTCACGGTGGGCAGGGAACGCGCCGCCGGGAAAGTTCCTGAGCTGCGCCGTGGTGAAATTCTGCCCCGCCCGGTAAGCGCCCATGGTATGACCCACCGGCTTGACACCGGCTGCGGCAAAATCTACCTGACCATCAACTACCAGCCTGACAACGGGGAGATACTGGAGACTTTTATCACCACCGGCTCTGACGGCGGCTGTCTGGTTTACACTGAAGCCGCCTCCCGGTTAATCAGCCTGGCTATTCGGGGTGGTATCTCTGTGGAAAGCATAACCGAGCAGCTGGAAGGCACCCATTCATGCCCGTCCTACATGCTGGCCAGAGGCAAGGGCAAGAAGGTTTCTCCGGGCAAGTCATGTGCCTCAGCCATAGCCAAGCAGCTTAACCAGGTCAAGGCCGAACTGGATCAGCGCTGCGGCAAAGGCTGTCCGGATAAAATGAGTATTGAAAAATGGAAAATCTGTGAGGCATGTGGTGAAGCTGCTTTGGAAAGGGCTGAAGGCTGTCTGGTGTGCAGAAACTGCGGGGCGGCCAGATGCTAGGGCATGTTGAAAGAATTTTTTAAAGGAGAATACAGATGAGGTATCTTGTTTTAGGCTGTACAACTAGAGCCGTAAAAAAGCAAAGAATTTTTCCTTTACAAGGAAAAATATTTAAAGTATTATTTTAATTAAGATTAATAAGGTCTTTTTTATCTAGATAGGACTGAATGACATGCAGTTAACAAGAAAAACGGAATACGCGGTCAGAACACTGTTGGAATTGGTAAGCAGGCCTTGGGGTGAGTTGGTTCAAACATGTGAAATCGCAGAGACAAAAGATATCCCCGAACCTTTTCTGAACAAAACCATTCGCGACCTGGCCCGCGCCGGATTTGTGGAGACGAGGAGGGGTAAAATGGGCGGTGTAAGGTTAATCAAGCCTGGCGACAGCTTCACTATGGCTGACGTGGTTGAAACAATTGAGGGCCCTCTGGCGATAAACCCGTGCCTGAGGGATAGTTACAGCTGTATTAATAAAAGTTCCTGCAGCGTTAGGCAGTTTCTTATGGAGTCACAAGCAAGATTTGTGGAACATTTAAATTCCAAAACTTTCGCTGAATTGATAGGGCAGGATTGTGAAAAATAAATGAATGGCCAGAACCGGGTAACGTTAATGATGGCGTCTTGATAAAACAGGAAAGTTATGTTACCATATGTGACATGTGGCATATGGCATATATAAGAATTATAGATACATAATATGCTGTGTAAGAGAGGGGTAGATCTGATGAGGGACCTGACTGTTGACGGGCTGTACCGTTCTTTTGAAGAGCAGGGATACATCTGTGAGAAAAACCTGGTGGTAACTGTTTTTCTGGCCTTGAAGCTGGGCAAGCCGCTGCTTGTGGAAGGTGCGCCCGGTGTCGGCAAGACGGAAATAGGCAAGGTGCTGAGCCGGATTTTTAACGCTCAGCTGATTCGCCTGCAGTGTTACGAGGGGTTGGACGAGAATAAAGCACTGTACGAGTGGAATTATCAAAAACAGCTTTTAAGAATTCAGCTGCAGAAGGAAGGCATAGGTACTGAAATGGCGGAACGTGACCTTTTCAGCGCTGAATACCTGCTGGAAAGGCCTCTTTTAAAGGCCATCCGCACAGAGGAACCGGTGGTGCTGCTGATTGATGAAGTTGACAAGGTGGAAGAAGAATTCGAGGCATTCCTTTTTGAGCTGCTGTCGGATTTTCAGGTTTCTATACCGGAACTGGGCACTCTGACCGCCAGGCAGATTCCTTTGGTGGTGCTGACCAGCAACAGGGAGCGCGATATTTCCGACGGCCTGAAGCGCCGCTGTGTCTACCTTTTCATTGATTATCCCTCTATTGAAAAGGAAGTGCGCATATTGCAGGTAAAAGCTCCGGAGGCGGGTGAAAGACTGTCGAGGGAGGTGGCCCGTGCTGTCAGCCTGATCAGGGCCAACGACGGAATCGGCAAAAAACCTGCTATTTCTGAATCCATTGACTGGGCCAGGGCTCTGGTAGCTCTCGGAGCGGCTTCGCTCACCCAGGAGGCTGTAAAACAGACGCTTAGTATTGTTTTAAAGAATAAAGAGGATATAGACACTGTGGTCAGGGAGGTAGGGGTCAAGGCACTGGCCGCCGGCGCCCAAAAAGCATGATCGTTGATTCCCCCGGCTATACCGACCTGTATTCCCCCAGTACGGGGGAAGAAACCGAGTATAAAATTTTATACGGCCTGGTAAAATTCATTAACATCTTAAGGCGACAGGGGATTCGGGCGAGTGTGGCGGAAACCAGGGACGCCCTTGACGCGCTGTCCCAGGTGGATATTCTGGACCGGGAACAGGTGAAGGTGGCGCTGAGCGCTACACTGGTCAAGAATTTTCATGACCGCAACACGTTTAATAAAGCTTTTGACGATTATTTTTCCGTTTCAGATATCAAGATGCAGGGGCCGGACCCGAAAGGCGTGGGGTACGCCGGTGCGGGAACTCAGCCTGAGCAGGCCGGCGACGGGCCGGTGCCCGCGCGTAAGGACGCTGAGCGGGACTGGGGCAAAGAATTTCTTGATCACGCGCGCCAGGCGGTGGAACAAAATGAGAAGCTTTCCATCAAGCCAGGCTGGACTAAAAGGCAAAAAAAACAATTCATTGAGACTATCAGCCGGATGCGCGGCGAGACCGGCAGTCCCGGCACGTCAGCGCCCTTAGCCAGGAAATCAGAAAAATCCCTTGACCTGTGGCACGAAGAGGTAAAGAGACAGGTTGAGCAGAGCGAAGCGGTAGCCCAACAGAACTTCAACTCGGCGCTCAAAGAAAAGTTAAAAGACACATATGCTTCCCTGGCGCCCGGTTCCGGCGCCAGGAGTGATGAGGAATCGATTCTGTACGCGGATATGAAAAAAATATCTGATAAGGACCTGCCCAGGGTAATACTTTTGATCAAAAAGCTTTCGCGCCGCCTGGCGACCCGTATTTCAAGGCGCTACTACAGAAAAAGAAGAAGAGGCAGGCTGGACATCAGGCGTACCATCCGCAGGAATATAAGTTTTGGCGGGGCGTTGATTGACTTGAAATACCAGTCCAAAAAGGAGCAAAAACCGCGCCTGGTCTTAATCTGTGATGTGTCCGGGTCAATGGCGCGTTACGCAGTTTTTGTAATCCAGTTTATCTACGGGCTTTCCAGCGTTGTCAAGGGCATTGAGAGCTTTATCTTTTCTGAGGATCTGGAAAGGGTAACTCCTTATTTTAAAAAGGGTGACAGCTTTATCAAGACCATGTCTACTCTAGTTGAAAAGAGCAGCCAGTGGGGATTGGGCACCAATCTGCACGCTTCCCTGGACACTTTCCTGGAAAAACACCACCGCCTCCTCTCACCCTCAGTGTTTGTAATTATTGTCAGCGACGCTCAGACCATCCAGGCTTATCAGACTACAGCCGGCCTGAAGGAAATCAGGAGCAGGGTTAAAGATATTATCTGGCTTAATACCATGCCCCGTGAAGATTGGCTGTGGGCTTTGGAAATAAACGAGTTTCAGAAATACTGCAGGATGTTCGAATGCTCCACACTGGACCAGCTGAGCAATGTGCTTGGCAGCCAGGTGCTGACAGTATAAACTCTTTTATTATTTAACAGGTATAGCTTTTTACTGGATTGGTTAGAATAGATACCGGTATGAAAGGCTGTGGCAGGGCTGACTCCCGTATCAGCAAATGTCCGCCCGTGTTATAAGCCGAAAGGTTATTTTAGGAGGCTAAGCTAAAAGTATGATTGGTAAGGTAAAATGGTTCAATGCTGGTAAAGGTTTCGGTTTTATCGAAACAGAAGAAGGCAAGGATGTTTTTGTGCATTTTTCCTCAATTCAAACTGACGGTTTCAAGACCCTTGACGAAGGCCAGGATGTGGAATTCGACGTAGTTCAGGGTGAGCGCGGCCCACAAGCCGCAAATGTAGTTAAATTATAAAAGAATCTTCTTTTAAATAATTTAACGCTTAGCGAAAGGGACTGGTAATTATTCAGTCCTTTTTGCTTTTATACAGCTAAAATTCGGCCAGCCGTATAAAATTTCCTTAATCGTAGAATTATACCCTTATAAAGATAGTATGGTCACCGCTGTAGAATCCTTTTTACTTTTCCAACGCCTCTCAGGATCTTATCCGGGCATCCAGTCAATTTGGTAAGATTTTTATTTAATATAAATCCCATTTTAGTGAAAACTAATAAAGGAATCCTGGTAATTATGGAGATAGGCACAGGGATCGGTAATAGTTGTTTTGCATTTTAAGGTTTGAGCGGGTCCCACATAAGAATGACAGGTTGCGACATTAATTTAAAAAGGGGTGACATAAGTTGAAAGCAACAGGAATCGTGCGTCGCATCGATGATCTGGGCAGAGTGGTGATACCTAAGGAAATACGGCGGACCATGCGCATTCGGGAGGGGGATCCCCTTGAGATCTTCACAGACAGGGAAGGGGAGGTTATCTTAAAAAAGTATTCCCCGATTGGTGAACTCGGAGAGTTTGCCACCGAGTATGCCGACTCATTGAATGAAACACTGGGCCACATTTCTTGTGTCGCGGATAAAGATATGATTATCGCGGTCGCGGGAGCACCCAAAAAGCAGCTTATGAACAAACAGATCAGCACCGATGTGGAAAAAGTGATGGCTGACAGGAAAATGGCTGTATTCAATGAGACCTGCTATTTGACCATTGATGAAGACGTCAGTTTCAACTCCGCGGTAATAGCTCCCATCATTGCTGAAGGTGATACACTGGGCGCTGTCATCATCGCCGCTAAAGAGCCCGGCGTGCAAATGGGCAACCTGGAAACCAAACTGGCTGAAACAGCCGCAGGTTTTCTGGCTAAACAGATGGAGTCCTAAAAAGAAAGCCCCTTTCAGGGGCTTTCTTTTTAGAGTCCTTTTAAAATTGGAAATCAGATGATGGCATTAATAGATATAATCCTACATTTAGCCCTGCCGGCGGGCAGGTCTACTTCCACAATACTGCCGGGTCTTTTTAATAATAAGGTTTGCCCCAATGATGATAAAAATGAAACATCCCCATAGATTAGGTTTTCTTCTAACGCACTTATTAATCTAAACTTATGACGGTTCTGGTTGAACATATTTTCAACCTCTATCTCACAGCCAATAGTTGCGAACGGCAATTTTCTATCGTGACGACTATTCTGTTTTGAATTGATAATAAATTGGTCAATTGTTTTTATGTAATTTTCAATAATATTTACTATTTCAGACCGCTCAGCAGCTGATTTAGCGAAATATTCAACAATAATATGCTGTTCTTCTTCCAACTTTACTAAATTCCTAATGATACTTTCAAATGCTTTTATAGATATGTTGTAATTATCCATATTCACCTGCTGTAATATACAGTTAATGGGAAATTACACAAAGATGCAAATGAGTATTCCACAGGTGTAAAATACTCATTTGTAACTTATTACAATAATTATAGTATATTATATAATATTGTCAATAATAATGGTTTAATAGGATAATACTAGAGGCTGTGTCAAATCCTTCGGTACCGACTTTAAATTCATGGTAATCAAATTGTGAAGCAAATTTTCTCCAAGCTGCTAATAATTTAGGAAGTAATATGGACAAAGATTTAAAAAATCGTTATACTAACATTAGTATATAGAGGAGCCAGATTTATTGGGAGATGAGAACTGCGTGCGCCTTGCTTATAAAATCTGGTTGGATAATAACGGGAAGGTTTTTGGCGACGGGCCATACGACTTGTTGTTAAGAGTTGAACAAATAGGTTCTTTGAGCAAAGCGGCGGCCGAGATTGGTATGTCTTATAATAAAGCCTGGCGGTTGATACGTGCCATTGAAGATAGATTAGGCTTTCCACTGCTGAAATGTAAAGTAGGCGGCGCCTCAGGCGGAGGGTCCGAAGTTACTTCCCAGGCCCGCCGACTGATGCAGCAATACAGGGCTTTTCGGGAGGAAGCAGAAAACGCTTTAGAATTGCTGTATGCCAAGCATTTTAATGAAAAAGAAATAAAGGGATAATATTTTTTGGTTGCGTTATACTAGCAAAAGTATAACGTATTGATTTTATCTATTAAAAATTTAAGAAAGGGTGTGGATCATGGACAGTAAGTATCGTTATTTTAAGGCGACTTTAGAGTGCGGCCGTTTAGAAATGGGCAGCTCACCGGGAGCTACCCGTTATGTTGCAGTTATTGATAACGTTCATAAAATGATAAGAAACAGAAAACCAAGGATAAAGAAAAATTTTACTAAAACAGGCGCAATAAAGGTGGAGGAAATATCATACAATAACTATTGTGAGGGTCTAATAACCCAAGCGGTATATACATACTTGGAGAAGGAGGAAAATACTCTAGAACCGCTGTGTGCCAAGTATTTTAATAATAAAGAAGCATAGGGATAATATTTTCTAGGCTCGATATGCTGGAGAGGGTATAACGCTGTGGGTTTTATTGCTTTTAAGCATTTTTTGCATAACATAGCGGCATTCCTGGCGTACAAAGTGCAATTACGTTTATGATATAAAAATACGCCGAGATGGATTATCTCCGGCGTATTTTGGCATAATTTATTTTAGAAAAAGATGATAAAATGTGTACCCTTGTTTATCATTTTAAAATGAATAACATAGACAAGAAAGCTTATAAAAAGCGCTTATAACAGTCTTGCCAATTCCTCCGGGTCTGTAACAGGCTCCCGGCAAGCGTAGTTCTGACAAATATAGGCTGTAGCCTTGCCGTTAACCGGCAGCTGTTCCTTAACAAAAGGAGCAGCTTTTTCTATCCCTTTCCCACTTTCGCCGGCAGGGTGAAACACTGCCGCCGTTTCCGGTATGAAGGCACGCCGGACCGCGCTTAACATCGCCTCCGTATCAGCCTCACCAGACTTGCCGGCAATCACAATCTCCCGCGCAGGCCCTAGCATTAAGTCAATCCCGGATAAGAAGTGAGTATAACCCCAGGGGTGCTTGCTTATCTCTCCGGCAAAGGCCGCAATCTGCTTGTCTGCCATCTCAAGCAGTTCTGTGTTCCCAGTCAGCCTGGCCAGGCGGAGCAAGTTGTGCAGCCCAGCTGAATTGCCGGACGGGAGCGCCCCGTCGTAAATTTCTTTAGGACGGGCGATTAGACGTTCGGCATCTTCCCCGTAAAAGAAAAAACCTCCATTCTCTTTATCCCAAAACAGATCTATCATTTGTCCGGCCAGTTTAAGAGCACTTACCAGGTAGGTGACTTCAAAAGTTGCCCCGTACAGTTCCAACAGGCCCCAGGTTAAAAAAGCATAATCGTCAAGGTAAGCCTGGTAGTCAGACTCGCCGTCACGGTAACGGGCCAGCAGCCTGCCGTCCTCCCGCCGCAGCTTTTGCAAAATAAAATCCACAGCCCTCACTGCCGCCTCTTTATAGACAGGTTCACTAAAAACAGCCGCTCCCCTGGCCAGGGCTGCAATCATCAGCCCGTTCCAGGAGGTGAGGATCTTGTCGTCCTTGTAAGGATGCACCCGTTTTGCACGCGCGTCAAAAAGCTTTTGCCGCTGCAGTCCTATTGAAACGGTCATTTCGTCGGTCTTTGAGTTTATCTCCCCGGCTGCGTTAAACGGAGGTGCTGAGATCAAATTCGGGATACTGCGCCCTTCAAAATTACCCTTGGCAGTAATGTCAAACAACCGGCAGTATATTTCTCCTTCTTTTTCACCTAAAATGTTCTTAACCTCAGCGGGTGACCAGACATAAAATTTACCTTCCTCACCCTCGGAGTCGGCGTCTTCCGCCGAATAAAACCCTCCTTCAGGTGAAGTCATATCCCTTAAAACATATGTAAAAATCTCTTTAGCCACTTTGGCGTAAAGGCTGCGGCCGGTTGCCTGAAAGCACTCAGTATAAGCCAGTGCCAGCAGGGCGTTGTCGTACAACATTTTTTCAAAGTGGGGGACCAGCCACTTCCCGTCCGTCGAGTAACGGGCAAAACCATAGCCGATGTGGTCATAGATCCCCCCCCTGTACATCGATTCAAGCGTTTTTTCAACCATGGCCAGAGCTTCCGGTTCATTATTTCTCTTCCAGTAACGCAGCAGAAAGGACAGGTTATGTGGTGTGGGAAACTTTGGCGCCGTGCCGAACCCGCCGTACTTACTGTCAAAAAGACTCCTCGCCTGCGTAAAAGCATTTTGCAATATTTTTCCGGTAATTTTGTCCACAGGCAGGTCTTTATCCCCGGATTGTAGTGACTGGGTTACCTGCTCGCCAATCTTAACTAATAAATCCGGATCCTGCCTCCACTTTTCACTTACCTGTATAAGGATGTCCACCAGGCCTGCCCTGCCCCACTTTTCATGTTTGGGGAAATATGTCCCCGCATAAAAAGGCTTCTTTGCAGGAGTCATCAATATAGTAAGCGGCCACCCACCTTGACCGGTCATATTCTGGCAGACCAACATATAAATATGGTCTATATCCGGACGTTCTTCCCGGTCTACTTTTATGGAGACAAAGTTATTATTCAGAATGGCAGCTACTTCATCGTCTTCGAAAGACTCTCTTTCCATTACATGACACCAATGACAGGTGCTATAACCAATACTAAGAAAAATCGGTTTGTTTTCCTTTTTAGCCTTTTCAAAAGCCTCATCACCCCAGGGGAACCAATGTACAGGGTTATTAGCATGTTGCAGAAGGTATGGCGATTTTTCACCACCTAATCTATTGGGTGTTTTACTTGTTGTCATAAAGTTACCTCCAGATTTTTTCGAATGTTATTATTCTACACAAAAAACGTAATTAGTATTTTATGAATAATCTAACAATCATTGCTTTTCAACTAAACAAGGAGGGAATATCATTGACACCATAGTTAGTATGGTTTAAACCAATAATGTTGAGGGCAGCAACGAATTTATAAAATCACTTTACATATAATGGTAACTACTTAGGCGCAGGTCTAATCCTAAAGTAGCTTGTACATAAATTAATTTATTCCTATAATGAAAATTAGAGGAGGTGGCTATTTGCAAAGGTCTTATAACAGGCCTTTTTTTTCTACTGTCTATTATTTTAAAATGAAATCGAGGTTGAAACATCTTTCCAGTAGCTGCTCAAGAGTATTAATAAAAAAATCCTAAAGAGAATTGAGGTAGCTTATGCCTAATTTAATTCCGGTTTTATTAATAGCAGGCGAAATCATAATTATTGCCCTGTTGGTACTATTATATTATCAATTTAAACACGCGAAAGCTCCAGAAACTAGTTTTGTACTGCTGGAGAAAAGCCAGGAAAAAACGGAGAGAGTAATGCGCGAGGAGATTGCCAGAAGCAGGGAAGAAGCAGCTAAAAACGCGGGCATGCTTAGGTCAGAGGTTGCCAATTCTTTTTATAGACTGGAAGATGCCTTAATGAAGCGCTTTGTTGATCACGCCACATTACAAAAGAGCCAGTTGGATAGTTTTGCGGGTCAAATTACAGCATTAACCGCCAGCAATGAACAGAGACTGGAGAAGATGAGAGACACTGTTGAAGAAAAATTGACCATGCTGCAGAAAGATAACAACCTGAAGCTGGAGCAGATGCGTGCGACTGTGGATGAGAAACTGCATAACACTCTGGAAAGACGCCTGGGGGAATCATTTAGACAGGTGAGTGAAAGGCTGGAACTGGTCCATAAAGGCCTGGGGGAAATGCAGTCTTTAGCCGCGGGAGTGGGTGACCTGAAAAAAGTACTGACCAACGTAAAAACCAGGGGCGTATGGGGGGAGATTTCACTTGGCGCCCTGCTGGAGCAGATTTTTACCGGGGAGCAGTACGAGCAAAACGTAGTCACTAAGAAAGGCAGCAGTGAAAGAGTGGAATTTGCCATAAAACTGCCCGGTCGTGCTGCTGAGCAGAGAATTGTCTGGCTGCCGATTGACGCCAAATTTCCGCAGGAGGATTACCAAAGGCTGGTAGAAGCCCAGGAACAGGCCAATCCAGTGCTGGCCGAACAGTCTTCAAAACAGCTGGAGACCAGGATTAAAGCGGAAGCTAAGAATATCAGGGACAAATACCTGGACCCGCCCCATACCACAGATTTTGGCATCATGTTCCTGCCCACGGAAGGGCTTTTCGCGGAAATTATCCGGAGGCCGGGCCTTTGTGATGTCCTTTTAAGAGAGTACCGGGTAATAGTAACCGGGCCAACGACCCTGTCAGCATTGTTGAACAGCCTGCAGGTAGGTTTTCAAACCCTGGCTATAGAAAAAAGGTCAAGTGAGGTATGGGCGCTGCTCGGAGCGGTAAAGAGCGAGTTTGGCAAATTCAGTGATATTCTTGAAAAAACGCACAAAAAGCTGCAGGAAGCGAGCAATACCATTGACAATGCCGCCAGAAAATCCCGCACCATAGAAAGAAAGTTGAAAACAGTGCAGGAACTCCCGGCGACAGACGCTGTAAACCTTTTGGGGCAAATTGAGGAAGAAGCTCTTAAGAACGGGGAATAAAAGCTATGGCCTCAATCTCGACCAGTACATCTTTCGGCAGCCTGGCCACTTCCACGCAGGAGCGGGCCGGCGGCTCAGACTTGAAAAAGCCGGCGTAGACATCATTAACATGGGCGAAATCATCCATGTTTTTAATAAACAGGGTTGTTTTCAATACTGTTGCTGAAGACGCCCCGGCGGCTTTCAACACCTCTTCCAGGTTATGCAAAGCCTGCCGCGCCTGAGCTTCAACGCCTCCGGGCACGATATCCCCGCTGGCGGGGTCAATGGGGATCTGCCCTGAAGTAAAGACAAAGTCACCAAGTTTTACGGCTTGAGAGTACGGACCAATAGCCGCGGGCGCTTTTTGTGTGGATACTGTAGTTTTGCTCATTACTATATACACCTCACATTATATGATAATATCTTTACCAATAGGATTAGTATACAATATATTAAGGACGATTTACAAAGAAATATACATTGTATAAGATTAAAAACACATTCTTGACATTTATTTTGAGTTAGAATATAAATATATATAATAATTGAATAACTGGCTAGGGGTGCCTCAAGGCTGAGAGAGAGCAATCTCGACCCTCTGAACCTGAACTGGATAATACCAGCGTAGGGAAGCAGAAGCTGAAAGATTTTATATGATTGTCAGCACGATTTTTTTAAAAAGGCTTACCCTGGCGGGTAGGCTTTTTTGTTGGGAGGTGATTGTATTTGAAAATCATGTTAAACGGTAAAGAAGAATTCATAGAAGCAGGTATGACCCTGGACGTATTTATTAATTTGAAAGGCTACAACCCGGAGCATATTATAATTGTTTACAACTCTGAAATCGTAAGTCGAGAAAGTCTGGCCGGTTTCAAAATGAAGGATAACGACAAAATTGATCTGGTAAAATTCGTGGGAGGAGGTTAAACCAAGTGAAAGATGTTTTTAAGATTGGCGGTCGGGAAATAAACAGCCGGCTTTTACTGGGAACCGGCAAGTTTTCTTCAAACAAGTTGATCCCCGAAGTTGTAGAAACTGCTGGCTCCCAGGTGGTAACCATAGCTTTGAGAAGAGTAGACCCGGCATACGAGGAAGAGAATATTGCCGCATATGTGCCGGGAAACTGCATTTTGATGCCAAACACTTCAGGAGCCAGAAACGCCGGGGAAGCGGTGCGGATTGCCAGGCTGGCCAGGGCGGCCGGATGCGGCGACTGGGTGAAAATTGAGGTAATAACAGACAACAGATATTTGCTTCCTGATAATTATGAAACGGTTAAGGCTACTGAGATCCTTGCCTCCGAAGGCTTTGTGGTCTTGCCATACATGAGCCCGGACCTGATGGTGGCTAAAAAACTGGTGGAAGCCGGCGCCGCCGCGGTAATGCCTTTGGGTTCTCCTATCGGCAGCAACCGTGGTCTTAGAACAAAAGAATTGATAAGAATCTTAATTGATGAAATACCATTGCCCATTATCGTGGATGCTGGACTGGGAAGGCCGTCCGAAGCGGCAGAAGCAATGGAGATGGGCGCTGCGGCAGTGCTGGTAAACACCGCCATCGCTACAGCCAGTGATCCGGTAGCCATGGCCAGGGCTTTTAGACTGGCGGTTGAAGCAGGACGCCTGGCCTATCTGGCGGGACCTGGTGAAACCCAGGAATTTGCCAGGGCGTCCTCGCCCCTTACAGGGTTTTTAAGAGATTAGAATGGTTGATCATTAGCTCGAACTGGGATCACGCAGCGGCAACTAGTTATCTTGAGAATTTGTTACCCGGGGGATGATCATGATGAGTTTTTACAATGTGCTTGGAAGGTATAAAAACTTTGATTTTGAACGCTTTTTTGAGCAGACTTCCGATGAAAGCATACAAAGAATAATTGCCAAAAGCCGACTTACGGAATTAGATTACCTTAACCTTCTTTCCCCCCGGTCGGAGATCTACCTGGAGGAAATGGCCCAAAGAGCTCACCGTCTGACCATTCAGCATTTCGGCAGGGTAATTTTCCTCTATACTCCCTTGTACCTGGCGAATTTCTGTGTGAATCAATGTGTTTACTGCGGTTTTCAGATTAAAAATGAGCTTAAGAGGAAGAAACTCACCCTTGCTGAAGTCGCGCATGAAGCTGAAATAATATCGGCAACCGGACTAAAACACATTCTTATTTTGACCGGGGAGTCCAGGCGGGAGTCTCCTGTATCGTATATCAGAGAATGTGTTGAAGTTCTGAAAAAATATTTTACCTCCATTAGTGTTGAGGTTTATCCCTTGGAAGAACATGAGTACGCCGAGTTGATTTCAGCCGGAGTGGACGGTTTGACCATGTACCAGGAGGTTTACAACGAGGAAGAATACGCCAAACTGCACCTGGCCGGTCCGAAAAGGGACTACCGTTTCCGTCTGGAAGCCCCCGAGCGCGCCTGCCGGGCAGGTATCAGGACAGTCAATGTGGGTGCTTTGCTGGGTTTGGGCGAGTGGCGGAGCGAGTCATTTTTCACTGGCATTCATGCTGACTATCTCCAAAACGCTTTCCCGGAGGTGGAAGTCAGCATCTCTCCGCCCAGGATACGTCCACAAGTGGGTGGTTTCCAGCCAGGATTTAAGGTGACAGATAAAAACCTGGTGCAACTCATGCTAGCCTTCAGACTCTATATGCCCAGGGGGGGAATCACCATTTCCACCAGGGAGCGGGCCGATCTAAGGGATCGCCTGGTAAAGTTGGGAGCTACCAAGATGTCCGCCGGTTCTTGTACCGCTGTGGGCGGCAGGTCTGATTCTGAATCCGCCGGCCAATTTGAGATATCAGATGAGCGTAGTGTGGCGGAGATGGCCGGAATGCTCTATGGCCAAGGTTACCAGCCGGTCTATAAGGACTGGCAGATGTTATAGCGGTAAATGCTAAAAAGTTTAGATAAATGGTATAGGGAGGGTGAAATGGCGGCTAGAAAAGAATTGAGCAACTTGTTGGGGGCGGATATTTACGGTATTACGGCAGAGGAATACTCCCTGGGAAGAAGTAATGTCGAAGTCGTGGCAAGGATGATTGATTCCGGAATCAGGGTTGTCCAGTACCGTGAGAAACAAAAAAAGGCCAGGAGAATGTACGAGGAATGCCTGAAAATCAGAGAAATGACCAGAGATGCTGGTGTAACCTTAATTGTTAACGACCATGTCGACCTAGCCTTACTGGTGGAGGCGGACGGAGTACATATCGGACAGGATGATTTGCCTCCTGAGAAGGTACGGGAACTAGTAGGTGAAAAGATGATTATTGGCCTTTCCACCCACTCCCCCGCCCAGGCTTTGGACGCAGCTAAAACCGGGATTGATTACATTGGAGTAGGCCCCATATTTGCCACAAAGACCAAGAAGGATGTATGTGACCCGGTAGGTCTTGAATACCTTGAATTTGTGGTGCGGAACATTGAGCTTCCCTTTGTAGCCATTGGCGGGATCAAGGAGCATAACATCGCCGAGGTAAGCCGCAGGGGGGCACGCTGTATTGCCGCTGTGACAGAAATTGTCGGCGCTGAAGATATTATTGGCAGGGTGCGTGCACTCAGAAAAGCCATTAACCTGAAGGAGGAATAACTGTGGATTACATGACCCAAATGGATGCCGCCCGGCGAGGGATTATTACCGACGAAATGGAGGCGGTGGCCCGCAAGGAACTGGTTGACGTTGAGAAGCTGCGTAAACTGGTGGCAGAAGGGAAAGTTGTCATTCCAGCCAATAAAAACCATATCTCTCTGGAACCGTGCGGTATTGGAGAAGGCCTTAAGACCAAGATCAACGTAAATCTGGGGGTTTCCAAGGATTGTTGTAATATCGAAGCAGAGTTGGAAAAGGTGCGATGCGCTATAAAGTTGAAGGCTGACGCCATCATGGACCTAAGTTGTTATGGGAAAACCGAGGAATTCAGGCGCAGGCTGGTAGAAATATCCCCGGCTGCCATTGGTACTGTGCCGGTCTATGACGCCGTGGGTTTCTATGATAAAGAACTGGAAAAAATAACAGCAGAGGAGTTTCTGGGAGTAGTAGAAAAGCACGCTCTTGATGGAGTCGACTTTATGACCGTCCACGCCGGGATAAACCGGGAGACCGCCGCCAGGTTCAGGAAAAACCCGCGTCTTACCAACATCGTCTCCAGGGGTGGCGCCCTGCTGTTTACCTGGATGGAACTAAACAACCGGGAGAACCCGTTTTATGAGTATTATGACGAACTTCTTAATCTGTGCAGAAAGTATGACGTAACTATTAGTCTGGGCGACGCCTGCCGGCCGGGCAGTATCAAGGATGCCACCGACGCATCTCAAATTCAGGAACTGATTATTTTAGGTGAGTTGACAAAACGGGCCTGGGAAAAGGGTGTACAGGTGATGATCGAGGGACCGGGACATATGGCTTTAAATGAGATAGTGCCAAACATGATAATAGAGAAGAAGTTGTGCCACGGAGCGCCTTTTTATGTTTTAGGTCCGCTGGTAACTGATATTGCTCCCGGATATGATCATATCACCAGCGCCATCGGCGGCGCCATTGCCGCTGCCAACGGAGCCGACTTCCTCTGTTATGTCACCCCGGCGGAACATCTTCGTCTGCCCAATCTGGAGGATATGAAAGAGGGTATTATTGCCTCGCGCATCGCGGCCCACGCCGCCGATATCGCCAAGGGAGTGCCGGGTGCGCGGCAGTGGGATGACAAAATGAGTGAAGCCAGGCGCAACCTGGACTGGCCTGGGATGTTCGAATTAGCGCTGGATCCGGAGAAGGCTGTCCGTTACAGAGATGAATCCAGGCCGGAGAACGAAGATACCTGTACCATGTGCGGTAAGATGTGCGCTGTGCGCAATATGAATAAAGTATTAAATGGAGTAAGCCCTTTATAGTTACAATTAGCCCCTGTCGACTGAAGGCAGGGGTTTTTACGTGACTTTAATGCAAAAAAGTTATAAGGCTAGTTTTGCAGTTTTTGGTATATAATAATTTTTAAAGAGAGAAAAAAGGGAGTTGGTTGACATTAATAAAGTTACTAAAGGACCTTCCACAGGACTTTTTCCTGTCCCCACCGTGCTTGTGACGGCCTGCCTTGAAGGGGGCGATCCGGATATTGTCACTATCGCCTGGACAGGGATCATGTGTTCTGAACCCCCGATTGTGTACATTGGCGTCCGCCCTGTGGGCAGGTATTCTTACCAGCTGATCAAGGAGTCGGGGGAATTTGTAATAAATATACCTTCAGCCGGTCAGGCCAGGGTTGTTGATTACTGCGGCATGGTTTCCGGCAGGGATGTGGACAAATTTAAGGAAACCGGCCTGACCCCCCTGCCAGCAGCGCATGTTAGAGCTCCTTTGATCGCAGAATGTCCCGTAAATGTCGAGTGCCGGGTCAGGCAAAACATTCCTCTTGGCAGCCACGATATTTTTATAGCAGATGTGCTGGCGGTTCACTATAATAAGGACGTTTTGGATGAGAAAGGCCGGCCGGATTTTGAAATAATTGAACCTTACGGTTATTGCTCCGGTGAATACAGGCTGGTTACAAAAAAATTGGGATATTACGGGTATTCAAAAAAGGCAGAGTAAACCTTCTGGCCAGGATAGACATTCGTTTGCTTGAATGCCTGGTGTTTGGACGAGTGTTTCAATTGAAAAACTTTTTTAATCAGCAGCCCTGGAGCCAAGTGCTCCTTTCTTTTTATGTTCTTCCGTTGCCATCCCTGCCTGCTTATTGACACAGTTATGCATTTCATCGCAGATGAAATCAAATTCGCACGCCAGTTCTGAGCTGATTTCGTTTAAAGCATTGTTGTTTCTTTTGTTGGTATACGGACAATTTACCAATTCTTTATACCTCCTCTTTCATTATATTGATATTTTCTCCTTATGAGCTGTTTCCTATTAGGTCATTTTAGGCTGGGAACTGTATCTGGGAATTTGTTATTTACATTTCTAAAAAGGCTGGTAAAGTTACAATAAAAGGGTATTGTGATAATCTACAAGCCCAAAAGATACAGGGAGGTTTTTGTTTATGGAAACACAGCTTGGGCAAACACTGATAAGAATGATTAAAGGGGATATTACCGTACAGGAAACCGAGGCTATTGTAAATGCAGCCAACTCCGGGCTGATGGGCGGGGGAGGTGTGGACGGCGCCATACACCGCGCCGGTGGCCCCCAGATCCTGGCCGAGTGCAAGGAGATCCGCGCCAGGCAGGGCATGCTGCCCCCGGGACAGGCGGTCATTACTACGGGAGGCCGCCTCAAGGCGCGCTATGTCATACATACAGTAGGCCCGGTATGGGCAGGCGGCGGCAAAGGCGAGGATGAAACTCTGCGCAGCGCCTACCACAGCTGCCTCTCCCTGGCCAGGGAGCGGGGGCTCCGCTCAATTTCCTTCCCTTCGGTCAGCACCGGCATATACCATTTCCCGGTAGACCGGGCGGCCAGGATCGCCCTGCGTGAAGTAAAAGATTTTGTAAGCGGCCAGCCCGGTTTTGCAGAGGTCCGTTTTGTCCTTTTCAGCGACCAGGTGCTGCGCGAGTTTGAGGCCGCCTGGCAGGAAATAACCGGCAAGGCCGCAAAATAATTGATGTGAAATTGCCCCCGTTCACTAAGGCGCCTTTAAACCGGCGCCTGTTGTTTTTGGGGTAAAGCGTCACCAGGATTTATAATAGCTATGAGGGATCTTCAGAAAGACACAACACACGTGTAAATATTACTGTGGAAATCCCTGCCGGTCTGTTCACAGAGGTGGACTGCGGCAACGGGATCGTTGAGATTAGTGGCCTGACAGGGAAAATGAAGGTCAGGACGGACAACGGTGAGGTTAATGTGTTTGGTTTAAACGGCAGCTTAGAGGTGAACACTGATAACGGCCGGGTCACTGTAAGTAAAGTTACAGGCAGTGTTACGGCCAATGCAAGGAACGGCCAGATCCTGGTGGAGGATCCCGGTGGAGACGTCCAGGCCAGGACCCAAAATGGCGACATAGAGCTTTCCTCAAACTTGCCGCTGACAAAAAGCTATGTTTTAAGCAGCAGCCACGGGTCTTTGGATTTCGGGCTGCCGGGTAATTCCGACCTTTCCATCGAAGCCAGGACAAGAAACGGGAGTATTTCAGGTATGAACAATAATTACGATCCTGGGACAGCCCAGTTTAGAAGCCAGACTATAAAACTGGGCGGCGGCATGGGCAGTGCCAGGCTCAGTACAGAGAACGGCAACATACAGGTATATGTTGAATGAAAGGCGCCTTTGTGACTTCCTCCCCTCACTGAAGTAAGGGGCATCCAGGTTCGTAGACCATAGGCTTTTTTTAATAATTATTTTTGATTGGACAGTTAAAACCAGTGACTTTTTGCAGCAGTCTTGTCATGCGACAATAAAACCTAAAAGGGACGGGAACTACAGTTTTTGTTGCAATCTTCAAACTTTTTAGATATTCTAGTCTTAAAGAAATTGATCTAATTAGTTTATTATATAACAAGATTTACACGCCCCAGGTTAAATCCTACGGGAGGTTTGTTAAATTGTCGGAACCTGTTGACTTGGGTAATGGCATCTACCAGATTGACCTGTACGACCAGGAGCCCGGCAGGACCAATGGCTATCTGATCCTGTCAGACAGGGTGGCGCTGGTTGAAACAGGTCCGGCTCCGGGAGTGGCTCATATCACGGACGCCTTGAAAAGCCTGGCAGTACCGCCGGAAAAAGTAGATTGCATTATAGTCACTCACATCCACCTGGATCACGCGGGAGGCGCCGGGACACTGGCGCAGCACCTGGCGCGGGCCAAGGTCTATGTGCACCCCAGGGGGGCCAGGCACCTGATCGACCCGTCCAGGCTTGCCGCCGGCGCCAGAGCTGTCTATGGCGCAAGCTTTGACCGTTTGTTTGGTGAGGTGCTGCCGGTTCCACCAGAAAGGGTGTACACGCCTGCGGACGGAGAGACACTGGACCTGGGCGGGGGTAGGCTGCTTACCTTTTATTTTACACCCGGCCATGCCCGGCATCACTTTGTAGTGCACGACCCGTTCAGCCGGGGTATATTCAGCGGTGACGCCCTGGGGCTGCGTTTCCTTGCCTTAAGTGATTTGCTTGGCTTTGATTTCACTTTGCCGTCCGCCCCGCCGCCGGAGTTTGACCCGGCGGCGGCGGTGGAAACTTTAGACCGCATCTGTGGCTTGGAGCCTGACTATATTTATTTTACTCATTTCGGCAAGGCCGCGGGGGCTGTTGCCATCCTCAAACGTATTAAGGAACTGATTTCCGTTTTCGAGTCCATTGGCCGCCAGGTTTTCGACTCGGGAGGAAGAGACGAGGAAATTGAAACAGCTTTATGGGAACTGGTTATGCGTGAAATAGGCAGGCATATGACGTTTGACAGGGGTCATCCCGCCGTAAAATTCCTGGAGTTGGACTTAAGGCTCAATGCCGGGGGTATCACCCACTATTTTGAAAATATGAAAACTAAATCCTAGCGGGAAACTAATTGAGATTTCTAAATTAAAATAGTATTATGAAAACAAGAAAAATGTTTTGGCAATATGTTTTGAATGGAGTAGGGATATGAATTTTATTACCAATGTATTCTTGCGCTGGGGTCTGATCCAGTTGTTTGTTTTTGTCCTGGTGGCGCTGCTCAACCCGGTGCTCTGGCAGGCTCTTGTTCTGATGATCATTGCCGGCGTTATTGGCACCTACCTCCTTGTGGACTATATTCAGAAGAACAAATTCATCAGAATTAAGCTGGATGAACATCCTCTGGACCCGACCCTGCAAATCGCCAATGAGACCCTGCCTTATTTAAGGCGTGGTCTGAACAAAGAAACAGCTTATAAGACCGCTGAGATCATCCTGAAGCTGAGTGATGTATCAGCTGTGGCTGTGACAGACCGGGAAACGGTGCTGGCTTACATTGGAGAATGCTCTGACCACCACCTGGCGGGAGGGCCGATAATCACTGACGCCACCAAACACGCGCTGGAAACCGGTGAGCTGATCATCATCAAAGACAAAAAAGGGCTTAACTGCCCGGATAAAAACTGCACGCTGCAGTCAGCGGTTATTGCCCCCCTTAAATGCAAGGGAGAAGTTGCCGGCTCGGTCAAGCTTTACCAGACCAGTCAGGGCGACCTGCAGCCTTCTGTGGTAAAACTTGCCACCGCTGTAGCTCAGCTGTTGGGGCTGCAAATGGAACTGGCGGAACTGGACCGGCAGGCCCAACTGGTAACCAAGGCCGAGCTCGACGCCCTGCATGCTCAAATCAACCCTCACTTTTTGTTCAACACCTTAAATACTATTATCACCTATACCAGGACCAACCCTGAAACATCCCGCCGACTCTTAATCAGGCTGGCTTCTTTTTTCCGCCAAACTCTGAAAAGGCACGGGCATTTTAACACATTGAGGGAAGAAATTGAATATGTCAACACTTACCTGATTCTTGAAAAAGCCCGCTTCAGAGAAAAACTAAGGATCCAGAGGGACATTGACCCGACTTTGATCGATTGCCAGGTGCCTGTGCTGACACTGCAGCCGCTGGTGGAAAATGCTATTAAGCACGGTATTCAGCCCAAAATGGGGCCAGGCACAGTTTTTATTTCTGCCAGGCGGGTTGACGGGGAAATGATTTTTGAGATCAGGGATGACGGTGTCGGCATCAGCAGTGAAATCATGCCCAAGGTTCTTTTACCCGGTTTTGGCTCCGGTAATGGTGTAGGTTTGAGTAATGTGAATGAGCGTTTAAAGAGTCTTTTTGGCGAGGACTACGGGCTGCGCATTGAGAGCGAGGAAGGCAATGGCACAGGTGTATACGTCAGGGTTCCCCTGCATGAAGACTCTCTCGAAGAAAGGGGGTATCCCATTGAAACTCAAGGCATTGATTATCGATGATGAATATCCGGCCAGGCAAGAATTGAGATATGCGCTGGGCAACTTCGACAATATCGAGATCGTGGGTGAGGCTACCAACGCCATGGAGGCCCTGGCCTTGATTAAAGCACTTGATTATCAAGTGCTGTTCCTGGATATTTCCATGCCCGGTATGAACGGCCTTGAATTGGGGGCCGCCATCCAGGAGTTGCCCAACCGGCCTTATATTATATTTGTCACCGCTTTCGATGAATTTGCCCTCTCTGCTTTTGATGTAAACGCCATAGACTATATTTTAAAACCGATTGAGCCAAAACGCTTAAAAAAAGCGATTGATAAAGTAACGAAGCTGACACGGGAATCTAAAGCTGTATCCGAAGAGTTGTTACACTCTCCTGAAGGCCCGGCTGCGCGCAACGGCGGACTCAAGTCTGAACATAAGGACAAGGAATTAATAAAAATTGACCGGATACCCGCTGAAATTCAGGGCAAGACAATCCTTGTCAGCGAGTCTGATATTTTTTACGCTTATACCGAGCAGGACAATATTTATTTAAAAACTTTCAACGAAAAACTGTTTACACGTTTCACCCTGAAAGAACTGGAATCACGTCTCAATCCCCAGGTTTTTTTCCGGACACACCGCTGCTACCTGGTAAACCTCAATAAAGTAAAAGAAATCGTGCCGTTTTTCAATGGCACCTATAACCTTATTGTCGAAGACAAGGAGCGCAGTGAAGTACCGGTTAGCCGGGCACAGGCCAAAAAATTAAGGAGAATTTTGGGGTTTTAATTTCTCCGCCTCGTGAGATCTGTGTACCTGACCTGCCGCCGGGCCTAAAAGCTCTGGCTGCAGGTTTTTTTGATTTATTGGAGAAAAATACTTGTAACTTTTTTAAAGGAATATTCACGCTTTGGATTAACATCCATGAGACGACTCATGGACAAGGAGGTTTAAAAACTTGCGGGTTGTAACAGCGGGAGAAATGAGGGCGCTGGACAAGGCGGCGATAGAAGAGTACGGGATTTCAGGCCTGGTCTTAATGGAAAACGCCGGGCATCAGGCTGTTCAATTGGTCCGGGACGTGCTGGGCGAGGTGCGGGGCAAGGTAGTTACAATTTTTATCGGTAAAGGCAACAACGGCGGGGACGGCTTGGTTATGGCGCGCCACCTGCTGAACATGGGCGCGGAAGTAAAAGTATTATCAATGGTCAACCTGGAGGAGATCAGCGGGGATGCGGCTGTAAACCTTGATATTTGGCGGAAGATGGAACAGAAAGTTTTTTCCCTGCACCACGGCGACGGGATCAATATCGTTAAGTTGGTTTTGATGAATACAGACTTGATTGTGGATGCCATTTACGGGACTGGTTTCAAAGGCGCTATCGCGGAAAAGGTGGGACGGGTTATCGAGCTGCTGAACGGGAGCGGCAAACCGGTATTAGCCGTCGATATCCCTTCAGGGCTGGAAGCAGACACCGGCAGGGTCAACGGCGTTTGCATCAGGGCGGACTACACAGTCACTTTCGGTTTGCCCAAGCTTGGCTTGATGCTTGAGCCAGGCGCCGATTTCACTGGAAAACTTACTGTCGCGGATATATCTATACCGGCGGTCCTTGTGGAAAAAATAGCGCCGCCAAGGTTCATAACAACGGCGGAACTGGTGCGTGAATGGCTGCCCTCCCGCCCCAGCCTGGCCCACAAGGGAGACTTCGGCAGGGTGCTGGTGGTCGCCGGGTCCAGGGGGATGACCGGGGCCGCCTGCCTGACCGGGGAGTCTGCTTTGAGGGCAGGCGCGGGCCTGGTCACAGTGGCGGTCCCCGAAACACTCCATGAGATTATGGAGGAAAAACTCACCGAGGTGATGACGTCTCCGCTGCCCGATACGGGGAAAGGCAGTTTGAGCAGGGGAGCGCGCCAGCGTATCCTGTCTTTACTGGAAAACACTGACGTGCTGGCAATAGGCCCCGGCCTGTCACAGGCAGGCGAGGTGGTCACCCTGGTGAGAGAACTGCTTCCACATGTCAGAATACCCTGTGTTTTAGACGCTGACGCCCTTAATGCACTGGCCGGTTCGGGCGATATTTTAAGAAAGGTGCAGGCTCCGGTGGTAATCACCCCTCATCCCGGTGAGATGGGCAGGCTGCTGGGAGTATCTCCAAAGGAGATTCAGAAGGACAGAATAGCCGCGGCTGTGCAGGCGTCTGAGAAGTGGGGTGTAACCGCCCTTTTAAAAGGCGCGCGGACTGTTATCGCGGCGCCGGACGGGGCGATTTTCATTAACCCGACCGGCAACCCCGGCATGGCGACCGCCGGCAGCGGCGATGTGCTGACCGGCGTGGTGGCCGCACTGATAGCTCAGGGTATGGAAACAGCCCGGGCGGCTGCCGCCGGTGCTTATATCCACGGGCTGGCTGGGGATCTGGCCGCCGGGGAGAAGGGCATGATGGGTTTAGTCGCTGGAGATATTATGTCCGCGCTTCCGGCTGCCACCCGGGAACTGGTGCAAAAGCAGTAATAAAAAATATGGAAAACAAATTGACAGGATTAACGGGTTTTTGATGGATTAACAGGATTTTAAAATATTATTATGCACTTAGCTTAACTTTTTGGTAAAAAAGTAATAAGTAGGTAAGTATATATAACATCCTGTAAATCGTATCGGAGGGATTAATATGATCATTGGTGTGCCCAAGGAAATTAAGTCCAATGAAGACCGGGTAGCGGTCACTCCGGCGGGGGTGCTCACTTTAACCGGAGCGGGCCATGAAGTAATCGTGGAAGCAGGCGCGGGGCTGGGCAGCGGAATCAGCGATGAAGCCTATACATCTGTGGGGGCGAAAATAGCTGAGGCGCCGTCAGAGATATTTGAACGGGCTGAGATGATCATGAAAGTAAAAGAACCCCTGCCTCAGGAGTACCCCCTGCTGCGCGAGGGACAGATCCTGTTCACCTACCTGCACCTGGCCAGTGCGCCCGAGCTTACCAAGGCTCTGCTTGAGCGGAAAGTTATCGGCATAGCCTATGAAACCATTCAATTGGACAACGGTTCGCTGCCCCTGTTGATACCAATGAGCGAGGTCGCCGGCAAAATGTCAGTGCAGATCGGCGCCCATTTCCTTGAAAAGCCAAGCGGGGGGAGAGGGATCCTGCTGGGCGGCATACCCGGCGTGCCTGCGGCGGATGTGGTTATTATCGGCGCCGGCACAGTCGGGGCCAGCGCTGTTAAAGTGGCGGCGGGCATGGGCGCCCAGGTGACGGTTATCGACCGCAGCCCCGAGAGGCTGCGTTACCTGGACGATCTTTACGGCGGAAGGCTGATCACACTGGTTTCCAACCATTATAATATCGAGCAGTCGGTCCGTTACGCGGATCTGTTGATAGGCGCGGTACTGATCGTTGGGGCAAGGGCGCCGAAGCTGGTCACCGAGGAAATGGTAAAGCAGATGAAACCGGGCTCAGTAATTGTGGACGTGGCTATCGACCAGGGCGGCTCCATAGAAACAATCGACCGGGTTACCACGCACAGCAATCCCATCTATGAGAAACATGGTGTTGTCCATTACGCCGTGGCCAATATGCCGGGCGCCGTTGCCCGCACTTCCACCTTCGCCCTTACCAACGCCACTTTGCCCTTAGCCCTGGAGTTGGCCGATCGAGGCTGTCTGAATGCCATTCTGAATAACCGCGCCCTGGCCCGCGGTGTTAACACCTATAAGGGGAAGCTGACCTGCCGGGCTGTGGGAGAATCTTTAAATATGGAATGCTGCGAGCTAAGTGAAGTATTAAGCTGAGTTGATATTTTTATTCCCCCTAGAGGGGAATAAAATTTTTAAACACTTAGCGATAATGATTATCATTATTGAAAATAAAATATTATGAATTCCGTATATAGTATTGCGTATTATAAAATATTGTATACAATATAATAAAGGAGTAAAAAGAAGGGAGGTTTGCCAAGTGAAATATTTAGTATTTTCCGCGGCAACGGCATTTACATATATGCTAGTTTATTTCTTTTTACTATGGGATAGCCGGCATCAACCCATGCACCGGTAGGACTAAATTTTTGTTATAAATACCGAAAGGTTTTTCCTTCAAACCCTGTTTATTCAGGGTTTTGTTTTTTATGAAGGAAATAATACTGGAGGTGAGAATATAAGTAAATGATTGTTATTAAGGGGAGTGCTGCTCTTTGTCTGTTTTTCCGGTTTGGGCTGAAATTGACTTGGCCGCTGTCAGCCATAATGTACATGAAATACGCAGAAAAGCTGCTCCGCCGGCCAAGGTTATGGCGGTGGTTAAAGCCAACGCCTACGGCCACGGCGCTGTGGAAGTAAGCCGTACAGCCCTGGCCAGCGGCGCGGACTGGCTGGGAGTGGCCAGAACGGCTGAGGGTACCGAGCTTCGCGAGGCAGGGATCGAGGCCCCTGTGCTCATACTCGGTTATATTACTCCCGAACAGTCCGTGGAAGTTGTGCGCAACCGGCTGTCCCAGGCGGTATACACACGTGAGATGGCGCTATCGCTGGCCGGAGCCGCAGCTGCCGAAGGAGTAAAGGCAAAGATTCATTTCAAGGTTGACACCGGGATGGGCCGTATCGGCTGGGCGGTTGGGCCAGGGGCAGTGAAAGAAATCCTGGAGCTTGCCCGGAACCCGCACCTTGAAGTGGAAGGTATTTTTACTCATTTTGCCGCTTCCGATGCGGCGGATAAGAGGTATACCCTGGAACAGTACGCCAGGTTTATGGAAATAATTACGGAGCTGCGCAGGAACGGGCTTGAAATACCGCTGAGGCACGCCGCCAACAGCGCGGCTATAATGGAAATGCCGGAGACCCACCTCGATCTGGTTAGGGCCGGTATTATTGTATATGGCCTCTACCCGTCAGATGAAGTTGACCATAGCCTGCTTGAACTTCGCCCGGCTATTAGCCTGAAAGCCAAAGTGGCGCATGTTAAGAGTGTGCCTGCGGGTTTTAAAGTGAGCTACGGCTGCACTTTTACCACCAAAAAACCTACTGTTATCGCCACACTGCCACTGGGCTACGCGGACGGATACAGCAGGCTGCTATCTTCCAGGGGCGAAGCGCTTCTCAACGGCCTGAGAGCGCCGGTGGTGGGAAGGGTCTGCATGGACCAGGTGATGGTGGATGTGGGACATATCCCTGGGGTGAAGGTCGGAGATGAAGCAGTTCTTATTGGACACCAGGGTGATGAGGAAGTTAGCGCTGACGAGGTTGCCGCCAAAATAGGCACCATTAATTACGAGGTGGTGTGTATGATCAGCTACCGCGTCCCCAGATTATACAAGTAGAAGACGTGGGATATGAGAAGTGAGACGTGAGAAAAAGCGTAAGCCGTAGGCTATATTAGTCGTATGCCGTAGGCTTTAAGCCGTAGGTATATCCTGCATTCCTTTTTAGTCTTTGGCTTATAAGGATTTCATGCATGCCTACGTCCTATAACCTACGACTTACGACTATTTTTACCTACGGCCTACGGCTTACGACATACGACTTAAAATAAGTTGTTTTTTTAGCTTGCCTGGAAAAACTTTGTTGAGTATAATGAAATAAGATACGAAGATGTGTCAATGGTCAATGATGCCCTTATGCCATTATGTAGTGGTAATTAAGGGTTTTATTTTTACTTAAAAATTAATATTGAACAACATGGGGGTTGTTTAAAAAGTGAAGAAAATTGAGGCGGTTATTCGTCCGGAAAAGCTGGAGGACGTAAAGGACGCTCTTGGTAAATACGGGATACAGGGGATGACTGTAACACAAGTTGTGGGCTGCGGGCTGCAGAAGGGCAGAGTTGGTGTTTACAGGGGACATGAGTACAGCATTAACCTTATACCCAAGTTGAAAATAGAAATTGTTTTAATGGACCACCAGGTACAGGAAGTGGTGGATATCATCAGCGACGAGGCCAGGACCGGCGCTGTGGGGGACGGCAAGATTTTTATTTTCAGCCTGGAAAACGCTTACAGGATCAGGACTGGTGAATCCGGCAACGAAGCCATATAGATTTAATTAAAAAAACAGGAGACGATTCCTGCAGGGCAAAGGCGCTCCCTGATCCGGGTTTTTAACCCGGGCCGGTTTGCGCCTTTTTTATTTTCATAGAAGAAAATCAGATAAGGAGGATCTTATCATGGAAATCGGCTTTAACGATCTGGCGTCAGGCATAGATACAATATGGGTATTGCTCTGCGCCGCATTAGTCTTCTTGATGGAAGGCGGTTTTGCCTTTCTCGAAGCTGGGTTTATTCGCGCGAAGAACTCCATGAATATTGTCATGAAGGTATTCACCGACAGCACCGTGGGTATGCTCAGCTACTGGGCTATAGGCTTCGGCATCATGTACGGCCTTGACCGGGGCGGGCTTATCGGCACTACCGGGTTTTTCATAGAAGGAAACCTGGAACATATCCAGCTCAGGGTCCCCATCTATGCTTACTGGCTTTTCCAGGCCGCTTTCGCTATGGCTATGGCTTCCATTGTTTCGGGGGCCGTGGCGGAGCGGATGAAGTTCCGTCCTTATATTATTTATACGGCTCTGGCCGCGGGCGTGATTTATCCGATAGCCGGACACTGGGTCTGGGGTGCCGGCGGCTGGTTGTATAAACTGGGCATGCTCGATTTTGCCGGTTCCGCGGTCGTGCATGCCGTGGGAGGCTGGAGCGCCCTGGCGGCTGTGTTTGTGCTGGGGCCAAGGACGGGTAAATATAACGAGGATGGCACGATGAATGTGCTGCCGGCGCACAATATGCACCTGGCTTTTCTGGGGACATTTATTCTGTGGTTCGGCTGGTTCGGCTTCAACCCCGGCAGCTCTCTGTCCGGCCTGGATATGAACATTGCCAGGATTGCCGTGAACACAAACCTGGCCGCGGCCGCGGGCGGCACCGCGGGCATACTTTTCACCATGTTTAAGTTCGGCAAGGCGGATCCCAGTATGGCCATGAACGGAGCACTGGCCGGTTTGGCCGCCATCACCGCCGGGTGCGCGTTTGTGCACCCTGTCAGTGCTGTTGTCATCGGGGGGTTGGCCGGGATATTCTGTGTTCTGGCTGTTGGCGTGTTTGACCGGATTAAAGCTGACGACCCGGTGGGAGCTATCGCCGTGCACGGGGTGAACGGGACCTGGGGGGTGATCGCGGTCGGCATTTTCGCCCAGAAGGGCGGTCTTCTCTACGGTGGCGGGGCTAACCTGCTGGCTGTACAGGCCATTGGTGTTCTCTCAGTTTCGGTCCTGGCCTTTGCATCAACTTATATTATCTTCAGAGTATTGAAAAGGACAATGGGGATCAGGGTTTCCGCCGCGGAAGAATTTGAAGGAATGGATCTTACTGACCACGGTATGCCGGCTTATACCGGCCTGGTAGCCACCCCGCTCTATGATGTGGAAGAAAGCGCAGTTCACACGGGAGCCGGGTTAAAGACGCCGGGTGCGGTATATGCAGTTACACAGGCGGTTGTAGATAAATAAAAAAATTCTGCAAAACCTATTGACACCGTCCGGTTATCCTTTTATAATTACAAAATAAATCTTAATTTAACTGATACAAAGCAGTATCAAAGGCAAAGACGCTTTTTAGGAAAGGCATTTTCCTGGAAAGCGTTTCTTGTTCAGGATCCAAAGCAGTATTTCATATGAGCAGTGACGCTCTCAAGGACAGGGTAAAGCCTGTTCGGGAGAGCGTTTTCTGTTATAAAGGGAACCATCAAAAAACCACGTGCCGGCGAAGGGGGCGCCACCTGAGCCGGGTGCGTTCAAATAGTGGTTCTCAGTGGAATAAGAAAAGGAGGTTTTAAGAAAATGAAAAACCGGCTCTTACGGACTATATTAATGGCTACTGCGTTTATAATGACAGTTCCGGCCCTGGCCTGGGCCGAGGAGTCAGCCGAGGCGGTTGTGGAAACTGCTGCGACAGTTGACACAGGCGATACGGCATGGGTTCTGGCTTCAGCCGCCCTGGTCATGCTCATGACCCTGCCCGGACTGGCTCTTTTCTACGGCGGTTTAGCCCGCAAGAAGAACGTTTTAAGCACTATTATGTACAGTTTTTTCGCTATGGTTTTAATCAGCCTGCAGTGGTCGCTCTGGGGCTACAGCCTGGCTTTCGGGCCCGACGTTAATCACATTATCGGCAACCTGGACTGGGTGGGACTGAAAAGTGTAGGGCTTGTCCCCAACCCCGACTATTCAGCGACAATTCCCCACCAGGCGTTCATGATCTTCCAGATGATGTTCGCGGTTATAACCCCGGCTCTGATTTCCGGAGCCTTTGCTGAAAGGATGCGCTTTCCAGCTTTCATGGCGTTTTTACTGCTCTGGGCCACCTTTGTGTATGACCCCGTGGCCCACTGGGTATGGGGAGTCGACGGATGGCTGCGCAACCTCGGCGCGCTCGACTTCGCGGGAGGTACCGTGGTTCATATCTTATCCGGTGTATCCGGTCTGGTCGCCTGCCTTGTGCTGGGCAAGCGCAAGGGCTTCGGCAACGAGCCGATGATTCCGCACAATCTGCCCTTTACAGTGCTCGGTGCGGCCTTGCTGTGGTTTGGCTGGTTCGGCTTCAACGCCGGCAGCGCCCTCGGCGCCAACGGGCTGGCAGCCAGTGCCTTCGTAGTGACCCACCTGGCTACTGCCGCGGCAGCGTTTTCCTGGGTAGTTGCTGAATGGATTCACCACGGCAAACCGACAACACTCGGCGCTGCTTCAGGCGCTGTGGCTGGTCTCGTAGCCATTACGCCTGCCTCCGGCTTCGTGGAGCCGCTGCCCGCTATCATTATCGGCCTGGTTGCCGGCGCGGTATGTTATATAGCGGTAGGCGTGGTCAAGGCCAAACTCCGTTACGACGACGCGCTGGACGCTTTCGGAGTACACGGCATCGGCGGCACCTGGGGCGCCATTGCCACCGGTCTTTTTGCCACTACAACTGTTAATGAACTGGGCGCCGACGGGTTGTTTTACGGTAACGCCGGCTTGCTCGGCAAGCAGTTTATCGCCATCGGGGCCAGTTGGGCCATGGCCATAGCAGGTACTTTTGTTATCCTGAAGGTTATCAGTATCTTCATCAAGCTTAGCGCCACGGACGAGGAGCAGGACACCGGCCTCGATTTTACACAGCACGGAGAGGACGCGTACACCGACTTTGTACTTTCAGCTTCACCGTTCGGATCTGCCAGTATACCTGCTGTTAAGACCAGCAGCGAGGTAAAGCCTGCTTTATAATGAGTTAGCTTAACTTTGGGGAATATCGATCCCTTGCCAGTAAACCTAAAAAAGAGGAGGTATTAAGTTGACAAAGATCGAATGCATCTTACGCCCCGGTAAACTGGAAAATGTCAAAGAGGCTATAAATCAGTTCGGTATCCATGGCATGACTGTAACCCAGGTAATCGGCTGCGGTCTTCAGAAAGGCAGGACCGAGGTCTACCGCGGTACTGAATACAGTATCAACCTGCTCCCGAAAATTAAAATGGAAATGGTAGTTCCAGATAAGGACGTTGAGGCTATTGTTAAACTTGTCATTGAAAACGCCCGTACCGGCGAGGTCGGTGACGGGAAAATCTTTACCTACAAGATTGATAATGCCGTCCGGATCAGAACTGGTGAAACGGGAGAAATAGCAATATAAGAAAATTTCTGTTGGTTGTTTCATTTAAGGCAGAGACGCCCTAAAGTTGATTTATCAGATTGACATTAATAAATGTAAGGCGAAGACGCCTGTTCCCCCTGCAGGGGATGCAGGCGTCATTTTTATTACCAAAAATAGGAGGAAATTTTAATGAGACAGGTTGCAATTTACGGTAAAGGCGGTATAGGAAAGTCTACCACCACACAAAACCTGACGGCGGCGCTGTCCGTTTTGGGAAAGAAGATCATGCAAATCGGTTGCGACCCCAAGGCTGATTCCACCAGGATGCTGATGGGGGGAAAAAGGCAGCACAGTGTGCTGGACACCCTGCGTGAGGAAGGAAATGTAGAGCTCGAAGACGTACTGGAAACTGGTTTTAATGGAATCAGGTGTGTTGAGTCGGGAGGGCCCGAACCGGGTGTCGGCTGTGCCGGCCGGGGGATCATCACTTCCATCGGGTTGCTGGAGAATCTGGGCGCTTACACTGACGACCTGGACTACGTTTTTTACGACGTTTTAGGCGATGTGGTTTGCGGGGGGTTTGCCATGCCCATTAGGGAGGGTAAGGCGCAGGAAATATACATCGTGGCTTCCGGCGAAATGATGGCCATGTACGCGGCCAACAATATCTGCAAGGGAATCCAGAAGTTCGCGGAGACCGGCGGCACCAGGCTGGGCGGGATTATTTGCAACTCCCGCAGTGTCCTCCGGGAAGAAGAGTTGCTCCAGGCGTTTGCTGAGAGGCTGGGCACCCAGTTGATCCAGTTCATTCCCCGCGACACTATCGTCCAGCAGGCGGAAATCCGCAAGCAGACGGTAATCCAGTACGCTCCCGACTCCACTCAAGCCCAGGCCTACTTCAGCCTGGCAAAAAATATTGACAACAATAAGATGTTTGTCATTCCCAAGCCTTTGGATTTCGACGAGCTGGAAGAATTAATGATCGAATGGGGGATTGTGGAATGAAAATGATCAAGGCTGTGATCAGACCGGAAAAAGTTGAGGAAGTGGCTGAAGCCCTGGACGCCGGTGGTTTTACCGCTCTCACCAGGATCGATGTCTTCGGCCGCGGCAAGCAAAAGGGCCTGAAGGTGGGCAGTGTGCTGTATGACAACCTGCCCAAGACGTTATTGTTGATCGTGGTGGAAGACGTCCGGGTGGAGCAGGCGGTTAGAATTATTGAGGAAAGCTCCCGCACCGGCAATATCGGGGACGGCAAAATATTTGTCACCCCGGTGGAAGAAGCATACACCATCAGGACGGGGGAAAGGGGACTGTGAAAAGGTGAAGGAAGTCATAGCCATCATCCGGATGAACAAGATGGAGTGCACCAAGGACGCTCTGGCAACTGTAGGTTTTCCAGCCTTCATGGCCTACAAGGTATTTGGACGGGGAAAGCAGCGCGGCCTGCAGGTTACCTACCCGTCCGAACACAGGGAGAGTGAAGCCGATGGCAGAAGAATCAAGTTTCTGCCCAAGCGGATGGTTTCGGTGGTGGTGGAAGACGAGTTCGTGCCGGCGGTGGTGGCGGTGCTGATGAGGATAAACAGGACCGGCAATATCGGCGACGGCAGAATCTTTGTCTGCCCGGTGGATGACGCGATCCGCGTCAGGACCGGGGAGCGCGGAAAGGAGGCAATTTCGTGACTGGTGCTAATAAGGGAAAAAAACCCGTCGGAGTAGAGGAAAGCCGGAGAATCATTGACGAAATGTATGCCGCCTTTCCCAAGAAGGCGGGAATAAACCGGAAGAGACATGTGGTTGTAAAGAATTCAGGTGAGCAGAAGCAGGTAATCGAGGCCAACGACAGAGCCGTGCCGGGCATATTAACCAACCGCGGCTGCGCCTTTGCCGGAACCAAGGGCGTTGTCTTCGGGCCGGTCAAGGACATCCTGGACCTTACTCACGGCCCGGTGGGCTGCGCGTACTATACCTGGGGCACGCGCCGCAACCTTTCCCGGCCTGGTGTGGGCGAAGATGATTTCGCCGGTTACTGCCTGAGCACGAATATGATGGAAACGGATATCGTCTTCGGGGCGGAGAAAAAGCTGGCCCAGGCCATCCGGGAAGCTTACGCCATATTTAGGCCTGAGTGCATCGGAGTATACGCCACCTGCCCGGTGGGCCTGATCGGCGACGATATCGAGATGGTTTGCAAAAAGGCGGAAGAAGACCTGCAAATAAAAACAATCGGGGTTAGTTGTGAAGGCTACCGGGGAGTAAGCCAGTCGGCAGGGCACCACCTGGCCTCCAACGCCTTGATGGAGCACCTGGTCGGCACCGAGGAACTGGAAGACCCCGGTCCTTTCGACATCAACGTCTTCGGCGAGTACAACATTGGCGGAGACTACTGGATGATCAAGGAGGTCCTGGAGGAAGTCGGCTACCGGATCGTCAGCTCCTTCACGGGAGACGCGTCATTCCATGAGATTGCGAAGGCGCACCGGGCGAAGCTGAGCATCCTGCTCTGCCACCGCTCCATTAACTACACCAACCGGATGATGGAGGAGAAGTACGGTGTGCCCTGGCTGAAAGTCAATTACATGGGAGTGGACGGTCTGGTGAAGTGCCTGCGGGACATGGCCAGGTTCTTTGACGACAAGGAGCTGACCAGGCGGACGGAAGCGGTGATCGCCCGGGAGACGGCCCGGCTGGATCCCATTATCGAGAAATACAGGAAGAGGCTGGCCGGCAAGAGAGTCATGATCCTGGTAGGGGGATCCCGCTCTCACCACTTCAGGAACATGTTCGAGAAAGTTGGCATGGAGGTAGTGGTGGCGGGCTATGAATTTGCCCACAGGGATGACTATGAAGGCAGGATGGTTATCCCCGAAATCGTGCACACCGGACGGTCGAAAATTCTGGAGGACATCCACTGGGAGCGCGACCCGAAGGTCATATCGCCATACGACGACGATGAAATCAAAAGAAAGAAGGAAGAATTGCCCAACCTAATGGACTATGAAGGAATGCTGCCGGAAATGAAGAACGGCGAAATCGCAATCGATGATTACAACCATTTCGAGTGCGAGTACCTGGTTAAAGAGCTGGGAATCGACCTGTTCTGTTCGGGAATTAAAGATAAGTATGTTTTTCAGAAGATGCACATCCCCTCGCGCCAGATGCACTCATATGACTACGCCGGGCCGTATGCCGGCTTTAAGGGGTTTGAAAAGTTTCTTCAAGATATTGACATGGCAGTGAACAGCCCCACCTGGAGGTTTATTACTCCGCCCTGGAGGGAGAATAAAGATGCTTAAATATACACCGAAAGAAATTGTCGAACGCAAAGCTCTGGTAATCAACCCGGCCAAGACCTGCCAGCCTATAGGAGCCATCCTTGCATCCAAGGGGATCCGCAACTGCATGCCCCTGACCCATGGCTCACAGGGGTGTTCAAGCTACCTGCGCATGACCCTGGCCCGTCACTACCGGGAGCCTTCCTATCGCCGCCACTACCTCATTTTCCGAGGACACGGTGGTTTTCGGCGGCCTGAGCAACTTGCGGGAAGCCATTGAAAATGTCGTCACCCTCTACCATCCGGAAGTGATCTCCATCAGCACCACCTGCTCCTCGGAGACCATAGGAGACGACGTGTCCAGCTTTATGGAAAGTATCAAAAAGCAAAGCTTTTTTGATCCAAAAATTAAAGTGGTCATTTCGAACACACCCAGCTACGTGGGATCACACATCACCGGTTACGACAACATGGTCGTGTCCATCACCCAGACCTTTCCCAAAAAGGGTGAGCCAAACGGCAAGTTGAACATCATCCCCGGTTTCATTGAGCCGGGCGATATCAGGGAAATCAAAAGGATCTTAGGTATGATGGGGGTGGAGCCTATAGTTTTCCCCGATACGACGGATGTCTTTGACGCCCCGCTGGCGCCTGGCTCCGGAGCTCTTTACCCCCCGGGGGGGACGACCATCAGCGACCTGGAAGACGCGGCCAACTCCATGGGCACCATCGCTTTGGGAAGGACCGCCGGCGGCTCGGGGGCAATTGTTCTGAAGGGCCGGTTCGACATTCCCGCAGTGATTGGCCCAACGCCGATAGGTATTTCCAATACCGATAAATTTGTGCTTAACGTGAGTAAGCTGATGGGGGTTTCCATCCCGAGGGAGCTGGAGGACGAGCGCGGCCGGCTGGTAGATATGATGGTGGACGCCCACCCCCATTTCCACGGTAAGAAAGTGGCGGTTTACGGCGACCCGGACATGGTGTGCGGTATAACCAGCCTGTTGGTGGATATGGGAATGGAACCGGTGTTTGCTCTTACCGGTACGCCGGATAAGCAGTTTATCCCGGAAATCAAAAATACAGCCCCCGGCTGCGAGGCCATGATCGGCGACCTCTTTCTGCTGCACCAGAAGATCAAGAACGAGCCGGTGGACCTGCTGATAGGCAATACTCATGGAAAGTATATCGCCCGGGCCGAAGACATCCCTCTGGTAAGGCTGGGCTTTCCCATCACCGACCGTGCCAACCTGCACTACTTCCCTTCGGTGGGTTACCTTGGGACGGCCAGGCTGGTGGAGACCATCGGCAACACGCTGCTTGATCGCGTTGACCGTGACGCGGACGACAGCCACTTTGAATTAATCCTCTAGTTTGAAAAACTATTCAGGGAAAGATGTGATTGCCATGAAAGAGGCCGGGTTGCCTGACGTGTTTATTAAAGAAAGAGAAGATTTTATCCACACCAAGGGAAAGCAAAAGAAACAGCTCAAATGTGAAAATGACAGCGTCGCCGGGTGTGTGAGCCAGAGGGCCTGTGTTTACTGCGGGGCCAGGGTTGTTTTAAACCCGGTTACCGACGCTGTCCACCTTGTCCACGGACCAATTGGCTGCGCCAGTTATACCTGGGATATCCGGGGGTCTTTGAGCAGCGGCGCTGAACTGTACCGTTTCAGTTTTTCCACTGACTTAAAGGAAGAAGATGTGATTTTCGGTGGTGAAAAAAAGCTGGCCAGGGCTATTGACGAACTGGTTTTAAAATACAATCCCAAGCTGATCTTCGTCTATGCCACCTGCATTGTTGGAGTTATCGGCGACGATCTTGAGGCTGTTTGCAAGGCTGCCGCAAGAAAACACGGTATTAAGGTTATTCCGGTGCAATCCAGCGGTTTTATCGGCAATAAATCAGCAGGGTACCGGGCTGCCTGTGACGCCCTGTTGCGTTTGATAGGACCAACAAGCAGAAATGAAACAAAGGAAAGTAAGTGTGTCAACTACCTGGGAGATTTCAACCTTGCCGGTGAGGTGTGGATCATTGGCAATTATTTAAAACAGATGGGTATAAAGCTAAATGTGGCATTTACCGGGGATTCCAGCTGCGAAACCCTGAAGACGGCCGCCAGGGCTTCCCTCAACATTGTCCAATGCGCCGGGTCCATGATCTATCTCGCCGAAAAGATGGATGAGATATATGACATTCCCTATCTAAACGTATCCTTTCTGGGTTTAGAGGATACAGCCGAGTCCCTCAGGAAAATTGCCAGGTTCTTTGGTGACCTGAAAATAATACACAAAACAGAAGAACTTATAAAAAAAGAGGTAAATGCTTACAGCGGCACAGTTCAGAGCTACCGTGAGAAACTAAAAGGTAAAAAGGCCGCCATCTACGTGGGTGGTGGATTTAAGGCCATCTCGTTGGTTAAGCAGTTTAGCGAGATAGGCATAGATGTGGTGATGATCGGTACCCAGACCGGCCGGCAGGAGGAATATGAGATTATCAACGAACTGGTGGACGAAGGCACGGTGATCCTGGATGACGCCAACCCCACCGAACTGGAAAAGTTCATGGTAGAAAAGGGAGCCCATCTCCTGGTGGGGGGAGTAAAGGAAAGACCGCTGGCCTACAAGCTCGGTATTGCCTTTATCGACCACAACCATGACCGCAAGCACCCTTTGAGCGGCTTTGCGGGAGCGGTGAACTTTGCCCGGGAGGTATACTCAACCGTCTGCTCACCGGTCTGGAAATATATTGGGACGTGAGACGTGAGAAATGAGACGTGAGAATACAAGATGGGCTTCAGGGTTAATAGAACTTAAGAGGAATGCCTGGATCCCATGTCCCACGTCCCACGACGCACGACCCAAATGGGAGGTGGCTTTATGGATAAGGAGACCGAGAACTGCCGCAATGTCAATGAAAACCCGTGCAATATGTGTATGCCCATGGGAGCCATCCTGCCGTTTAAAGGTGTGGAACAATCCATGGTGATTATCCACGGTTCACAGGGCTGCAGTACTTATATGCGCCGTCATATTGCCGAACATTTTAACGAGCCCATCGACGTGGCCTCCTCTTCCCTTAATGAGAAGGGTACCATTTACGGTGGGGAGGCCAGTTTAATAAAGGGCCTGGATAACTTAATCAAACTGTATAATCCCGGGCTTGTCGGTGTGCTCACCACCTGCCTGGCTGAAACAATAGGTGAAGATGTCGAAAGAATCACCTCAAAATATTTAAAAGAAAGAGAACTGGGTGATTTTCCCCTGGTTACCGTATCCACTCCAGGTTATGGAGGCGCCCATACGGACGGCTATTTTCTGGCTGTAAAAAGGATGGTAGCCAGGCTGGCAAAAAAGACAGAGAAACATTCCAGGATAAATGTTATAGTCCCAAACCTGAGCCCTGCCGATATCAGGGAGATCAAGAGAATACTGCACATGTTTAAAGTTGAATTTACACTGTGCCCTGATTTCTCTGATACTCTGGACCGACCTTTTGAGAGGCCGTATAAAAAGATACCCGGGGGAGGAACAAAACTGTCTGATATAGCGGAAATGCCGGGAGCGGCAGCCACCATCCAGATGGGCATAACGGTGGATGATGATATTTCACCCGGCAGGTACCTGGAAGCCGAATTTGGCGTCCCCTTATATAACTTGCCTGTACCTATGGGCATTGAAAATACTGATTTATTTATAGACGTATTAAAGCAGCTTAGCGGCAATAAAGTACCTGAAAGCCTGGAACGGGAGAGGGGAAGGCTGCTGGACTGCATGATCGACTCACATAAATATAATTTCCAGGGAAGAAGCGTTATTTTCGGTGAGCCGGAAAATGTGTATGCGATTTTTAAAACCTGCATGGAGAACGGAGTTTACCCGGTAGTGGTTGCTACGGGAAGCAAGCCCGGTAAAATGATCGAGTTGTTGAATAATGAGTTGAATAATTACCGGGGTGAAGTTCATTTTTTAAATGAAACAGATTTCGCACAAATCAGGAAAAAAAGTATAAGGATGAATGCAAACATTGCTATCGGGCATTCCGACGGCAGATATCTGACAGAAAGAGAAGGTATTCCCCTGGTCAGGCACGGTTTTCCCATTCATGACCGGGTGGGGGGACAGAGGTTGTTATCAGTGGGATACGTCGGCACAACGATGTTTTTAGACCGGATCACCAATACGCTGCTGGAAAACAAATACAACAGCTATCGAAATTCTATGTATCAGAAATATTATAAGAAACTGAAAGTAGCGGGCCAGCAGCTGCAGGGTTGAGGTGAAGAAGATGGATTATACCCTAATAAAGTACGACAGGCATCCCTGCTTTTCTTTTGAGGTCAGCCATAAGTATGCCAGGATGCACCTGCCGGTGGCGCCCCATTGTAATATAAGCTGCAATTACTGCAACAGAAAATTTGACTGTTTACACGAGAGCAGGCCGGGTGTGACCAGTGAGATCCTGTCGCCCGAAGCTGCCCTGCAAAAGTACAAATTTGTTAAGGATAGGTTGTCTAATATAAGCGTTGTGGGAATAGCCGGACCGGGTGACGCGCTGGCCAACTGGGAGAAAACAAGTCTTACAGTTGATTTAATAAAACGATCCGATCCGGATGTGCTGTTCTGCTTATCTACAAATGGGCTGATGCTGCCTGATTATGCGCGGGAAATAATTGACCTCGGCATCAGGCATGTGACTGTCACGGTAAATTGCCTTAGCCCCGAAATAGGAGAGCAGATTTACAGGTTCGTCGACTATAAAGGGAAAAGGTACAAGGGGGGTGAGGGAGCCGGGCTTGTTATTGAGAATCAATTGTCAGGTATAAAATCTCTTGCTGTGCAAGGTGTGGCAGTTAAAGTAAATATCGTTATGATTCAAGGAATCAACGATAACCATATTCCTGAAGTCATTAAAAAAGTCAAGGATCTCGGGGCGTTCATAAGCAATATTATGCCGCTGATCCCCGCCCCTGGAAGTCTGTTTGAGAACCTGCCCCAGACCTGTATGAAAGAAATAAATAGAATGAGAAATATTTGTTCTGGATAAAAGCCTGGTCATCAAAGAACTGCGTGAAAAAATGGCGGAGGCCCTGGAATTTTTAAATGGATGCAGGGTTTTTGCAGGACTCTCTATAGCTGGTTTGTCTTACTACGAATTGGAGAAGGCAGGTTTCAGCGTTTGGGAATTCGAAGGAAAGCCATTGGAATTTCTTGATTACGTCCTCGCGGAAGAGGAAGAAAAGCGCGGGCAGATTAACAACAGGGGAAAAAATGGTGTTGAGCTGGCTCCTGTTGAAATATCAAATGGATACTACCGGATTTCCATAAAAGAGATCCAGGAAAACGATATTGGGATCACGTCCAAGCAGGCGCTTCTTCCGTTTTTACGTCAAGGCAGGTTTGATTATTTAGAAATTATGTGCAATCATGTGCCTCCGTGGCTGCAGGCGGAATTGCTGGGCGGGGGGTATTCAGGAGAAATTGAAAAAATAGATCACAAAGAAGTAAAGATTATCTTATCCAGAAGCTGTTGCCAACCAGTCGAAAAATAGTTCTTAGCCGCGCCTGGTATGGAAATATTCCATTGAGCGGGAAACACGAACCTACAAAGGAGGGACAGTAGATGAACCGACACGAGAAATCTGTCTTAAATCAGCACCCCTGTTTCAACCGGGCGGCCGCTCGCTGGTTTACACACATTCACCTTCCCGTGGCTAGCGGCTGCAACATAAAATGCAATTACTGCTCCAGAAAGTTCGACTGCGTAAATGAAAACGCGCCGGGATTTATCACCAAAACAATATCACCCCGGGAAGCCTTAAAAAAGGTGCACAATATGATGCGGCAGGATGTACGATTGCGGGTGGTCGGTGTGGCCGGGCCCGGCGAGGCCCTGGCTGACAAGGAAACTATGGACACCTTGAGTATGTTGCATAGCTGCTATCCAAACCTTATTAAGTGTATCAGCACTAATGGTCTAATGCTGGAAGAAAGCCTGGATTTGCTTCAGGAATTTGGCGTTAAAACAGTTACTGTTACAGTAAATGCGATTGACCCTGATATAGCCAGGAAAATTTATGGATGGGTATTTTATAAGAACAAACCTCACTACGGTTTTGCCGGGGCGAGCCTGCTGATAGACAAGCAGATTGCCGGCATCCGGGAAGCCAACAGCAGGGGAATACTGGTCAAAGTAAACACTGTTCTGATACCCGGAATAAATGACATTCACTTGAAGCAGGTAGCCATAACTGTAAGAAAGGCCGGTGCATTCGTTATGAATGTCATTCCGCTTGTGCCTCAGGCGGAATTCTCCCTACTCCCGGCACCCAGCGGTAAAATGTTGTACAAGACCAGGCGGGAACTGGCGCCGGTTATACGGCAGACGGACTGCAGGGAGCAGTGTCTGCAAGATATGAGGAAAATATATTGCTGAATTTCTTGAGTGAGAAGGATACTGCAGCACATGCAGGTTTCCCCCGGCTTTTAGTCGAGCCATCATGTTTCCAAGGAGCCGTAATATGCCACTTTTGGACTATAAGTTGGATATTAATGACATCATTAAAAATGAATCTATAACAACGCATTTCCAGCCGGTTGTTTCAGTGAAGAAAAAAACCGTCGTTGGCTTTGAAGCCCTATGCAGGGGTATTGATGTCGAAACAAATGGAATAATTCCTCCAAATACTCTATTTCATCTTGCCAAAGATCGGGAAATGACTTTAGAATTCGATAGGTTATGCAGGAAAAAGGCTCTTGAAAGCTACAGCCGAATTTACAATAAAGACAATGAAGCAATTCTATTTCTTAACCTTGATACTTCTATTATAGACAGGGGTGTGGTCGGTTCCGGCCACCTCCTTAACACTGTTCATAGTTATAGAATAGATCCCGGCAATGTGGTGATAGAGATTATTGAATCAAAAACTACCGATATTCTTGCACTGAATAGATTTATTGAGACACATAAGAACTATGGCTTTTTAATAGCTTTGGATGACGTTGGCGCCGGACACTCCAATCTTGACAGAATTCCACTTGTAAAACCTGATGTGTTAAAGATAGACAGGAGTTTAATTAACAATATCGATAGAATGTATTATAAACAGGAGGTATTCAAATCTTTAGTCAACTTGTCAAAAAAGATAGGAGCGCTTGTTGTTGCCGAAGGTGTTGAAAGGGAGGAAGAAGCAATGTTAGCCCTGGATCTGGGGGCAGATATGCTTCAGGGGTATTATTTCTCAAAACCACAAGAGAATATAGATGACAAAATTAGTTGTATTAAGAATAAAACTGATAGTATTGCCTTCAAATACAGAAGTCATTTAGTGAAAAAAGTTAAAGATGCCAAATCACGTCATAAAGGATATAAGATGATAATAGACATCATTACAAGTGATCTTTCAAAAATATCTGTCGAACATTATGACGCTAGATTAAAGGAGGCAATTAAAAGCCATCTGGTCTTAGAGTGTGTTTATATTTTAAATGAGGCCGGCACCCAGGTAACTGATACAATTTTTAACCACGTTGAGATATTAAAAAATAGAAAAATCTTCGGACCGGCAAAGAAAGGGACAGATCATTCTTCAAAAGATTATTATTATCTTATAGTTAATACCAGTCTAAGCAGTTATACCACCGAACCGTATATATCTCTGGCGTCTGGTAATTTATGCGTAACCATCTCATCCTTATTTGTAGGACTGGACGGCAGACGGTTTATCATCTGTGTGGATATCAGGCAGAATTATCTATATTAATATAAAACACCTTAAAGCTGTTGTTGCGATTCTAACTTCCGCATGGACTGTAATATCCGGAAGCTGTCGCCAATCAGTTGGTAAATAGTTCTTAGCCGCGCCCGGGCCGGATGGGGCGGGAGTTTTCTCCCGGACCATGTGGCGCCCGGCCCGGTGACACGGCTATTTTAATTATAAGCAGTCACAGGTTTAATTTGAGTAGGTTAAAGGGTACTGATATGGGAAACTTAAAGTTTGCGGATACGACTCTCAGGGATGGCGAACAGGCGCCGGGTGTAGCTTTTACTGTCGGGGAAAAAGTTCAAATAGCTAAAATGCTCGATTCCCTCGGGATAGAATATATAGAAGCGGGCATACCTGCAATGGGTCCGCCTGAAGACGAAGCAATAAAAGAAATTCTTGACCTTGGCCTGAAAGCGGTTATTTCTACCTGGAACCGGGCAAATATAAGCGACATTAAGGCATCACTGGCCTGTGGGGCAAAACATATCCATGTTTCAGCTCCTGTTTCAGATATCCAAATAAAAACAAAGCTGTGCAAAAACAGAACCTGGGTAGTCGAGAATATGAAAAGGGCTGTTTGTTACGCTCTGGAGCAAGGATGCAGCGTTACAGTAGGAGCGGAAGACGCATCGAGGGCTGATCTGGAGTTTCTAATAGAATTTACTGTTCAAGCCCGGCGGGAAGGAGCGGAACGTTTACGCTTTGCCGACACTATCGGGATACTGGAGCCATTCCGGACAAAACAAATAATTGGCATGCTTCTTGAAAACACTGGAATGGATATTGAATTTCACGGTCATAATGATTTTGGTATGGCTACCGCCAATACCTTTGCCGCTTTTAAAGCAGGCGCCCGTTTTCTCAGCACCACCTTGGGCGGATTGGGGGAGCGTGCCGGCAACTGCTCCTTTGAGGAGATCCTGGCAGTGTTGAAACAGCATGAGGGGATAGATCTGAACGTAAACGATGAGATGTTAACAGACACCTTGAATTATTTGAATGTAGCCAGCGGCAGGTCTGAATTCTCCAGCAAAATAACAAAGCCCGGTTATAGGGCTCTAACCATTTTTGAGCAATACTACCCGTTGTTGTAAATATGTCTTTTCCCGTGCGTGATTTCTACCCTGCCTTGCCTAATTTTGTGGTTCGCTTGATCAAGTAAATGGTCCTGCCGTCTTTAATTGTCAGCAAGTGGTCCACCAGCCCGCGTTCTTTCATTTTCAGCCAAAAATGTGTTTGTCAATCAAAAAGTTTACCACTGTGATCACGTAAAAGTTTACCACCCATAAAAAGGGGATCAGCTCATTTGGAATGGTAATTATGGAATATTATTACTGGCGGTCTTTTAGCAATATTATTTTTGTCTCTACCGTCGCAGGGGTTGTGGGTATGTGAATAACGCAGAGCGTTATTCAAG
>NZ_QFFZ01000026.1 GCF_004369225.1 Pelotomaculum propionicicum
ATCATTTCCTTTCCTCCTGTACGCCTGTTAATTTCCAGTTACAGTGTACAGGATTGGTTTGATCGGGTGGTCAACTTTTTGGTGATCAATGGGTTAAAATTGGTACACTTTTAGTTTAGCAAATACATTTTTATGAAGGTGATGTTATGAGCAAGCAAGAATCTAACCTTTTTGAATCTGAAAAAAGGATTTTGAAAGAAGCCGAAGCTTTAATCAGCAGCAGAAAGTACGCAGGTAACACTTTGCTGGAACCATACCGGATTCTTGCCGACCAGTTCGGGAAGCTTCTAAGAGAAGTTGAAAAGATTGTCAGGATCGGCGACGGGCAGCAGGAATACCTCCACCGGATTCAGGAAGATTTGAAGAAGGAAATAAAGAATCGCATCAAAGCTGAGGAGAAACTCCAGTATTTAGCGACAACCGATACGCTGACCGGCGCATACAACAGGGGCACCGGCCTGGCGTTGCTCGAAAACCAGGTAAAAGCACAGAAAAGAAACAAAGATGTTTTTTCCATTTGCTATATAGATGTCAATGGTCTGAAATATGTCAATGACAACTTTGGTCATTTTGAAGGCGACGGACTTTTGGTGTCGGTATGTAAATATATTAAAGGAGTTATCCGTGAAAGCGATATCCTGTGCAGGCTGGGCGGAGATGAATTCATGATTATTTTCCCGCAGTGCGCCAAAGATAATGCGGACGCAATCATCAACAGGATCACAGCGAATATCGACGCTGACAACGAAGGAAAACGGAACCCCTATCATATATCTTTCAGTTTTGGGATTATCCAAGTGGATGCGGATAATGAAAAATCCATTGATGCGCTGATCGAAATGGCGGATATGAAAATGTACGAGCACAAGGAGAGGTTTAAAAAAGGCATGAAATAGATGATTAAAAGGCAGACCTGTTTAAAGAAAGTCCGGGATACGGAAAAACAACGCCGTTGATAAGTGTTTACAGCGGCGTTTATTCTTTTATAAAACCTATTGTCAGCTTTATTTTGAAGAGATAAAGCAGCTTTGGAGTGAGAAGTAAAGCGGGTGTGTTGTTAGCCATTAAAAGTGTTACGTCAGGTGGTTCCGGAACTAAGGAGGTGTAGCTTTTCCGATAATCAGGTTCTCTTCCATCTGGCACGGCATCTGTTTGAGGGTCTCCAGACTCTGCTGCCAAAACCTGAATAGCATTAGCACCTAGTTAAAAAAGATACTGCAAACTCTATTGGTGGAAATTGGAGGATTAATTAGTTATTTGTAGAATAGGTTTCCTGGAAGGCTTCAAAATGGTAGTAGTTGTCAAAAATTTACCATAATATAAGGTATCCAATACGTGTTTTATCAAACTAGACAACCATAGACGATTCCACCTGCGTGATGATATTATGATTAACTCCTGAGAGATTTACATCATGCCCGTATAGCTTATGATAGGGGTAGGTATATAATGGAGAGTATCTTGGTGTTTATGTCTTTGGAACTGTGTATTAATTCTGAAACTAACCGTTAAGAGAACAAGTTATCGATAATATTACAATCAATATACCTCCTGGCAATCATACTTAAAGCGTTAGTTGCTACTAAAATGCTGCTCAACTAAATTTAATTGAACAAAGTGTTGAGATAATGAAAAACAAAGATTACTCGATAGACAACAAAAAAATAAAAAATGATAAAGTCATAAGGCTGGTTGGGTACCTCACTGAACTAGCGAGAATTAACTCTAAGATCACCCGGAGTTATGAAGAATACCGGAAAGTCCTCTGGGTACACAATATTCCCCAGGAACTAAGGTATTGCTTTTCGCGCGCCTGGGGTCAGGAGGACGAACATGGTGATGCTGTTTGGATTGAGGTGAAGAAATTCCCGGAACCAAGGCTGCCCGAGGTTCCGGATATATGTCGAGACTGGATAAACCGCGAAAAGTTAAGGAGTATAGAGGACCTTCCGCTGCTTTATGAAACCATTACGGTTAACAGGGAAAAGAGAGAAGCTGATACTGATGCTATATTTACGGTCAGCGAAGAGTTTTCCCTGCAGGATTATCCTGAGGTGCAAAAAACCTGGGATGAGTATCTAGAAAAACAATGGCTGCCTTGGGCTGAGCTTTTTAGCCGGCATATTGCCGTGCAGAAAGTGTATGCTGATCTTTTTCGCATCTACCAGGAGCAGCAGAAGCTCGGCGAACAATATGAGCTTGTCTATTGTATGGGGCTTCTCACCTGGCGGACACCGTCAGGTCACAACGTAAAGAGACATCTAATCGTTACCAAGGCTTCGCTGGAATTTGAGCCTCATCTTGGCAAGTTCATTGTTGGGCCTTCCGCAGACTTAGACCAAGTTGACATCGAATTGGATATGCTTGAAGTGGAGGATCAACCGGAGAACGCAAGAAAGTTAATAGAGAATGGCAGAAAAGCCTTGCATGATAGCATATGGGACCGATCGGTGGTTGATTCACTTCTTGCGGCGTTTGCCAATTCCCTTGCAGACAGCGGTCAAGGAGAATACTATAAAGACCGCCTGGAACCACAACACAAGTCTCCATCTGATAAGCCTATTGTTGAATACGCGCCGGCCGTAGTCCTCCGTAAACGTTCTCTGCGTGGTCTTGAGCAATTTCTCACAAAAATGAAAGAGCAAATTGAGGTTGGCGGGAAGATACCTGATGAGTTTCTCGACCTGTGTGAGAGTCTTGATACTGGTGAGGCTCAACAGATAAATGAAACAGAAGGCGGAAGACCTCCCGGAGAAATTGAAATTTATTTCCCATTGCCCGCAAACGATGAGCAGCGCCGTATTATCATGACTCTCGACCGTCAGAAGGGTGTCCTGGTGCAGGGGCCGCCTGGAACTGGAAAAACACTCACCATCGCCAACCTTATCTGCCATCTCCTGGCCACCGGCAGGCGGGTGCTGGTAACAGCCAAGACGCCGCGAGCTCTGCAGGTGCTGCATGACAAGTTGCCTGGAGAAATCAAGCCGCTATGCGTCAATCTTCTCGGGAGCGGTACCGAGGAGAAGGAATCCCTAGAAAAAAGCGTTACCGGTATCCTTACGAGACTCGATAGAAGAAATGACCTCAATGTCGACCAGCGCATCCGCCAATTAGAAAGCCAGATCCAGACAAACAGGATGGCCAAAGCCGAAACTAACGGTAAGCTCATGGCGCTGAGGGAATCGGAGACATTCAAACATATCGTTGCAGATGGTGACTATAGAGGGACGGCAGCCGAGATAGCCCGGCAGCTTAAAGAAGAGGAAGAAAATTATTCCTGGTTTTTAGACCGTATAGCACCTGAGGTGGCGCTGCCTGTTTCGCAAGAGGAAATCCAATGCCTTATTCGAGGCATTAATGAGTTTGATGCGGAAGTCGAAAAACAATTAAATAAATTCATCCCCGATCCCGATGCTGACCTTCCTCATGTAGATTTCATCCGTACTCTTTTCCTGCAGGAACAGGCCGCACAGCAGAAAGTGGCCGCAAACGCAGCACATCTGCATTCACCGGAAATACGGGCGCTTCTGCACGCCGGAAAGGTTCAGATAGAACAGCTAACTCAAAGCATCGAGGAACTTGCGGTGGCGGTGGAAAATATTTTGAAAAGGCCCATGGCCTGGATATCCAAGGCGGTCTATGATGTACAGACTGACAAGGATATGCCATGGAAGGAATTGCTTAAGCTGTCAGTTGCCCATGCGGAAGGACTTCGTGACGCTGCCTTACGTGTTGATGCATTAAGTGTCGTCATTCCTGAAGGTGTAGACCGGAAAAGGCTTCTCCACGGTGCTAAAGCCCTCCAGGAACACTTCAAGGCTGGCGGCGGCAGGGGATTTTTGTTCTTTAAACCCAAGGCCGTGCGGGAGTACTGGGGGCTTTTCGACCGGGTCAGGGTGGACGGGCTCGATTGTAGCAACATTGAAACTATTGAGAAGCTTATCGATTATCTGAGTGTAGAACAGCGGCTTGATTATATCTGGACATTATGGTCCGGGAAAACGGACCGCCATCACGGTCCCTTTCCCTTGCAGATTGCGGAAATTGAGGAGTTGCACGAAGCGCTTAAAAGCATCCTCACACTCTATGATCTCAAGGAAAAGACAAAAGAGTGCGTGAAGAATATATCAGGACTCCTTAGCCCTCACTGGGAGGATGTAGCGTCGCTTTATAAACTTAGGAATAAATGCCTGGCCGTCTTAGCCCAGTTAGAGTTGCTGGAAACTGAGAAGGAAATTGATAAGGTGCTGGGGCGTTTGTCTATTATGCTTGCATCCAGGAACGATACTCATCAGATTGTCGGAGAAATTGCTGAAGCATTCAGAAAAAGAGATATGGATCAGTACTGTCGCCTTTTGGACCATGCACGGGACCTGCGTCGCAAGGCGGTTTCCATGCAGAAAAAGCGGCAAACGATCGATAAGCTGGCAAGAGAGGCGCCACAGCTTGCCGGGATGCTAGCCTGTAGCACTGAACCGCGTGAATGGTCGAAGCGTCTCAATATGCTGGACAAGGCATGGGCATGGGCACGAGCAAAAAGCTGGCTGGAAGCTTTTTTGAGCACGGATTCAGAGAGCCTTGAGCGGTATTCCCAAAGGTTTGACCAGGATATCAAGAGAGATCTTGCAGAGCTTGCCTCTCTCAAGAGCTGGCAATTTTGCTTTTCCCGCATGCAGGAAGATCACCGCCGACATCTTGCAGCTTGGCAGCGAGCCATAAAGCTATATGGTAAGGGTACGGGAAAACATGCCCATACTTATCGGCGAAATGCACAACTGCACTTAAACAAGTGCCGGGATGCGGTGCCTGCCTGGATTATGCCGATCCACCGGGTTTATGAGACTGTCGAGGCCGGCGTCGGCATCTTTGATGTCATAATTGTTGACGAAGCCTCCCAATGCGGCCCCGAAGCCCTACCGCTGCTTTATCTCGGCAAACGTATTCTGGTAATCGGGGATGATAGGCAGATCAGCCCGGAAGCGGTCGGTGTGAGCAGAGACCAGGTACAGCGGCTTATGCGCGACTTTCTCTACGACTTCGAGCATGCCGATACATTTGATGTTGAAAATAGCCTATTTGATCATGGTCGAATCCGGTTCAGCAATAGAATTACCCTACGGGAGCACTTCCGCTGCATGCCGGAAATCATCCATTTCAGCAACGATTTTTGCTACCGGACGGACCCTCTTATCCCCCTCAGGCAGTACCTGCCGGGTAGACTAGAACCACTCAAAGCGGTTTATGTAGAGAGCGGCTACCGCGAGGGTGCTGGTCAACGGGTTATAAACCGCCCGGAAGCTGAGGCCGTGGTTGAGGCGCTAGTGAACTGCTGCCTGGATGAACGATACCAGGGGATGGATATGGGCGTTATTACCCTCCAGGGCGAAGCCCAAGCTTATCTGATTGAGGATATGCTGCTAAAAAGACTTGGCGCGGAGGAAATGAAAAAACGGCGGCTGATATGCGGCAATCCATACAGCTTCCAAGGGGACGAGCGCGACGTCATGTTTCTCAGCATGGTAGCGGCGCCAAACGAGAGGATCGGCGTTTTGACCCAGGCGGCAGATCAGCGCAGGTTTAATGTTGCGGCCAGTCGGGCCAAAGACCAGATGTGGCTGTTCCATTCTGTGACCAGAAATCATTTAAGCGATCATTGCTTTAGACGAAGATTGCTTAACTATTTTTATAATCCTGTGAACCGGATTGCCCAGGCTCTTGGTGAAGGTGCGGACGAACTGCGGGAGAAGGCATTCAGGGCAAACCGGCAGATTGAAAAACCGCCGCAACCCTTTGAAAGCTGGTTTGAGTTGGATGTTGCTCTCACTATTGCCAATCGGGGATATAGAGTTGTACCTCAATTTGAGTTTGCAGGTAAGCGTATCGACCTAGTCGTGCAGGGTCAAAAGGCACAGCTGGCAGTGGAATGCGACGGCGATTTCTGGCACGGGGCGAGCGAATACTCGGCCGACATGGAACGGCAGAGAAAACTGGAGCGTTGTGGCTGGCATTTCTTCCGAATACGGGAGTGTTGTTACTATGCGAATCCGGAGAAAGCACTTGAGTCTCTTTGGTCTGCTTTACATATAAGGGGCATCTTACCTGTTAATATTGATAATGACCAAGAAGAACTAAAATATGACGAAGATTTGGATAATGAGGAACATATCGTTGTTGAAGACCGCACTGATGAAAACGGCTATGACGATATTGAAGATGCAGAACAGGAACCAAGTCAAATAGGCAAACAATATTCAGGTAAAAAAGATGAAGTAATACCGCAGAATATACACGAAGCCTTAAGGGTTAAACAGGAATTTTTAAGCAAAGTTATCATTGATATTTTGCACGAGAGGCCTAATCAATCCTGTGTGCGGGATAATATGCCGACCTATATTCTGCAACGATGGAATATTAAGACGAGAGGGTTGCCCCGTACACAGTTCGCCGGAAAGGTGGATGACCTGATTGCCGTGATGGCGCGGAAGGGATATATAACTGTTTATAAGAGTAAAAATGTTCGGATAAAACTCGGATGGGAACTATTTCCAAATTGATATTGCTTTATGATATGGAGATTCGGAAGAAATTACTGGAGCACTCAAAAAAGAGGGATTTGTGAAAATTCCTTCCTGGAGATCACTCCAATTTACAAGAATGATAAAATGCATTTTTGTTTTCCAAAACCAATTGCCATGAGAACATATGTTTGATATAATTCCTATAAGAACATCTAGTTGTTGTAGGTTATATTGGTTAAAAATGAATGATTCATTAGTTATTTTTTAAATAGGTCTCCAAAAAAATTTGAGAGCGGTTCTGCTGATGACAAAGATTTACCATGAAATAAGGGATCCAGTTCATGTTTTTATCAAACTAGATAACGACGAAAGAAAAGTCCTGAATTCATTCCCTTTCCAGCGCTTGCGCCATATCCATCAACTGGCGATGTCTTATCTGGTTTATCCCGGGGCAACACATAAGCGGTTTGAGCATTCCCTTGGGGTCATGGAGTTGGCCGGGCGGGTTTTTGATATTGTTACCCAAGAAGTTAACATACATATCTCAATGGGGCCATGACCCGGCCCGACGGATTGTCAAACGGGAACATTACCGGAAATTATACGAAAAGAATCCGGGAGACATGAGAATAAACCCTGATGCCGGACGGTTGATTTATGAGGCAATCGTTTCGGAATTCGGCGCAGGGGCGGTCCGGAGGGACCCTTACACGGACAAAAACAGCGCCATAGAATTCCCTGTTTTGCGTAGCGACGGGTGCATATTATCATCTTATGAATTGTCGGAAATCATGCAGAAGCTTCCCATTGCTTCTTTTGATTATATTTTTATCAGGCCGGATCTGGTTAAGCAAGCTGACGAGTGGCTGAAGAAAAACAGGAATGATATCATAAAAATAATTCCTTTGGGGGGGTAACCTAATGGAAGACATGAAGCGCCAAACGGTGGTGCTGTCATTAATTGAAAGGCTGAACCTGTATGGCAGTTGGTGTGGTGAGACCCACATCCAGAAAAGCCTTTACTTCCTACAGGAGATGTTGGGGGTGCCTACAGGTTACGAATTTATTCTTTATAAGCACGGGCCGTTTTCTTTTGATTTGAAGGATGAGCTTGGTGTTATGCGGGCCAATATGATTATTGAGATTCAAAGCAAACCTTATCCGTATGGCCCTTCGCTTATTCCCGGAGAGGCTGCGGAAAGGCTGAAAGAGCTTTATCCAAAAACCACCAAAGAGTATGGACGGCAAATTGATTTTGCTGCAAAAAAATTGGCGGGGTTCCGTGTTGCCGAACTGGAGCGGTTGGCGACGGCACTATTTGTTACGTTGGAAGAGGACATGGATAAATCAGCACAAGCACGGGCCAAACGAATCATTGAACTAAAACCTCATATAAAAATAAACGAAGCCCTAAAAGCTGTTGGGGAAGTCAATTCTTTAATGACAGAGGTAGAAAAGGAGTTTCATTTTAAAAAGCCGGTCATTAAGAATCCCTAGTTAATAAAATAACGCTGCTGATAAGTTTACAGCGACGTTTGTCGTTTAATAAAACTTCTTTACTTCCAGGTACGCCTGAACATCGTTTAACGTCTCGCCGAAGCGCTGGAAGTGGACTACTTCTCTTTCTCTCAAAAATCTTAAGGTGTCTTTGATGCCGGGGTTGTCGGTGAGCTGGATCAGTCTCGTAGGTGGCCCTGGCTTTCTGTTCGGCGGCCAGGTCCTCATGCAGGTCGGCGATCGGCAATAGGATCAATTTCTATGGGAATATTTCTAGAAGGAGAAACCGCCCGATAGGGCGTTTCAGACTGAAGACAAACACCGCTTTTATGCCGAAAGGGCTGGAAGCGGTGTTTTATTGCAAGTAAGGATTTTAATAATTTCCGAGAAGAATAAACGAAAAAAGGGAGGCAATGCGGGAAGGGTTATTCGCCGACAGCGCCGGCCAGCTGTTTATAATGCCTGAGCTTCTTGATATCGCGGATGCAGTAAAATCCATTCACCTGTTCAATCAGCTCCAGGTCCTTCATCTCCTTGATGATTTTCACGGTGGTGATGCGGTTGATACCAAGAAGATTGCTGAGCATCTGCTGGCTTACCTTCAAATTAATCATAATCCGGTTATCGCGGCATGTGCCGAAATTTTCCGCGAGAATCAAAAGCATGTTGTAAACCTTCCAGGTGGCGTTGTGGTTGTAGTTCTCCCGCACCTGATCCATGGCGGAGTAATATTTATGGGAAATGGAGCCCACGATGTCCAGCGTTATCTCGTAATCCGCCGCCATCGCCTTAGACAGGTTCGCCTGGGTGATACGAATCAGCTCTGAAGGAAGCAGCGTTTGGAAGTACACCGCGGAGGGATGGTTCAGCAACAGATTTGACTCGAGGAACATGCTGCCCTCCTCATACAAATTGTAGACTTTCGGAAATCCGAAAGCATATATGGTTCAAGGCTTACGCCTTGGGCCATTTTTGTTTTTTCCTCCAATGGCTTCAAATAGAACATATGTTGGCTTGACAAATTCAGATCGCCTCCATAATCGCGAATGAGGCATTTTTTGCCAAATAACGATTCTGGGTTGGTGGTCTTTTTGTTAAAATCCTCGCGTTCACATCAGGAATTTCAAGAATTTCCCAACCGAACAGATCAAGCTTCATTACCTGGAAAAGGGCTACATTGGTACGGTATTAATTTATCATCGAGAGTTAACAAGGGTTTGGTTCACTGATTTAACCTCAATATCAAACATTGTCCGGTTTCGTTACTCTTATCGACGCGGTGCTCCTGCCCGTGATCCCGTTGATATGTTTCGCTCTCTGATTCTAATGGAGATGACTCATTGTAGTTCTATAGATGATTGGGTCAAGAAGCTAAAGGCTTTTCCCCTCTGGGCAATTCTTAGCGGTTTTTCTCCTGATGATGTCCCGGGGGTTGGAACCTTTTACGATTTTTTGAAGCGCCTATGGCTGGCTGATTCTCCCTATCTCTCTAAAAAGGTTCGCAAACCTAAGCGCAAGCCTAAGAAAGGCAAGAAAAGACCTGCCGCTGAGCGAGACCGGCAGGGCCCAGGCCGCCCGCCTGCGCGACGAACTGGCCCGCCTGCGGTTTAGCCGTATCTTTTGCAGCGACCTTAAAGTGTTTGTCCCCCGGACTTCATTTAAAAAAGAGGTTTGTTAATGTCAATATTCTTTTATATTTTATCAATTCTTTTGGCGAACTTCTTGTCTGCGCAAATTCCCCCTCTGCAATTGGGGCCGTTGCTTATTTCACCGGGTACGTTTACAATCGCAGCCAGCTTTATCCTCCGTGATTTAGTTCAGAACAGGTATGGGAGGAGGAAAACATATTATTTTATTGTCCTTGCCCTTATCTTGTCTGCCATTACAGCTAAGGCCCTGGGCGATCCACTTACAATCGTAATAGCCTCGGCCTGTGCGTTTGCAGCCAGTGAGTCATCTGACACTGAAATCTATTCAAGGCTGAAATTACCTATGGCATGGCGGGTGTGGTGGTCTGGCTTAGCGGGAGGAATTCTGGATTCCGGTATATTCGTCATAATTGGCTTGAGCCCACTCGGGATGGGCTTTATACCCTGGCAGCTCATACCCGTTGCTATTATTGGCCAGGCTCTTTTTAAGATTATTATGCAAGGCATAGGAGCAGTGGCAATTGCAGTATATGTGAAAGGGGTTGATTAGCCGGGGAATACTTGCATGGCCTAATGGCCGCGCATGGGTATCCGCACAGCCTATCCAGCTATTTTCCGTCTGACATACAGTCGCCAACCGAGCCCTTGTACTGTCTGAACTTTTCCATGTCGGGTATACAGTACAAGCCGTTTATCTGCCCTATCAGCCGCTTTTCCTTCGAAAAGGACCCTGGTGGTGGGAGTCCGCCGCACTATGGACTTTGCCGCGTGCAGACCTTCGGCCCACTTTCAGCTGCCCCTGGCCACATCCTGATGTAAAAGTAAAAGAAATTATTGACTTTTATCAGAATGCTTCTCCGAATATTTGCTCGGGAATGCGTGATGATCATATTATAAAACTCGAAAAGATTAATAATAACTGGCTCATAACCAGTGATAGTAGTAATAATCATACAAAGAAAAATTTAGCAGCATTAATAGAAAAAGGCAACACTGCTTCCCAAGCCAAGGAAATAATACTTGAATGGAGCAAGGAAGAATTACTGGAGAAAAAGGCTAAAGCTTCAACACCTTATAAGGCTAGCCAGAGTTTTGCAAATACACTAAGCTTGCAGCCTTACAATGCTTCTTATGCAGCAGCATGGGCTTATCAATATGCTTATTCAAATAATCCCTCTCCATGGTATACTTATACTAGTAGCGAGGGTGGAGATTGCACTAATTTTATTAGCATCTGCCTCTATAAGGGTGACATACCTTTTGATACAGTTGGCAATCCCAGTTATAATCAAAGGTGGTTCTGGTATAGTAATTCAAATCGCACACCAACTTGGACAGGTGTAGATGAATTTTGGGATTATGCAGTAAATGATACTGGTTACGGTTTGTCAGCAAGTTCAGTCAGTAGGTCAAATTACTATTAATGAGGTCATTTTGACAAAGCATTAAACATTGTATTTTCTGTTTTAAACGCTTTAAACCCCCTATGCCTCGTAGTTTTACTGCGAGGTTGTTAATTTTTTAACTATTATTGTAGTCTTTACTACATGCGTGTCATTAACTACTATTCATGTAGTCATTTTGACAATATACTCAATTTAAAAAATTGATATTTTCTGTTGCAAAAAGGAGCTGTCCGTGTGGTGATGAGCACAACAGAAACACCAACCTCCGGCAAAGGCTTGAGAATCTCAGATATCGTGCTGCTGGATATGGACACACCGGAAGACTACCTTTACCTCCAGAGCTACCATAGAAGAAAATCCATACCCACCCTTGATGAATGCAGGCAAATTTTACATGAAACCGGGGTGGGGGAACAAGTCAAAGAACACTGCTCCATGGTCGCGGTTATAGCCAAAGAACTGGCCGCCCGGCTGAATCAAGCCGGGGCGGGACTGGATAAAAACTTAATCATGGCCGGCGCCCTGCTGCATGACCTTGCCCGCAGCGAGCCCGACCACGCGCAGGCCGGGGCAAGGCTGCTGGAAGCCAGGGGCTACCCTTTGGTGGCGGCGGTGGTGGGAGCGCACATGGATATCGAAGCAGACGAGTCCCACCCTCTCACCGAAGCCGAAGTTGTCTTCCTGGCCGACAAGATGGTCAAGGGGAAATACATCGTCTCCGTCAAAGACCGCTTTGCCGCCGCGCTGAAAAAATATCAGGGCGACCCGCAGGCGTGCGCCGCCGTGGCGAAAAGGCTGAGACAAGCCGAGCTGATTATGCTCAAGATAGAAAAAATAATAGGACGTCCCGTTGAGAGCGTGCCGGCGCCGGACATTCATTTTGACAAAACATATTGCAAGGGAGATGAAAAGTATGCTTAAGGTGCCGGTTGAAAACGCGGTAGGCATGATTCTCTGCCACGACCTGACCAGGATTGTCCCCGGCAAGTTTAAAGGGCGTGTTTTCAAAAAAGGCCATGTGGTAAAGAAAGAAGATATACCCTTACTGCTGGAGATCGGTAAGGAAAACCTTTACGTCTGGGAAAACAGAGAAGGCTTCCTGCATGAAGACGAGGCCGCCAGGCGCATGGCATGCGCCGTGGCCGGGTACGGCGTCACCATGACCGAGCCCAAAGAAGGCAAAATAAACCTGCTGGCCAGTATGAAGGGGCTCTTAAAGATAGATACCGCCGGACTTAACGCAGTCAACGATATTGAGCAGGTGATGCTGGCCTCACTGCATACCAACCAGGTAGTTGAAAAAGATACAGTAGTCGCCGGCACCAGGGTCATCCCGCTGGTCATAGACGAAAAAATCATTGAGCAGGTAGAAGAGCGGGCGGCTCAGTTCGGGCCCCTGGTGGAAGTCAAGCCCCTGGCCTGCCTGAGGGTCGGGATGGTCGTTACCGGCAGCGAAGTCTATAAAGGGCGCATTGAGGACAAGTTCGGCCCGGTGGTCAAAGCAAAGATAGTAAAACTGGGCAGCTACGTTTTCAGGAAGATCAACGTGCCGGACGACACCGGGATGATAGCGCGGGCAATCCAGGATTTGCTGGCTGAAAAAGCCGACCTGATTGTGATTACTGGCGGCATGTCGGTCGACCCCGATGATTTGACTCCGGCCGGTGTGGTGGCGGCGGGCGGAAAGATCGTATCTTACGGGGCTCCGGCCCTGCCGGGCGCCATGTTTATGGTGTCGTACATCGGGAAAACCCCCGTGCTGGGTCTGCCCGGCTGCGTGATGTTTTCCAAGCGGACAGTGTTTGACCTGGTCCTGCCCCGCATCATGGCCGGAGAAGAAATTGAACGCCGGGACATTGTGGCCTTGGGCCACGGCGGACTGTGTCTGGAATGCCCGACCTGCAGGTTCTCCGCCTGCCCCTTCGGGAAAGTGTAAAAAAGTGAAGCCGCAAGTAATCTACCTCGTGCGGCACGGAGAAATTGACACCGGCGGCAAAAAGCGCTATATCGGCCATACAGACCTGCCGCTGAGCGAGACCGGCAGGGCCCAGGCGCCCGCCTGCGCGACCAACTGGCCCGCCTGCGGTTTAGCCGCATCTTTTGCAGCGACCTGATCCGGTCGGTCTCCACCGCCAGGATTATCTGCGAAAAGCAAGATATGGAACCTGTGGTCAGGAAAGACCTGCGGGAAATCGACATGGGGCTGTGGGACGGCCTGACCTTTGACGAGGTACGCCGTTCCTATCCCGGCGAGTATGAAAGGCGGGGCGCCGACATTATCAATTACCGGCCGCCCGGGGGTGAAAGCTTTGCCCAGTGCGCCGCCAGGGTACTCGCCGCCCTGGATGAAATACTAGCTTCCGCGCATGGCAGCATACTTATTGTGGGACACGCGGGCGTTAACAGGGTCATTGTCAACTGGGCCAAGGAAATACCCCTCAAATATATATTGAAAATTCCGCAGGACTACGGCTGCCTGAACATCTTGATGAGTACAGACGCCGGCTGGCTGATAGTGTAACAGAGGCAACATATCTTGACCTTGGTTAGAAGTCTAACTATAATAAGGTCATGTTAAAGAAAACCGCTGTATCACTAATCGGCCGTATCAGAGACAGTGCTAACAGGTTGATCATATCAGAACTTGAGAAGCACGGTGTGGAAGGGATTGTCCCCTCACATGGCGATATTTTGGCCTGTCTTTATCAAAATGGCCCTGTGACCATGAAGGACCTGGCTGAATATATCCACCGGACTAAACCTACGGTCACGGTTCTGGTCAATAAGCTGGTTGAGTTGGGATATGTGACCAGAGAAAAAGATGCCGGCGATAACAGGATAACCTATATTAACCTGACTGAAAAAGGAGTTGCACTGCAGCCTGTTTTCAACGAAGTTTCAGCGCGGCTAAATGCAATTATTTATTGCGGGTTAACTGAAACTGAAGGAGAAAATTTTGAAAAACTCCTGGAAAACATTTTGCGAAGATTCTAGCCTCCTTTAAAAGGAGTATTTTTTTGCGAGATATGTTAGATGTCTAATTTTTGTCTTGACTTTGGTTAGATGTCTAATTATAATAATTATTGTAAGTTAGATATCTAACTATTTAAAACAGCAGTAAAAGGAGAATGAAAAATGGATGCTTTGCAGGCTATCGCCAGGAGAAAAAGTACGAGGGGTTTCACAGCGGAGCAGATTTCGGACAAGCAGCTGGAAACACTCCTATTCGCGGGAGACGCGGCGCCCAAGGCAGGGGGCACAGCAGGGTCAGTGCATATATCGGTGATCCAAAACAAGGAACTGCTCGGCAAACTGATTAAGGCAGCAGCGCAAGCTTTTAATGAAGGAGAGGGCTTCACCCCATTCTATAACGCGCCGACTTTACTGGTTTTATCCGGCAAAAACGACACCCCGTACAATGGAGCGGGGGCAAATGTGGCATGTGCAGGCGAAAACATTTTGATTGCAGCGACTGCTTTGGGTTTAGGTTCTGTTTACCTGACCGGTTTCCTGGCCGCCTTTTCTGTGGCTCCTGAACTGATTAATGAAGTGGGGATACCGGAAGGATTTACACCACTGGCCGGTGTGATTACCGGCTATGCGGCAGAAAAAGATTTTATGGAAAAGGAAATTAAGGCAGGTGAATACGTTAACTACGTCAGGTAGTAAAAGCCTTACTTAGATCATCATATAAGGAAGTAAATGATGGGGCTGTCTCAAAATTTTGAGCTGTCCCATCATTATTATGAAAAACGTTTAATGTGAAGGTGTAACAAAAAGCTATGGCCTCCTGTCTCCCAGCGCCAGGTCATTAACCAGCTGCAGCCGATCATAGGTCTCCGGGCCGACAATGCCGTCCGGGCTCAGCCCCTGGTCACGCTGAAAATTGATCACCGCCGCTTCTGTAACAGGGCCGTAGAACCCGTCCAGGTCGCCCCGGTAATAGCCGAGCATCTGTAAAATTTGCTGGACGCGCACCACATCGGCGCCGGGGTCCACGCCAATGCGCAGCAGTCTTCCCGTAAACGCATCGCCGATTATCTTCACCCTGGTTCCGAGAGCCACCAGGTCATATACCCGGATGACGTCGCTGTTATGCATCCGGACACAGCCGTGGCTGACTGGTTTGCCGATGGAGGCCTCGTTGTCTGTGCCGTGAATGCCGTACCCTCCCCACGGGCAGTTTATCCGCATCCAACGCACACCAAAGGGGCCGCCCGGGTTTTCGGTTTTTTGGATGATTTTCCAGTCCCCCAGGGGTGTAGGTGTTTCTGGTGTGCCGACAGCCACCGGAAATGCAGCGACTTGCCGCCCGAACCGGCTCAGGGTTAGTTCCAAGGTGCGGGTATCGATAGCAATTATATATTCGGGCGCGACTGTGACTTCATCCTTGGGGCTGAGGCCGATGGCATTATAGGTGTCGGGACCGACAATACCGTCCGTGAGCAGGCCAAAACTCTGCTGCGCCCTGATCACGGCGTCGCGGGTTTCCGGGCCGTAAACACCGTCAACAGGACCTTTATAAAAACCCAGCTCGGTAAGCCGCCTTTGTATATACTGGATGTCGGGTCCCTGCATTAAAGGATCCATAATCCGCAAATATCTGCTTGCATAGAGCATAAAGATACCACCCCTATACTATTATAGAATCAGGGGTGGGAAAAGGTTCATGTAAAGTAATATTTATCCGCCTGGGCGCCGTTTTGCCAGGTTGTTGTCTTTTTTAGCTTGACTTACGGTTCTGATATTTTTTAATTATGGAGGATACCTTGCCGGGATTTACATGGGGGTGGATCTCGTTGTCCACCATCACGGAGGGCCCGAGGTCACACGCGCCGAGGCACCGGATCACTTCAAGGTAAAACAGGCCGTCGGAGGTTGTCTCCCCGGGAGATATCCCCAGTTCCCCGCAGAATTCTTTTAGCACTTCCTGTGCACCCCGGAGGTAGCAAGTTGTTCCCATACACACGCTTATCCTGTGCAGTCCCGGGGTTTCGTGCCGCAGTAAATTGTAGGAGTACAGCAGGTCTTCAATTTCCGCCTCATTCCTGCCGAAGGCCTCCGCAGCCATTTTGATGATTCTGTCAGGAAGGCTCCCGTAAATCTCCATGTATTCCCTGAAAAAATTTAATGGTCCCCCGGGCTGGTTCCTGTGTTTTGTTATTAATTTGTTTATTTCAGGGTTTCCGCTGTCCTGGCAGCGATTGTCTTCTTTATCCATCCTGAGATTTTCCCCCGCATCACAAAAAATAAATTTATTATATTCTATCATAAAACAGTGTCAGATATCATTACAGTATTAATTTTCACATATCAACCAGTGGTTGATATGTGCTATAATTATTAAAGTGTATATTGATAAGTGCTGGAGTTGCCTTTAAAAGGGGGTAGGCAAAAAGTGGGTTTGGGTACCCGGATCAAGAGGGTAAGGATTAACAGCGGTATGACTGTTCGACAGCTTGCCCAAAAGGTTGGGCTTTCCGCCAGCTTTCTTTATCAGCTGGAGCAGGAAAAAACATCCCCTTCCTTCTCCACCCTTAAAAGTATAGCTGCAGCCCTTAACACCAATATTACTCTGCTCATAGAGGATAATCTGCCCGAAGAGTGGCTTGTGGTTAGAAAAAACAACTACAAGCGGGTTGTCACTGAAAACCCGGGTATGGAGTTGAACCTTCTCACTTTCCTGGGACTCCGGGAAAAAAGAATGCAGCCCATGGTTTTCAAACTGGATCCCGGCGCTGTGAGCACAGGGATAGGCGCCCTTGAAGAGAAGGAGCATTTTTTATACGTCCTGGAGGGGGAAATAGAAGTCACTATTAGAGATACAAAATATGTTTTAAATAAGGGAGATGCTGCTTACTTTATCTTCGATGCTCCCGGGGAGTTGAGGAATAACGGCCCGGAGAGGGCAGCGGGACTATGGGTATACAGTCCTCCCGGTACAAAATAACCGGGTTTTTTATTTTTCACCACGGAGGTAAAAGATGGAACTCATATATACAATAGACGCCCGGTGCAGGGACTGCTACAAATGTGTGCGGGAATGCCCTGTCAAGGCTATCAGGATTAAAAACGTAATAGGGTCCGAAGCCCAAAAGGCGGAAGTAATGAAAGAACGCTGCGTTCACGACGGAAGGTGCGTTCTTGTCTGCCCCCAGCAGGCTAAAAAAGTGCGGAACGATGTGGACAAGGTTAAAGAACTGATTTCGTCGGGGCGGCAGGTTGTTGCCAGCCTGGCGCCTTCATTTGCGGCGGGCTTTCCGTTGGATAAGCCCGGCCGGGTGATTTCAGCCCTCAGAAAGCTCGGGTTTGCCAGCGTGCAGGAAACTGCCTTTGGTGCTGAGCTGGTGGCGGCGGAGCACAAGAAGCTGCCTGCTGACAGGACTTTTCTCTCCAGCGCCTGCCCCTCGGTGGTCAGCCTGGTGGAAAAACATTTTCCCGACTTGATTTCATATTTATCCCCGATTGTCTCTCCCATGACAGCTCACGCGAGGATAATCAAGTCGATGAATCCCGGCGCCGCGGTGGTTTTCATCGGCCCTTGCATAGCCAAGAAGGATGAGGCGGAGGAAGAACAGTTTACGGGGACTATTGACGCAGTGCTTGGTTTCGGGGAAACCTGGGATTGGATGCAGGAAGAGATAACCGACCTCGAACATTTGCCTGCTGAATATTGTGAGGAATTTGACGGTCCACGGGCGGGCAACGGCAAATTATTTCCGCTTGACGGGGGCATGCTGCGTACTGCCGGTATGAGCACGGACGGGCTTGATGACAGTGTCATGGTCATTTCCGGCCTTAAAAGCTGCATGGACTTTTTGAATCATCTCCAGCAGCATAAGGCCTGCAAGGCAAAATTGGTGGAACTGCTGGCCTGCCCCGGCGGGTGCGTTAGCGGACCGGTGTCTGTCAGTGAGGAAGATGTTTTTATTAAAAAACAGAGAATTTTAGATTACTTCCATGAAAACGTCTCTCATGAAGATGACCGGAAAACATTTAGTTTTAAGAATATAGAACTGTACCGAAGCAACTCCAACAGGCAGATTCCTCTTCCTCGCCCCAGTGAGGAGGAACTGAACGAGATATTTGCCCGTACAGGCAAGACCAATCCCGAAGCCAGGCTGAACTGCGGCTCTTGCGGGTATGCCACCTGCAGGGACAAGGCTATTGCGGTTTACCAGGGGTTTGCGGAAATGAAGATGTGCATTCCTTACATGAGAGAAAGGGCCGAATCGGTTTCAAACCGGGTAATTGCCGCCATGCCGAACGGTATGATTATAGTAAACCGGGATCTGAAAATCCTGGAAATAAACGATGTGGCCCGGGAAATGCTGGGTGTATCCGGAGAGAATCTAAAGGGCGGGGATCTTTCCCGGGTTATGGACCCGGCTAACTTCCTCTACGTAGCAGCCAGCGGCTTGCCTTTAAACCGTATTATGAATTATGAACAGAAGGACCTGATCACCAGAGAGATAATATTTCCCCTCGGATCCGAAGAAATTGCCGGAATTCTCATTGACATAACTGAGGACAGCAAACAGAAGGAACAACAAGACATCCTGAAAAATGAAACAATCAACAGAGCTGAGGAAGTTATTGCCAAGCAAATGCAGGTTGCCCAGGAAATAGCCGGCCTGCTCGGAGAGACAACAGCAGATACCAAGGTGCTCCTGACAAAGCTGATCAAACTTGTGAAAAACAAATAACAGGTTCATTTTAAACTGATAAACAGAGGTCGACGTATGAAGATAGCGGTGGATATCGGCATCTCCCAACTGAAAAAACACGGGGAAGAGCTCTGCGGTGACAGTATCGAAGTAGCAGTAAACGATGATATAGCTACCATAGTTTTGTCGGACGGTCTGGGAAGCGGGGTCAAGGCCAATATTCTTTCCAGGCTTACCTCAAAAACAGCGGTGAGAATGATTACTCAGGGGGCCGAACTTGAGGAGGTCATAGAAACCCTGGCCAAGACACTGCCCAAAATAAGGGGCCTGGCCTACAGCACCTTCGGCATACTTGAGATATTTACCCGTGAGGGAACCGCCCGCCTGGTGGAATACGATACCCCGGAGGCTTTTGTGGGCAGTTCGGGGAGTCTTAAGCCCTTAAAGAGGGTCAGGCAGGATATAGGAGGAAAGGTTATCCACCAGTCAATGTTTTCACTGGAAAGCGGGGATTGGATTATACTGGTTTCCGACGGGGTGCTTCACGCCGGTATGAACGGAGTATGGAACATGGCCTGGGACTGGAATGGCTTTTCGGGCTACTTCCGCAGCAAAATACCATTGGTTGACGACGCGCTAGCCTGCGCCCGCATGATTGCCGACCACTGCAACTGCCTGTATGGGTCATACCCGGCGGACGACGCCAGTATTGTAGTGGTCAAAGTCAGGAAACCCCGTTTTCTGAGCCTGTTAATCGGCCCCCCTTGCAGCAGGGACGACGATTTTAGGGCGGTAAACAGGCTGATGGAGGGAGCCGGCGCCAAGGTTGTGTGCGGGGGATCTACCGGCAACATGGTGGGCCGTGTCCTGGGACGGCCGGTAAGAGTGGACCTGAAATCAAACTGCGACAGAGTCCCTCCGACCGGAATTATTGAGGGAATTGACCTCGTTACGGAAGGGGTGCTGACCATGGCATACAGCCTTGAGCTGTTAAGGACGGGAGTTCCTGTTCAACAGCTTAAATCAAACGGGGATGGGGCCAGCAGATTGGCGGTTCTGTTATTGGAAGCTGATAATCTTAATTTCCTCGTGGGCACCGCGATCAACAGTGCCCAGCAGATCGATGAAGGCTCTTCAAGAATCATATTGAAACAACAGGTAATAAACGATTTGATTACTTTTTTAAAGGAAAAAGGCAAAAAAGTTACTGCGGAATATTTCTAAGTTTTTTTTCATGCCCTGCGGAGGACCTTGCAAGGTTATCCGGCAGGGTTTTTTTTAGGTCTGAACAGGCAGGCGGTCTGTTGGCATTACTTAATTCATGTTTTAATAGTGTAAATATTAATTATATTTTTACATTACTAGTTGACACATGTAAACCAATGGCATATATTTAAATAGTCAGACAACTGGAAACCTGGTAAAGAAACTGTGGGGAGAGAAGTGTTTATGGAAAGAAAATTTGAAAGGCTCCAGGAAATCATTGAGAGTCATCAAGGCAAGGTTGCCCATTTAATTGCCATTTTACAGGAGGTGCAGGAGGAGTACCGCTATCTGCCTGAAGAGGTACTTACCTATATAGCCACGGCCATGAAAGTGTCGCCTGCCACAGTGTACGGAGTAGCCACTTTTTATGCGCAGTTTTCTCTGATACCAAAGGGAAAATACGTAATCAGGGTTTGTGATGGTACAGCTTGCCATGTTCGGGGCTCAGAACCGATTCATTTCGCCCTAAGAGAGAATCTTGGGCTAACTGGGGGCGAGTCCACTACCGGAGACATGCAGTTCACTGTGGAGACCGTTTCCTGTCTTGGCGCCTGCGGCCTTGCACCGGTGGTTGTGATTAATGGTGACGAGGTGCACGGACAGACAACTCCAGAATCGATAGTGGGAGCAATAAAAAGGATTGTATCCCTGGAAAAACAGGGAGAAAGCAAAAGCCCTTCAGAAACGGGGTGTTGTCAAAATGCTTAATTCCAGGGTTGAACTGGATGACTTGAAGAAAAAGGCACTTCTAGAAATCAGCCGCACGCCAAAGAGAATTCTTGTCTGCGCCGGGACCGGGTGCGTTGCTAACGGGTCTTTGAAAGTATTCGAACTCTTCAAGCAGTTGTTGGCTCAGAAACCTGAACTTAAACTCAGTGTTGAATTGGATAAAGAAGATCACCATAACAAAACTAGCGCCCATATCAGCGGCTGCCACGGCTTCTGCCAGATGGGCCCGCTGGTAAGAATCGAGCCCAGGGGGACACTTTACTGCAAAGTAAAGCCCGAGGATGTGTCTGAAATTTTTGAAGAGCACATTATAAACGGCAGAGTGGTGACAAGGCTTCTTTACCAGGACGATAACACCCATTCCCCTATTGAAACACAGGACGAAATCCCCTTTTACAAAAACCAGTTGAGGGTCGCCCTGGCGAACTGCGGGCGCATCAACCCGGACGACATAGAGGACTATATCGCCCATAACGGGTACCAGTCTCTGGCCAGGGCACTCTATGAAATGACACCGGACGAGGTAGTCAAGGAAGTGCTGGATTCAGGCCTGCGGGGAAGAGGCGGCGGAGGGTTCCCCACCGGGAGAAAATGGCTGTTTGCCCGGGAAGCCGGCGGGGAAAAGAAATACATTATTTGCAACGGTGACGAGGGAGACCCGGGGGCTTTCATGGACCGCAGCGTAATGGAAGGCGACCCTCACAGGGTAATCGAGGGTATGATGCTGGCCGGTTATGCCGTGGGAGCTGACGAGGGTTATATATATGTCAGGGCTGAATACCCTCTGGCAGTAAAGCGTCTGCGCAGGGCGGTGGAAACAGCCGGCAAATACGGGATGCTTGGTGAGAATATACTGGGCAGAGGCTTCAGTTTTAAGGTGAACATAAAAGAAGGGGCCGGGGCCTTTGTTTGCGGTGAAGAGACCGCGCTTATCGCTTCCATAGAAGGAGAGCGCGGCATGCCGAGGCCAAGGCCACCCTTTCCGGCTGTCAGCGGACTCTGGGGCTGTCCCACGATCATCAACAACGTAGAAACCCTGGCCAACCTGCCGTCTATAATACTGAACGGAGCGGGCTGGTTCAGCAGTTTAGGCACTCCCACCAGCACCGGCACAAAGACCTTCGCGTTGGCCGGGCAGGTGGCCCATACCGGTTTGGTGGAAGTCCCCATGGGGCTTACTTTAAGGAAGGTAGTATTTGATATAGGAGGCGGGCTTCGGGACGGCAAGGTTTTCAAGGCGGTACAGATAGGAGGTCCCTCCGGGGGCTGCCTCACCAAGGATCACCTCGACCTGCCCCTTGACTACGATTCCCTGCAGAAGGCAGGAGCGATGGTAGGATCCGGCGGGCTGGTGGTGATGGGTGAAGACACCTGCATGGTGGAAGTGGCCAAGTTTTTCATGGGATTTGTCCAGAATGAATCTTGCGGCAAGTGTGTCCCCTGCCGGGAAGGCACCAGGAGGATGCTGGATTTGCTTACCAGAATAACTAGCGGCGCCGGAACCGAGGAAGACCTGCTGCTGCTGGAAGAGTTGGCCTTGATTGTAAAGGACGGCTCTCTTTGCGGACTTGGTAAGACCGCTCCCAACCCTGTACTGACCACGCTTAAATACTTCCGGTCCGAATACGAGGCCCATGTAAGGGACAAAAAGTGCCCGGCCGGTGTGTGCAAGGATCTGCTTGATTACCGGATTGATCCTTCCTTATGTAAAGGATGCGGGCTCTGCAAGAAGAACTGCCCCGCCGACGCCATTTCCGGAGCAAAAAAAGAGCCTCACCAGATAGACCCGGAAAAGTGTATCAAGTGCGGCACCTGTGTAAGCAAGTGCAAGTTCGGAGCAATAGTCACTAACTAAGGAGGGAGCGATATCCGTGAGTAGTAACGGAAAACTGATTATAGATGGACGGGAAATAGATATTCAGGGAGAGAAGAACCTTTTGGAGATAATCCGGAGGGCGGGAATCAATCTGCCCACCTTCTGCTACCACTCTGAGCTGAGCATTTACGGAGCATGCCGCCTCTGCTTGGTGGAAACCGACAAAATGGGCCTGGTGGCTGCCTGCTCCACCCCTCCTCAGGAAGGGATGGTAATAAGAACCAATACCCTGCGGACCCGAAGGCTGCGTAAGATGGTTATCGAACTCCTGCTGGCCAACCACGAGAGGGAGTGTACCACCTGCTCAAGGAGCGGGAGGTGCAAGCTCCAACTGCTGGCCCACCAGCTAGGAGTGAAAGAAGTGAGATTCGGCAAGCGGGATAAAAAAGTTCCCTTAGATCTGACCAGTCCGTCAATAGTTCGGGACCCCAACAAGTGCATACTCTGCGGTGACTGCGTCCGCATGTGCAAGGAAGTACAGGGACTTGGAATCTGGGACTTTGCCCACCGCGGTTCAAAAACAGTGGTCACCACCGCCTTTGACAAGGAGCTTTCCGACGTGGCCTGCGTAAACTGCGGCCAGTGCGTTTCCGTATGCCCAACCGGAGCACTTACCGTTAAAAGTGAAATCGACAAAGTCTGGAATGCGATACACGACCCTGATAAAATTGTTGTCGCTCAGATAGCCCCGGCTGTCCGGGTTGCCCTGGGAGAGGAGTTCGGCCTGAACGCCGGAGAGGACGTAACGGGTAAAATCGTTGCCGGGCTGAAGCTTATAGGGGTCGGCAGGGTGTTTGATACCCTGTTCACCGCTGATATGACCACCATAGAAGAGGCTAACGAGTTACTGGTTCGCCTTGAGAAGAATGAAAACCTGCCCATCTTCACTTCCTGCTGCCCTGCTTGGGTAAAGTACTGCGAGCAGTTTCACGCCGATCTGCTGCCTAATGTTTCGAGCTGCCGTTCTCCGCAGCAGATGTTCGGGTCGGTAGTTAAGAAATACTATGCCAAAAAGCTGAACAAGCGGCCGGAGGATGTATTTGTATTGTCCATAATGCCCTGCGTGGCTAAAAAATTTGAGGCCCAAAGGCCGGAATTTACAACAGGCGGGGTTCCCGACGTCGACGCTGTGCTGACCACAGTTGAAATCGCCCAGATGTTTAAAGAAGCCTCCATAGATTTTACCGCGCTGCCGAATAAGGCCTTTGACAACCCGCTGGGAGTGGGTTCCGGGGCAGCCCTTATCTTTGGTGCTTCCGGCGGCGTCATGGAATCGGTGGTACGTTATGTGTCAGGGCTGACCGGGGGGGATGAAGTGGGCCGCATCGATTTCCTGCCGGTACGCGGCATGGAGGGAATCAAAAAAGCCTATGTTAAAGCCGGGGGGAAAATTCTAAAGCTCGCTGTGGTAAACGGTCTGGCCAATACTGAAAAACTTATATCTATGCTTAAATCCGGAGAAGCTTCCTTTGACGCTATAGAGGTAATGTCCTGCCCGGGTGGCTGCGTCGGAGGCGGAGGGCAGCCTGAAGTCAACGACACAGTGGCCCGAACCAGGAGGGCCGGGGAAATATATGAAATGGACAGGGTACAGCAGCTTCATAAACCCCAGGACAACTATTTTGTGGTCAAAGCCTTTGAAGAGTGGTTCGGCGGGGTCAACAACCATGAAACACACCATGCACTTCATACAACATATGTGCCGCGCCGGCGCATCAACGGAAAACCCTTCATAATGAATGATTCCCAGTCACAGCGCCTGCAGGTATCGGTATGTCTCGGCACGGGCTGCTACCTCAGGGGAGCATACGATGTAATCAAGGAATTCAACGATTTGGCGGAAAACCGGGGAATTGCGGGACAAATAGAAATCAACGGCACTTTCTGTCTGGAGAAGTGCGATAACGGTGTTTCAGTAAATGTAAACGATGAAATTATTACCGGAGTTTCCCCGGAAAATGCCGGGGAAATATTCATAAATAAAATTTCCCCACTGGTTGATAAAAACTTAAGATAAATTTAAACCCCCATATAACCTCTTACCAACCCGGTGCTATAATCATCAGCACCGGGACTTTTTTTGTCCTACTTAGCCCTCGTTTTCTTTTAAAAGGCGGGCGGCATAGGTGATGGCCTCCCGCCTGCTGGTTACCTCCCCGCAAACCTGGGCCTCGGTGATTTTCTCCAGCAGGTCGCCCAGCTGCCTGGATGGGCGGAGTCCCAGTTCAGTCATTAAATCCTCGCCTTTAACCAGGATAGGCGGGTTAATGTATTTTTCAGCCTCAAAATAGTATTTATACAGGAGATCCACGATGAAGGAACGGTACCCGGCCAGGTCAAAAGCGCTTTTTAAATCCGGGGTTGCGGACATATTGGCCAGGGAAAGCAGCAGGACATCAGGGGTGTCCTGGCCGATGCCGATAAAGAAGCGGTGGAAGTCGGCCGGTCCCCGGGCCGGTTTGTTAAAAAGGCTGACTGGAAGCGTGTGTTTGCCTGCCAGGTTTTTCAGGTAGGACTCCTCTACTTTGCTCATTTTCAGCCTGCGGGCAAATTCACTGATGTACACTTCAATATTGCCGGGGTCATGAAAAAGGGCGGCCAGTTTGATCAACTGGCTTCTTTTACGTTCAGAGGTAAGGCCCTGGTCAAGGTGTTTCCTCAGCAGTCCGCGTATTTCTGCCGCCCGGTCACCGGTTCCGATGCCGGTGAGTCTGCCGCATAACTCTTCCAGCAGTTTATATGTTTTCAGGCTGTGTGCCCAGACATTGTCCGTGGGAAGGTTTTGGCCGCTTACACTCATGTTTTCTTTGACTGGAAAGACTTCAGAAAGGATTCCGGTATCATCCAGCACTGTGATCAAGGGGTATGATTGCGGCAGGGAGAGTATGCCCAGCAGTTCCTCCCAGATCCTTTCCCCCGCTACTTCCTGCAGCAGCCAGCGGTTTTGTTCCATCAGGCTCAGGGTTTCAGGATCAATTTTAAATCCCAGTTTGCCCGACAGGCGCACCGCCCTCAGGATGCGGACGGGGTCCGCCTCAAAAACATAGCTGTTGATAGCTCTAATGGTTTTACCTTCTATGTCAGCCAGCCCGCTGTAAGGGTCAGTTAAAAATTCAGGCCAGCGCCGGCGATCCGGGCGCTTACCCGACAGTGTGCCGTTTTCCTGTGACAGTTTAAGGTAAGCGTCTAATTCCAGGGCCATAGCATTGATGGTAAAGTCCCTGTTGGACAGGTCCTCCTCTATACTTAGCCCCTTAAATGAGGAAAAGTCTATCTGCCACTTGCTGCCGCGCGGCTCCAGCACTACCCTGGCAACTCTGTTGATCCTGTCCAGGGGAATATATACGCCCTTTAATACTTCAGCAACCTCCTGGGCCAGGTTCATGGCATTGCCGCTGACGGCAAAGTCAAGGTCCCGTCCGGGCTGTCCCAGGTATATATCGCGTAAAAAGCCCCCGACCAGGTAAATCTTTTTATTCTTTTTGATAGAGAGATTGCCTATTACATCAAGAGTATCTTTTAATGACATAGTAATTCCCCCTATTAATAGAATTGCCGGTTTTATTATATCACTTTTTAAAATATGGCAGTAAAAGCTTGTCTTAATTTATTTTTAAATATAATTTTTTTTGGAAATTTAGTTTGCCTATGATATTATCTTGTGGTAGAATGTGATCGAACAGGGTGGTATCCTGGAGAGCCGCACCTGCGAAGTTCTTATAGAATTAAATAAATTTGTTAACCGCTTGGAGCCGGGACGGACCGAGACGGAAGTTTTGAACAAACGCCTTTCGGATTATTCCGGGAGGCTTTTATTTATTTGGCTTACTATAAAACGGGGGGAGGCAGTGCCTGTGCGTAAACCTAAAATCGCTGTGGTCGGAGCCGGCAAGGTTGGATCAGCCCTGGCGCTTCTTTTAAACCAGCAGGGTTATCCTGTAAACGGGGTGGCCAGCAGGAGCATCACCTCAGCCAGCCGTGTGGCCGAGCAATTAAATGTGCCTGCCACTACTAAACCGGCAGAGGTGACCGCCGGTGCGGAAGTAGTCTTTATCACCACGCCGGACAGGGTGATTGCCCAGGTTGCCGCTGAAATTGAAGAAAGGGGCGGTTTTAAGCCAAACCAGGTTGTTTTTCATACCAGCGGCGCGCATGCCGCGGATGAGGTGGGCGCCGCGCGCCGCTCGGGAGCGCTGGCCGCGTCATTACACCCGCTGCAGTCTTTTGCTGATGTGAAGATGGCGATGGAGAACCTGCCCGGGTCTTATTTTGCCCTGGAGGGTGACCAGGAGGCGCTGCCGCTGGCCGAACAAATTGTCAAAGACCTCGGCGGCAAAAGTTTTTTCATCGCCGCCAAGGACAAGCCCCTCTACCATGCCGCCGCCTGTATAGCCTCTAATTATCTGGTGTCTTTGATGCACTTTGCCACCGGGCTTTACAGCCGCTTCGGACTGACCAGGGAGGAAGCTTTTGCGGCCTTATACCCGCTGGTCAGGGGAACAATTAATAATATCAGCCAGGTTGGCCCGGCCAGTGCTTTGACCGGACCGGTAGCCAGGGGTGACGGCCCTACTCTGGCGGGGCACCTGGAGGCATTTAAAGAGGTTGGGGAGGAGGAACGGGATCTTTATTGCAAGCTGGGGTTGTACACTGTTAAAGTGGCCGTTGAAAAGGGAACCATCAATGCAGAAGAGGCGAAAAAACTAGAAGGGATATTTGGGGGTGCAGTAAATGAGTAAAGACAAGGTGACAACCGCTACTGTAAAACAGATGAAAGCTGAGGGCAGGCCGATCACCATGCTTACCGCCTATGATTTCTCAATGGCTAAATTGGTGGACGACGCCGGCATCGACATGATCCTGGTGGGTGACTCACTGGGCAACGTGATGCTTGGCTATGAGTCCACCCTGCCGGTGACCATGGATGAGATGATTCACCACGTCAAAGCTGTCTGCCGCGGCACAAGCCGGGCCATGGTAGTGGCTGACCTGCCGTTTATGTCCTACCAGGTTTCAGTCAAGGAGGCTCTGCGCAACTCGGGGCGGTTTTTGAAGGAAACCACCGCCAGCGCGGTCAAGCTGGAAGGCGGTCAGGAAGTTTTTGATGTTATTCGCGCTGTCGTGGACGCCGGCATACCGGTGGTGGGACACCTGGGGCTGACGCCCCAGTCAGTCCACCAGATGGGCGGCTATAAAGTTCAGGGCAAGGACGAGGCGGCGGCGAGGAAACTGCTGGCCGACGCCAAGTGTGTAGAAGAAGCCGGTGCATTTTGCCTGGTCCTGGAATGTGTGCCTGCGCCGCTGGCCAAGCTCGTGACCGAATCGCTGCAAATACCCACAATAGGTATCGGGGCGGGAGCGCAATGCGACGGACAGGTCCTGGTTATACACGACATGCTGGGTCTCTACCCCCGTTCTTCACCGAAGTTCGTTAAAAAATACGTCAACCTGCATGAGCATATGACCGCGGCCTTGAAACAGTATATTGAAGAGGTGACGGAACGCTCCTTCCCCGGCCCCGAGCACAGCTTCGGGATGTCCGAGGAAGTGCTGAAAAAGTTGTATTAATAGTAGTAAGAATCCAGAATACAGAATTCAGAATTTAAAAGATCCTACTATTTTTATTCTGAATTCTGTCCTGAATTCTTTAATCCAATACATCCTGTTAACTATAAAAAATCACTTAGTTTCTAATCAGGTCTGCAATTGGAGGTACGTATGTTTATTTATCACACTATAGCTGAGGTTCGCCGGTATGTGCGGGAAGCCAGGAGCATAGGCCAGAGTATCGGGCTGGTGCCGACCATGGGCTACCTGCACGAAGGGCATCTGGAGCTGGTGCGGCAGGCTAAAAAGCGCTGCGACAAAGTTATAGTAAGTATTTTTGTCAACCCTACTCAATTTGGTCCCGGCGAGGACCTGGAACGTTACCCGCGGGATTTGGACCGGGATGCCAGGCTGTCCGAAGGAGTAGGCGCAGACGTTATTTTCAACCCGCCGGTGGCTGAAATGTACCCGGCCGGCTACTGCACCTACGTTGACGTTGAACGGATCACGGAACACCTGTGTGGTCAGGCCAGGCCAGGCCACTTTCGCGGGGTGGCTACGGTAGTTACCAAGCTTTTTAACATTGTCAGGCCGGATGTTGCGTTTTTCGGCCAGAAAGACGCCCAGCAGGCGCTGGTAATTAACAGGATGGTCGCTGACCTGGACATGGACCTTGAGGTTGTAACCGTGACCACGGTGCGGGAACCCGACGGCCTGGCCATGAGCTCACGCAACGTCTACCTGGAACCTGAACAGCGCCGGGCCGCGCTGGCGCTCTCCAGAAGCCTGCGCCGGGCGGAAGAGGTTTTTCAGGCCGGCGAGCGGGACGCGGCCAGAATACGGCAACTGGTTATTGATATGATCAAAAAGGAAGCTCTCCTGGAAATTGATTATGTCGAAATATACAGCCACCCGGAACTGGAGCCGATAGATCAAATAGAAGGGCCGGCTCTCCTGGCCCTGGCTGTGAAAACCGGACGGGCCAGGCTGATTGACAATACGGTGCTAAGGTAGGGGGACACACCTCTGTTTGGGGCCTGTCTCTAGGGCTGAGGAATGTCCCCATGGTAAGGCCGACTGTCTACAAAACAAGATAACACAAAGTCCGGAGCGGGGACAGAGGAAAGGGGACACACCTCTACCTTTAGCCTATCTCTAAGGAGAGGTATGTCCCCAATAACGCAGATTATTTTTTGGGGGTGCGGGTATGTTCCTGAACATGTTTAAATCGAAGATCCACCGGGCTACGGTAACTGAAGCCAACCTGAACTATATGGGCAGTATCACCATTGATGAGGCGCTGGCTGAAGCCGCGAATCTGTTGCCCAATGAGAGAGTTCAGGTAGTGAACAATAACAATGGAGCCCGTTTTGAAACTTATGTAATCAAGGGGCCCAGAGATTCGGGAGTGATCTGCCTGAACGGGGCGGCGGCACGCCTGGCCCAGCCGGGAGACATTGTAATAATCATTTCGTACGCCATGATGGACGAAAAGGAGGCCCGTACTTACCAGCCCACGGTCGTGATGGTCAACGGAGAGAATAAGATAACCGAAATTAGGGGTAAAGAAGTGCACGGAGAAATCGGCTAGTACTTATTGTAACCTATGCATACAATCTGCAGGGACAAGAACTTTTCTTGTCTTTTTTTTATAATTCGTTATAATAAAAACATTAGAAAGGTGCAGGATTTTTCCAGTGAAATTTTTAATTTCCGGATAAACCTTGCCTAATAGTAACTGTACGGGGCGGATGGGGCGCCCTGCCGCACCCGGTAATGCCGGCAGTTATGTAAAGGGAGGGGATTCTTTGCCCGAAAGGTATATGGTAAACTTCGATACCCGGGACCTGCCCCAGGAAGAAGAGGAGTATGTAATCCTGGGAAGCGGCATAGCCGGGTTATATACTGCCCTGGCTGCTTCTGTCGCGGGCGGTTCGGTTACCGTACTCACCAAGCAGACTATGATGGATACGGGCACTGACAAGGCTCAGGGGGGTATTGCGGCCGCTCTTGGAGACTCTGACTCACCGGCGCTGCACCGGGAGGATACTCTGGTAGCCGGAGCGGGGCTGTGTGACTCGGAAGCGGTGGCGGCACTGGTGAGCGAAGGCCCGGACCGGGTCAGAGAGTTGATCGGCTTAGGCGCCATCTTTGACCGGGACAGCCGGGGTCTGGCACTGACCAGAGAAGGAGCGCACAGCCAGCGGCGCATCCTGCATGCCAGCGGTGACGCCACCGGTGCTGAGATCCAGCGGGTGCTGACCCAGCGGGTTAAGGAAAACGAAAAAATCAGGGTCCTGGAAAACCATTACGTAGTGGACCTCCTGGTGCGCGAGAACACCTGTTACGGAGTACTGGCTTATGACCGGCAGAACAAGACCTACAAGGTATTCCGGGGCAAAGCCGTGGTGCTGGCCACAGGAGGACTGGGACGCATATTTGAACATAACACCAACCCTGAAATAGCGACAGGTGACGGTATTTCCATAGCCTTCCGCGCCGGCGCGGAAGTGATGGACATGGAGTTCCTCCAGTTTCACCCCACCGTGTTAAACCTGCCCGGTGCGCCGCGCTTTTTGATCTCGGAGGCGGTGCGGGGCGAGGGCGCCTACCTGCGCAATAACCGGGGGCAGCGTTTTATGCTCCATTACCACGACCTGGCCGAACTGGCTCCCAGGGATATTGTGGTCAGGGCGATCCTGAAAGAGATGGCCGCGACCAATTCAAACAAGGTTTTTCTTGACGTGACCCATTTGGATCCCGAAGAGGTAAAACTGCGCTTCCCGAATATCACCAGGACCTGCGCGGAATACGGCCTGGATATTACTGTTGACCGGATCCCGGTAGCTCCCGCCGCCCATTACATGATGGGCGGGGTTAAAACCAACCTTGTCGGCGAGACAAGCATCAGGGGGCTTTACGCCTGCGGCGAGGTATCCTGCCCGGGCGTGCACGGCGCCAACCGTCTGGCCAGCAACTCCCTGCTGGAAGGCCTGGTGTTTGGCGGCAGGATTGTTGATGAAACCAAACACTTTTTGAAAGATTACCATCCCCGCCGCCTGGAGTTTGCCTGTGACTGGCTGCTGGAGCCGGTGCAGATCGACTACGCGTCTCTGCGCAAGGAACTGGAAGTGCTGATGGGTGAGAAAGTAGGGCCTGTCCGCAGCGGTAGCGGTTTGCAGGAAGCTTTAAAATTCTTTGACAAGTGGAGCCACTTAAAACGGCGCCGGGTGGAAACCGCGGAGCAGATGGAGGTTAAAAACATGCTCCAGGTAGGAGAACTCTTGGCCGAAGCAGCCCTTGCCCGTAGGGAAAGCCGGGGCGGGCACTACCGGGTGGATTACCCCGACCCCCACCAGCGCTGGCAAAAGCATATAATATTCAGAAGATAGTATTAGGGGACGGGTCCAACCCGTCCCTTTGCTTCCCCGAAATATTTACTAGCGAGCCGGGGTATAATCAATTAAGCCTGATGAACGGAGAAATCATATGAGCAGAATTGAGCTGATCGCCACTGCCACATTTGGACTGGAGGCGGTAGTGGCGCGTGAAGTTAAAGAACTTGGCTATGAAGATATGATGGTGGAAAACGCCAGAGTCACTTTTGCGGGAGACAATGACGCCATTTGCAGGGCAAACTTGTGGCTGCGCGCCGCTGACCGCGTCCTGGTTAAAATGGGTGAGTTCAAAGCGCTAACATTTGACGAGCTCTTTGAGCGGACCAGGGCTCTCCCCTGGACCGACTGGATACCGGAAAACGCCGTGTTTCCGGTACAGGGAAAATCAGTTAAATCACAGCTGCATAGTGTCCCCGACTGTCAGGCCATTGTCAAAAAAGCCGTGGTTGAAAAAATGAAGCAGAAATATAAAAAGAATTGGTTTGAGGAAAGCGGCCCCCGCTACAACATAGAGGTGGCTTTGCTTAATGACACAGCCACTTTGACCATTGACACCAGCGGGGCAGGCCTGCATAAAAGGGGTTACCGCAAACTGGGAAGCCAGGCTCCACTCAAGGAAACCCTGGCCGCGGCAATGATTTTGCTCAGCCGCTGGCAGCCCCGGCGCGTATTAATAGACCCTCTTTGCGGCTCAGGGACCATTCCCATTGAGGCGGCTTTAATCGGCCTGAATATGGCCCCGGGGCTGAAGCGGGCTTTCGCGGTTGAAGACTGGCCTGTTATTCCTAAGAAGCACTGGCTGAAAGCCAGGGAGGAGGCGCTTGAGGCTGTTTCCCGTGACCGGGACCTGCAGGTTTTCGGTTCAGATATAGACGGGGAGGCGCTTAACCTGGCCCGTTATCATGCCGATCAGGCCGGGGTTGGGGGGAAAGTGTTTTTTCAGAAGCTCCCTGTTTCTGAATTGCGTTCCAAGCGGAAATTCGGATATATTATCTGCAACCCGCCTTACGGCGAGCGCCTGGGGGATATGCGCCAGGTGGAGGAACTGTACCGGAATATGGGCAAGGTATTTAAAGAACTGGATACCTGGTCCTTTTACATCCTTACCTCACACCCCGCTTTTGAACGTTTTTTCGGGCGGAAGGCCGACAAGAAACGAAAGCTTTACAATGGCAGAATTCAGTGCAATTACTACCAGTTCTTTGGGCCGCGCCCGCCCAGGCGCGGGGAAGGGGACACCTTTATAGGCGCTTAAGGCGCCACGAAGGATGAAAATCTGTAGGTTCGATTTTAATCGAACAAGGCGCGGAGCGCCGAACTTGTTGAGGCCTGGGGACATACCTCGTCAACAAAGGAATACCTGAAATAGAGATGTGTCCCCATTCCTCCGACGAATGAATTCGCACCTACATTTAGCCGGAGCGCAAGCAGTGTTCTTGTTTTAAGGGCAATAATTGGCTTAATCAGTTAAGCCGAGTATCTCCCTGGCCCTGGCCAGGTCGGCTTGTTTTACCACCAGCCTGACCCCGCCTGTGACAATGGGCGTATATGCCGCTGCCAGTTCGTCAAAAACCCAGGCTTCAATTCCTTCACTTTCCAGCAGACCTTTTGTAATATGTGCTTCATTGGCGTCAAAAAAGGTGGTAACCGTAACTAATTTACTCAAAACATAAACCCCCTTTTTCTTTTTTGAGCACAAAAAACGCAAAAAATGAACTTTATGTTTTACTTTCAAAGATATTAAGGGTAAAATATAAGTTAAGCTCAATAATAGGTAACGTAGGTCCAGTTCACTTAATCCTTCTCAACCGCTTAAATGGTAAAGGAGACCAAAGATAAGTGAATCACCTGAGCCATTTGAGCAAACTAAATTTGAGGAGGATTTTCCAAGTGTATCAAGACAAAACCCTATCCTGCCGTGACTGTGGCGCCGAGTTTAACTTTTCTGCTTCCGAGCAGGAGTTCTACGCGGAAAGAGGCTTCACGAACGAGCCGGGACGCTGCCCCCAGTGCCGGGCGGCCAGAAAACAACGGAACAACAGAGGCGGTTTTAACCGCGGGCCCCGTCCCCAGCGCGAAATGTTTCCCGCAACCTGTGCCAACTGCGGTGCTGAAACCGAAGTTCCGTTCAGGCCCAGCGGGGATAGGCCTGTTTACTGTTTTGACTGCTTCAGCAAAAACAGCCGCTATTAAAAAATAGTTAAAAAGCGGTTTAGTAAAGATAAAAAGTTTAAGGGGAAAAAGCAGTAAAGCTTTTTCCATAAGCAAAGCACTAATAAAATCATTAACACGCTGTACCGTTTAATATGGTACAGCTTTTATTTAATAAACCCTAAATACTGTTCAGCTGAAAATTAATTTGCTTTCAGGTAGGTCTTAAGCAGCTTGTCCTTGAAATCAGCCCACAATTCGTCGTTGAAACAGATATATTCCTGCAGCGCGTCAAAAGACAGAGTTTGAAGCGAAGGTTTATCATAGCGGGATTTAAAAACCTCCAGCGTTTCAGCCGGCAGCAAACTAAGCAGCCATTCAAAATCAAGGTATCGGCTGAAACGGAGAAAGATGGGGATATTCTCATCGTTGCGGACTGATTTAGCTAATTTGACCTGCTCCACGGCAGAGGCCGGGTGAAAAAGCCCCATTTCCACCTCCTTGATGGCGCGGTCACAGGTCAGCGCCTGTTCACGGAACTTTTCAGCCAGGTTGTCCAGTTCCTCAGTAGACAGCGGGACTCCTTTTAAGGCTGCTTTGTTCACCATCCTTACCCTGGCCCGCTTCAGGCTGTGTCTTTCCCGGTAAGTGTGGCAAAGCCCCATGATGAAGCCGCGCCACTTCCTTTTCGGGCCAAGTACGGCTTTGAGAATTTTGTCAGCCTTGAGCTTGTCTATTTTTTCAGGCGGGTCTGCAGCGTGCTCTTTAATATATGACAGCAGCCCGTAGGGGTAAATGTATGGCCAGATCGCCTCTACGCACCTGAGTACAAGCTTTTCGTCAGGTTTTTCATCCCTCAGCCTTTCACCAAGTATTTCCGCTAACTGGACCATTTCTTTTAACTTAACCACTTTGCCCTTCCTTTCTTGAAATAACAAGTTAGTATTAATATACCAGAGAAGCCGGTTTATTGCTGAAATATTTTATAAACCCCCGCATCCGCCTTGTTAACATCTTTTCTCCAGGGTGATGCAGGAAATTCAGTCCCCGTAGAGTAATCTATTATCTAAGGTAAACATGCACGGGGTGATTATCTTGGATGAGAAGTGGCTGCTGGAGCAAGCTGCCAAGGAATATTTTGACCGGTATGAAAGTTACATAAAAGTGCCTGTTTCTGATTACCGCCATATCTGGCTTCTTTTTTTTAATTTTGAAAACAAAGCTTGGGATATTATAAAAACTTTGCAATAAATGACAGAGCTATATTATAGTTGGGACATTAAGGGAATAAATAGAGTAACGCTTGTTTAATTTAGTTTTGCCCATGTGACAGCTGTGTTTTTAATCATTTGGGGGGTGTGCGAGCGGTGAAAAAAAAAGTTTTTAGATTGCTGGGCATTATAGTTTTAATCAGTATGGTGTCAACAACATTTCTTATCAGTGGGTGTATTCCCTGGAAGAGCAATAAGGTGGTCCAAAAACCTCTGGTCATAAAAGCAGAGGATTTCAGCGTTTTTTTGTTTGAATCTTCGGAGGAGATTTACCGGGCCAATGTCAAGAGCCAGGCCATGTGGGCGGGACTGCGGGAACAAGCCGACCGGGATCCCGGCTACGCGGCGCATTACAGCTGGCTCTATGACACCTACAGTAAATGGGACGACCACCGCCGCTCCCAGCTAAACCAGATTATGGCCGACTACCTTCCTCAGCCGATGGCTGAAAGGCTGATTCAAAAAGGCAAACAGGGAGCCGGGCTGGACGAAATAATCCAGTTCATGAAGGATGACCGTTCTTTCAGCAAAAACAGGAGCACACTGGTCGATTTTTACTCCTGGTATGGCGCGAACTACGCCCTGCCCCACTACAACCAGATCCAGCCTTTGTTGAAGCAAAAGGCAGACGCCGCGACAGCCAGGGTGGACAAGGATTTTGACATTGTCCGCTTTATGGAGAAAGAGACGGGAATTAAGCTGAAAGAGAAGCCAGATGTTTTAGAGCTTATGATCAGCATGCGGCTGATCGGCGCTTCCGGTTTCAGCCGGGAAAAGGACTCCCTCTACACCATCAGGTGGAACAGCAGCCAGGAAAAAATCTGGGCGATGGCTTTTAATGAGCTTAACCAGCAGTTTTTCAGGACCTTTACCGGCGGCTGGTCCTTTAAATACCTGGCCGGTAAATTAAAGAAAGATGAAAAGTTGATGAACAAGTACAAAGAAGATGTCCCCTATACCTGGGAAGGCTGGATTGAGGAAAACCTGACCGAAGGCTTTGCCCGCTACCTGAACGTGCGCGCCGGTATATCCCAGGACGTGGGCGAGGGTGTGTACATTTTTGACCATGAGTACGCGCAGGCTCTGGTTAACGGCTTCGACGTCCAGAAGACCTCCCTGGAGGACTTCACAACTAAATTTTTGAAAGATAAATATAACATATAAAGGAAAGGGGACACATTGTCAGCGGACTGGGGACACACCTCCATTTGAAGTCTTACTCTAGGGTCGGAGGTATGTCCCCAAGATCAGGGAATGTCCCCAATACTGAAAGGGCGATAATGTGAATCTGAATCCGGTAGAACTAAGAAAGATGTTGGAACGGTTCCTGAGTGAAGATATAGGAGCGGGTGATATAACCACCAACAGTATTGTCCCGCCTGACGCCGCCTCAAACGGGTATATCGTGGCCAAGGCCGGCGGGGTTGTGGCCGGACTGCCGCTGGCGGAGCTGGTTTTTCAAATGCTTGACCCGTCTATCGCATACCGGGCTTTGGTCCAGGACGGGCAAAAGGTGGAGCGGGGGCAGGTGCTGGTGGAACTGGCCGGCAGCGCCAGAGCGATCCTGACCGGAGAAAGGCTGGCCCTGAACATCCTGCAGCATCTCTCAGGCATAGCCACCAGGACAGCGCAGATGGTTAAACTGGTTGAAGGCTGCCAAGCCCGTATTGTAGACACCAGAAAGACCAGTCCCGGCTTGAGGATGCTGGAAAAGTACGCGGTCCGGATGGGCGGTGGGCACAATCACCGCTTTGGGCTGGATGACGCCGTACTGATCAAGGACAACCATATAAAAGTGGCGGGCGGTGTAAAGGCTGCCGTAGAGGCGGCCAGGAACAACTGCCCCCATACCATTAAAATAGAAGTAGAAGTGGAAGACCTGGCCGGGGTGAAAGAGGCGCTGGAAGCCCGCGCCGATATTATCATGCTTGACAATATGGACCCGCCGGAGATGCGGGAGGCTGTGCGCCTTGTCGCCGGACGGGCGCTGGTGGAAGCTTCGGGCGGTGTCACTGAGGAGAGAATACGGGCTATCGCTGAGACCGGGGTCGACCTGATCTCATCCGGAGCGTTGACTCATTCGGTAAAGTCACTGGACATAAGCCTGGATGTAAAAGAGATTAAATTAAAACGCCCGGTAGATGAACTCTGAAAACCCGCTGGTTGAAAAAAGAACCATTACAGTGATCAGCAGCAGCCAAAAGCATGCTTTGCAAATGTCAGCCAGCAGACCTTTCACAACAAAAACCTCCATCTGGAAGCAAGTGGAAGCAAGGGGAGGGAAGCAAGGGGACGTTCTTTTTGCTTCCGTTTTTATTTGCGCCTAAATGTGAAAAATAATCTTTAACACATTCATCCCCTGGGCAAAGTCATTAACAAAAAATACCCAGCCAAAAGCGGCAAAATTAAAAGTCAAGGCAACGCTCAAAGCCCTGACAGGCCAGCTGTTTTTAAACCTGTCACTCAGGCGGGCGCCGACCAGCAGGTTGTAAAAGCGGTAAATCAACAAGCCCACCGCGTGGTAAAGGCCCCAGAACATGAAGTGCCAGGCCGCGCCGTGCCAGAAGCCCGTAGCCGCCATCACAATCAAGGTATTGACCACGGTCCGCGCCGGCTTGCCCCTGCTCCCGCCCAGGGGGATAAACAGGTAGTCCCTGAACCAGCCTGTCAGCGACATGTGCCAGCCTTTCCAGAAAAGGGAGATATTGCGCTGGAGGTACGGCGCGTTGAAATTTTCCATGACCTGGAAGCCAAACAGCCTGCCGGTCCCAATGGCGATATCGGAGTACCCGGAAAAATCAAAGAAGATCTTAAAGGCGTAGCTGTAAACAGCCACCAGGTAAGCGACGTCGTTAAGGCCGGGTTTGCTCAATTCCGCTGACAGTAAGGCGATAGAATCGGCGATGACGATTTTTTTAAACAGGCCGAGAATTATCCTGGGCAATCCCTCTGCCGCATATTCCCATTTGAACCCCTTTATTTCCGCGCGCTGAGACTCAAAGCGGTTGTAGCGTTCAATAGGGCCGGCGGTGATAATCGGAAAAAAGAAAGTGTAGAGGAGAAACCTGAAATAACTCCTGCTTTCAATGGCGCCTCTTTTCACCTCAACCAGGTAGTGAATAAAGCGGAAGGTAAAAAAGGAAACCCCTACGGGGATTATAATTTCCGGGACAGCATACCTAACCGGGCTGCCTGCCCACCGGCCGATATCATTGTATGTCTGGACTGCCAGGGGAAAGTATTTGTAGTAGGCAAGCACGCCCAGTACCCCCAACACTGTAAGAAAAAAAACAGCTTTCCAGCCGGTTTGTCCTGAGTCGATCCATTCACCCGCCAGATATACCACTGTCGCCACGGCCAGGATCAGCAAACTTGGCGCCGGGAAGAGGGCAAAGAGCAGCCCGCAGCTGGCGGCCAGGAGCACGGCGGACCTGAGTGCAGCGGGGACAATAAACCAGTATGTCAGAAAGACCAGGACTGTAAAAACACCGTATAGTGAACTGTTCCAAACCATAGGTTACCTCTTAATATACCCCTGATCGAATAGGTCCAGGGTGATTTTGTTAGCTAAGATTTTGTTCCCTTCAGGCAGCAGGTGGACGATATCCGAAAAATTTTCATAAGGTATGGAGCTGCCGTAATCCAGGACGGGGAACCCCGCTGAGCTGGCAGCGTCCAAAACAATAGATAAATTTTTGCTGTAGGCCGGCCTGTCAATCATATCGTAACGTTCCAGCAATTCATAGTTGCGGGGGGTAATAAACAGTACCAGGGGGATGCTTTCTCTGCCGGCGGTATCCAGCAGCATTCTGTAAAACACCCATTGTTTATTCTCACCTGTCAGGTAGAATGCGCCAACCCTGCCTTCGTCCGGGTCCAGTTTGCCTTCCCAGTCCTTCTCGTACCAGCGGCGCCTCATTTCTATTGTCTCCGGCAGTTTTTCTTCAGCAAAGGGAAGAATCAGGCGAATGTCTTTTTTAGCGTCTTCAATTTTTTCCCGCAGGGGTTTGCCCCAGAGCCAGTAATTGATCAGGATCCGGTAACGGTAAGGCTGCCAGTAGTTAAGCACATGCTGCGCAAACCATTCCTCAGCGGGTGTGCGGTTTGATTCTTCCATCTGTATGCCCAGAGCCGGTAAATCCAAAGCGTGCGGAACACCCTTAAGCCTGGTAACCGCGGGGTGATCCAGCGTGTTTTCCCGGGCGAACCAGGCCATGTTTATATTATAGATGAAAAGATCTACTCCTGAGCCCGCCAGGGCATCCAGTACAAAATAAACCTCCGCCGGGGCGCCGCCGGGCATGCCCAGATTGAACACGTGTACGTCTCTGTCCGGCAGGCGCTGCCGCAGTTCTTCAGCGATATACGCGGGCAGTGTTTCCAGGCCGCTGGCCACAGCTTGCCCGTGTATGACCGAATCTCCAAGTATAACAACTTTATAGCCGCTGCATTGCTTTACCTGGTCCACCCAGAGGGCAATCGTTTCCAGGTCATCTGAGGGCATACGCTGGCCGCCCGGGCGTGAGAACTTTTGTGCTATTACAGCGGCAGTAATTCCATGCAGAGCCAGGAGGCCAGCCAGTAAAAAAATAAAGACCCTCTTGTTTATCGGCAAGAAGTTGTTTGACAGCATGTTCGTCCCTGACCTTGAAAAGTATCTCTTTTTTAATTTTGACAGAGCCAGGATCATTTCCTGCATAGCGTTCAAGGGTGTATGCCTGACCTTAATGGTTAACCCTGACGATAAAAGAGGTTGACGTTAAAAATACTTTTAAGGTAAAATGTGTCTGAGGTGAAACTTTTGAAAGACGCTATCCTGAGGCTGCTTAAAGAAAGGCGGCCGGAGCCTGTATCCGGGGAAGATATCTGCAAAAGCCTCAATGTAACGCGGACTGCGATCTGGAAGCACATGCAGGTCCTGCGGGAAAGCGGCTACGAGATTGAAGCGCGTCCCCGGGCGGGTTATACCCTGACCGGCATCCCGGACAGGCTTTACCCGGAGGAGATCCTGGACGGGCTGTCAACCCGGTTTTTGGGAAGGAAAATATACTACTGTGATTCAGTGTCCACTACCAACGAGACTGCCAAGGAACTGGCCAGACAGGGCGCCGCTGAGGGCGCCGTGGTTGTGGCTGAAGAACAGACAGGCGGCAAAGGCCGGCTGGGAAGGAGATGGTTTGCCCCCAAATATAAGGGGATCTGGTTTTCCCTGATTCTATGTCCACCGGTGCTGCCTCCCGAAGCCAACCAGGTGACCATGCTGGCGGCTGTTGCTGTGGCGGCGGCGATTCGAAAAGAGACCGGGATTGCAGTGGGCATTAAATGGCCCAACGACCTGCTTGTGAGCGGCAGGAAAATATGCGGCATACTGACTGAGCTGAGCGCTGAGATGGAGAGGATTAATTACATGGTTGTTGGCATAGGGATCAATGTCAACCAGGAGCAAACTGACTTTCCTGAAGAATTCCGGGAAAGCGCGGCTTCACTCAGAACAGCGTCAGGCATAAAAATTAACAGGGTGAAGCTGATCCGGGCCGCGCTCGCTGAGTTTGAGCAATGGTACGAGATCTGGCTGGAACGGGGTTTTACACCTGTTTTGGCCAGCTGGAAGGAGATGTCTGTTTCCCTGCACTGTCAGGTGCGTATACACGCGCCAAACAAGTCATGGGAGGGCTGGGCTGAAGATATCGACAGTGATGGAGCGCTGCTCCTGCGCCTGCCCGGCGGGGAACTCCAGCGGGTAATATCGGGTGAAGTATCTTTGCGTATGAAGTAATGAAAAGGAGACAGAATTCAGAATTCAGAAGACAGAATAAAAATTTTTGGTTTGATCTTATTCTGTATACTGACTCCTGACTCCTGTATTCTGGGGAGATGTATGTGTTTATTGTTAACCTGCTAGTAAATGATGGTTTACTTTTATAGCAAAAAGGAGATGAACGAATTGTCCAAGTTTTCGGCGCGTGACATTACCATGACCGCAGTTTTTGCTGCCCTGGCCGTAGTATCGGCGATGCTGGTGCGTTATGCCGGCAGTATCGTTCCCTTCAGCCTTCAGCCTTTTGTTGTAATGCTGGCAGGAGGATTGCTGGGCGCCCGTTTGGGGGCGCTGAGCATGGTTGTTTACATCCTGCTTGGGCTTGTCGGCCTCCCTGTGTTTGTCTCGCCCCCCTTTGGCGGTCCGGCCTATGTCCTGCAGCCCACTTTCGGTTTTCTGCTCGGGTTCATTCTCAGCGCTTATGTTACCGGGTCACTGCTCAAAAACAGGGAAGAAAGCGGCTTTGCCCGCTATTTCCTGGCCATGGCCGCGGGAGTGTTGGTTTATGACCTGATTGGTGTCCCCTATCTTTATCTGATCCTTAACTTCTACCTGGGCAAAACTGTTTCGATTGCGACAGCAATAACCATAGGTTTCACACCATTTATCCTCCTTGACCTGGTCAAGGCCGCGGCGGCTGCGATTCTGGCCAGGGCTGTTTACAGGAGACTAAACGCCTATGGCCTGAGCGAAAGAAATGAGATGCAATAAATAGAGGAAAATGGTACTTTGCGGAGAATAAAATCGAAACAGTTGAAGAAGGGAGATGATTTAAATGTATCGCCTTTTAAATGTGATGGAAATTCTGGTAGACGAGACTATCGATGAAATACTAAGGGCCAACAAGGATATCTGCGGCTGTGACCGGTGCAGGCTGGATCTGAGCGCGGTGGCCCTCAATAACCTCCCCACCATCTATGTGGTGACAACTGAAGGAGAAGTTTTGAAAAGGACCAATTCCTTGAAGCAGCAGTTTAAAGTCGATATCATCCGGGCTCTGACTGAAGCCCTGGAAGTTGTACGGAAAAACCCGCATCATGCCAAAGCTGATGCCTGAGCAGGAGGCTGATATTGCGCAGGCTTTGCCACTTTGGTAGAATGGTCTATAGCAATAGGGAAAGTGGTGATGTCCATGATCCTGGTTTTTGATGTGGGTAATACAAATATAGTTTTAGGCGTTTTTGACGGAAATAAACTGGTTGCTAACTGGCGCTTGTCTACAAACCGCCACCGTACATCCGATGAATACGGCATCACGCTGAAAGAATTGTTCTCCTTTTCCGGCATCGGGATGAACCTGATTAAATCTGTGGTTATTTCCACTGTTGTGCCGCCGTTAACTTTTACCCTGGAAAGAGTCTGCCAGAAATATTTCAACCTGACCCCGCTGGTGGTCGGCCCGGGCATAAAAACAGGGCTTTCGATTAAGTATGAAAATCCCAGGGAAGTCGGCGCGGACCGGATTGTAAACGCGGTGGCGGGCATAGAAAAGTACGGCGCCCCCCTCATTATTGTTGATTTTGGCACAGCTACCACTTATTGCGCTATAAATGCCAAGGGTGAATATCTGGGCGGGGCCATAGCACCCGGCATCAGCATTTCAACAGAAGCCTTGTTTGAAAGGGCAGCCAAACTGCCGCGGGTTGAAATAGCAAAGCCACAGGCGATAATCGGGAAAAACACTGTAAATGCCATGCAGGCCGGAATCTTTTACGGGTTTGTCGGGCAGGCGGACGAAATTATCAGGCGGATGAAAAAAGAGCTGGGTGAAAATACTAAAATTATCGCAACAGGCGGGCTGGCCTCGCTGATAGCGCAGGAAAGCATGTATATAGAAAAAGTCGACCCGTTTCTGACCTTGTATGGGCTGCGGCTTATTTACGAGAGGAATGTGCAGCGTTGAAGATAGGTCCCGTTGAACTGGAGAACCCGGTGATAGCCGCTCCCATGGCGGGTATCACGGACAGAGCCTTCCGGATTTTAGCCAGAGAAGCCGGCTGCAGCCTGGTCTACACCGAAATGGTTAGCGACCAGGCTCTTTTATATGGGAACCCCAAAACCTGCAGCCTGCTGGACATATCGGGCGAGGCCGGCCCCGTCAGTATGCAAATCTTTGGCTCCGACCCCGGCTATATGGCTGAAGCCGCGGAAATTGTGGCCGGCCGCGGCGCCTGGATCATAGACATTAACATGGGCTGCCCGACACCGAAAATAGTTAAAAACGGTGAAGGTTCAGCCCTGATGAGGAGTCCGGAGAAGGCGGCCGCGATAGTCAAGGCAGTTGTGCGGCGGGTAAAGATACCCGTGACAGTTAAGATGCGCAAAGGCTGGGACGAGTCATCGGTGAACGCGGTGGAGCTAGCCCGCCTGGTGGCGGAGGCGGGAGTGTGCGCGGTAACGGTGCACGGGCGCACCCGCTCCCAGTTTTACACTGGGAAAGCGGACTGGGGGATCATTGCCGAAGTAAAAAAAGCAGTGGACGTGCCGGTAACCGGCAACGGGGACATCTGGCACCCCGCAGACTGCCTGGCCATGATGGAACAGACGGGCTGTGACGCTGTTATGATCGGCCGGGCTGCGCTGGGCAATCCCTGGATTTTTTCGCAGGCTGTACACTTTTTAAAAACAGGTGAACTGCTGCCCGGCCCAACCCTTGAAGAAAGGGTTGCCATGGCATTGAGGCATTTTCACCTGCTGGTGGAAATAAAGGGTGAGGACGTGGCGGTGCGGGAAATGCGCAAACACGCCGCCTGGTATATGAAAGGACTGCCCGGGGCGGCCCGCCTGAGGGATTTAATTAATAAGGCCAAGTCTCAGCGGGAGATTAAAGATTTGTTGGAAGGCTTGGTAGTACAATCTAATGGATGAGTATAAGGCGCTAAAAGTGCAGTAATAAAGAGAAATAAAAATATTACTAAAACACCTGTGGCCACTTGAAAAAGGCCTTATTTTTTTGATAAAATTTGTCTGTACACAACTTTGTGCACATATATATTGATTTAACGGTTAAAATAACATAGAGGTAGATTCTATGGAACTGATCCGTTTAGGAGATAAGATCATCAGCCGGCGTAAAATTGACCAGGCTGTGGGAGAAATCCTTAGCCTGAGGGCTAGAGGTCTCTCTCAAACCGAGGTTGCCGCAAGGCTGGGCGTAGACCGGACCTTGGTCTGCCGCCTGGAAAGCCTCGGAGAGATTAGAAAAGGCCGCGGGCTTGCGGTAATAGGGTTCCCCATTCTGAATAAAAAAGAGGTAGAGGACGCTCTGGAGCAGGAAGGAGTCGACCTTGTTTTTCTGATGTCTGTGGGGGAGTACTGGGAGTTTTTAAAGCAAAAAAGCGGTCTTGACATATTCGATTTCGTAATGGAAATGATAGCAAAGGTACATACTTATGACCAGTTGATAGTTATAGGTTCAGATCAGCGGATAAAGATTTTTGAGGCTGTATTGAACAAGGAAGTTGTAGGCTTTGAAATCGGTGAGTCGCCTATTCAGGAAGACAGGTTTGTTGAAATAGATAAGATAGTGCAGCTAGTGCGGGCTATTAAAGGATAGGGGGATAATTGTTGCAGAACTTTGCTTTTATGATCCACCCCACTAACGCGGGGGATGTCGCTAAAAAATTTAAATTCGCACGGTTTATTCCCGACCAGTTGATTGAACGGGCCTTTGCCATGCTCCCTTCTATGGAAGTCGCTCATATTACGGGGATTCGCTCTGCGCACGCGGAGACAGAGGGTTGGTTTATAGCATGTCCCCTTACGACCAGGTTGATTATGAGCCTGCCCCAGGATTATGTTATAAAAAAGATCATCCAGGGGGGCCGTGTGGCAGAAAAACTGGGTGCCAAAATATTTGGCCTGGGTGCTTTCACCAAGGTGGTCGGCGACGCGGGGATAACCGTGGCCGCCAATTTAAATATCCCTGTTACCACCGGCAACAGCTATACTGTCGCCACGGCCGTCGAAGCGACCAAGGCGGCGGCAGGGATGATGGGCCACGACTTGAAAAAGTCGACCGTTGTAATTCTTGGCGCAACAGGTTCCATTGGGCGGGTATGCGCCATGATGCTGGCCGGGGAAGTGTGCAATATGACCCTGGTGGCGCGGGATGAGCGCAAACTGGAGGACCTCGCGTCAAAAATCCTTTATGATACCGGGCTTGCTGTAAAGGTGACTGCCGATACGAAAAAGGCCCTGGGTTCCGGAGATATTATAATTACTGTCACCAGTGCGGTTGATACCGTAATTGAACCTGAGGACCTTAAAGCAGGCGCCGTGGTTTGTGACGTGGCCCGGCCTAGGGACGTGTCAAAGCGGGTGGCTGAGGTGCGCCATGACGTGCTCGTCATTGAGGGAGGCGTGGTAGAAGTTCCCGGAGATGTGAATTTTAATCTGAATTTCGGTTTTCCGCCGGGGACTGCTTACGCTTGTATGGCGGAAACCATGATTTTGTCTCTGGAAAACCGTTACGAAAGCTACACCCTGGGAAGGGAACTGACCATCAAGCAGGTAGAAGAAATTTCCGGCCTGGCTAAAAAGCACGGCTTTAAATTGGCAGGATTTCGCAGTTTCGGCAGAGCTGTTACAAGCGAAGAAATCAAGGAAATCAAGCTGCGGGCCGCAGGAAGCCGGCTCATCCCAGCTTTGGCAAAATAGGACCAGGAATTAAATGCCTGTGGATAAGATGGCCTTGACAAAGTTAGGCCATCTTCTTATAATGTTTAGGAAAAGAAAGGCGCCTGGCTTTGCAAAATCAAGTCATTTTTTTTAAGCCGGGCCGGTAAATTAGCGGCGAAAAAATTGGTGTACCGGTAGTTTTATCGTTGCACTATACAAGCACTGCAAAGGGAGTTTTTTGCAGTGCTTTAAGTGTACTAAGGGCCTTTTTGCTCTGGTATCGCATAATAAAAGGGGTAAGACATATATTGTTTTGTAATGTATTCCAGAGGTAAGGAGACTAAGTTGATGAAAGAGAAGGAAGTAATATTAACTGTAAATGGCCTAAAAAAGCTTGAAGACGAGCTCGGGCAGCTTAAATCTGTTAAAAGGAGAGAAGTGGCCGAACGGATCAAACAGGCTATTGAGTTTGGTGATATCAGCGAGAACTCGGAATATGAGGATGCCAAAAATGAACAGGCCTTTATTGAAGGTCGTATTTTGACTCTGGAGAAAATGCTGCGTAACGCTAAAATTATTGATGACGAAAACCTGGATACAAAACTGGTTTCTATAGGCTCCACTGTGCTGCTTAAAGATCTGGAATGCGGCGATGAGGTTAAATATACTATTGTCGGTTCTGTTGAAGCTGACCCCGGGGCAAATAAAATTTCCAACGAATCACCGGTAGGCAAGGCTATTCTGGGCCAGGCCAAAGGAAGTATCGTTGAAGTGAGTGTGCCTGCAGGCCAGCTAAAATTCCAGATCATGGATATTTGCGGCAAGTGATTTTCTGGAGGGTGTAATTTTGGGACATAAGCAAAAAGAAACTGAAATTGCCACAGGGGGCGAGAACAACAACCTGGTTGAGGACCTCAATGAGCTGATGCGGGTCCGCCGTGAGAAACTGGGGGAAATGCGCGGCAGAGGGCTTGAACCGTATGGCGGCCGTTTTGAGCGTACCCATTCGGCCCGTTTTATCGTGGAAAACTACCTGGCCCTGGAAAACAAGCCTGTGACTATTGCCGGCAGGATCATGTCCAAACGGGGCATGGGCAAGGCGTCCTTTGCCCACATCCAGGACGCTACCGGCCAGGTCCAGATTTATGCGCGTTTAAATGATGTGGGTGAAGCAACATATGACCTGTTCGGCAAGCTCGACATTGGTGATATTATTGGTGTTGAAGGCAGTGTTTTTAAAACCCGCATGGGTGAGATAACTGTTGCCGTAGCCAAGCTCAGGCTGCTCTCTAAGTCACTGCGGCCGCTGCCGGAAAAATGGCATGGTCTCAGGGATGTTGAACTTCGCTACCGGCAGAGGTATGTCGATTTAATAGTTAATCCCGCGGTAATGGCAGTATTCGAGACCAGGAGCAAAATTGTCCGGGCTTTCCGCAATTTCTTGGACGGCCGGGGTTTCCTGGAAGTTGAAACTCCAATGATGCAGGTGATCCCCGGGGGCGCCGCGGCCAGGCCCTTTATCACTCACCACAACGCTCTGGATATAAACTTATATATGAGAATAGCCCCTGAGCTTTATTTGAAAAGGCTTTTAGTGGGCGGCTTTGAGAAAGTATACGAAATCAACAGGAACTTCCGCAATGAAGGCATTTCCACCAAACACAATCCAGAGTTCACCATGCTTGAGCTGTATGAGGCTTACGCCGACTATAACGATATGATGAATATTACAGAAGAGCTTATTTCATCTGTCGCCGCGGAAGTGCTGGGCACCACCAGTATTGATTACCAGGGCACTAAGATTAACCTTGCCCCGAAGTGGGACAGGATCCCCATGCTTGAAGCTGTAAAGCAGCACTCAGGTCTGGATTTCAGCCTGATCAAAACTGCCGCGGAAGCCCAGACTGTCGTAAAACAGGCCAGGCTAGGCATTGAGTTGGAGGCTTCTGACACACGCGGCTCAATTTTGAATAAAATTTTCGAAGAAATAATAGAGCCCAAACTAATTCAACCAACGTTTATTACAGACTACCCTGTGGAGATTTCGCCACTGGCCAAAAGAAAGGCTGAAGACCCGGAACTTACCGACCGCTTTGAGCTGTTTATTTACGGGCGGGAAATGGCCAATGCCTTTTCAGAGCTGAATGACCCTATTGACCAGAGAGGCCGTTTTGTCAGCCAGGCAGAGAAGAGGCGGGCTGGTGACGAAGAAGCTCATATGATGGATGAAGATTATATAAATGCCCTTGAGTACGGCATGCCGCCTGCAGGCGGTCTCGGGATCGGGATCGACCGGCTGGTAATGCTGCTCACCAATTCGTACTCAATTCGGGATGTAATCTTGTTCCCCTTGATGAAACCGCGCGACTGATGTCAAGCATACATAGGCCAGGTTGGCTCCGCCAGCCTGGCTTCATTACTTCAGAAGAATAACATAAATTTCCTGCAGGTAATTTGTTGACAAGCTGAATTCCAAGTGTTAAGATAAGCTTCCGGCTGCGCTGAACGGCGCAAATGGAAAAGAATTTGAAAGGTCCAAAATGTGTCGAAAAAGTTACCAGTAAGTACCTGGTTGACAAGCTGGACCTGGAGTGTTAAAATGGAATTCCCGATTGCGCCGAAAAGTGCGGCGGTGGGAACCAAATTAAAGGAATATACTGGCTTGACAACAGTAATCCTTTATGGTAACATAATAACCCGGGGCGCTGAGAAGATATCAGCCCCAAAGCAACCGGTCTTTGAAAACTAAACAGTGGATGGATGGAAAAGAAACACATGACTCTCGTCAAGCGAAAGCTAACGAAGAGTAATTCCGAAACAACAACAAGAGCTAGAAATCGAATTTTTCAAATATAATTGGAGAGTTTGATCCTGGCTCAGGACGAACGCTGGCGGCGTGCTTAACACATGCAAGTCGAACGGTCCAGCACTCAACTTAGTGCTCATAAGATATAGAGTTTTAATTAGAGGA
>NZ_QFFZ01000027.1 GCF_004369225.1 Pelotomaculum propionicicum
AAAAGCATGTTAGACAGGTTCTAAAAAAGATGGAATCCTGGGTGTAGTCCCGAATTTATTTTTTGAAGGGGGCACAAACCCTTGCTACACCTGGTATTGGAAAATTTTTACGCCAAACTTGGGTTATTAATATAGATTAAAAACCATCTTAAAATATCATATGGTAACATATCCCTCCTGTTACATATATTATTAGTAATTTTCATGGTTTATTTAAGTTTGCAGAGTTTGCGCAAAAGTGATGCGCGGTTGGCAATCAGTAAGCTTGTCAGGCATCCAAATGCAGATGCTGTTCTACATTATCGTATGGTTAAAAAGGAAAATAGTAATTGACAATTTAGGATACTAATGATAAAATCCTTAACAAAAATCAATATAAAAGCAATGGCGCTCGCAGACAACATAGTGGTTTATTCTTCATTTGAGCGTCATTTTATTTACCCAGGATAACCATAAAAAGTTAATGTTTCATATCATTCACACAATGCAATATCGCATCATACATAAAAGTGCAGACTATCTATATTGTCTATTTTTGAGATTTTATTTTTTTAATGCCATATTGCATTCATAGCTTATCGGTTATTTAATTAACTGACTGAAATACTGTTTCGCAAAAATTATATATATATAAGTAACGGAGGTTTTAAACTGTGCTGCATGCTTTTTACGGAAAACTTCTTAGAGTGGATCTCACCGGAAGGACACACCAGGAAGAGAGTATCCCGCCTGAAACTTTAAAGCGGTATCTTGGCGGTAAAGGTTTGGGCACATATTTGCTTTTGAAAAATGTGCCGCAGGGTGTTGACCCGCTGGGCGCCGGCAACAAAATCATCTTCACGGTGGGGCCCGCTACAGGCACGGTAATGCCTGGTTCCAGCCGCCACGGCTTATACAGCAAATCCCCCCAGACCGGGGGATACGCTGAATCTTACGCGGGCGGCAAGGTTGCGCCGAAAATCAAAGCCACTGGTTATGACGCCATTATTTTAGAAGGCAGGTCGGAAAAGCCGGTATTTTTAGAGATATCGGACCAAAGGGTCAAATTTCATCAGGCCGGCGACCTGTGGGGTAAAGAAACTTACATAACCGAGGATATAGTGAAGGAGCGGGTGGGAGTACCAGGCGCGCAGGCTGTGGTGATAGGCCCAGCCGGTGAAAACCTGGTCCGCCTGGCCTGTGTGGAAAACAATTACTGGCGCTCATCCGGCCGGGGCGGGCTAGGGGCGGTCTTTGGCAGCAAAAACTTAAAGGCTGTCGTGTTTCACGGCGCCCAAAAACCTGCCTGTGCGGATGAAAAAATGCTGAAAAGCTTTGTAAAAAACCTGATTGCTAATTCCAAGGACCTGCCCGGTGTGGTCAACTATAAAAAATACGGCACACCCCAGATGGTGGCGCTTTTGAACAGCGCCAAAGCCTTCCCGACCCGCTACTGGTCGAAGGGTGTTTTGGACGGCTGGGAAAAAATCAGCGGTGAAGCATTAATAAATAACTTTGAGGTTAAGCCGAAGACCTGTCCCGGCTGCTTTATGGCCTGCGGCGACCTGACCACTGTAAAGTCCGGGCCGCGGGCCGGACTGACCATTGAAGGGCCTGAATACGAAACGATTTACGCCTTTGGCGGGCTGTGCTGTATTGACCGCATGGAAGATATCATCTACCTTAATGACCTCTGCGACCGCTACGGCATGGACACAATCTCAGCCGGCAACCTGGTGGCCCTGGCCATGGAAGCCCGTGCCAGAGGCGTAAACCCTGATTTTCCCGCTTATGGGGATACTGAAGGGGCCGCCAGGTTATTGGGGGATATCGCTTTCAGGAAAGGTCCGGGCGCGGTGTTGTCGGACGGAATTGTACAGGCTTCCAGGATATTAAACCTTGAGGAAGCAGCCATACATGTGAAGGGCATGGAACCTCCGGGCTATGATCCCCGGGTGTTAAAGGGTGTCGGCCTGGGTTACGCCACTTCCGCCCGCGGCGCCTGCCACCTGCGGGCCACCTTTTACAAGCCGGAACTGGCAGGTATGATTTCTCCGTCAGTGGTAGAGGGCAAGGCGGCGCTGTACATAGAGTTCGAGGACAGGCTGACTATATTTAACACGTTGATTAACTGTGTTTTTTACAGGGACCTGCTGCAGTGGGATGAACTGCAGACCATAATCAAAGCTCTGACCGGCTGGTACTATTCAGTGGAAGAACTGCGCCGCATGGCCAACGAGATCATTACCATGACCCATGATTTTAACCTGCGGGAAGGGCTGGACAGGGCAAGCGACAACCTGCCCAAGCGTATGTACCGGGAGAAACTGCCTGAGACCGGCGCCTCCCTTACACAGGAAGAAATGGACTACATGCTGCGTGATTATTATTCCATACGCGGCTGGATGTAGAGTTGATTGTTTATCAAACGGGTTTGTTTTTCATCAAATGATGAAAATCAGGACATAATCAAAGCCAGGGAAGGGAAGTGGGAGCAGCAGGCTTTTCTGGAGAGTATCCAGAATAATTTAAAAGTTCACTTATATTGGGAAATTAATAAGACAGGAGGTTAAATAAAGAGTATGGATCAAAAAAATTATGATGTCATCCTGGACAAGCTCCCTGAAGCTGAATCAAGGCCGGAGGTCCTATTCCGGCAGGCGGGCGACGGTTTTCTGCAGGTGGAATACGGCTCCATCCCGCGTTTTAACCTGGTGGACTCTTTCCGGGTATTGACGGTCAATGGAGCGGTGAAGGCCAAAAACATCAAAGGACTCTATGAGACAGTGCCTGGCATCAGAACAAACATGTTCCACTTTGACCCTGAAGTGCTTTCTGTGAAAAAATTGATTGAAGAGATTGAGGAAGAAGAAAACAAACTAGAGCACGTTGAAGACATAGAGTTTGAATCACGCCTCATCTCGCTGCCGATAGCCTTTGAAGACAGCGAAACCAAGAAAGCGGTTGAAAAATACGTCAAAGAGGTAAGGCCAGGCGCTCCCAATGTCATTAACGGTTACAACATTGAATATATGGCCATGTGCAACGGTTGTTCAGTACAGGGCATCAAAGACATGGTGTGCGCCACTGAATGGTACAACAGCGGCAACGGCTTCTGGCCGGGCGGCGGTTTCTTCTGGCCCCTCGACCCCAGGTACGCCATTGTGGTGCCTAAATACAACCCGCCCAGGACCTGGACTCCAGAAGGAACGGTAGGCATTGGCGGCCCGTGCCTGTATGTTTACCCCACCCCGACCGGCGGCGGCTATCAGCTTTTTGGCAGGACGATTCCCATCTTCCAGTTTGCCCAGAAACACCCTCTCTTCAAAGAAAGCCCGACTTTCTTCAAGGCCGGCGACAGGATCAAATTCCACGAGGTCACGGAAGAGGAAATTCTCTATATCTACAAGCATGTTCACGAAGAAACCGACTACGTTTACGATATAAAAACTGATAAATTCAAGGTAAAAGACTGGCTCGAATTCTATAATAAGCCGGAAGTCCAAAAAGAGGTCCAAGAGCTTCTGGCCAGGCAGGAAGCCGGTACGAAGGCTGCGCCGCGTGTTTAAGCCAATATTAAAATAGGGAGGAAAGACGCATGTTGAAAATAATCAACGGAGGAATTGAGACTGTTGTTGAGGACTGGCCGGGCAGAATAGGCTACCTGGATAATGGAATGTCCTCTTCCGGCGCCTTTGACAATGTTGCCCTTGGCCTGGCCAATGTGCTGGTGGGCAATCAGCCCGGTGAGGCTGGCATAGAGATCGCAGGCGGATACTTCCAGGCTGAATTTGAGACAGATGCTGTAATTAGTGTCACGGGCACAGATATGAAGCCGACCCTGAACAATCAGCCCATTCCTCTTTGGGAGTCAATCAAAGTTAATAAAGGTGACGTAATAAAATTCTCCCACTTTGCAGAATTTGGCTTCAGGGCGTATATCGGTGTGGCGGGCGGCATTGATGTGCCGCTGGTGCTGGGAAGCAAGTCAACCTGCCTGTTTGGCAGTTACGGCGGCTATGAAGGCAGAAAACTGCAAAAGGATGATGTGCTGAAGTTCGGCAAGCCGTCAAAAGACCTGGACAGCCTTAAAGGAAGAAAACTTAAGCCGGAAGCCATCCCGGAGTATTCCAGAGAATGGGTCTTAAGGGCAATACCCGGTCCCAACACCTCGCCCGATTACCTTACCAAAGAGGGAATGGATTACCTGTTTGCCAATTCACATAAGGTTCAGCTGAACTCCAACCGTTCCGCCGTGCGGCTTGCCGAGGCCAGTGAACTGTCCTTTGCCAGGCCGGACGGGGGAGTAGCCGGCAGCCACCCGTCAAACGTGCTTGACCACGCCTACGCTATCCGCGGCTCGCTAAACATCTGCGGCAACACACCGATCCTTCTTATCGCCGACGGGCCGACCCTGGGCGGTTATATGAGCGCCCTGCACGTGATTAACGCTGACTTGTGGAAAATAGGCCAGGGGACACCCGGCAGGGACTTCATTAAATTTGTCTTCTGCACGCAGGAAGAAGCTGTGGAAGCCCGCAAACAGCAAAGGGAATGGCTGAGCGAAAAATCTTTAGCCTAATAATGCCGGTATGGTGAGAAAGGGGTGATAAGTAAATGGACCTTAACGTTGATATGGGTGAAAGCTTTGGCAGGTACAAACTGGGCAATGATGAAGAGGTTATGAAATATATTACCTCGGCTAACGTCGCCTGCGGCTTTCATGCCAGCGACTCTCTGGTGATGTTTGAGACGGTCCTACTGGCCAAAAAATACGGGGTTGCCGTTGGGGCGCACACTGGTTTGGAAGACAAGAGGGGTTTTGGCAGAAGACGCATGGATATCACCCCGGAAGAGCTGAAAAGCGATACACTTTACCAGTTGGGAGCGCTGGACGCTTTTTTAAAGATCAACGGCATGAAAATGCAGCATGTAAAGCCGCACGGCATACTTTACCGGATGGTGTCGGATGAAGAAAAATACGCTGAGGCTTACCTTGACGCCATCAAGATGTTTGACCCCGCATTGTTTGTGATGATTCCCAGAGGTACGCTGATCTGGCAGATGGGTCTGAAAATGGGTTTAAAGATGTCTGCTGAGATATTAGTTGACCTCAGCTATGACGACAACGGCAACTGGGTACTGGAGCGCACCAAGAAAGCCCGCTCGCCGGAGGAAGTCGCCCAGAGAGCCGTAATGGTTGCAGTAGATAAAAAAATCAACACCATCAGCGGCAAGTTGATTGACGCCGAAGCGGACACAGTATGCTGTCACGGCGATTCGCCAAACGCCGCCGAAGTAGTCAGGAAAATTAAAGAAGAATACGAGCGGCTGGGGATTCCGCTAAAAAGTCTTGTCAATTCCTAGCAGTCTTAGCAAAAAAGGAGGAAAATAAATGGAAATTACAGTAAAAGCGCACATGCCGGGTCTGGTCGCGCGTGTGGTTGTCAATGAAGGGGACAAAGTAACCGCCGGGCAGGAGGTCGCGGTTATTAACTGTATGAAAACCGAGATTCAGGTTTTTGCTGAAAGTGACGGAGTAGTAAAAAGCATACTTGTCAAGGAATGGGATGAAATGGAAATAGGCAGCCCCATGATTATTCTGGAGGCATAAAGAATACGAGGGAAGATGAAATAGTGATTAAGAAACTGCTTATCGCCAACAGAGGCGAAATAGTTACCAGAGTTATGAGAGCCTGTAGGGACCTTGGTATCAAAACGGTTGTCGTTTATTCCGACGCCGACAAGAATATGTTTTATCTGAAGCAGGCCGATGAGGCATACAACATCGGCCCTGCCAACCCTGTTAAGAGTTACCTCAATATCGGGTCAATCATCAACGCGGTAAAAGAATCGGGGGCTGACGCCGTCCACCCGGGATATGGATTTTTGTCGGAAAACGCTTCATTCGCTGAAGCGGTTTACGGCTGCGGCGCGACCTGGGTGGGCCCGCCTACCAGCGTGCTGAATTCCATCGATTCCAAGTGCTTCTGCCGTTCGATCGCCACGGAGGCTGGAGTGCCGGTCGTGCCAGGCACCATCAACACAATTGAAGGCGTTGATGATATTTACAGGTTTACCGCCGAACACGGGTATCCCATCGTCCTAAAACTGGACAAAGGAGGTGGCGGGAAGGGGATCGAGCTGGTCAAGGAGGAAGGGCAGGTCAAGGAAGCTTTCGAAAGAATTTCCAGAATCGGCATGTTAGCTTTTGGCCACCCTGAATGCTACATTGAAAAAGAAATTATCAACCCCAGGCATATTGAAATCCAGTTTCTCGCCGACGGTTTGGGCGGCTGCGTATGCCTGGGTGAGAGAGAGTGCTCGATCCAGAGACGTTATCAAAAAATCATAGAAGAATCACCCTCGCCGGTAGTAACCGGGGAGGAGCGGAAAAAACTATTTGAGTACACCCGCAAGTTGGCGCTGGCGATGGGTTATCAGGGAGCGGGCACGATGGAGTACCTCAGGTCGGAGGACGGCAATTTCTACTTTATGGAAGTAAACGCCAGGCTGCAGGTGGAACACCCGGTAACAGAGTTTTTGACAGGGATCGATATAGTGCAAAGGCAGCTGACCATTGCTTCCGGCCAGGGACTGGAGATCGGGCAGGAAGATGTGGAAATGAAGGGCCATGCCATAGAAGCCAGGGTTTATGCAGAAGATCCCGTTACATTCTGCCCTTCACCGGGAACTATTAAGAAACTGGATTTCCCCGAAATGGATGAAGGCGCTCTGCGTATTGATCACGCCTTAGAGGAAGGCGGTACGGTGCCGCCCTATTACGATCCCCTGCTGGCTAAAGTCATAGCCTGGGGGCCAACACGTCTTAAGGCTATCGACCAACTGAAAAGGGGTTTAACAGATTTTAAAATCGAGGGCATAAAGACTACGATTCCTGTGAACCTGTTGATTCTAGGCAGTGAAAGATTCGCCAAAGGAGACCTTAATACCGGTTTCATAGAGGCCCTTTTTACTAAAGCAAGAGGGGACGTAAAGCCGTTATGGCCTAATATGTAACAACTACCCTTTTAAACAACTAACTAGAAGGAGGTCAACTTATGTCTGATAACAATGTTAAAATAGCGGACGCCGGGGCGGCAGGCTGGATTGCCTATTCTATAGCCACCTGGATGGCCTGGGCGCTCTTATGCGGGTATGTCAATGATAAAGCTCTTATTTATATGGCTGCCATTTCTTTGGCCTGCACCATACCTTACCTGGGAGCGGCTGTCACTCAGCTTAAGCTGGGCAACCTGGCCGGCGGTGTTACCTGGCTGTATTTCGGTTCGTTTTTCGCTTTTGCCTCAGCTTTAAACTATGCCATTGGCTATTTCGCGGCAATCAACAAATGGGCTCTGGATCCCCGTATCCTTGGTTTTGAGTGGCTGATCCTGGGCATAGTCCTGATCCTGACCACGCCTATCTTCATGAAGTATGCGCCGTGGACCGCCGCGGTTTCGGTAATAGGCGCCGACGTGGGCATCATCTGCCTGGCCCTGCTCTACTGGGGAATAAATCTGGCGGCCATCAGCGGCTGGGGATTCTTTGTGGCAGGTCTGTTTGGCATAGTCATGGCAGCCGGAGGCATCCTTGAGGGCGCCGGTATGAAGTTTCCCATGGGCAAGCCGATGATTAAATAAATAAAAAACAAAAAATATTAAAATGAGACCTTGCAAAAAAAGGTGTGAGGTCTCATTTTGTCTAATATTAAGGTAATTGTATGACATATATTAGAAGCTGTGGACATCCTTGATTTGGAGGAGTTGGGCTGTTTGCTGTTGCACCAAGTATTTCAATCACTGCCAGTCGGCATCATTGTCTATGATCACAATGACCAGATCATAGACATAAACAAATTGGCCAGACAAATCATTGACAGCGACAATTCAATAGCGGACAAAGTTAAAAAGTCCACTAATGCGGTGAAAATTGCTGCCGGTGAAAAAACTTATGTTGTGGAGCGCCTGGATGCCGCAGCCAAACCCGCCAAATCGGTTGTATTTCTAATTGACATTACCGGCTGGGATTTTTACTGGGATGAGTTGAATGAGCAAAAAGAGTTGATTAAAGAACTCGAAGACACATTTAATTCTTCCTATGATGAAATATATGTGATTGACGGAAAAGGTGTCACCAAACGAATAAATACCGCTGGAGAAACCAACTACGGAGTTCCGGTTGAGACTCTGCTCGGGAAAAATATCAATGATTTGGAAAGAGAAGGGTACTACAACCCCTCTGTGTCAAGGCTGGTGTTCGAGGAAAAGAAACGGGTTACTATTAAACAGAAAACTATATGCGGCAAGCACTTGATTGCCACCGGCAACCCTATTTTCAATGATGATGGCGAAATCATCAGGATAGTTGTCAACTCCAGGGATATTACCGAACTGCTGAATCTCCAGAAACAGCTGGAGGATACTGAACAACTGGTTGAAAGCTACCGGCGTCAGCTCTTAAAATTAAGCGAGGAAAAAAGCAGGAGCGCTGAATTAATAGCCCAGAGCCCGCAGATGAAACGCGTGCTGGAAATGGTGGATAAGGTGGCCCAGGTGGATTCCACTGTGCTGATCATGGGCGAGTCCGGCGTGGGTAAAGGTGTGGTTTCACTACGGCTGCACAAGTTGAGCAAACGGTCCGAAGGACCGTATATAACCGTTAATTGCGGAGCAATACCTGATCATTTAATTGAATCGGAATTGTTCGGTTACGAGGGCGGGGCTATTGCCGGGGCAGCTAAAGAAGGGAAAAAGGGATTTCTGGAACTGGCCAGCGGCGGGACGGTTTTCCTCGATGAAATAACCGAACTTCCTTTAAGCCTGCAGGTGAAACTGTTAAAGGTAATTCAAGATAAAAAACTGATCCGCGTTGGCGGAAACAAGTGTGTTGATGTGGACATCCGCTTTGTCGCCGCCACGAACAGGGATATCCAGCGAATGGTTGCGGACGGCTTTTTCAGGGAAGACCTGTATTACAGGCTGAATGTGATTCCCATAATTATACCGCCCCTGCGTTACAGGCAGGAGGATATTCCTGTCCTGATAGAATATTTTTTGGATAAACTGAACGCGAAATATGATAAAAACAAGAGCTTTACCAGTGAGGCCGTAGATATTTTAAAGAGCTACAACTGGCCGGGCAATGTCAGGGAACTGGAAAACCTGGTGGAAAGGCTGCTGGTTACCAAAGAAGGCGCGCAGATAGCGGTCGGACACCTCCCTGAATACATCTTTGATGGCAAAAGCCGGTTTCCCAACCGGGTTTATGTGCTGGACATCTGTCCTCTGAAAGAAGCTGTGGAAGAGCTGGAGAAACAGTTGGTTACCATTGCTTACAACCGGCTGAAAAACACCTACAAGGTAGCTGAAGCGCTGGCTATCAACCAGTCGACAGTGGTGCGTAAAATTCAGAAGTATCGCCTGCTGTCCTCTCCAAGCAGGGACAAAGGTCCCAAAAGGTCGAGAAACAAGAAAGGCTAGAAATGTTTGCAATGTGTTTGCCAGTGATATTGACGCGGCTGAACTGGCCGGCAAAATCAATACTCCTCTCGAGGCTATTGATCTAGCTTTGGGCTTTGAAAAAGATTCTATCGTATTTTTCGGCCTGTTCAAAAAGGCAGTCCCGCCGGAGGAACAATTTGCGATAGAAGAACTGATGGATGAAGAATACAACCACATCAAAAAGCTGCTGCAGATCAAGAAGGATATCACCGAGACCAGGGAAGAGTTCTACATTACAAAGGGTGACTGGGACTCTGAAAGGCAGTAGTTATTGAGTGATAAGTCTCTTTGTATTATATACAAAGAGACTTTAATTTTTGCTGTCTTTCAATTTGGAATTGAATGTTTTACTTTGTTGACCCGCAGACAGGGCAGTTCTGTAAACCAAGTGGGATCTCCAGCCCGCAGTTTTCCAATAATACCGCATCGTTTAAAATTTCTGCTGTAGGACCGTCTGCCACTAGCTTGCCATTCTTTAACACCATTGTTCTTTCACAAAGTTCCAGCACCATGTCCAGATCATGTGAAGCAATGATCTTTGTGTGTGAAAACCCTTTCAGCAGATTGATCAGCCGCCTTCTGGATTTAGGGTCAAGGCCTGACGACGGCTCGTCCATGGCCAGTATATCGGGAATCATGGAAAGAATGGTGGCGATGGCCGCGGAGCGCTTTTCTCCCCCCGACAGTTTATACGGAGCACGGTCTTTCAGATGGGCAATGCCCACCTTTTCAATTGACTGGATGACCCGTTTTTCCACCTCCGGCTCACCGAGGTTATAGTTGCGCGGGCCGAAAGCCACATCATCATATACTGTATTCATAAAAAGCTGGTCGTCCGGATTCTGGAATACCATCCCAACCCTTTGCCTGATCAGCGGCAGGGTTTTCTTGTTCACCGGCATTTCCCCCACCATGACTTCCCCCTTAGAGGGAAAAAGCACGCCTACAAGCAGCATCAGCAGGGTGGACTTGCCGGCGCCGTTTGCGCCGACCAGACCTACGCTTTCCCCGTGGTAGATGCGAAATGAAACGCCGCTTAAAGCTTCCAGCCCGTCAGGATAAACATAGTGCAGTTCTTTTACTTCCGTAATATGATGACTCATTTGACCACTCCCGTAACCAGCGAACCAATCAGCGCCGGGATGTCAAAAAGGCGCGCCGCTGCAAAAAACAGCGTCCAGACTGTCAAATACAGCAAGTCTGTAATAGTTATTTGGGGGGCGCCGCCGGTCTTGTATTCTCCTGTGAATCCTCTTAAGACCATAGCCTGATACACGTTTTGCGCCCTTTCAAAAGTTCTGATCAGAAGGTTGCCGGCCAGTGACCCCCAGGCATTATAACGCACGCCTTTGTGCAAAGGCGCGCGCATGTGATAAGCCCGTAAAACCCTGGCGACTTCCTCCATTAATACGGAAATATAGCGGTAAGTGAGCAGTAGCTGAAGTACCAGCACACGTGGCACAAAGAGCAGGCGCAGCGCAAACGATATCCTGTTCATACCGGTGGTGGCGATGACGGTCAGGGCGGCCAGGACGGTCAGAATGCTTTTAATGACTATAGAAAAAAAGGAAACCCAGCCTCCTGTGAGTGTAAACCAGCCGGCCGTAAAAACGATCCTGTGATCGAAAACAGGATTGAGAGCGCCTATGCCTAAAGCAAAAGGAACAACCAGCAGTAATCTTTTTAAGATGGGCAGCAGCGGGATTTCTGCCAGCCCAATGATAATTACGGGGTAAAAAATGAGCGGCAGGAGCCCGCTTACTTCATATTTTTCAAAAGAAACCACCGCCACTATGTAAATCAGCGTGGTAAGAAGCTTGGCCAGCGGATGGATGTTGTGAATAACTGTCCGCTTTTCCGCAAGCTCATCCAGAAAGCGAATTTCATACAATGACTGTATAATGCCTGCCATATTTTTAACCAAGTCCTGTACAAAATAATAACGGGTGGGTAGCCCACCCGCTTTATATTCAAGCGGCGCTTGCTTTACCCCGTCTTTTGACAATGCTGATGCCAAGGCCGATAAGACAGGCAAGCGCCAGTGTAAGCGTGCCTCCGACTACCCCTGAGACACTTGTACCGGCACTGACAGCCGGCCAGGCTTCCTCGCTCTCTGAGTCGCTTGGTTCCGCTTCGCTTTCTGCGGCTTTGAAGTTGTAATCCGGCAAAAAAGCGGTCTTCTCTTGAATTTCTCCGGCTGTCTGGTGGATTCCATCTGAAGACTCAAGCTCTTCAACCCCGGCAGTTTTGAACATGGACCATTCCAGGCCGTCCGGGTGAGAGGAAGCGAACCACGATAAAATGCCCCCGGTAAACAAGGCGACAACAACAAGACCTGTCATAACTTTCTTAATTGAAATACTACCCAAAGCTTTACCTATAGAGGCGTTTTCTATAATTTCAGGCCGCGCTTTCCAGACAAATCCTATAACAGCGGCCGTAACAAGTCCTTCTACCACTCCAATGGCCAGGTGAATGGGCTGCATCAGCAGCACAAATGTGTTGAAGGGCAATTCCGTTTTACCGGAAAACAAGGTTTCCAGGACCACCCCGAACGCGCCAAGCTGCAGTCCGATAACAGCGGAAAGCATGGCTGCGCTGAACATGCGGGCAGGAGTATAACCCCGGCGCATAATCTGTTTGTAGATAAGCGGGTAAGCGATAAAGCAGGTGAAAAAGCCAAGGTTGAAAACATTGCAGCCATAGGCCAGCAGGCCGCCGTCGGCAAAAAACAGTGCCTGTATCGCCAGGATTGAAGCCATAGTGAGGAACCCCGCGTAAGGCCCAAGTAAAACAGAAAGCAGCATCCCTCCTCCCAAATGTCCGCTGGAACCGGTGGCGGGTATGGTGAAGTTGATCATTTGGGCGGCAAAAATAAAAGCGCCCATAACCCCCATTAACGGTATTTTTTTCTGGTCTAAGTCGCTTTGAATTTTCTTGATGGAATAAGCGGCAACCCCCGCTGAAGCCACCCACATTGTTCCACCCACAACGGGTGAAATCAGGGCATCTGCCATATGCACAAATATCATCTCCTCAACTAAATATTAAACTTGGAGTAGATTATGTATTTGTCTTTTGTATGCCGGCACGCTAGCTACCTAAGAGAAACAAATAACCCACGAAGGGATCATAAATACCTCAGTCCCTCCATGGGTCCGCTTTACAAGAGAAAACTTAACACAGCGTAAGCCTTCTTGGCTTACATTACTGATAAAATATATCATATTTTGACAACCCCGTCAATTAGTTTTCAGTCGGATGCAAAGCACCCCCTGGTCAGTTAACTTAGCTTTACCTTTTGAGACATAGATCTGATTTGTCATAAATATACTAACAAAGCAATTGACCTTTGGAAGAATAGTGGATAAAATAGTTTCAAGAAGCGATGTAATGGATGCACGCTTATCGGAATTACAATATTACTGGTTAAGAATTGGTTCATGTTATATCAAGTTACTGACTAAGAAGGTCTGAGCTTGATCGATAAAAATGATATGCTGAGGTTTACTATTTACTAACAATTTATAAAAAGCATGCTTACATCAGGTATGAATATTGTTTGCAGGACCACGGAGGTTAATTGCTTGTAGAAACAGGCGCCACGTGGTCTTTTTATTTTACGGGAATACTTGATAGTTTTTTGAAACAAAAAGTTCTCCGAGCCGGGCTAAACCTTAGCCGCCAGGGTATGGTTTTCCGGCCGTTAGGGTGTGACGGGAAACTGCCATGCCTCCCATTGCGGAAAGGAGAAGAAAAGTTTTGCTGAAAAGGCAGGGCTTTGTCCTTTTTCCAATGGGCAAGGTCAATTTTTTTGATAGGAGGTGATAAGCAATAACTAGCGGCCTTCATATTATAGTCAATATACCATATTATACCATGTAAAAAATCATTTTTAGTTGGGGGAGAGATCATGAAAGATAGTCTTTGTGGCACAGATAAGAAGGAGATGACACGCCGCACCTTCTTAAAAATGGCAGCCGGATCAGGATTGCTGGTTGGCTTGGCCGGCGCCCTGAGCGGCTGCGCCGGACAGGGCGGGGAACATGCCGGCGGGGAGGGCTGGCTGCCTTACCAGTATAATGTGGCGGGGAACTTGCCGGCGCAGGTGCGCGGCCGCATTCCCATCGACGCGGACAATCCGTCCATTGTACGGGACGACCAGAAATGCATATTATGCGGCCAGTGTCTGGAGACCTGCCAAAACATCCAAAGTGTTCACGGTTATTACGATCTGCCGGTAATAGATGAAACCATCTGCGTACACTGCGGCCAGTGTTCCATGGCCTGTCCCTCCGGGGCGATCAGCGAACGTGACGACACGCAAAAAGTCTTTGACGCCCTGGCTGATAAAAGCAAGTACGTTCTGGTCCAGACAGCGCCTGCCACCAGGGTGGCTCTGGGCGAGGAGTTCGGCCTGCCGCCCGGGACATGGGTCGAGGGCCGGCAGGTGGCGGCGCTGAAGAAGCTCGGCTTTGACGCCGTCCTGGATACCAACTTTACCGCCGACCTGACTATTATGGAAGAAGGCACAGAATTGATCAAGAGGATCAAAGGCGAGGTGAAAAAGCCACTGCCCCAGTTCACTTCGTGCTCGCCGGGGTGGATTAAGTTTTGTGAATACTTCTACCCGGAACTCCTGCCCAACATGTCCTCCTGCAAGTCGCCCCAGCAGATGTTCGGCGCTTTGGCCAAAACCTATTACGCGAAAGTAAAGGGAATTGATCCCGCCAGTATCGTTTCTGTCTCTGTAATGCCCTGCACAGCAAAAAAATTTGAAGCACAGCGGCCGGAAATGAACGACAGTGCAGAGTACTGGAAACGCGAAGGTTTGCGCGATGTGGACGTGGTGCTTACCACCCGGGAACTGGCCCGGATGATTAAACAAAAGAAGATAGACTTTGCCGCCCTGCCCGAGGAAAAGTATGACAGTCTAATGGGCGAAGAGACCGGCGCGGCGATAATATTCGGCGCCACCGGCGGTGTTATGGAAGCTGCCGCGCGCAGCGCCTACTTCCTTATTACCGGGAATCAGCCTCCACCGCTGTTCTTAAACCTGACACCTGTACGCGGCCTCACCGGAGTAAAAGAAGCGGCGGCGGAAATACCTGGTGTCGGGACGCTGCGGGTAGCCGTTTGCCACGGTTTGGCCAACGGCCGTAAGGTCCTGGATATAGTCCGGGCGGGCAACGCGCCCTGGCATTTTATTGAATTTATGGCCTGTCCGGGCGGCTGTATCGCCGGCGGCGGCCAGCCCCGTACAGCCGTTCCGCCCACTGACGCGGTACGAGAACAGAGGATTGCCGCGATTTACAAAGCCGATGCCTCACGGCCCAAGCGGATGAGTCACGATAATGCGGAAGTCGCGGCGCTTTATAAAGATTTCCTGCAACACCCGATGAGCGAACTGTCAGAAGAACTCCTGCATACGGAATACCATTCCCGCGCTGAAAAACTAAAACGCCTGTTTGCCCTGGTTGGGTAGGACCGGTATAAGCAGACAGACAAGTTGTGCAGAAGCAATTTATTTATGCCTTTAAGGAAAGGATGATGTGAAGTGGCCAGCGCCAAGGGAGTGCTAGTCGATATTACCAGGTGCATTGATTGTGAAAGCTGTGTTGTCGCCTGCCGTTTATACAATGGTCTGGATGCAGACACAAAAGGAGGAGCCAAACCGCGCCAGACCGGAAAGAATGAACTTGCTCCGAACAGGTGGACGGTGGTGCGGGACAACCACGTCCAGAAGGACGGCAAGACGGTCAGGCGGTTTGTGAAACAGCAGTGTTTTCACTGTGTTGAGCCGGCCTGTGCCAGCGCCTGCTTTGCCAGGGCTATCCAGAAGACCCCTGAAGGTCCGGTAGTCTATAATGAAAAGTTATGCGTGGGCTGCCGTTACTGCATGATTGCCTGCCCATTCGGCATCCTGAGGTTTGAGTGGGATAAGCCGTTTCCCAGGGTGCTCAAGTGCCAGATGTGCCTGTCCAGGGTGGCAGACAATCAGATGCCGGCCTGCGCCAGTGTCTGTCCCACCCGCGCCATTGTTTTCGGTGAGCGGGAGCAAATCGTCCAAGAAGCAAATAAACGTATAGCCGCCAAGCCCGGTTTGTACATCAATCAGGTATATGGCGCCAAAGAAGCGGGCGGCACGTCCTGGCTCTATATATCGGATGTGCCGTTTGAGCAGCTTGGCTTTAAGACCAACGTTCCGGAAAAACCCATCCCGGAATACACCTGGCAGGTGCTGAAATGGACCCCCGGTATATTTATTGGCTGGGGCGCCTTGCTGACCGGCATGTACTGGTATAATAAACGGCGGGCCACGGTCCATAACGAGGAAGAACTATACGCTCCTGTTGATAAAAAATAATACTTAAGAGTTGACTGGAGGCGAAGATTTAATGGAAAATAAGAACTGGAGTTTTAGAGTGACAGGTTTTAGGAAATTATTAATTTTATTTGTAATTATCGCGGCCATAGCCAGCCTTTACCGTTTTATTTACGGCCTGGGCTCTGTGACCAACATGAGTGACCAGTGGCCCTGGGGGCTGTGGATCGGCTTCGACCTGCTCTGCGGCATCGCCCTGGCCGGCGGCGGCTTCAGCACAGCCCTTATTGTGCACGTCCTGCACAAGGATAAATACCTGCCGGTTGCCCGCGCTGCTTTGCTGACTTCCTTGCTGGGTTATATCATTGCACTGGTCGGCCTTTTCCTGGATATCGGGAGGTGGTACAATTTCTGGCGGCCATTTTTCTACTGGGGCTATCACTCGGTGCTGTTTGAGGTTTTCTGGTGTATTGCACTTTACACCACGGTACAGGTACTTGAGTTCGGGGATATCTTTTTCGAAAAGGTGCACTGTCCTTCTTTAAAGAGAATTCTTAGTGCTACTATGCCTTTCTGGCTGATCATCGGGATTGTATTGCCTACCCTGCACCAGTCGTCACTGGGATCGCTCTACATTGTCGCGGTCAACAGGCTGAACCCTCTGTGGTGGTCCATGATCATCCCCTTCTTTTTTGTCTGGTCCGCCTTTTTCCTGGGTCCGGCCATGGTCACCATCGAAGGGACCCTGGCGGCGAGAACCTACGGACGGGAGCCTGAACAGCCGGTTTTCTCCAGTCTGACCAAGGTCACCCTGTGGATGATGATTATTTACTTCATTGTGAAAATAGTTGACTTGAACTACCGGGGGGTTTTCTCCAATGCTTTTGACGGGTCCTATGAGAGCAACATGTTCCTGACCGAGATGATTGTGTTTGTGCTGCTGCCGATTTTTATGTACGCTGTTCCAGGCATCCGCAACAAGCAGTGGGGGGTTCTGACCGCCTCCATCCTGGTGGTGGCGGGTGTTGTCTTCAACCGGATGAACGTGGTTTTTACCGGTATGGCCAAGAGCGCCGGCGGTCATTATTTCCCCACCATCTGGGAATTCTTAATCACCATCGGTATGTGGAGCGCGCTTGTCCTGCTTTACTGCTTCATAGTAGAGAACTTTCCTATATTAACGAAAGAGGAGCACGTTTCTCATGGCAGCGGTTTGGGTTCCAAGACAGGCATTCACGCATAATAAAAGAGCTTTACGGTTCTTGTAACTGTTAGCTTCTTCTTGGAGGCGTCTATATGACGCCTCCAGGGAGGCTGTTTTAAAAGTTGAGCTTCATATCCAATTCCGGGGGGTGGTCCTCATAAGCAAGGTAACTATTGACTTCATGCCCTTTTTGTTGGAGGCTTTTGGGCAGGAAAAGAAAACATACCATGATCTGGATAAAATTTATAAAGAGATGGGTGCCGGGCTCTATAAGTTGGCCGAGGCGTCGGAGTACTACCACCACCCAATAGTAAGAGAAGGGACCACGCAGCAGGAGGAGTATGCTAAAAAAACACTTGGTATTTTATTATATCTGGAAAAAACAAACGACAATGAAATATGGACCCGTCTTTTTGGTATAATCAAAAAAGTTTGGCCCAATATTCTTATCTATCTGGAGAATAATGAGTGTATTCATATTGAGGAATATTTCGCAGGTAGAATGGACTATCTGAAAAGCAGCGGCAGGGTGAACACGGAAACAATCATTCTTCTTTGGATGGCCAATGTGCTTGGGAAGGAAATAAAGAGGGATCACCTGTTTAATGCTGTCGGTTATGTGCTGGTTGAACGTTTAATGTTAAGGAATAAGAATAATACTAAAGTATTTTGCCGGCGGAATATGGAAAGGCCGTTATTGAAAAATATCCGTGAGTTGAAATCGAGAATACGCGACAAGTACGGAGATATAAACAACCTTAACTCAGTTTTTAAGGTCGGGGACAAGGAATTAACAAAGCACATATATTTTTTTGAAAAGCTGAATGACACTGAAGAGATGAGCATCAACCGCATTTTTGAGAACCTGGAAATATCGAACCGGGATGTCGAAGAGATTCTTGGGGCATACATAACAGAATTTGATGGCAAGGACACCTCCGAGGCAGCTAAATATTTGGTTTCAGGGTTTATGCTGAAAGGGCTGATAAAAGCATATAAAGACGCCAAAGAATATTACTTCGAGAGGAATAAAGATTTAGTGCCGGTAGACACGGAGTCATACAAAAAGGCTATCGCGGCAGTTGCCGGCGAACGGGACTACCACAAAGCTCAGGCCAAGAAGTTGGCCGGACAGGTTGCCGAACTAAAAGATAACTTGGAAGAATTGCACACCAGGAAGATCGCTGATATGGAGAAAAGGATTAAGGAATTAGAAAGGCGCCTGGTTCTAGAAAAGGAAAAAGAGAAAGAGCTTGTGGAACTGCGCAACCTGATGTTTTCCCTGAGTAATGAGAATATCCAGCCCGAGTCCGGCATGAGTCAGGGACCTGACTTGAGCAGGGTAAACGTGGCGGTTGCAGGCGGTTTCGAGCGCTGGCAAAAAAAGATCAAAGAGCGATATCCGAACTTTGTGTTTATCGCCTCGGAAAATTTCGATGTCAGACTGCTGGACGGTATTGATCATGTGTTTATCTTTGCAAGGCACATAGGACACAAGCTGTACTACCGGATTATTAGTGAAGTAAGAAAAAGAGGAATACCTATAAGCTATGTAAGCAAGGTTAATGAAGATCTTGCAGTAAAAGAAATAAAAAATGCGCTTACCGGGTAAGAGTAAAAACAAGCACACCTTTACATCAAGAGAAAGAAGGGGTGTTTTCTTTCATGAAAGGCTTCTTTGACCAATACCGCCAGCCCGTCAATGGATCTTCTTAAATCTGTACTGCCGCAGCTTAGTCTGCATGAATAGACCTGATTCAATATTTTTAAATGGTGCTTATTGACATTCATTATCTTTTTATAGTAAAGTTAAAAAAACCTAATATGAAAAGGATAAGCAGGGAAGCCGGATAAAAAGCCGGCGCGGTCCCGCCACTGTATAAGGGAGTTCTTCTGTATTATGCCACCGGAAAAACTGGGAAGGCGCAGAGAGAGCAATGATCTTGAGCCAGGATATCTGCTTATTTTTGTTATCCGCCAGTACCCACGAGTGATGGGGAGGGAATAACAGCCAATTATTTTGGCCTGATAGGGTATCAACAACCTCCGCATTTACCGTGTGGAGGTTTTTTATTAAAAGTAAATATTTTTGAATAGGTGCTTGGTCTTGAGAGACTGAGCTTAATACTGACTCGGTAATACCCGAGCTGAATACTGTTATGGTGAATAAACTAAAATGAGTTGAACTTTAGTTTATGATGAGCCCGATCCGGTATCATGCCTATTCCAACTACCGCATCTGAAGCAATTCGGGGAGGTGTTAGAATGGTCGTGATACTGCTGTCTCCCTAGTTAATTGACCGGCTAGGGCATTTTTATTTTAACGGGCTGGGAGGTTATTCTTTAGCAATGATTCTTTTGTTGTCAGGCACCCATGAAGGAAGAGAGATCGTGACCAGACTCTCCCAAAAAGGTTACCGGGTTATCACCCTGACTTCATCTGAATACGGCTGCAAACAGGCAATGGATGACGGCAGTCAGGAGGCCTTCACCGGTGAGTTGGGTCGAAAAGAGTTGCTCCGCCTGCTGGAACAAAAAGCAGTTAAGGCTGTCGTGGATTCTACCCACCCTTTTCCCGGCAGGATCTCAAATCTGATGGAGGAGCTGTGCAACCAAAGGGGGATCCTGCGCATTCGCTACTTGCGGGATGAAACGAACCTCCCTGACAACTCACTTATATACCCTGTTTTTTCATGGGAAGAGGCTGCAAAGAAGGCAGCAGGCCTTGGTAAGACTATTTTTCTGACAACAGGCAGCAATAACTTGGAGGTATTTCTGGATAATGTTAAAGGCCTGGACCTGAGGATAGTGGTCAGGATTTTACCGGAACATAAAGTAGTCAGGAAATGCCAGGATTTGGGCCTCGCCCCCAAGGACATCGTAGCCATGCAGGGTCCGTTTTCTAAAGAAATGAACAGGATTATTTTTAAGAGCTATAATGCCAAGGTAATAGTGACCAAAGACAGCGGGAGAGCGGGGGGAACTGATACCAAAATATCAGCAGCCCTTTCGCTGAACATTCCTGTCGTAGTTATTAAACGGGATAAGGTCGGTGAAGGCAACATAGTAAGGACATATAACGAGATTACTGAGATTCTGAAGACGGTTTTCTAGCATAACGACCACCGCATCATTATTGATATTGTAGATTTTCAGCAGGTTTGGGAGGCGTCGTAAAGATGATCGAACTAAGGCAATTGTCCAAACAGTACGGCAACATTCAAGCCGTAGTTGACCTTGATTTAAAAATTAGACGGGGAGAGATTTTCGGCTTGCTGGGGCCAAACGGTGCTGGTAAAACAACGATTGTCAGAGTGCTGACCATGCTCACCAGGCCCTCCGGGGGTAGTGCGTCAATCAACGGCTATGAGGTAAACCGTGATTTGAGAAAGGTTAAAAAGGAGATCGGCGTGGTTCCTCAACACATGAACCTGGACCTGGAACTTACTGCCCGGGAAAACTTGGAATTGCACGGGCGGTTACATAAAATGCCCCGTGCTCAGCGGCAGCAGAGAATTCAAGAACTCCTTGCTTACGTGGAACTGACTGAGCGGTCCAATGACCTGGCGGGAAAATATTCAGGTGGGATGAAACGACGGCTGATGATTGCCAGGGCTTTAATGCACCATCCAGGCGTATTATTCCTGGACGAGCCGACGGCCGGGCTTGACCCCCAGGCACGGCGCAAAATTTGGAATTTAATCAGGAGAATGAACAGTGAAGGTATGACCGTCCTGCTGACTACCCATTATATTGAAGAGGCGGAAGTACTCTGCCACCGGGTCGGGATAATGGATCACGGCCGGTTGATTGCCCTGGATACACCTGCAAAGTTTAAAAAAAAGGTTGGGGAGATAGTCGTTGAGGTGCTAAATCACGGCAACACAAAATACCGGTTTTTCGCCGGTAGGGAGCAGGCCGCGCAATATGCCGGGAGTCTGACGGAGAACGTGGTAATCCGGGAAGCTAATTTGGAAGACGTTTTTGTCGAATTGACCGGGCGTAAGGTAGGTGATTGAAGATTGATTTCTACACTGTATTCTGGCGGGAAATGATAGTTTTAAGACGCACCTTCAGCAAGTTCTTCGCTTCCCGCTTGGTCAGCCCCCTGCTTTACCTGGTGGCCTTCGGCTGGGGACTGGGGCGGAGCATCCAGATGAACGGAGGCAATTACCTGGAATTCATCGTGCCTGGGATTATTGCCCTGAGTGCCATGAATACCAGTTTTAACGCTGTAGGAATTAACCTTAACATGAGCCGGCTCTACCACAAGACCCTGGATGAATACCTGATTGCCCCGATCAGCCCCGGCGCCTTTATGCTGGGCAAGGTGCTTGCCGGAACCGTGCGCGGGCTGATCGCTTCCCTGATTATCCTGGCGCTGGCCTTCTTGTTCGGAGCGCACCTGGCCGTGAACGGCTGGTTCTTCCTGGTGGTGCTGCTTACCTGTTTTCTTTTCTCCGCGCTGGGGGCGGTGGCCGCCATGGTAGTCAATTCCCACGAAGATATGGCCAATTTCTCTACATTTGTAATTTTACCCATGTCTTTTTTGTGCGGCACATTCTTTTCAACGGATCGCTTGCCGGTAGTTATCGGCTATATTGTTGATGTTTTGCCCCTGACCCACGCCAGTTGTTTACTGCGGGCACTTGCCTCCGGTCAGGGTATGATGCCGCTCTCTCTGATGGTGCTGGTTGTTTACTCCATAATTTTCTTTGCGGCAGGTGTGGCGGCGGCGCTAAAGGTCAGGTAGCTCTTTGAAAAAAGCTTTTTGGTCAAGTTTTGTAGCGTTGGTTTTTGCTGATAACCTTATTAAGTTGAATGTAAATGGAAGGTTAGTTGAATCCGGTATCGCGCCACAACTGATTGACGGTAAGGCCATGGTATAGTTGCGTTGAAGGGGATTGCCAGCGGACATCCCCTGGACCTTTCAGACGGAAAACCAGTGCTCAGGACAGATGCGGCATCATGATTATGCGAACTGGCAGATCAGTTTTATAAAAGATTAAAATTGGGGAGGAATGAGAGTTGTATAGCAATAGTAAAAGAACTATTAAAAAAATGGGCTTGCTGCTTGTTGGTATAATGATTGTAACATCATTTATATCACTAGTTAATATCAATACGGCAGAGGCGGCAAGTTCACCGGCAGATAGCGCCGTGCAGTTTCTCTATAACGATTATGCCGATAAAGGGATAAATAATTCCGATGCCGGGGTGGGTTCCTACGCCCTTTATGTTTTAACCCAAGCAGGTGTTGATGTAAGTACATGGATGTATACCGGGGTTTGTCTTAAAGATGCGGTGATAAACGCGGCAAATGATGATATATCAAACGCTTCAGACCCGTCCATAGTTTCCGCTAAGCTTCTCGGCCAGGACCTGGCAGCTATGAAGGCACTGGGTCAAAGTGATCTAGCCGTCCAGATAGAACAGATATTGCAACACAGACAGAGCAGTACAGGATTTGATACGGGAGACTACAGCATTTTCAGCAATTTAGCGGCCTATGATCTTTTAGGCAGGGCGGACTCGATCAGTGTTATAAATACAGTCTACGCAAAGGACTACATTTTAGGGACACAAAACCAAACAATTGGTGACCCTGCTTATGGAAGCTGGGGGTGCACATGGGAGAACAATTATTACGCTGATTTCATGGCTACTGCCGCTGCAGTGCGGGCTCTTAATTATCTGGATCCCAATAAAAGTGATGTTTTAATACAAGATGCGATCAATAACGGTCTAAACTGGATGAAAGACCAACAACAAGCCGACGGCAGCTTTTTGGCCGGTATGGACGATCCTACCATCGACACCTCGGAAGTGATTGTAACTTTAAAGACCTGCGGTATGGATCCTGCCGCCTGGAAGAGCAGCGGCGGGAAGAGTGCTGTTGACTATTTGATGAACAATGCTCTTAATGACGACGGGAGCTTTGGCACGTCAGGAAACGCTATGTGCGCTACCTGGGCACTCTGCGCCTATAATTCACTGGATGAGCATACTGTATGGCGCCTTTACCTTGACCCATCCAGTACGACCTTAAATGTAGGCGGTACAGTGCAGTTATCGGCGTTCTGGCAGAATGCGGACGGGACTGCTGACGTATCGCTGGATGCGCAGTGGTCCGCGGCCGACAGCAGCATTGTTTCAGTTGACAGTAGCGGCCTGGTCACCGCTCTAAGAGCAGGTCAGACGGAAGTCTATGCTGTTTATGGCGGGCTCACGGCTTCAGCCAGTGTGACCGTAAATTCTGGCGTAGGCGGAACGGCAAAGACTGTGGGTCTGGCCGTGGTGGGTATGAACGGCGAACTTTTATATGGCCCTTCTAATCATGTAAGGGTGGCCGAAACAAATAGATGGGGTTTTACTGTTTTGGGTGCACTGGATGCCTCTGGTATTGATTACCATACCTCCACCTGGGCTTGGGGTATTTTGGTGGATTCAATCGGTGGACAGGCTAACAGCGGGATGGCCGGGTGGATGTATGCCGTTAACGGGCAAATCGCCAGTACAAGTCCTGAAAATTGTAGTATTAATGATCGCGACAAGATCATCTGGTATTATTCTACAAGCATGGACCAGGAGCCTCCCAATTGGAACGACCTGGTGTCCGGGAATATCATCGTTGTCCAACTTCCTGACCCGGTGAGCGATACTGCCTTAAATACTGCCATTCAAAAAGCCAGATCCACCGGCCTGGTTGCCTTAATGGCTGATAAAGCACAAAACTTACTGGCTCTGTCAAACGAACAACTGACTAAAATATTGAATACAGGCAAGCCACTGGCTGTTACCGTTCAGGGAGTGCAGTTTATTCTATCTCCAGACAGCCTCAAAGTTCCGGAGATAATGGCTGCAAGTACAGCCCAACTGCAGCTGACAGTCCAGAAAGTAAGCAGCGGCGATGCTCAAAATCTGGTTGAGCCCTTTGCCGACAAATTTAAACTGGCAGGCGATGTTTACGAGTTAAACGTGCTGGTGGTAAATAAAAAAGGTAAGCAGATAAGTATTGAACAATTTCCTGACTGCAAGGTGCTGTTGCCGGTGCCTGAGTCGTTACGGGAAGCGGCAGCAGCCGGCGAGGTCATGGCTTACCGGTACAATGAAAACAGCAAGGTGTGGGAAAAAGTGGTCGGCACATACGACACAACTAGCGGCATTATCAGCTTTAAAACCGAACATTTCAGCAAATATGCCTTGCTGGAGACTGTTTCCCCGCCAGAGGAGAAGAATAATTTCGAGGAGAAGATTACTTTCAAGGATATCACCGGGCACTGGGCGCAAAAGGAAATTGAGTTCATGGCTGCGAAAGGATACATGGCCGGTATAGGCGACAATAAATTCGCAGTCGAGGCCACAGTCACCCGGGCCGAATTCGCGGCCATCCTGGCTCGTATGGCCGGCCTGACGGCCAACCCTGGCGGGACGGACCTCTTTAGCGACGTGCCTGCTGGCGCCTGGTACCGGGGCGCGGTAGGCGCTGTAGTCAGTGCCGGCCTGGTCTACGGGACGTCTGAAAACAGCTTTGCGCCGGACGATCCGATCACCCGCGAGCAGATGGCGGCCATGATAGCCCGGTATATGGTAAAGAACGGCCTGGACTTGACCATCAGTGACGCTGATGCGGTTCAATTACTGGCCGGCTTTAGCGATGCCGCCGATGTCTTCCCCTGGGCGCGCACATCCGTGGCCCTGATGACCAGGGAGCGGTTAATGGCCGGCCGAGAAAGCGGCCAGTTCGTGCCGAAGGGCAATACTACCCGGGCGGAAGCCGCGGTAGTGCTTTACCGGGTGCTGCAAAAATTACCTCAGTTAGGAAAATAAACATATTTTGAGCTATTAAGATCCTGTTTTTACGTGGGAGCGGGTATCATCCCGCTCCCGCCTGGTGTTATCAAAAACAGCTTGTATACAAAAGTTCATGGCAGTTGGATCAGAGTATGAGAAATGCTTTGTGTTGCCTATCGGTTTATTTTGAATCATTATTTTTATGAGGTGGTTTGATGAAGCGAAAACTCATTTATTTTATTGCTTTGCTGATCATTCTGGCCGTGTCGGTCGGGCCGGCGCTTTATATGCACAAAGTATTTAGCTCCAACCAGCAGTATAAGCAGGCGGAAAACACCGGCATTAATGCCAAAGAACAGGGCGGCGCGGCAAACCAGAATCAGCCCGCCGCCGGAGCGGGGCAAATTTCTCCCGAATCGGATAAAGGCCTGCCTGATACTGAAGCAAAGCAAGGCGATCCGGCGCCACAGCAACAGGCCGCCGCGTCAAGCGTCGCTTCCCGGGAAAGTACTGCGTCTGCCCCTTCGGGTGATACCGTAGCAGTTACGGCGTCTGCCCCTTCGGGTGATGCCGCGACAGTTACGTCGCCTGCAGTATCGCCTGAGAGCGGCTGCACGGTATGGATTGCCGTAGTAGGGAAAAACGGCGGGCAGCTTTTTCAGGCCGGACAGGTTGTTGTGAAAAAGGACAATAAATGGGGGATTACCGCCCTGGGCGCCCTTGACGCAACCGGCCTCTCCTACACCACTATGCCGACCTGGCCTGATTTTGTTTCCTCCGTCAGCGGGCAGGCCAACAGCGGCGTGTCGGGCTGGATGTATTCGGTGAACGGCGACGTCCCCATGCATATGGCCGACAAGCACCCGGTGAAGGCCGGGGACAAGGTGATCTGGTGGTACAGCGACAGCATGGAACAGCCCCAGCCGCAATGGGATGATCTGATTTAATATACAGTAAAGGGGCGGCGGATTATGTTCGACAAGCTGTTTTACCAGGACAAAGGGCTTTTCTTGCAGAGTTTTCACCCTGCCGCTGTCCTGGCGTACCTTTTTGTGCTCCTTTTGCTGAGCCTGCTTTACGACAACCCCATCTACCTATTGTCCCTGCTGCTCCTGCTGGTCCTTTTAATCAAGGGAGTGGACGGCATGGAGGCCTGGGAGGGGTTTTTTAAGGCGGGAGTTTTTTTGATGCTCGTCGTTATGATCGTCAACCCGCTGGTGATCAGGGCCGGCGCAACGATCATCTGGCACGGCCCGGTTTTGCCTTTTCTGGGCAGGCTGGACATATCAATGGAGGCCGTGTATTTTGGAGCCGTGTCCGGCCTCAGGCTGCTGGTGATCATGAGCATATTTTGCCTTTACAACCTGATGGTCAACCCGGACAATATGCTGAACCTCTTTTCCGGGGCGGCCGGCAAATCGGTGCTGTTGGTGGCCCTGGCCACGCGGATGTTTCCCACCATGGTCAGGGACCTGAAGCGGATAAAGGAAGTGCTGCAGTTTCGCGGCGTTGATTTCGACGAGGGCGGCCTGTGGGAGAGAGTGAAAAAATACTCCGGACTTTACAATGTCATGCTGCTTTCCTCCCTGGAGGATTCCATGGAGATAGCCGAATCCATGCAAGCCAGGGCTTACGGCAGCGGCAGGCGCTCGGTTTACAGCCGGAACCTGCTGCGGCCCAGGGATTACCTCAGCATCGGAGGCAGCCTGCTGGCTCTGTCTGCCGCGACCTGGGGGCTGCTGAACGGGTGCGGGCGCTACTCCTTTTACCCGGTGGCGGACGTCCTGATCAGTGACAGCTCGACGCCGGCCGCCCTGGTTGTTGTGCTTTTTTACCTGTCTGTACCGCTTATATTGAGCGAGGGGTGGAAGTATTGCCGCTTTATAAAGTCGAAAATCTGACCTATTTTTATCCCGAAGCTGAAAAAGCCGCGCTGAGTGATATCAGCCTGGAGATCGGGGAGGGGGAATTCATCCTGGTGTCGGGCTGCTCCGGATCTGGCAAGTCCTCGCTGGCCAGAGCGCTGGCGGGCTTGATCCCGGATTCTTACGGGGGACGGATTGGCGGGAAGGTTTATTTTCAGGGGCGGGACATCAGGGCAATGGACCGCAGGAAGCTGGCCAGGGAAGTGGGCATGGTCTTCCAGGACCCGGAAAAGCAGATTGTGCAGACCCATGTCGAGGCGGAAATCGCCTTCGGCCTGGAGAACCTGGGGCTGGAAAACAAAGAGATGCAGCGCCGGGTGGCCGAGGTGGTCTGCTTCATGAACCTGGAGCAGATCAGGGGGGCCTGCACGGCCAATCTTTCCGGCGGCCAGAAGCAGAAGCTGGCGCTGGCTTCCGTCCTGGCCATGCAGCCGCACGTGCTGGTCCTGGACGAGCCAACTTCCCAGTTGGACCCTGTTTCGGCGGAAGACATTCTGAACCTGGTTAAGCGGCTGAACGAGGAAATGGGCTTCACGGTGATCATGATCGAGCAGCGGCTGGAGCGGTGTTACCACCTGGCGGACCGGGTTTTATTGATGGAAAAAGGAAGAATTGCCTGTGACGGGAGCGCCCGGAAGGTAGCCCGCAGCGCTATAAAGAGAGGCATGCCCTTTGTGCCGCCGGTGGCCAGGTTTTTTGCCGGCCTGGAAGTGCCGTCCGTGCCGCTGACGGTCAAGGAGGGCAGGAAAATGCTGCGTTCCTTTATCAGAAATATAAATCCCGGTGAGGAGAGACAAGATGTCCTGCGCCATGGAGGCGGCCTCAGCGCGCACGCGCCTGAACGAAAAAGCGCGGTCAGACTCAAAAACCTGTGGTTCACTTATCCGGGCGGGCAGGAGGTTCTGAAAGACGTAAGTATTGATATCAAAGAGGGTGAATTTGTTGCCATCCTGGGTGAAAACGGCGCGGGCAAGTCAACGATGCTCAGGCAGTTAACCGGCATGCTCAGGCCGGACCGGGGCACAGTCGAGGTCCTGGGGAGAGACGTCGGCAGGAACGGGTTCAAAGAGATCAGAAGGCACACCGCCTACCTCTCCCAGAACCCCAACGACTACCTCTTCCAGGACACGGTGGAGGACGAGCTGCTCTTTACCTTAAAAAATTTCGGACTTAAAGATAAATCCGCTGTTGATGAAATGCTGGAAAGATTCCACCTGACGCGGTACCGCCGGGTAAACCCGCGGGACCTGAGCAGCGGCGAGAGGCAGAGGGTCGCCCTGGCGTCGGTGCTGGTCACGGCTCCCGGTCTGATCATCCTGGACGAGCCGACCAGGGGAGTTGATTTCCGCCTGAAGGCGGAAATGGGCAGGTTTTTGCAGCAGGAGGCGGAAAAAGGCCGTACGGTGATCGTAGTGACCCACGATGTGGAGTTTGCCGCCGAATACGCCGCCCGGGCGGTGATGATGTTCTCCGGCAGGGTGGTCAGCGACGGCGGGAAGCACGAGGTGCTGGGCAAATCAGTCTTTTATTCTCCCCAGTTGGCTAAAATGTGCCGGGGCATCTGTGACGGTGTGCTCACTTTCAGCGAGGCGCGGGACAGGATCTATCCCCTTGTCACAGGCGGCGCGGTCGCGGATGAAAAACCGGGGGTGAAGATGTGATGGGAACCAACTGGGGCCTTTACATAACTATGGCCGGCATTTTCTCTGTCGCTTTGCTCATGCTGGGGATGGAGAAAAAAGCCGGCCTGAACGCGCGGCAGGTGTCGCTCATCGCCATGCTGGCCGCGTTTTGCGCCGCGGGCAGAGCGGTGACCGGCGTGGCCCTGCTCTTTCTGCAGCCCACCATGTTTTTGGTGGAGATAACCGGGTTCGTGTTCGGCGCGCGGGCCGGCTTTTTTGTAGGCGCGATGACGCCGTTGATTTCCAATTTTTTTATGGGCCAGGGGCCATGGACGCCCTGGCAGATGATCTGCTGGGGTCTGGTGGGCATGTCCGGGGCGGCGGTCAGGCGTTTGTTTCCCCATGCGGGATATAAAACTATCACAGTGCTTTGTTTTATCTGGGGCTACCTTTACGGCGCCGTCATGGACGTCTGGCAGTGGAGCGTTTTTACCGGCCCGCTGTGCTTCAAGTCATATTTTCTTCTCTGGGTGGCCGGTTTCAGTTTTGATTCCCTGCGCGCCGCGGGCAACCTGCTCTTTTGCGCCGCGCTGGGCAGCCAGAGTATTAAAATACTGCGGTACTTTCATAAAAAAATGGACGTCCGGTACCTGGAAAATATATAAGGGGGCAAGAATTACTTGAAGATAATAAAAATGCTGCTGTTCTTGCTGGCCTCATTGTTCCTCTGCCCCATGGCGGGTGTGTCTGCCGCTGAGCAGGCGGGGGCCGCCGGGACTGACGCCCCTCCGGTGGAGTGGTCTTACACCTTTGCACGGGGAGAGGGCCATTTTGTCGAGCAGACAGGGGACGGGGGCCTGGTTATGACCGGCTGGGTTGATTCAGGCGGGGCAGGCTCCGACGTCTTCCTCGCCAGGTATGACCGTGCCGGCAGCAGATTGTGGCTCCGTACTTACCGGGGCAACGGTTACAGTGACGGCCACTGCGTCAGGGAGGTCAGCGGCGGCGGTTTCATCGTTGTGGGTGAAACGAAGTCCAGGGACGCGTACGACCATGACGTGTACGTGGTGCGGACGGACGGCAAGGGCGTGCCTTTATGGGAAAAAGTGTTCGGCGGGGCGCGCTGTGATTATGCCTGGTCAGTCCGGCAGACGGGAGACGGCGGCTTCATACTTGCCGGGGGGACGGAGTCTTTCGGCGCGGGGATATACGACGTTTACCTGGTCAAATTAGATGCCGCCGGCAACACGATCTGGGAAAAAACATACGGCGGGACAGCTTCCGACTGCGGCTACGCCGTGCTGCAGCTTAACGACGGGGGATACCTCATCGCGGGGAACACGGAGTCCTTCGGCGCGGGCAATCTTGATGTGTATCTCCTGAAGACGGACAGCGACGGGAATATAGCCTGGCAGAAAACATACGGCGGCGAAGGTTCGGACTACGGCTGGTCTTTGGTGAAAGCCGGCGACGGCGGATATTTAATCGCCGGGGAGAAGGAAATCACCGTCAACCTGGGCGGAGTATTCGCGGCTTATCTGATAAAAGTCGGCCCTGAAGGAAATGAGCTTTGGCAAAACACATATGGGGACACGCGCGGCAGTTCGTTTTATGACGCCGGTCAGGTGACAGGTGGCGGTTATATCCTTACGGGTAAAAAAGAGTCCGCCGGGGGCGGTTACGGACTTTATGTGGTTAAAACAAATAAAAACGGTGACCCTGTTTGGGAGAAAACAATAGAGGGCGCCGGCTCCAACAGCGGTTACGCTGTTGCCCAAAACCGGGACGGCGCCTATGTCGTGGCGGGGAAAAAAGGAATTGAAAAGAGTGCCGGCAGCGAAGTATTGCTGTTAAAATTGAAAGCAGAAAGCAAATCTAATGGCGCACTGCTGTGGCCGGCCGGCGCTGCCGCTGTTATGTTTGCCGGAGTTCTGCTTTGTACCCGGAGGTATTTGTCCCAAAAAGGCCGGGCTTATTAAAAGAAATTTCAATATAAAAGAGGCAAAAACCTGTAAAAGGAGGCAGTTAAATGAACAAGGAGCATGTAAAAAAGGGGTGGGTCCAGGTCTATACCGGCAACTGCAAGGGCAAGACCACGGCTTCCCTGGGCCTTGCTTTCCGGGCCATGGGGCGGGGTATGAAGACTTACGTGGGCCAGTTCATGAAAGGGCAGAAATACTCCGAGCTGAAATCAGCGGAGATGTGCCAACCCTACATCACCATCGAGCAATACGGCAAAGACACATTTATTCACGTGAAAAACCCGCCGGAGGCGGAGGACGTGCAGATGGCGCGGGAAGGCCTGGCCAGGGCCAAAAAAGCGATGCTTTCCGGTGAATACGATATCGTTGTTTTTGATGAAATCAACACAGCCCATTTCTTCAACCTCATCACCACTGAAGAAATGCTGGAGGTGATCAGGTCCAAGCCGGACGGGGTGGAAGTAATATTCACCGGCAGGTACGCTCCGAAGGAAGTCATAAACGCGGCGGATCTGGTAACAGAGATGGTGGAAATAAAGCATTATTATGAAAAAGGTGTGCCTGCCAGGGACGGAATCGAACGTTAAACGGTTAAAAGATTTGATGGTGGACTATACGGGATATGAAAAAAGTTGCTTTTTACGGGAAAGGCGGCATCGGAAAATCAACGACAGCTGCCAATGTATCCGCCGCGTTGGCGGAAAAAGGACATTTGGTTTGTCAGATTGGCTGTGATCCGAAAAATGATTCCACACGGCTGCTGTTAGGCAAGGCATGTGCGCAGACGGTGCTGGATATGGTCAGGCAAAACGGGGATGAGGTAACAACTGAACAAGTAGTTCATACCGGTTTTGCCGGGGTGAAATGCGTGGAAGCCGGCGGACCGGAACCGGGAGTGGGGTGCGCCGGCCGCGGGATCATTGTAGCCCTGGAAAAATTAAAGTTGTTGCAGGCCATTACGGACGAACACTTTGTGTTGTATGACGTACTGGGAGATGTGGTTTGCGGCGGTTTTGCCGTGCCTATCCGGGAAGGCTATGCAACCGACATCTATATTGTTTCTTCCGGGGAATTGATGTCGTTGTATGCCGCCAATAACATCGCCAAAGGGGTGGCGCGTTTTTCCGGGCGGGGCAGGGCGCGTCTCGGTGGAATTATCGGCAACAGCCGAAACATCGCTAATGAGCGGGAACTGTTGTGTGAATTTGCGGAAAAACTGAATACCCGTTTGGTTGCTTTCATTCCGCATGACCGGTCGGTGCAGCAGGCGGAAATACGCCGTAAAACAGTAATTGAGCTGGCGCCGCATTCACGGCAAGCTGATGTGTACCGGCGACTGGCGGATTATATTGTTGAAAATACCGCGTTGACTGTGCCTACGCCTATGTCCTTGGCGGAACTGGAGGAGTTGTCGCTTACCTATGGTGATTAGTAAACGGCCTGTGGTGACAATTAAAGGCGGCTGCAGCTGCAGCATGCCCGGTGTTTGGCGCGCCGTGGCGCACAATGAGGGCGCCGTGGTTATTTACCATAGTCCGAAAGCATGCGGACATGTAACCCGTGAAATGAATTTAGGGGGCTATTACCGCTCGGTGGCGCGCCGGGAATTCGTTCCCAGGCAATACATGGCGCCGTTAGTTGTAAGCGGTCTTAAGGAAGAGCACTCCATTTTCGGCGGCGCCGAACAATTGCGGCAATGCATCGGATATGTGGTTACGAGATATAAGCCGGCGTACATTGTTATCGCCAATTCCTGCGTGGCCGGCGTGATCGGTGACGACGTTCAGGCGGTAGCTTATGAAGCCGGGCAAGAATGGAAGATACCGGTTATGTCCGTGCCGTGTTCCGGTTTTTTGGACGGTGAATACTACGCGGGTTTTTATCATACCGGCAGAGCGTTGGCGGACCGGTTTATGTTTCCCCGGCCGGCAATGGAAAACACGGTAACCTTGCTGGGCGACCGTGGCGGTCCGGGCGGGCCGGATGTTCAGGAAATGAAGGGTCTTTTGCAATACTTCGGCTTAAAGGCGCACTGCCATTTTCCAGGATATGCTTCGCTGGAGGAGATTCAACGGGTGCCGGCTTCGGCGCTTTGTGTGCCGTTGGGGGGAAGGGCAGAGGCATTTTCCTGGATGCGCAGGCTTGCATCCGATTTAGAAGAGATGTTTGGCGTTCCTTTCCTGGATCATGATTGTCCGGTGGGTTGGCAGGGCACCAAGACATGGCTTAAAAACATGGGCAAGTTGTTAGGGCGGAAAAGCCAGGTTTTACTGGCGGAAAAAGAACAGGAACAACGCTTGCGGCAGCAGGTTGTGAAGTCTCGCGCAAAGATACGGGCGGCGCGGGTTGTCCTGTGTATCGGCCGTCCACTATTGCATTTTCAGCCGGACTGGGTGTTTGAACTGCTTGCTTATACAGGCGTGTCGCTGGATGGTATCATTTTGCTTCGCGGACTAACCGGACAGCAGCGGGACGCCATGCGGCGGGAGTTGCAGAATAACACGGAAGCGCCGGTTTTCGATCAAAGAGAGGGCGCCGCTGTCCTGGAAACAGCGGATCTCGTCGTCACCACCCACGAATTAGCCGAAGATACAAAGCGGCAGTTGTTTTTACCGGTGCTGTCACCGGTGGGAGTAGGCGGTCTGGTCCTGGTGATGCAAAAATTAGCGCGGCTTGCGGAGCGGCCTGCTCGGCGGGGAGGAATCATATATGGGTGGTGAAAGTCAGTGGGGCAATGTGTGCGCACAGGTCGATACTTGCGCGTTAACCGGCGCGGCAGCTTTTTTTGCAGGTATTCCGGATGCCGTTATTGTGGCGAATGGGCCGCTCTGGTGCTATTTTTACGCCTTGAGATATCTGGAAAAGCCGTGCCCCAAGGTTGGCGCGCGTTTTTATTGCTCCCAGCCGGACAATAACGCAGTTGTTTATGGCACTGAAGAGTGCTTATCGGGTATTCTGCAATCCATCCGGCGAAACTCCCGGCCACCGGTGCTGCTGATAGAAAATAGCTGCGCTATTGGTTTGATTGGCGATGATATAGCCGGGATTGCCGGCCGGGCCGATATGCCCTGTCCGGTAGTATGCATCGACAGCGGGGGCTTGACGGGAGGTTTTTGGGAGGGATACCGGGCGGCTGCCAGGGCTTATTTGGACGTGATGCCGCCGCAGCGGCGCAGTGAAGTACAGCCGCGTACGGTGAACCTGTTGGGATGTACCATCGGCTATTACAACGCTGCAAACGATATACGGGAGTTAAAACGGATACTGGCGCTGGCCGGGTATCAAATCCTGGCCTGTCCGGGGGCGGGGAGCGGCATTGAAGAAATCACAACAATGACGCGGGCGGAACTAAACATTGTCGTCCATGAGGAATTGGGCCTGGAAATTGCGCAATACCTGCAGCAGGAATACGGCATGCCTTATCTGTCGCTGCCGCCGCCTTACGGCATTGAAGGTTCCTTGGATTGGCTGAAAGCACTGGGACAAATGGTGCGGATGGATGACCGGAGTTTGCAGGCTGTACAACGGGAAGCGGGTGATCTGGAGCGGCAAATGCGGACGGCTGTCTTGGAAATGCAGCAGATTTGGGGAGAATTGTGTTTTCCCCGTACTCTGGTTGCCGCGCCTTCTTCCGTGGCGTTGGGAATGGCGCGGGCTGTGCGCTCGGAGTGGGCGGACACCGGGCCGTTGACAGTAGTTTTACATGACGGCAGGCTGCCTCATCAGCCGCTGGATTACATTGATATGATACTGGACGGGCAGAGCGACAGTCAGGCGGTAGAGCGTCAATTGACAGGATTGGCGGGGGGGTTGTTGCTGGCCAGCTGCAACGAGAAAGCCATATTGCGGCAGCAGGCGGCGCCGGTTGCAGTTTGTCAGAATATCGCCCTGCCGGTATGTGATGAAGTGATCCTCAGTGACCGGCCGTTCATGGGATTGCGCGGCGCGTGCCACATGACCGAACGGCTTTGGAATCAATATATTGACTTTTGTCAGCGGTAGAGGTGAAGGACATGAAGTGATTCCAGGGGATTATTAATGGTTTTTATGAAGTTAAGAAGGATAGGTTTCTTAGCTTAAAGTTGTTGAACAAATTTTAATAAAATATGGAAATAGTATTTTGTTTCCCGTTAATTTTTATCGGGAGACAACCAGGGGAAGACCGGTGCGAATCCGGCGCGGTCCCGCCACTGTGATGGGGATTTGCTTTGCAAAATGCCACTGGGGAAACCTGGGAAGGCGCAAGGTAGAAATGAACCCAAGCCAGGAGACCTGCGCTATTTCCTTTAACCAGAACTGCCTACGCGGATAGGAAGGGGGTTTTAGTTTTTCCGCTAAAATGCTATCCCGTCTTGGTAGACGGGGTTTTTGATTTTTTTATATTTTCTTTGGAATGCCGGGGTGGCAAGGCAACAGATGCATTTTGCGGTAAACAGATTGATGTGGAGAGTGGAAAAATTTTTATAGGTAGATTGTGAGTTTTTTTAAGCAGGAACGACTTGCAAAAGGAGGTTTTAGGTTCGTGTTCGAGTCACTGAAAAAGATCTTTTTAATCTTTACCTTATTTTTATCTCTGGTTCTGCTGGCAGGCTGCAATAAGGGGAAAACAGTATCAGAAACAGGCGCTGTTTCGCTTAAATATGCTACAGGGTTTAAGATCGAGAATTTAGCCGGTGACTGCAAGAAAATTACCGACGGTGAAAAGAGGGCCTTGCTTTTGGTCCCCCAGGGGGAAAAAGCGCCGGCCGGCTATGAAAACCTGCCCGTTATAAATACTCCGATTAAACGCGTAGTATTAACTTCAACAACCCAGGCATCCCTCTTGAGGCCCTTGGACGAATTGGGAAGCATTATTGGAGTAAAAACAGAAATAGAGGGTTGGTATATGGATCAGATCAAAGCAGGGATGGGTAACGGTATAATCCAGTTGGTCGGCAGCGGGATGGGGCCTTTGGATTATGATAAGATCGTAGCCTTAAAGCCGGACCTTGTCTTTATTAGCACAGGGGGTACTACTGATGCCCAGACACTACAGAAATTGGAAGAACTAAAGATTCCGGTGTCCGTAGATAATTGCTGGCTGGAAAATGATCCCTTGGGGAGACTGGAGTGGATCAAGTTTTTTGCCTCTTTTTACAATAAGGAGCAACAGGCATCTGATTATTTTGATAATTCCGAAAAAAATATCGAAAGTATTACATCGATAGTGGCCAAGGAAGAAGCCAGGCCGAAGGTTACGTGGGGTTTGATTTATCAGGGTAAGGCCTATGTGGCTGGAATAGATTCTTATGTGGCCAAAATGATTGCCATGGCCGGGGGGGACTATCTCTTTAAAGATATTAAAGGAACGGGCAGCAGCGCAATTACTGTCGAAGAGTATTACACCAAGAGTAAAGAGGCAGATATTTATATGGATGACACAATGATCAATCTCGGTCACAATACGATTGCCAATATCACCGGCCAGTCGGATGTTTTGGCGGATCTGCCGGCAGTTATGAAAGGCAAAGTATGGGGTTTTCAACCATGGTATTGGCAATCACTGGATAAAACCGACGAAGTGATCGAAGACCTGGCTGCTATCTTCCATCCGGATCTTTTTACGGGTTATCAATTAAAACAGTTCACTAAGTTACCGCCGGCTTAATATCAAGAAAAACAGATGATACTGCCAAAGGACCTGATTGGTTCCCCGAGGAGGTGTTTTTGATTAAATTCCATATCGGTAGAACTGGTAAAATATTGTTGCTGTTTGTCCTGTTTGGATTGTTGCTGATCTTGTTTGTGATATTAAGTATCGTATATGGCTCGGTTCAGATCCCGTTGCAGGACCTGGTTAATGTTTTGCTGCGCCATGGGGAGAACATTGTTTACAATAAGGTGGTTTGGGATATCCGCTTCCCCCGTGCCCTGGCTTCCGTACTGGGTGGCGCGGCGCTGGCTGTCAGCGGCCTGCTGTTGCAGATATTCTTTCGCAACCCCATTGTTGATTCCTATGTACTGGGAGTCTCTTCCGGCGCCACTCTGATTGTGGCTGTTCTGATGCTGACAGGGTTTACTCTGGGAATAGGGACAATCCCGTCATATTTGCTGAGCGCAGGCGCCCTTGTCGGCGCCCTGGCTGTGGTGCTCCTGATTGTGGCTATATCATGCAAGGTAAAACAAGTCGTAACTTTGTTAGTGATTGGTTTAATGATTGGTTATATATGCAGTGCGGTAAGCAGTATTTTAGTGGCCTTTGCGGAAAAGGAAAATCTACATAATTTTGTCCTTTGGACTTTGGGCAGTTTTTCCGGCTTTGGCTGGGACGAGGTGATAATTCAGGCGATAGCAGGCGGGGTCCTCATGGTTATTGCTTATCTTTTTTGCAAGTCACTTAATGCTTTGCTGCTGGGAGAGAATTACGCCCGGAGTATGGGAGTGAATATTAGGATACTGCGGATTTTTATTGTTCTGATTTCCAGCGCGCTCGCAGCTTTGGTAACGGCTTTCGCAGGGCCCGTGGCCTTCATCGGTCTCGCCGCCCCTCATCTTGCACGGTTGACGCTGGGCACTTCAGACAACAAGATTCTCATTCCAGCAACGATTATATTGGGGGCATTGATTACTACTTTATGTGACTTCCTGGCCAGGATTACCTTTTCTCCTGTAGAGCTGCCGATCAGTGCCGTTTCCTCTTTAATAGGCGCACCGATCGTTATTGTTTTACTTATGAAAAGGAGGACTAGCTTATGAATGTGCTGCAAGCGAAGGAATTGGCGGTGGGTTATGACAGCAGGACGGTGGTCGGCGGGATTAACCTGGAAGCGTTAAAAGGCCAATTCATTTGTCTTTTAGGTCCCAACGGCTCCGGCAAATCGACCATCTTGCGCTGTCTGGCGGGGCTGCTGGCCCCGTTGCAAGGTTCGGTGTTTCTTAAGGGTAATTTGCTTTACCGCATGGAACCAAAAGAATTGTCCAGGACGATGGCGGTGGTTTTAACAGAACGTCTTTCCCCGGGCCTGATTACAGTATTCGATGTTGCCGCGATGGGCAGATACCCTTATACAGACTTTTTCGGGCGTCTGTCCGGGGAAGACATACAGAAAACCTGGGAGGCGCTGTGTCTTGTTAACGCGCATGATTTAGCGGAAAGATACTTTGATGAATTGAGCGACGGAGAGAAACAAAAAGTGCTGCTTGCCAGGGCGCTGGTACAGGAGCCTGAAGTAATCATCCTGGATGAACCAACTTCTCACCTTGATGTAAAACACCGTCTGGAAGTAATGAAAATTTTGCGGCAGCTAACCAAGGAAAAAGGTATTACCGTGATTCTTTCCCTGCACGAAATTGATTTAGCCTTAAAGAGCTGCGAAACGGCGCTTCTTGTTAAAAACGGGAGAATACTTACTTATGGGGCGCCGGAAGAGATCCTGAGCGAAGAAATGGTGGCAGAGCTTTACGATATAGAGTCGGCAAATTTCAGCAATTACCTGGGCGGCATTGAACTGAGGAATAGCGGGGGTACGAGGGTCTATGTCCTGGCCGGCGCCGGCAGCGGCGCGCCTGTTTACCGGCTGCTTAATAAATTTAATTTTAGTGTTATAACCGGCGTAATTCATGAGAACGACATCGACTATCACGTAGGCAAAGCTTTAGGCGCCACTGTCATCAGTGAGAAACCCTTTGAAGAAATCAGCGCCGCCTCTTTGAATAAGGCAGTTATTTTAGGCCAGCAGGCAGATTGCGTTATTGATGCCGGGTGCCCGATAGGCTCTTTGAACAGGCGCAACGTAGAGATCATAAAGCAGCTCCTGGCCCGTGATAAAATTATCTATTGCCTGCGCAGCAAACAGGAAGCCCGGAGGTTATACGGAGCCGATGACGCAAGGCTGAAGTATTTTCCCACCATAGTTGCAATGGTGGAAAAGCTGAATGCAAGGGGCCGATAAATAACATGCGGGGCCCGGCATCCTGTTTATGGAGACAGCAAAACAATAATGAATCAGGAAGAGAGGGAGAAAATGGGACGTATTGTATTCCTGACCAATATGGAACGCCAGTATGTAATGCTGGAACGGGCGCGGGATAATTTACTCCAGGAGAAGAGTTTGCAGTCTGAAGGGCGGACGGTGTTTTTGACCGATGCCGTTATCTGGGGGGATGAATGGCAAGAGACTTTTGCGGCAAGTGATGTTATTGTTTTCACATGGATGGGCAGCGGCCTGAATACGGATTTTCTCAAAAAAGCGGCCGATTTTTTACAGAGCAATAAAATTACATATATCATGCTGATTCCCGATCCCGGCGCCGGGGAATTATGTTATGGAATTACGCCGGAAGACAGGAAGACGCTGCAAAAATACCTGTTGTACGGCGGCATTGAAAACTACCGGAATCTCTGGTTTTGGCTGAGCAGCGTCTATTGCCGGGATGTATGTGATTATCAGCCGCCCCAACCGTTGATATGGAACGGTATCTTCCACCCCAGAGCGGATAAAGCATTTACGGACAGCGCGGAATACCGCCGTTTGTTTTGCCGGCCGGACCGGCCTACGGCAGGGGTTCTGTTTTATCGTGACGAGTGGGTGTGGGGGGATACGGCGTATCAGGCCGCCCTGGTGGAGGAAATCGAAAAGCAGGGTATGAATGCGGTGGCGGTGTTCAGCCAGGGTGTGGCGGATCCGGAATTGAATGTGCCGGGTTTGGCTGAAGCAATGCAGACGTTCTTTTATGAACAGGACATGCCGGTGATTGATGTGTTGATTAACACGATAAAATTCTCCCTTACGGCGACGCGGGCGATTGACCTAAAATCCCTGGAGCGGTTAAAGGCGCCGGTACTGCAGGCATATACACTGCTGCGTCCGCGGGAGCAGTGGAAAAACTCCATTGAAGGCATGATGTCGATGGAGATCGCTGTCAGCGTAACCATGCCGGAGTTTGACGGCATTATCCATTCTGCGCCTGTGGCCGGCAGGGAATATATGCCCGACGGCGACGCAGTATACTTGCCGATTCCGGAACGCATCAACATGGTGGCGCGCAAAGCCGGAAAGTGGGCTAAATTGCGTCATAAAGCAAACAGTGAGAAAAAGATCGGAATCATCTTTCATAATTATCCTCCCACCAATTCGAATATCGGCAGCGCGGCCGGGTTGGATTCACCGGACAGCATCCGCCTTTTGCTGGCTGAAATGGTGGAACGCGGCTACCGGGTCGACCACATTCCTGATGATAGTCAGTCGTTTATGAATGAACTGGTGGCGCACGCCACCAATGACCGGCGTTACATCACAGAAGAGCAGATTGGGCAGGCTGAAAAACTGAGCGGACAGCAATACCGGCGGTTCTTTGACAATTTGGAGGAGGAAACCCAGGCTCAACTGGCGCGTGACTGGGGTACGCCCCCGGGTGATGTGTTTCAATACGACGGGAACCTTTTAGTGCCCGGCATGCAAAGCGGCAATATCTTTATCACAGTTCAGCCGCCGCGCGGTTTTGGCGAAGATCCGGCAAAGATTTATCATTCGCCGGATTGCGCGCCGACCCACCATTATCTTGCCTATTATCACTGGTTGCGGGATATTTGGCAGGCGGATGCCGTCATCCATGTCGGCACGCATGGTTCCCTGGAATGGCTGCCTGGCAAAGGCGCCGGGCTGTCGCGCCAATGTTACCCCGATTTAGCCATCGGGGACTTGCCGAATATATACCCCTATTGGATCACCGTTATTGGCGAAGGCATCCAGGCTAAACGGCGCGGCGCCGCCTGTCTGATCAGCTATCTGACCCCGCCGATGAGCAATGCCGGCGCCTATGATGAACTGGCCGAACTGGAAAAATTGCTGGACGAATATGCTCATTTCAAACAGAACCAGCCCGACAATGCGGAGGTGATGGTTAATCTTATCCGGGAAAAAGCGCGGGAGGCCGATTTGCAGGATGATATTCCCGAGTGCCCGGAGCAGCCCTTTGATGACTATGTCCAGCGCCTGCATGCTTATATAACCGATATTAAGAATATGCAGATCCGGGTGGGGCTCCATGTGCTGGGCTGTCCGCCCCGGGATGAGAATCTGGTGGAGTACCTTTTGGCGCTGACCCGCATGGACAACGGGGAAACGCCTTCGTTGACCCAGACACTGGCCGCTATGTACGGATTTGACTATTATGAACTGCTGGAGCAGAGCGGTAAAATGCTGCCTGACGGCAGCAAGACCTGTGGAGCTCTGATCGACGAAATCCGTGAGCGCAGCCGCCAAATCATTCTCTTGCTGGCCGGGCGCAACTTTTCTGCGGAACAGGCGGAAGCCGTGCTGGATTTACCGTGGGCCGGCAATTTAGACCAGGTCTTGCGTGAGCAACTGCTGAGCGTGGCCCGCTATATTTGCCGGACGTTAGCGCCAAACCTGGAAAAAACAAAACAAGAAGTCACCAACTTGCTGGCGGCTCTGGAAGGATACTACGTGGAACCGGGGCCGGCAGGCGCTCCCACCAGCGGTATGGCGGATGTCTTGCCGACGGGGCGGAATTTTTACGGCATCGATCCCCGTACCTTGCCGACGCCTCCGGCCTGGGAAATCGGCAAGACGATGGGCGCCGATGTTATTGAACGATATATTGCCGAAGAAGGACGTTATCCTGAAAGCGTCGGCATTGTGGTCTGGGCTACCAGCAACGAGCGCAGCCACGGCCAGTGCATAGCCCAATTCTTATATCTCCTGGGCGTGCGTCCCGTATGGCAGCGGGGCAGCCTGCGGGTGGTGGGCCTGGAGGTTATACCCATAGTTGAGCTGAAACGGCCCCGTATTGATGTAACGGCCCGTATCAGCGGACTATTCCGTGACAGCATGCCTATGGCTGTTAACTGGATGGACAAGGCAGTCGAACTTGTGGCCAATTTGGACGAAGGTCCGGAAATTAATTATGTGCGTAAGCATGTGCTGCAAGACGCACAGAAGATGGAGCAGGAAGGGATGGAGAGCGATCAAGCCTGGGAACAGGCGAGCTACCGCATTTTCGGCGACCCGCCCGGGACCTATGGCGCGGGAATAGGCGATGTATTGGAAGCAAAAAACTGGGAGAACATTGATGATCTGGCCAAGGTATATGTGCGTTGGGGCGGCCATGCCTATGGCGCCAAAGCCAGGGGGACTTTCTTGCCGGAACTCTTCAGCCTGCGCATGGGCAGTCTCGACGTGACCATTCAAAATCAAGACAACCGTGAAATCAGCATGTTGAACTCGGATGACTACAATGCTTATCATGGCGGCATGATTGCCGCGGTTCGCAGTCTGAAGGGACAGGCGCCGCGTTCGTATTGCGGCGACAGTTCAGACCGGAAAAAAGTAATGATGCGCAGCGTGCAGGAGGAAGTCAAACGCTTATTCCGCGGCGAAGCCGTTAATCCCAAGTTTATCGAAGGAATGAAGCGGCACGGGTACAAGGGGGCGGCTGATTTGGCCAATTACGTGGCGCATAGTTATCAATGGGACGCCACCAGTGATGTAATGGAAGATTGGATGTACCAAAAGTACGCGGAAAAATATGCCCTTGATAAGGACATGCAGGAATGGATGAAAGAAGTGAACCCCTGGGCGCTGCAGAGGATTGCGGAAACCTTGCTGGAAGCTTCCCAGCGCGGTTTGTGGCAGGCAGATGAGCAGACCAGGCAAGAACTGCAAAAACTTTATCTTTCCATCGAAGGGGAGCTGGAAGAGCGCAGTGACCGGTGATGACAGATAAAAAAAGACCATTGAGAATGCTGTCGCTCAGTCTGACGGGGCGGTGCAACTTTGCCTGCCGGTATTGTTATGCCCAGGCGCATCCGCAAGACATGATGAGCCTGGATACCGCCATGCGGGCGGTCAACCTGGCGGCCGGGGGCGGCGAGCCTTTTGTGCTGCAATTTAGCGGCGGTGAACCATTGCTGGCCTTTGACCTGCTGCGGGAGGTCGTCCGCTATGTGCGCCGGCGGCAGATTCCGGCAGTGATGCAGCTGCAGACCAATGCCTCGCTCCTGGACAGGGAAATGGTTTTGTATCTGCGGGAGGCGCGGGTGGGTGTCGGCATCAGTCTTGACGGCAGGCCGGGGGCCAATGACTGTTTGCGCCGCTTTCCGGACGGAAGGGGAACCAGCGCTCAGATATTGCGCGGCGCCGGACATCTGGCCGCCCAGGGGATGGAAACCGGCATAACCTGCGTCGTTGCCAATGAGAATGTCAACCAGCTGGCGGGCGTCGTGGAGATGGCCTATTATCTGGGGAATGTCCGGCGCATCGGGTTCGATCTGCTGCGCGGCCAGGGGCGGGGGAGAATGCTGACGCCGCCCCCGGCCCAGGCGGTGGCGCAGGGCCTGCTGGAAGCCCTCCAAACGGCGGAGAGACTGGCCGGGCAGACCGGAAGAACTATGTTGATTTCACAGCTGGAGCGGGTGGAAACCCTGTCACGGGGAACGGCGCGGGGTTTTGGGCACTGCCATGCGATGAACGCAGAGGCGGCCTTTGTGGATGCAAAGGGGGGAATTTATGCCTGTTCCTCGTTGGTTGGAGACGAGGATTTCCGGCTGGGAGATGCAGCGCATGGTATTGATGAAGGCAGACGGCAGGCCGTTGCGGCGTTGATCCGGAACAGCATGATCTTTTGCCGGGAATGCCCTGCTTTTCCCCTGTGCGGCGGAGGCTGTTTTGCCCGCTGGTACGGTTCCGGCTGCGCCGGCAAGGCCTATGAAGCGGAATGCGCGCTGAAACAGGTGTGTATTCAGTGGTATCAGGAACATCGGAAACAGGAGGAAAAATGAAATGAGACTGGCATTGTTGCATTTTAATTTGAGCAGTGGACCGCAGGAGGCCAATTTGGCCCTTTTGCAGCAGGCCGTCGTTTTGGCCGCGGAAGAGGGGGCGAACTGGATTATTACACCCGAAATGGCGCTGCAAGGCTATTTCTTTGCTGAAAAAACCGAAACACTGAACATTGCCGTACAACCGGAACAGTCACTGGCGCCTGTTAGCCGGCTGATTGCCAGGCGCCGGCTGACGCTCTTTCTTGGGTGTGCGGAGCAAGATGCCGGGACAGGTAAATATTATAACAGCTGTCTGGTTATTGGTCCGGAAGGAAGTGTTCTGGGCCGCCACCGGAAAACGCGGTCACATAAGATGGGGCCTGAGGCCTGGGTGACAGAGGGAGATAAACTGGAACCGGTTTCCTGCCCGGGGATGAAAGCCGGGATTATGGTCTGCGCTGATTCCTGGTTCGTCGACAAAGCCCGGGCTTTAAAGGATAAGGGAGCCGAAGTCCTTGTGGTATCGGCGGCCTGGCCTCCGGGTGAGCACGGTCCGGGCGATTGCTGGGAAAGGTGTTCCCAGGCCACCGGCCTGCCTGTCTGGGTCTGTAATCAGACAGGCAATCAGGAAAAGCTGGACCTCAGCCAGGCGCAGAGTGTGGTGGTCGCCGGCGGGAAGACTCTGTTCAGCTATAGCGGTTTACAACAGGCTGTGCTGCTTTTCGACTGGGATAACGACAGGAAATCCACTATGTCGACGCAGTTTACGGTGATTGCGGTTTAAATGATATTTCAAACAAAGCGGAGGAGAGATGGCGTAAGATGTTGATCTGTACATTATCAACCGGCGATGCCGTCAACCGGTATGATAAAAGGATTGTTGTGAAGTTTGAACAGCCGCGCAAAGTTCTCAGCACATCGGTGTTAAACGGGGGTTACCGGGAAGATTTGACAGCTGTCTTTAATCATGACTGCAATGACGAAACCGGTACGGATTGTATGCTGCGCGCTCCAACTTATGAAGAACATATGTGGTTGGTTGCGCAGGAGATCGGGCTTAATCCGGAAACGGTCACCGGTATGGGAACAGCCGCGCAGATGGAAAACGCGGCTATCAATATGAGCAAGTATGAAAGCCTGACAGTAACGGCGATCGTGACCGGCGGGGTGGAAGTCAACGGCGGGCGTGCGGGGGATCCGGCTGAATATTTTCAGCCTGTTGATAAAAGTAAACTGCATAAGCCGGGAACCATCAACATTATGCTGGTGATTGACGCCGATATGCCTCCCGGCATCCTGGCCAGAGCGCTGGTGACCTGCACGGAGGCAAAAACGGCGGCGCTGCAAGAGCTGATGGCCGGTAGCAATTATTCCAACGGACTGGCGACAGGTTCGGGGACAGACCAGACCATTGTCATTGCCAATCCAGCTTCGGAGCTGTATTTGGAGAGCGCGGGCAAGCACTCCAAGCTGGGCGAGTTGATCGGCTTTACGGTGAAGCGGGCTGTTAAAGAAGCGCTGTTAAGGCAGACAGGTTTATCGCCGCTAATGCAGCACAGTGTCCTGCGGCGCCTGAAGCGCTTCGGCGTAAACGAAGAGACGCTGTGGCAGGATTATGCGGCGGGTAAAGGCCGGCCAATTGTGAAACATCAGTTTTTGGAGTATTTGCATCAGGCAGACCGGGAGCAGCAACTGGTGACCTACACCTCTTTATATGTTCATTTGCTGGATCAACTTCTTTGGGGGCTGCTGTCCGGAGGGGAAGCCAGGCAAGCCGGCGACGAATTGTTGGCTCTGGCTGCCGGTAAGTTTGGCGTTCCGTTGACGATGATTGAAGGCGCTGAGCTTGAAGAGTACATTAAAGCATGGACGAGGTTATTTATCAATATTATAAAAGTTAATTTATTAAGCCAAGGAGATAATGCGGGTTGAAAAAAACAACTGTTTATCCGTTTACAGCAATTGTCGGCCAAGAGAATATGAAGCTGGCGCTGATGCTGAATGTCATTAATCCTGTGCTAGGCGGCGCACTGATCAAGGGTGAAAAAGGCACGGCCAAATCAACCGCGGTCCGGGCTTTGGCTGATTTGCTGCCGGCTATGGAAGCTGTGAGAGGCTGTCCTTTCCGGTGTGATCCGCAGGATAAAAGTGACATGTGCGAAGGCTGCCTGGCCAAAGTTGAAGAGCGGCAAATGCTGACTTCGCATATTGTAAAAATGAGGGTTGTCGAGCTTCCGGTCAGCGCAACGGAAGACCGGGTGGTCGGTACGCTGGACATTGAGCATGCTATCAAGCATGGTGAAAAAAAATTTGAACCCGGCATTTTAGCCCAGGCCAACCGGAACATTCTATATGTCGACGAAATCAATTTACTGGATGACCACATAGTGGATGTGCTGTTGGATGCGGCCGCCATGGGATTTAATACTGTGGAGCGGGAAGGCGTGTCGTATTCTCATCCGGCGCAATTCGTGCTGGTGGGCACCATGAATCCGGAAGAAGGTGACATTCGGCCTCAGCTGCTGGACCGCTTCGGATTATCAGTAATGGTGGCCGGTGAACATCAGACTGAACAAAGAATGGAAGTCATCAAACGGCGGCTGGCTTACGAACAGGATCCCGAGAATTTTGTCAAACAATACCAGAAAGAGCAGGAAGAGTTGGGACAGCGCATTATGCTGGCGCGGCAGCTGCTGCCGCAAGTTGCCATCGGTGATGATTTGTTGGCGCTGGTGGCGCAGGTGGCCATCAAGCTGGATGTTGACGGCCACCGGGCGGATATTACAACCATCAAGGCAGCGCTGACTCTGGCTGCGCTGAACGGTCGTGAAAAGGCTTCCCTGGATGATGTGAAAAGGGCCGCCATGCTGGCCTTGCCGCACCGTATGCGGCGTAAGCCGTTCGAAGAAGGAGCTTTCGATTATGAAGAAGTCGAGGCTTTGTTTGCTCAACAATAAGATGGCAAGGATGGAATCATATGGGGCGTAACTTTGTTTTCCCGTTTCCCGCCGTGGAAGGACAAGATCCTGTTAAAAAAGCGCTGTTGTGGAATACTGTTAATCCGTTAATTGGCGGTGTACTGATTTCCGGCGAGAAGGGGACCGCGAAATCTACTCTTGTCAGAGGAATGGCGGCTTTACTGCCGGGGATGAAAGTGGTGGAACTCCCGCTCAATGTAACCGAGGACCGGCTGGTGGGGACCCTGGACTTGGAAAAGGCGATCAAAGAAGGGAAGAAAGTCTTTGAGCCGGGAATTTTGCAGAAGGCCCACGGCAACATTCTGTATGTGGACGAGGTCAATCTGTTGAGTGACAACATCGTAAACTGCCTTCTGGAAGTATCGGCTTCCGGGGTCAACAAGGTGGAGAGAGAAGGGATATCCTTCAGCCATCCCGCGCGCTTCATACTCATCGGAACCATGAATCCCGAGGAGGGGATGCTGCGGCCGCAGTTTATTGACCGGTTCGGGCTTTATGTAGAGGTCAAGGGATTGGAGGATTTAAACCTGCGGGTTGATGTCATTAAAAGACGGCTCAAGTATGAAAGAGACCCGGCGGCATATGTTGGGCAGTGGCTGGAAAAAGCCGTGGAGATCAAGGAACAAATTGCCCTGGCCCGGGACAAGGTTGATCTGGTCCAGGTCAGTGAAAACGCAGTGAGACTGGCTGCCCGGATTGCCGAAAAAGAGAACTGCGCAGGCCACAGGGCGGAGCTTGCCGTCCTGGAAACAGCCAAGGCTATTGCCGCGCTTTGCGGCCGGACTTATCTCACCGTCAAAGATATCGAAGAGGCGGCCGGGTTTGCGCTGCCCCACCGGGTCAGGCAAAAATCTTCAGCAAGTGTATGTTTGCCGGAGCAAGATCCCCAGGATGACGGCACTGACGCCGGTCAACGTGAAAAGGATACTGAAAGTCCGGAAGAAGGCCGGGACCAACCAAATAGTGAGCAGCAAGAAAATCATAATCAGGGACGGGATATGGATCGTGGGGGTGATTCCTCTACCCGGAACAGTGAACCGGACAGTGGTGAAAACAACCACGAAGAATCCGCGGCTGCAGGTGAAAACGATGATGATATCCAGGAACCCGGAGAGATTTTTATTATAAAGCCCCTGGAGATCAAACCGGTAGACAGGAGGAAGCGCAGGGGCAGCGGGAAAAGAAGCAAAACAATTACCGGCCCGGAACACGGGAGATATGTCAGATATACTTTTCCAAGAGGGAAATTGCGGGATATCGCTTTTGACGCTACAATCAGGGCGGCTGCGTTATTTCAGAGGGAAAGGGGAAAAAACGGTTTGGCCTTGGCCATCCGTAATTCCGATGTTCGGGAAAAGGTCAGGGAACGTCGAACCGGCAGCACCATTCTTTTTATTGTCGACGCCAGTGGATCAATGGGCGCCAACCAACGTATGAAAGCGGTGAAGGGGGCTGTTCTGTCGCTGCTGAATGATGTCTATCAGAAAAGAGACAAGGTCGGCATGCTGGCTTTTAGAAAGAATACGGCGGAATTGCTCCTGGGAGTGACCAGAAGCGTTGACCTGGCGCAGAAAAAGCTGAGGGACCTGCCAACGGGAGGCAAGACGCCTCTTGCGGCCGGCCTTTGTCTCGGGTATGAGCTGATCAAGGCGGTCATGCTTAAGGACCCCGATGCTATACCGTTTATTGTGGTGGTGTCGGACGGTAGGGCCAATGTGCCGCTAACCGGGGGCGACCCTGTTGATGACGCCCTGCGCGCAGCCCGGAAAATCGCGGCGGAAGGCATCAAAAGCCTGGTCATCGATACCGAGAGGGATTATATCAAGCTGGGTCTGGCCCGCAAAATTGCAGAAGCCATGAAGGCCGATTATCAAAAACTCGATGAGCTCGAAGCCGGCCGGATAGCTTGTTCAGTAAAGGGCCTGGTCAGATAGCTTCAGGACCGGTTATTAATTGTGTGGGACAGGATAAAAGCCCAGCGGTAAAATGTCAAGCACCATTTTCGAGAAAACTGGAAAATATTTTGTCCTGGGAAAGCAAAAAAGGCAATAAAAAACTGATCCCAGATACTCAACTGGTAATAACTGGGCAACCAAGAAGGCGGTCACTTATAGGAGGCGATCAACC
>NZ_QFFZ01000028.1 GCF_004369225.1 Pelotomaculum propionicicum
CCATAATCCATGCATAAAACCGTAAAGGGAAGCAACATAACGGTCAGTTAGATGGATGATAATCCCAGTCAATTTTCTTAAGGGGCAAATGAAAAGAAAAAAACACCCCTTTTTGCAGTGGAATCATAGATTAGTAAGATGATTTTAGTACCTTGACAAATTCTTGTGCGGTTGCTAAAAAAGGATGAGTATTTGACCTTACCCACCCATAAGATAATTGTATAGTATTACTTATAGGTATAGAGATAATATCTTCTAAAAGGTAGAAATTCTTCAAGAATGACTTGGAAAAGAATCCTATAGCTATTCCTTCAATAATTACTTTATAAAACAGTTTGGGATTTTCTAACTTTAATATTTTTTTTGGTTCGCCATATTTTTTTAAAAGTTTAACATGCCAGTTCTCGTTAATATCTTCGCCCTGGTGAATCGCCACAGGATATTTCAATAATTGTTTTAATGAAATAGATTTCCTCTTCGAAAGTGGAGAAGACTTTCCTGCGCCAATAACTAGCTTATCGTAAAACAGCCGTTCGAAATAGATTTCTGCCCATTCACAGCTGGTTGAAAACCCATCCGGTATTACAATTAAGCCAAGGTCAGCTTTGCCTGTATTAACATCTAATATTACCTTCTCTGGTAGTTTTTCTTTTACAGTTATATTTACATCGGGATAATTTCTGCTAAAAGTTATCAATACTTTCTGTAATATACCGGCACATATGACAGGCGAGGAAGAAATGCGCAGATTTCCTCTGAGGGTTGGAGTTTTAGGTTCACAAGCTTTAAAACCTAGTTTTAAATCCTCAACAAGTTTTAAAATTTCCCTGCTTTTTTTAACAACCTCCTCACCGTCCTCTGTGAGACACACACCCTGTGTGGAACGGGTAAGCAAGGTAACTCCCAACTCTTTTTCCAGCTTATGAATTGCTTCGCTAATGCTTGGCTGTGACACATAAATTTGTTCAGCAGTAAGACTTATTGATTTTGTTTTAGCTACTTCAGTTAGATAGTATAACTGCTCTAAGCGCATACCAATCCCCCTATAGCTTATTGGGTAAAACCGGAAGCCTTATGCGGAAATTAATTGTATGGGATTTAAATAGTTCAGATATTATTAAAAATTTTATCATAAATAAATAGGATCTAAAATAACAAAAATACACTAAGGTTTTATAAAAAGTATATGTGGATCGCGTGATTTGAGCAGGTTTACCGATCTGCTAGTTTTTCTTAACAATATTCTACCGGATGCTTCTAATTCAGAAGGCCGGTTTTTTCTTTGGCTAAAGGTAATGACTATAACCTTTGGCTTCATATATTAATTGCCGATTGGTAAAAAAATTTTATGAGCCATATAATTTTTATAACAAATTAAGGAGGGATATTTGTGAAAAGAAAAGCGTTAAGCAACAAAATAATTGTGCTCGGTGTGGACGGATTGGAACCGTCTCTGACTAAAAAGTACATGGACCAGGGTAAGCTTCCAAACATCAAAAAGTTTTTAGAACGCGGCGTTGCCAGGGAAGATTTGGTGATGCTCGGCGCGCATCCCACAGTTACACCGCCATTGTGGACGACACTGTCGACGGGCGCATATCCGGAGACGCATGGTGTCACTGATTTCTTCAGGCAGTCGCCGGAAGATTTGGATACAGTGGTTTACAACCTGGACTCCAGGGATTCTAAAGCTGAGCCGCTATGGAACGTTTTTGCGTCCGCGGGGAAAAAGACCCTTGTTTGGCACTGGCCGGGCAGCGCATGGCCCCCAACCTCGGACAACCCTAATTTGCATGTGGTTGATGGAACAAATCCGGTCATGGTTAATATGAGTGTCGCGCTTAAGGACTGGGAAAAAATTATTTATGCTTCAACAGAAATTGAATCGGTTTTATACCAGCCTCACGCCGCTCATAAAGCGGGAGCGGGCTGTATAATCACAGATCTGGAAGTTGATAAAGAAGGCTCTGACGTGTTTGGCGCAGCTTTAGGCAAAAAAGAATTTAAGAATATTATGCTTACTCATGATGACGGAGAGAGGGCTATTGAAAAACTGGCCTTTGACCTGGTTAACTCTCCGATTAAAGAACCAACAGGCTGGGAGCATGCTCCGGCAGGCGCGAAAGAGTTTACCATAGTTACTTCAAATGGGCTTGCCAGAAGACCCGCGTTGATTCTGAAAAACGAAAACGGTGTATATGACCGGGTAGCTGTCTATAAGTCCAAGAAAGAAGCGGAACCCTATGTGACTATTAAAAAGAACGGAGGGTTTTCACCTATAGTTCTTGAAGAGATTAAAGCGCAAGAAGACACATTCACATGTACTAGAACGTATAAAGCTTTGGAAATAGCGCCGGACGGCTCCGAAGTAAAAATATGGATGACCAACGCCTTGGACGCTGAATGTGATACTATGTGGCACCCACAGTATCTGTATAAAGATGTAATCGAAAATGTCGGTTATGTTCCTTCTCTGTGTAACAGCAGCAATACAGACCCATATATGCTTAAGGCGGCAAAACAACCGGCAGCTGAAAGATATACAAAGTGGCAGGCTGATGTATTAAACTACTTAATCGAAAAAGAAAACTATGATGTGATATTCTCGCATGTTCATAATGTCGACTCCCAGGGACATGCCTACTGGTACTACTGTAAGACCAGGGAAGAAGAGCTTGGTAATGACGAGACTGTATATCAAAAATTCATGGAAAACGTTTATATAGATACGGACAGGTATCTGGGACGGTTTATGCATTTATTGGATAAAGGCTGGTCTATAATCATAACTTCCGACCATGGTTTAATCACTCCGGAATATGAATCACCTCTGTTAGCCGATCTTAACGGGGTTAACGCAGGCGTTATGAAAGAGTTGGGTTACACAGTTCTTAAGAAGGATGAAAAGGGCAATATCTTAAAAGAGATTGACTGGGAAAAAACAAAGGCTGTCAACACACGTTCATGTTTCATATGGATTAACCTGAAAGGAAGGAATAAGACGGGTATTGTTGATCCAAAAGACAAAGAGGAACTGGAAAGAAAAATTATAGACGACTTATATAGTTACAGGGATCCCAAAACGGGTAAGCGTGTTGTCGCGTTGGCAGTAAGAAATAAGGATGCGGCGGTATTTGGGCTGAGCGGGCCGGAGACCGGGGATATAGTGTTTTTTGTTGAAGAAGGCTTTAACGCGACCCACGGAGATTCTCTGGCAACTACCGTGGGATATGCGGACACGTCAGTGTCACCGATATTTATAGCGGCGGGCACGGGCTTTAAAAAGGGAGTGTTTGTGGACCGCGTAATACGACAGGTTGATCTTGCGCCGACCATGGCCATACTGGGTGGGGTGAGAATGCCGGCACAGTGTGAGGGCGCCCCGATTTACCAGATTTTTGATGAGGAGATCTAGAACTTTAACTAATAAACTTCAACGGAAGGAAGAGCAAAGCGAAATGAGAGCGGCTATCTGTTACGAATTTGGCAAACCATTGTTGATAGAAGAGGTAACTATTGAACCACCGGGCTCGGGCGAAGTTAAAATCCGTATCGCCGCGGTCGGCATCTGCCATAGTGACCTCCACTTCCTGAAAGGCGAGCACGGGCCTGCTCCACTGCCTGCGGTAGGTGGTCATGAAGTGGCAGGTTATGTGGAAGAAGTGGGAGAAGGCGTCACAGCGGTACAACCTGGCGACCCTGTTGTGGCGTGCCTGGTGGGTTCAGGCTGCGGGCGCTGCTATTATTGTACAATAGGGCTTCCTAACTTTTGCGAGAAACGCAGGATAAAGAGAACCAGCACGAAGGAATTCTTGCTGGCCGGGCCAGGTCATCTTATCAACAAGGACGGAGTGCGCCTTACCCAGCATGCGCCTACCTTTGCCGGCTTCGCCGAGTATACCATTGTTAATGAAGATTATCTGGTTAAAATCGACAGGGATATGCCTATAGATCTGGCGTCTCTTTTGTCCTGCGCCGTCATATCCGGTTACGGGGCGGTAGTCAACCGCGCTAAAGTTCCAGTATCCAGTAGTGTTGTAGTGATAGGTACCGGCGGGGTTGGTCTGAATGCCATACAAGCGGCTTCAATCTCAGGAGCATATCCGGTTATAGCGGTAGATGTCCTGGACAGCAAATTAGAGGCGGCCCGCGCTTTTGGCGCTACACATACAGTCAACACAAGGAAGGTGTCCGACCCAATCGAGGCGGTAATAAATATGACCTACGGCCGCGGCGCTGATTATGTTTTTGTTTCAGTCGCAGGCGTTGAAGTCAAGTATCAAGGACTTAAGATGTCAGGACCACGTGGAATGATTGTTTTCATCGGACACAGCAAGAAGGAGCCTTTAACTCCTTTCGATTCAACTGATGTAATTGGTGGAGAGAGAATGATAACGGGCAGCGCGATGGGAGCGCTCAGACCAAGGATAGATATTCCCCGCCTTATAGAGCTTTATAAGGGGGGCCGTTTAAAACTGGATGAACTTGTCACCGCTCGTTATCCATTTGACCAGATTAACGAAGCGATAGCATCCTCGGAAAGAGGAGAAGCTTTGCGTAATGTGATTATTTTCTAATTTGGAGAAGTAATATGCTGAAATTGACCGATGACGAAAAACGGATGCTTCAGGGCGAAGATGGATTTGTGCCTCAGATCTGCATGCAGTATCTCGTAGAAGTCTGCGAGGTAGCCGGTGCGGAAAAACTGATTGACCTTGACGGCACAGGTGACTTCCATACCCCAATGACATCGATGTCGCCGTTTTATGCGTTCCCTATTGAAGAGCTGAAAAAAATCGTCGACGCCGGAGCCCATTTTAAAATTCCGACTTTTGCCAACAAATCGCCTTTCTATATGCTGCCTCCCGTTCAAGGTTGGGAAAAGTGCAATGTTTGCGCCTCTGGCAATAAGAATTGTCAGCATAATGACCCGGAATTCCATAAGGAAGCCATGTGTGAGGAATGGATTGAACTTTACAGGCGCATGGGCATGATGACAACGCACTCCTGCGCCAACTATATGACTTCTACCTATCTCCCTACGATGGGGCAACACTGCTCCTGGAACGAGAGCTCCGCTGTCCCGTACTGCAACGCCAACCTCGGCGCACGCACGAACATCGACGGCAGCTTTGCCACTTGTTTCCTTGGGAAAGCAGCTTATTATGACATGCACATCACGGAAAACCGGTATGCTACCGTCCTTGTCAAAACAGAAAGAACCATCAAAACAGATATTGAATGGGATGTTTTCGGCTTCGCCGTCGGAGAGGATGTCGGCGTCCATGTGCCTGTCCTGACCGGAACCGGAAAACCGACGACGACACAGATCATGAAGCTCAACTCCGCTATGAATACAGGCGGCGCCGTCCGTATGTACCACATCCCCGGAAGCACGCCTGAGGCGCCCACACTTGAGTTTGCCTTGAATGGCAAGAAACCGAAGCGTGTGACAATGATCGGGGAGGCGGAACTTAAAAGGGCCTACGAGACGCTGAATTACCATACATCGGATGAGGTGGATCTTGTTTATCTCGGATGTCCTCATCTGACAATCGTCGACCTTATGCTGATCGCGCGCAAGCTTGAAGGGAAAAAATGCAAAATACCGCTTTGGATTATGACAGCGCCGTGGCTGTATGATGTCGCAAAGAACATCGGGTATCTCAAAATATATGAGGATGCCGGCGCGCATCTCATGACCGGCACGTGCCCGGCTGCGATGGGCGCCGTACCGGCAGGTGTCAGGAATCTGGCCGTTGACTCTGCAAAACAATCGTATTACATCACCGGACGCTATCCCGACGACGACAACAGGCTGCAGGTCTGCTACGGTTCACAGGACGACTGCGTCGACGCGGCGCTGACCGGCAGATGGCACGGGGAATGGAGATGACAATATGAGAAAGATCAGAATATACGGCCGGAAAGAATACGGTGGCTGTGTGGAAGCCGAAGCACTGGTGTCACCGAAACCGCTGCAAGGATTTGCCAACTGCAACCCGGAAAGAGGCTATACGACGGAGCGAAACCATCCGCTTTTTAAAGTGCCTTACGCAGGCAAAGTTCTCGTCTATCCTTCACCGAGGGGTTCGGGCGGGTTTATGAGCTACGGCAGGGGTCAGCTGAAGCCGGCGGCGTTCGTTCATACCGAAACATGCCCGCTGGCCGTCGCCTGCGCGATGGTCGCCCACATCCCGTCGATGACGGACTTTGAAACAGACCCGATGACTGTCATCGAAACAGGCGATATGGTGCTGGTGAATGCCGACGAGGGATATATTGAGATCACAAAAAAAGATTAGTTTCTTTCCCATACTCCTGCCGTCCAGCCAAGAAAACCGATGCGGCAAAAAACGGCGAGAGGACTGAAAGGAATGATGATTTGTGGAAAAGTTTGTTTTCGAGAGAAAAAGGAAAACGACCATAGCCCTGTCATGCGACGTACTCGTTGCCGGGGGCGGTATTGCCGGCATCGCGGCAGCGATGGCTGCCGCACGGGGCGGCAAAAATGTCGTACTGCTCGAACGCGAATACTTGCTGGGCGGCCTGGCGACGCTCGGACTAGTCACGATCTACCTGCCGCTATGCGACGGCAAGGGGAATCAGCTGGTCTTCGGGATCGGAGAGGAACTCCTGAAGCTGTCCATTGAGCACGGGGCCGAGGCCAATTATCCGAGCGCGTGGCTAGACGGCGGCAGCCTTGAGGAACGGATCAAGAACCGCTACATCACGCAGTTTAATCCGCACCTGTTTGCCCTGAGAGCCGAGGCGTTGCTCAAAACGCTGGGGGTGACCATTCTCTACGGAACCCTTGCCTGTGCCGTCACTTGCGAAGATGAAATGATCACATCAGTCATTGTTGAGAACAAGTCCGGCCGGTCCGCCATTGCCGTGCAGTCCGTCATCGACTGCACGGGTGATGCCGATATCTGCCATATGTCAGGCGCGAAAACAGTACTTCACGAAGGCGGCAACGGATTAGCCAGCTGGTATTATTATTACAGCGGCGGCAAAGTGACACTGAAAATGTTCGGACTGGCCGATATCGTGCCGGATCAGATGCCGCAGAACGCAGGCAGTCAAGAAAAAGATCAGTATAAAGCCAGCAAGGTTGAGAGTCTGGATAAAAACCACCGTTTTTCAGGAGTTGACGGTGAGGAACTCAGCCGTGCCGTAATCGCAGCGCACGGCAAGATGTATGAAGATATCCTGGAACACAGAAAGACCGATAATTCATATGTCCCCGTCACGATATCTGCAATTCCGCTCGTACGCATGTCACGCCGGCTCGTTGGCGCCTACACGATGGATGATACGGAGAACCGTAAATATATGCCGGACAGCATCGGTATGACCGGCGACTGGCGAAAACGCGGGCCCGCTTATGAGATACCGTTCAGAACGCTTTATTGCAACGAGGTAAAAAACCTTCTTGCAGCCGGCCGGGATATCTCCGTCACAGACACCATGTGGGAGATCACCCGGGTCATACCGGCCTGCGCTGTCACCGGTGAGGCGGCCGGCACAGCGGCTGCAATCGGTAACAACTTTCCAAAGCTGGATATCGCCGAACTTCAGAAGCGTTTGACTGCTCAAAACGTCAAACTGCATGTTGACTCACCGCATTAATTTAAAATGTTTCTGCGAGTATGTGACAATCCCAATTAAGGAGTGCCAAGGTTTTTCATTGTGAAAGGGTGTAAAGTTAATGACAGCAGAAGTGCCTGGCGGTTATGGCGGTAAAATCCTGAGAATTAATTTATCTGAAATGAGCACCTCTGTAGAAAGAAAGGATGATACATTCTACCGGAGATATTTGGGTGGCTCCGGCTTTATCTCCTACTTTTTGCTTAAAGAGCTGAAAAAAGGAATTGACCCTCTTGGGACCAGGAATAAACTTGTCTTTGCCAATGGGCCGTTGACGGGAACACCTGTTATAGCGTGTGGCCGTAATGGTGTTGGCGCCAAATCTCCCCAAAGCGGCGGAATAGCCCTGTCGCAGGTGGGTGAATTTTGGGGCGCCCAGCTCAAGTGGGCTGGTTACGACGCTCTAATCATCGAGGGGAAGGCGGCTAAGCCGGTCTATATCTGGATACATGATGAGGAAGTGAGTATCCGGGACGCCGGTCACCTCTGGGGTAAGAATACAAAAGAGACCCAGCAAATGATCAGGTCTGAGTTGGGTGACGATAAGATACGCGTGGCGCTGATAGGGCCAGGCGGAGAAAAGATGGTGCGTTATGCCTGCATTATGAATGGGCTTTTCGACGCCGCCGGCAGGGGTGGCCTGGGTGCGGTAATGGGTTCGAAAAACCTCAAGGCGATCGCGGTTAGAGGCCGCAAAGCGCCACGGGTAGCTGATCCCGCACGTATTAAGGAATTAAATAAATTTTTAAAAGACGCCATGTTTAACAATATGATCGTGAGGGAATGGCACGAATACGGCACAGGTGGTCCCAGCATAGAGACAGGCATGGAGGTTGGCGACCTGCCGGTTCGCAATTTCCGTGACGGAGCATTCCCCGAGGTAAAGAAGATTACCGGAGAAGTTATAATGAATACCATGGGAGTTGGTATGGACGGTTGTTTTGCCTGTCCGGTGCGTTGTAAAAAAGTGTGCAAATCGGAAAAATATTCTATCGACCCCGCCTACGGCGGGCCGGAATATGAAAGCCTGTCCGTATTTGGCAGCAACTGTGGTGTGGATAATGTAGAAGCTATCGTTAAAGCTAACGAACTATGTAATGCGTTTTCGATAGACACCATAGCGACAGGTTGTACCATTGCCTTTGCCATGGAGTGCTTTGAAAAAGGGTTGTTGAGCGTTAAAGACACCGGTGGTATTGAACTGCGGTTCGGCAATGCTGAAGCTATGCTGAAATGCGTTGAGCTTATTGCCAAGAGAGATGGTTTCGGCAATCTGCTGGCTGAAGGTACCGCCTGGTTAGCAAAAAAAATCGGTAATGGAGCCGAGGATTTCGCGGTGCACGTCAAGGGGGTGGAGCCGGGGCAACACGATCCCAGACGCATGCCAAGCATGGGCCTGGGCTTTATGGTTAACCCTCATGGCGCCGACCATTGCTGCAACGTGCACGATTACAAATTTGCTGACGCTAAGAGGATGAAAACCTATAGATATATGGGATTCCTCGATACTTTGCCGGAAGATGATATTGGACCCCGCAAAGTAGCTTTGTTCAAGGTGGAGCATCTCAGGCAAGTGCTGTTTGACTCTTTGCTGATGTGTCACCTGGCCGCGGTGCCTGTGGATCACAAGACTGTTGCTGACATTACGGCGGCTGTTACCGGGTGGGATACCAGTGTTATGGAGCAGCTGAGGGTAGCTGAGAGAATCATGACTATGGCCAGGTTATTCAATATTAGGGAAGGATTGACCGCTGATGACGACAGGCTGCCATTGCGGTTCTTCCAGCCTACAACTGACGGAGCACTGGCGGACAGGTGCCTCGACCCCGATAAGATGGAGAAGGCCAAAAGATATTATTATACTCTGATGGGCTGGCATAAAGAGGGAGTGCCGTTGCCGGAAAAGGTAGAGGAACTTTATATCGGGGAATAAGCGGTTTTAAATAGATACGATTAAATTGCGTTAGTTGAGGGGGGTACTCTTTCCAGAGCGTTGGGGAGGCAAGTATGATCACTGTAACAGTAAAATGGCTTGTCGACTTTGATGGTTTTAAGGGAGCCAGGGGGGAAGAAAGCGTCACTCTGCAAACTCAGGCTACCTGTCGTGATCTTCTGGATCTCCTTTCTAAATCTTTCGGCAGTGAATTTACTGAGAGGATTTTTGATTCTGAAGGTAAGGAACTGAAGGAAGAACTTTGTTTTCTGCTAAACGGCAGGAATATCGCTTCTTTAAAAGGAATGGAATCAGAATTAAAGGATGGAGACCGTTTGTTTATAGTCCCATTTCTAGGTGGCGGGTAGGATGGGACTCTTTCATATGGCTGGATTAACGTGAGTCTGTTCATTAGTACGGCAAAGGCCAAATTTAAAGAAATTTGAAAAGAAGAATCCAGCAATGAAAACTGGTATTAAAACCAATCAGGCAATAAACGACCAGGAGGGTTTTTATGTCAGAGGAAATTAAGAGACTATTTAACCAAAGACTGGGCCGCTACCAGGCGGCCATAGCAATGGAGCCGACTGACCGGGTGCCGACAGCGTTTCAGACTCTCTATTTTGCTATTAAAAACTCAGGCTACAATTATCAGCAGATTATGTACGATCCTGAGATATGGCTCAAGGTTAAGCTTGACTTCTCCAGGAAGTATCCGGAAGTGGATATATTCCGGATTAATTTGCTGTGGGCGCCAAGCTTTGATGTGACGGACTACCGTATCTTTAAAGTACCGGGACGTGATATTTCCGAAAAGTCATTACAGCAGTTTGATGAAACTGAGTACATGAAAGCCGATGAGTACCGGATGTTTATTGATGACCCGGTAGGCTTCAGGATGGAACGTTATTTTCCCAGGGTGTTTGGAGAGTATGAAGGGAAAGGATCTGTTCGCTCCCATATGGCGTTTTTGAAGTCCGGTATGGCACAAGGTATTAACAATGCTATTAATCGTGAAAGAGCTGCCAGATTAGCCTCTGAGGTTGGCATGCCGGTACCAGTTATGGGAAACTTCGTGGCTCCTTTTGATTATCTTTCAGATAGATTCCGTGGACTTAACGGGATTATACGGGACATGTTCAGGCAGCCGGATAATGTGAAGGAGGCGTGCGAGGCGATCCTGCCCGATCTTCTGAATATAACCTTAGCCGGAGCTGACCCACTAAAGCGGTATCCGATATTTGTCGCGACTCATAAGCCCTGCTTCCTGTCGCCTAAGCAGTTCGATGATTTTTATTGGCCAACATTTAAAAAAGGTATGATGATGCTTATTGAAGCGGGCTACACCTTCCGGGTATTCCTGGAAGGCAATTGGGAAGCGCATTGGCACCATATAGCGGAATTTCCCAAGGGAACGGTGCTGTGCGATATCGATAACGGGACGGATATCTTCAAAGCAAAGGAAGCTTTTGGGCACAAGCAATGCATAGCCGGCGGGATGCCGGATCAGACGTTGATTTTTGGCAGCCCGGAGCAGGTCCGTGCCCGGGTAAAACTATTATGCGAGACTGTCGGCAAGGATGGAGGCCTGATTATACGTGGTGGAACTAACGTTCCTGAGGATACTAAGCCTGAAAACTTCCGGGCTTTGCTCGACGCCATCATGGAGTATGGCAGATACTCGGATGGTCCTGCCCCGGAACCCAAATCCATGCCAAAGCCCTCCGGCAATGTAGAGTTTCCTCAAGCTCGCATGATAACGCCGTGGGAAGTCAAAAAAGCTGATTGGAAGCTACCTGGTGATGAGGAACTAATCAGGCGGCCATGGGAGATGTTAGAAAAAATGGCTTATAACTGGCTTATATCCAGGTAAGAAGAAGGCGGATATGATAATAATAAATATTGCGTAAGGGCTGCAAGACTTGATTTGAAACAAAGTATATGAACTTGTGGATGATATAATAAGTCAGGCTATAACAGAGAAAATCTTTGATTGGCTTTTCAATATATTGGGGGCTATGTGTAATCAATTAAAATCAGGCTGTTAACGGGATATAGTTAACGGTCTTTTTTATTAGATGATCTATATACGTTGTGAGAAATGTAATTATATGGTGTTACCCTTATGTTCTATAAAATTATAGGCACTTGCTATAGCGCAGGTGTTTGTATATGATTTTTCGATTACTCATTAATTTATACGAGCTATATAATCTTATATGGTCTAGTCATTATTTATTTAATTGCTTAAAAAATTTAACACTATTTTACGTACTTAGTAAAATGTTGAGCACAAGAGGTGAAATATTCTGATTGGAAAAAGTATATTTGCAGCGCCAGAATCCCTGGCGGTTGTTGGAGCTTCCCCGAAAACCGGTAAAATAGGCAACGTTCTGATGAATAACATAGTCCAAAGCGGCTATAAAGGAAAAATTTATCCTGTCAACCCAAAAGAAAAGGAAATTAATGGGATACCCTGTTTCCCATCTATAACCGGTATTCCTGGAAAAGTTGATACTGCGATATTTTCTGTACCGGCTGGTAAAGTTCTCGATATTGCCAGAGAATGTGGCGCCAAAGGTGTTAAAAACCTGATCGTATTGACGGCTGGTTTTAAGGAGACAGGCCGTGCGGGAGCCGAGTTGGAAAAGAAACTATTATCTCTCTGTGAGCAATACAACATGCGTTTACTTGGTCCTAACTGTGTTGGTTTTATTGATACCCACACCCCAATTAACGCAACTTTTCTCAAAGGTTTCCCACCCCAAGGAGAAATAGCCTTTATCTCTCAGAGCGGGGCAATGCTGGCGGCTATTCTGGACTGGAGCAGGTTAGCTGGTATCGGTTATAGTAAAATTTACAGCCTTGGCAATAAGGCGGACCTCAACGAAGTCGACTGCATCTCCGAAGCGGCGGATGATCCCAATACAAAAGTAATTCTCTGCTATATTGAAGATGTATCCTGCGGGTCCGAATTTTTAAAAAAAGTGACACAGGCCACCCTTAAGAAGCCAGTTATCATCCTGAAGTCAGGCACCAGCCAGGCCGGCGCCCAGGCCGCCTCCTCTCACACCGGGGCGCTGGCGGGAAGTGACCTGGCTTATAACACCGCTTTCAAGCGTTGCGGTGTGTTGAGAGTATACAGCATGTCAGAGCTGTTTGACCTGGCGATAGCCTTTACCAGCCAGCCCGTTCCGAAGGGAGAAAAAATAGCCATAGTGACCAACTCGGGAGGCCCCGGCATTATAGCCACTGATAAGGTTGAGAGCTACGGTCTCTCCATGGCCCGCTTTGCTAAGGAGACCATTGATGAGCTGCGGCTAAACCTGCCTCCTGAGGCTGGCATTTACAATCCGGTGGATGTTCTGGGAGATGCCAGGACAGACCGGTTTAAATTCGCCCTGGAAACAGTTTTAAAGGACGAAAACGTACACAGCGCGGCAGTGCTGTTGTGCCCTGTTGCTGTTACCGAGCCGCTGGAAACGGCGCAAGCCGTTGTTGAACTCAATAAAGCTTACCCTGATAAGCCGCTGGTTGCCGCCTACATGGGAGGGCCGTCACTGGCTGAAGGCGCCAAAGTTCTTTCCGCCGGCGGCGTCCCTTGCTTTACGATGCCCGAACCGGCCATAGCCGCCATGGCGGGCATGTCGATGTATCGCAAGCTTAAGGAGCGTACTGCAGCGGAAATAACAGTAACTGATTTCAAACCTGACCAAAAGACAGTTAAAGCTATATTTTACGATGTCAAAAGGGATAATCGCCTGGCTTTACTTGGCAGTGAAGCGGCGGAAGTGATCGCCGCTTACAGGATTGACACGATTCCCACCGTGTTAACCCACTCTCCTGAAGAAGCTGCGGCAAAAGCAGATGATATGGGCTACCCCGTGGTGTTAAAAGTAGCCTCTCCTAGAATACAGCACAAAACCGATGTGGGCGGAGTTAAAATTGGATTGAAAACAGCCGGTGATGTGAAAAGCGCTTATGTGAACGTCATGGAAAACGTGCACCGGTACTTGCCCAAAGTCATTCCCCACGGTATTGAAATACAAAAAATGGCGCCAAAAGGAATTGAGCTTATTGTAGGAATGAGCAGGGATGTTCAGTTTGGGCCGATGATTGGCTTCGGGCTTGGAGGAATCTACGTGAACCTCTTGAAAGACGTTACCTTCCGGCTCGCGAACGGGATTACAGTCAATGAAATAAAAGAAATGATTAGCGAAACAAAAGCTTATACCCTGCTCAAAGGCTACCGTGGCGATAAACCGGTTGATCTCGAAGCCGTAAGCAAGGTAATCCGGAGGGTGGCCATGCTGGCCGTTGATTTCCCCGAAATTATGGAGATAGACATAAACCCGGTCTTTGCATACGAGCATGGTGTGGCCGCGCTTGATGTTAAAATAACGCTATCATGAGGTGAAACAGATGAAAAACATTTATCTAACCGGAGTGGCGGGCAGCGGCAAAACAGCCGTCGCTCTGGGTATTGCGCTAAAGTTGAAAAAAGAAGGTTGCAAAGTGGCTTACTTCAAGCCGGTTGGAAGCCGCGCCAAGTTTAACGGCGGCGAAGATAACGACGCTTTATTGATGAAAGAGGTTCTAAGTATTAAAGCTGATATCAAGAAGGTTGTTCCCTTTACATTGGGCGCTTCTTACCTTTCCGGGCTGAAGAATCAACAGCAGATACTTGATATCATCAATGAAGCATATGGAGAAATAGCAAGAGGAACCGACCTGGTCATTATAGACGGAGCATCCTTTCCCCACACCGGCGCGTCTTACGGCATTGATGCTATAAACCTGGCCGGATTCTTTAACGCCTCTATTTTAAATATCATTAAACTTGAAAACGACCTCAGTTTAGATCAGGCAATATTTTTTAATGATCACATTAATGCCAGAGGATTAGAGGTCATTGGCCATATCTTCAATAACGTACCCAGGCAATTGATGTCCAAAACTGACGGAATCTTTAAGCCGGTTCTTGAAAAGATGGGCTGCAAAACAGTCGGGGTGATCCCATTGCGCGCTGAAATCGCCTCACCTACTGTTTCAGAGTATTATGAGGCTCTGGGAGGCGAGTTGCTGACAGGTGAAGACGGTCTTGGTTTACTTGTGGAGGAGGTTATTGTAGGCGCCATGACCTTGGAGAGCGCCTTTAGTTATATGCGCCGCTCAGCCAATAAAGCTGTGATTATGGGGGGGGACCGGGCTGATCTGGCGCTGGCCACTCTTGAGACAAGCACTTCGGCTCTAATTTTAACAGGCGGACTTTACCCTGATGTGAAGGTTATTTCTCGCGCGGCGGAAAAAGGTGTCCCGGTAATTCTGGTGCACAGTGACACCTATACCACTATCGAGAAGATTTCGGAAGTATCCAGGCGCATCCCTCCCGGTGATGCTGAAGGTATTAATATTGCGGTGGAAAATATAGAGCGGCACTGCGACTGGCAATCAATTCTTAAATCAATAGAGTCTGATCTTTCAAGTTAGACGACATAAATACTGGGTTAGAAAACAGTATAAATTAATGCAATATATTTGTTGACAATTTATAAAGCATACAAAGACCGGGTTCTTCGTAATAGTCTTTTCGCGTTAGAGGTGTCATTGTGGAAAGCCTGATTCTTTCAGGCTGTCGCTAAAGGCAATAACTATAGCCGCTAGCTTCATATATAAATTGCCAATTGGCAAAAAAATTTTACGCGTAATATAATTTTTTTAATATATTAAGGGGGGAAGCGGCATTAAGGAACAAAGACGCGGCGGTTTTAGGTTTGAGCGGGCCTGAATCCGGTGACATAATCTATTTCGTGGATGAAGGTTTTAACGCAACCCACGGGGATTCTCTCCCGACTTATGGCGGTTATGCGGACACATCAGTATCCCCGATATTTATAGCGGCGGGTGCCGGTTTCAAAAAAGGAGTTTTTGTGGATCGTGTGATCAGACAGGTTGATGTCGCGCCGACCATGGCCATACTGGGTGGCGTGAGATTCCCGGCACAGTGTGAGGGCGCGCCGGTTTACCAAATCTTTGATGAGGATATTTAGAACTGTCATTACAGCTCATTTCGGGCAACTGCAAAAGAATCGCTGCTAAAAATTCGTTAAATTATTCAGAGTAAAGAGGGAGTGGAATTGATGGAACTTAAGAAGCTAAATGCAGTGACTTTTGAAGAAGTAGTGTACGATAACTGTGAAACCTGCCTGGTTGCTTTTTCCAGAAAAAGCTGCCATGTTTGCAAAGAAGTAATCCCGTTAGTCGAAGATATTGCCGAAGAGTATGTTGGTAAATTTGGCTTTTATAGTGTTGATGTAGAGGAAGAAAAAGATTTATACAATAGATTTTCGCTGAGAGGCGTACCTTCGCTCCTGTTTTTTAAAGACGGCGAGTATCAGGGTAAATTAGCGGGTCAACTGGAAGAAGAACAAATCAAGGATAAGATTAATACACTTGTTGGATAAATATTAACTATTTGTATGCCCATTCTTCGGTATTTTTGCAGAAAACACTTGTAAAGAATACCTCCAAATACGATTTTGTTCCTTTAAAATAATAAGCTAATTTTGACGGAGATGAGTTAGAGGTTTGCAATCCGAGAAGAATTGCCTTGGGAGACCCTACTCATCTTGCTTTTCAGGGTTATAGGCAAAGGCAATAACAAAGAGGCTAATATATTATTATCCAATTAGTCAAAAAATTTCACACCGGGTATAATCTATCTGAGGTGATGAGCTAATGATAACTTAATGCAAAAATTGCTATAATTAGTAGTTAATTGTGAAAATCTCCACATGTGCATCCTATAAGTGAAGTAGTGGCAAATATTCTAAAATCAAAATTTAATATCTTGGGTGTATAATTCAATTGAATGATTTTAGGTGGCAGGCAAGGCGTAAGGTATCGTAATTTAACATCATTATTTATTGACTGGGTAAACATCTGTATAGGTCAAATCCATCAGAATATTTTTAATGGAGGGTCATTATGGGTGAGGCAGCGGTTAAAGTAAGCAGTAATCAGTATTTTGACAACGCGCCAATCGGAAAAGTACAGAAGAAATTTCTGTGGTTTGCGGCAATAGCCTATTTCTTCGACCAGATGGATAATAACACTTTCAGTTATGTGGCCCCTAAGTTGAGGGAAGTTATGGGCTTGACGATGAAACAGATCGGGGATATTAACGCTTTAGCTTTCCTGGGCATGTTTTTCGGAGCAATTTTTGGAGGATGGCTGGCAGATAAAATAGGTCGCAAAAATGGATTGTTATCATGTATAGCTATTTTTTCCATTGCTTCGATAGCCAACGGTTTAACAAACAATTATCACATGTTCTGTGTTTCAAGGTTTATGACAGGATTTGGCGTTATAGGTATGGTTGTCATAGCGATGGTGTATATTTCAGAAATGTTGCCAGCTGCTACTAGGGGTAAATATCAAGCTTTAACCATAGCTTTCGGTACGGCCGGTATACCTGTCTGCGCGACATTTGCCAAGTGGGTTATACCTCAAGGCCTTGATGGCTGGCGCTTTGTTTTCATTTTAGGTGGTTTGTCCATTCTGCTTATTCCTGTGGGACTTTCCTGGCTTAAAGAGTCCCCGCGTTGGTTGGTATCTAAAGGGAAGATTTCAGAAGCGGCTAAAATAATTGAAGAGGTTGTTCCAGGCAGAAAGATCGAGTTGGTTGTGGCGGATGAAAAGAAGGCTGGGGTTATTGACGCTTTAAGGGTTATGTTTCATGCGGCATATTTAAAGCGGACCATAGTATTATTCATCTTGGCTAATGGTATAACAGTGGCTATTTTCTTAAAAGCGGCCTGGTATCCCACTTTATTAAAAGAATTCGGATTTACGACCCAGCTTTCTCTAATGATAGCGGCAGTACAGGCCTATGCTTTTCCATTTGGTGACGCGGCGACTTCATTAATATCCGACAGGGGCGGGCGTAAAATTCCTATAATAATTCTTGCGCTCCTATGCGCGGGAATTACACTGATAATGGCTTATGATATGACACCCTGGGTTCAAATGGTCAGCGGATTTGCTAAAACTATGGTTGCCACTGGCGTAATGACCTTGCTGTGGACTTACTTGGCCGAGTCATATCCCACCAAGGTAAGAAGTACCGCCACGGGAATTATGTTCGGTTCCGCCCGGTTGTCGACATCCGCCGCAATGCTGTATATTCCGGCTTTGGCCGTTGCCTACGGAATAAAAGGGATATTTCTCCTCCTGGCGACACTTTATGCGGTACCGGCTATTCTTGTACTGTTCATTGGTGAGAGTACCGGTAAAAGGAGTTTGGAAGATATCAACGCTACAGGAGAAGAGATACTGGCACGGTAAGTTTATAGAAATAACCAGTCAATCCCAGTAAATAAGGGCAAGTTGTAAAAATACAAAATCCCCTCATTTCTGTGGTTATGAGAGAAATGTTTATAGTGGAAGCCCCCCTTTAAACACCAGTAAATGACTGTGGTGGTTCAAACAATGACTACCGCAGTTATTTGCTTGTCAAGTGTAACCCCATTTATTTTTCCTTTAAGTCCTCAGAATTCTCATTGCAGGAATAATTAGCAGCACTGCCTTCTGGGAAATATCTTAAACTCTAATTATCCTGCCACGAAGCTTCCTTTATAAGTTTCTATTATTTTCTCCATTACCACCGGTTATTTCCCCTCCAATCTTTTTCATGATAGACTCACCCTATAAATGCAAATCCCAGCTGAATAATAAATTTAAAAACACCAAATATTTTTGATGAAACCATATCTTACGAGGTATTTACTAAATGAGTTTCTTGATTGGCCTGGCCGCGGGCCTTTTCGGCGGGCTTTTTGGTCTGGGCGGCGGCGTGATCATGGTTCCCCTGCTGGCCGGAATCCTGAAAACGGGACTGCACAAGGCCTCCGGCACTAGCCTGGTGGCGCTGGTTTTCACCGGCGTAGCGGGGACTCTTATTTATGCATTCAAGGGGTCGGTAGATATACTGGCATCTGTGCTATTGGCATCAACCGCCATATTCACTACCAGGGCTGGGGCATACGTAGCCCACGCCCTGCCTGAATGGAAGCTCAAGAGATTTTTCGGGGGGTTTATGCTCCTGGTCACCCTGATGCTGCTCTTGAAGCCTTATCTTAATAGTGGTGACGACCCGGCGGCGGGCTTGCCAAAAATAATAATACTCCTGTTGACAGGCGCCTTAACTGGCTTTCTCTCCGGTATGATGGGAGTGGGAGGGGGTACGATCATGGTTCCCTCTATGGTTGTGTTGGCCGGCATTACCCAGCATACCGCGCAGGGCAGTTCTCTCCTGGCCATGATCCCCGCTGGGGGAGCCGGGGCTTTAACCCAAAGGCGCCTCGGAAACATTGATACCGGCATTTTGAAGGGGCTTATTCCCGGTATTCTTATAGGTACGTACCTGGGAGCAAGTCTGGCCTATATCCTCTCAGAGAGTTTACTTCGCATATTATTCGCGGCTGTTTTAATCTGGACAGGTGTGGGATATTTAAGAACACCTTCTGACAAAGGTGTGGCGTGTAATTATTTTCAGGAAGGCGATAATGAGGGTTAGCAAAGCATAAAGGCATGTATTTATTAATGAGAATAATAAATTATAATACCAACAGGGAGGAATAGCACAAAAATAACCAGCTGCCGCAGCGGCCGTAAAAAGCTTAAACTTGCAGGATTACCAAGGCAGGAGTGTCACTATATCGCATTATAAGAAGCTGCCGCCAATGATAAGCTGAGGTTATAGTTTAAATAACAACATACGATTTTTGTTTTCAGTATAGTGATGCTAAAATAAGCTTAAATAATAGATAGAAAAAAATTTCGGTTTAACCGGGGGGCATGAAAATGCTTGATTACCAGTTGTTTATATTTGTAACAGTAGCGGAAAAAAAAACTTCTCCAGGGCCGCTCAGCTTTTAAATATAACCCAGCCGGCGATTAGCCAGAATATCCAGGCTCTGGAGGACTATTACGGGGCCAAGTTATTTGAAAGGTCCAGTAAAAAAGTTGAGCTGACCCAGGCCGGCGCCGCGCTGTACAGCTGCGCTTCTGAAATCCTTAAGCTGCATATGCTGGCCAAGAGAGCGGTGGCTGACCTGGTAGAGATGGTTACGGGAGAACTGAGGATTGGAGCCAGTTTCACCATAGGTGAATATGTTTTGCCGCGAGTGCTGGCAGCGTTTTCAAAAAAATATCCCCAGGTTAAATATTCAGTAACTATTGGCAATACAGAATTAATCCATGAAAGAGCCCTGGAAGGTTCAATAGATCTCGGGGTAGTTGAAGGACACATTGAGGATAAACAGCTCATTATCGAAGAATTCTCACAGGATGAGATGGTCTTCATCGTTTCAAAACAACATCCCCTGGCTAAAAGCAAATATATAACACGTGAGGATTTAGAGAACGAAACTTTTATTATGAGGGAAGAGGGATCCGGCACCAGAATCGCGCTGGAGGAAGTTTTGCAGGAGATATCCCTAAAACCTGTTAATCTTATTACACTGGGAAGTACCCAGGCGATCAAAGAGGCTGTGGAAGCGGGAATGGGTGTGGCCATGCTTTCAAAGTGGGCGCTGCGCAAGGAGTTGAAGCTGGGCACTTTAAAAATAATCAGGATCAAGGATTTGAAGAAAACACGCAGCTTTACCGTTGTCAGACGTAAAGAGCGTTTTGAGTCCAAGGCTTGCTACGAATTCAGAAAATATATTATGAACGGCGGAGCCAGTGAGGTCTTAACGCTGGTCTAATTTAAAGACTCTGTATTTGTCTTGGATATCAGTATATTTTCATAATAAAGTATTCCTATTGATCAACAAATGTTACTAATATAATAGGAGGGTGATATAAAGTCTAATCATAAAGACCGGTGTTTTATACTGTATTAATAACTTTGGAGGTGTAAGAATGAGCGAGGATAAAAAAACTCCTCTCTTGGATGAGCTTGAAAAAGGACCATGGCCGAGTTTTGTTACTGATATGAAAAAACTGGCCGAAAAAAAGCCGGCCGTCAAGGATGTTCTTGACCAGCTCGAGTTGTCCTACGCTGAAAAGAAAGGACACTGGAAACACGGCGGTATTGTAGGTGTTACCGGTTACGGCGGCGGCGTTATCGGGCGTTATTCAGACAAGCCTGAGGAATTCCCCAATGTGGCGGAATTTCATACTATGCGTATTAACCAGCCCAGCGGGTGGTTTTATACGACTGACGCGCTGAGAGACATTCTCAAGACATGGGACAAATTTGGCAGCGGCCTCACCAATATGCACGGCGCCACCGGTGATATCATACTCCTGGGCACTACCACCCAGAATTTGCAACCCGCTTTTAATGAGTTTAGTGAAAAAGGTTGGGATCTCGGCGGCTCCGGTTCGGACCTGCGGTCTCCAAGCTGCTGTGTCGGACCTGCCAGGTGCGAGAACGCCTGCATCGATACCCTGGATATCTGTTATAACCTTACCCAGGAGTTCCAGGACGAACTGCACCGCCCAATGTGGCCTTATAAATTTAAAATAAAAGTATCCGGATGCGCTAACGACTGTGTTGCCTCTGTGGCTAGAGCAGATTTCTCTATTGTCGGCACCTGGCGTGACACATTGAATATCGACCAGGCAGAGGTAAGGGCCTATGCCAACAACGGATATGACATAAAAGGCATGGTAGTGGAAAAGTGCCCCAGCAACGCGCTTGAGTGGGACGGCAAGACCCTTTCCATAAAAAGTGAAGAATGCGTAAGATGCATGCATTGCATCAATAAGATGCCGAAGGCTTTGAGTGTCGGCCAGGAAAAAGGCGCCACAATTCTGATCGGTGGTAAAGCCACTATTCTAAAATCGGCCTTCCTTTCGTGGGTACTTGTTCCTTTTATGAAGATGGAACCTCCTTATGACGAAGTAAAAGATCTTTTGCGGAAGATCTGGGAGTGGTGGGATGAGAACGGCAAGATGCGTGAGCGCGTCGGAGAGTTAATTTACCGTAAAGGGATGCGCGTATTCCTGCGTGATATCGGACTGGATCCGGTGCCGCAGATGGTTGCCGCCCCCAGGGCCAACCCGTACTTCTTCTGGTGGCCTGAGGAAATCAACAAGTAAATCAATTGGTAAACGAAGAAAAAATAAAACATAAGGAGAGTGAAGAGAAGTGCCTAAAACAGATCTGGGGCCTCCAAATTACGAGCAGTTTCTTCCTCCTGTAATAAAGGAAAACTATGGCAGTTGGAAATATCACGAAATAGTCAAACCAGGCGTGTTAAAACATGTTGCGAAGAGCGGCGATGTATTATACAGCGTTAGGGTGGGTTCCGCGCGTCTGCTCAGCATGGATAAGATCCTGGAGTACTGCGACATAGCTGATAAATACTGTGGCGGTTATCTCAGGTTCACCTCCCGTCACAACGTAGAGTTTCTGGTATCTGATGAAAAGAATGTTGAACCGCTGCTGAATGAATTGAAAGAAAAAGGATTACCAGTAGGCGGCACCGGCAACAGCCTCAAAAATATTATCCATACCCAGGGCTGGGTACACTGCCACTCCGCGGCTACGGACGCTTCCGGCATCGTGAAGGCGGTTATGGATGAAATTTATGACTACTATACATCAATGACCTTGCCCGCGCCGCTCAAAATTTCCCTGGCCTGCTGTCTGAACATGTGCGGAGCGGTGCACTGCTCGGATATAGCTATTCTGGGCATTCACCGGACCCTACCGAAGATCAACCACGAAATGGTTCAGAAACAGTGCGAGATCCCGACTCTAATCGCGAGTTGCCCCACCGGCGCAATCAAACCCAACCCAAAACTGAAGAGTGTGGAAGTCAACCCCGAGAAATGCATGTACTGCGGTAACTGCTTTACTATGTGCCCGTCCATGCCGATTGCCGACCCGGATAATGATGGTGTGGCGCTGCTGGTTGGCGGTAAGGTCTCCAATGCCAGGACTGGCCCGATGTTTTCCAGGCTGGCCGTACCTTATCTGCCGAATAACCCGCCCCGCTGGCCGGAAGTTGTTGATGCGATTAAGAACCTGATTGACGTGTGGGCTGCCAATGCCAGGCCGGGCGAGCGGTACGGCGAGTGGATCGACAGGATAGGCTGGGAGTCTTTCTTTAAGCTGACAGGTTTGCCGTTTACAGACAAACATATTGATGATTTCATCTTCTCTGTACCGTCATTCAGGAGTACCACTAACTTCAAGTGGTAATAAACCAGGGGGTGAAGAATTGAGTGAGGATCTGAGGGCAAAAGTTATTGAGTATCTCGGTAAGGTTGATAAAACTAAAACCAGGGACATGGCCGATAACCTGAAAGAAAAGAAATCAGATGTGGACAAGATTGTCAAGGAACTAGCTAAAGAAGGTAAAGTGGAATTTCTGTATATCGGTACTTCCTACGTGAAACTAGTCAAGTAGCACAGGGATGCCAGACTAAGGCTGCCACCCGTCGCGGCAGCCTTAGTTATAAAAAAAAATTAAGAGGAGGCTCGCAAATATGTATATGGTAAACATTGACAGTGATAGCTGCCAGGGTTGTGGAGAATGTTGCGGGGCTTGCCCGGCAAGTCTGTTGTCGCTGGAGGATGGAAAAGCTGTTATGAGCGGTGAACCTTCCGACTGCTTAGGCTGCGAGACCTGCGTCGCTTCGTGCCCGCACGATGCCGTAACCGTAACCGAGCTTTAGCTGCTTTAAAGTATTGAATGATTTGGTCTTCCAGGTTTTGCTCACAGGAGGTGTGCACCCAATTGTCTTTTATGATCTTACAAGTACTTCCTTACATCACTGTTGTCATATTTACCGCTGGAGTTATCTACCGTTTGGGCCGGTGGGCCGGAGCCAGGATTGTTCACAACATTACTTTGAGCACTCCCAACTTTGCGTCTGGGGTGACCGGCGCCGTGGCGGAGGCAGGAACTGAAATAGTCTTATTTAAAAGCCTCTTCAACCTTAACCGGGGCTTATGGGTAGGGGCCTGGCCGATGCATGTCGCCCTTGGGGCTATTCTCGGCGGACACTTGACGGGCATTTATTTTTTAGGCAAGCATTTTGCTTTCATACCCGGCATAACCGAGCATACCAGTGAGCAAATGTCCAGCTATCTGGGACTCATCTTCGGAATTTTGATCTTTTTGGCTTTACTTTACCTGTTATACCGGCGCCTGGCGGTTGATTATGTAAAGAAAGTCAGCCTGACCAGTGATTACCTGCACCTGTTACTCCTGATAGCGATAGTTTCCGTAGGTAATTTTATGCGCCTGTTCCCGGGTGTTGGTATAGAATACGCCCCGGTAAAGGAATATGTTACCCAATTGATCCTGCTGCAGCCAATTCCCGCCAACGCTGAGGTGCTGCATAAACCGCTGTTTGCTACACATTTACTTCTGGTGCAAATATTAATGGTAGTATTTCCATTCAGCAAACTGATGCACCTTTTCGGTATGTTCGGCAACAGATATATCCAAAACCGGCCTTATCAGAACCCTGCGCCGGGCATGACCGGGCCAGACTTGTTGAAGAACGTGCCTGTTGTGGAAGCTCGTTGGGAAAGGGGAGTGTAAGCTAATGCCAGCCGTTAAAGGTTTATCCCAGCCTGTTAGGGCTAATGAAAAAGAACTCAAGTCCTTACACATACTCCCTGTGCCTGATGACAAAAAGGTAGAAGTAGCCCTGCAGCATCTGGATGAGATGCGTAAAAAATACCGGTCATTTGTTTATGCCATGGAATCCTGTGTTAAGTGCGGGGCCTGCGCCGAGAACTGCCATACCTACCTTGGCACCAGGGACCCCAACAACATACCAACAAATCGCGCGGATCTGATCCGCAAGATTTATAAACGCTATTTTACCCCTGAAGGACGGTACTTCGGAAAACTGGCAGGGGCGGAGGATCTCAGTCTTGATGTTATAGAACAGTGGTATTCGTATTTTTACCAGTGCAACGAATGCCGCAGGTGCGCGGTTGCCTGCCCGTTTGGCATTGATACCTGTGAGGTTACCTTTATCGGCCGTCAGATCCTGACCTGGCTGGGCCTAGTGCCTAAGCTGCATGCCGGGGGCGGTATAGCGATGGCAAAGACGGGCAACCACGTTGGGCTGTTGAAACCGAGTATCGAGGACACCCTGGAGTTTCTGGCTGAAGAATGCCAGGAAGAATTCGGTGTGGAGGTCGAGTTCCCGGTAGATAAACCAGATTCAGATATCTTGTATATACCATCTTCAGCTGATTTTCTCGTTAACCCGTACACCCTGATGGGCGCCGCTATGTTCTTTAAATACATTGGAGCTAATTATACGATACCCAGTATTGTCACGGAAGCCGGCAACTTTGGCTATCTTTTTGACCAGAGAGCTACCCAGCGGGGCAATGTCAACCGATTGCTGGAGGCGGCGGAAGAACTTGGCGTGAAGAAAATTGTTTGGGGTGAGTGCGGCCACGGCTGGCGTGCCGCCAAGATGTATATCCCTACCATGGCGGACAAACCGGTGCGCTGGCCTATTACTCACCTGCATGATGAGACCTCCTACTATGTCAGAACGGGTCAATTAAAGCTGGATCCGTCTAAAAACAGCCAGCCGGTCACATTGCATGATCCGTGTAATTATGTGCGCGCCTGTGGTATGGCGGAGACCTTGAGAACGACTATGAGGGCCTGTGTCGCCGATTTCCGGGAAATGACACCAAATAAGCACCTTAATTTTTGCTGCGGCGGAGGTTCAGCTATACTGTTCGACGATCCGGAAATGTATCAGCTGAGAATAAAATTTTCACAGAAAAAAGCCGATCAGGTTCGGGCTACCGGTGTAGACGCTAATGGCGACGGCATTCTCTGTGCCCCGTGTTCCATCTGTAAAGCACAGCTTTATCCCATGGTTGAAGAGCACAAACTGGGGGTGGAGGTAAAAGGCCTGATTGATTTACTGGGCAAGGCTTTGGTGTGGGATTAATAAAAAATTGATAGTCGGCTAAATACTAAGGAAAAAATTGAAATAGGAGGTGCCTACTTATGGGGACTATAAACGTCAAAGGTAAAGAGATTGAAGTAGACGAGGATGGTTTTCTTGTAGATCCGTCTGATTGGAATGAAGATGTGGTAATGGCATTTGCCGCTCTGGAAGAAATTGATGAGCTGACTGATGAACACTGGAACATCATCAACTATCTGCGTGACTACTTTAATAAGTTTCAGACTGCCCCGATGGTAAGGAAGCTTTGTAAAGAAACCGGCTGCAGCAACAAGCACATGTATGAGCTATTTCCTTCCGGGCCGGCCAAAGGGGCCTGTAAACTGGCCGGATTGCCAAAACCGACCGGTTGCGTGTAATGAATAGGAAACCCCAGTAAGTTGTATTTTTGAGGACTATCAAGTCCTCAAAAATACAACCGGCCTGTTGTTGTAGGATAAAAAAGCATTTTGGACGTAGTAATGGAGGATAACCATGGGAAAACTTACTAACATGCCACGTTTGGTTATAGCAGCGCCACAGGGCCGTTCAGGCAAGACTACCATCTCAGTAGGTCTCATGTCAGGTTTGACTGCAAAAGGATTTACGGTACAGCCTTTCAAAAAAGGTCCTGATTATATCGACCCCAGCTGGTTAACCATGGTTACAGGAAGACAATGCTGTAATTTGGACAGCTTTATGATGGGCAGGGAGGCGCTGCAGCAATCTTTTTTAAAGTATGCCCGGAGTGCTGATATAAGCATTGTTGAAGGAGCTATGGGTATTTTTGACGGTGTGGATCTGGCGGGCAGCGGCAGCACCGGGGAAGTGGCCAAGGCTATCAACGCGCCGGTGATACTGGTAGTGGATACAACTCGTATGACCCGCAGTGTTGCCGCGATGGTTATGGGATTTCAGCACTTTGACCCGGATTTGGTTATTGCCGGGGTTATCCTCAACAATGTAGCCCGCCCCAGGCACGAAAGCATGCTGCGCTCTTCGGTGGAACATTATTGCGGTATTCCAGTCCTGGGAGCCATGCCGAAGAATAATGCCTTAAAAATTCCCAACAGGCACCTTGGCCTTATTCCCGCCAATGAAACCGCTTCACTTCATGCTGTGCTGGAAGAAGTGAAAACAACGGCTATTAAACACTTGGATCTTGAGAAACTGGTAGAAATAGCTAGATCTGCTCCGCCTGTCTTAGTTAATGATGAAATCAAATCAGGAAAAGAAACTTATAAACTTCATAGCAGAAAAGAAAAACCGGTAATTGGTATCTTTAAAGATCAGTCTTTCACGTTTTATTACCGTGAGAACCTGGAAGCACTGGAGGGAGCCGGAGCGGAGCTGTTATATATTGATTCACTGAACGACCCTGAATTGCCTGATGTGGACGCTTTGTATATAGGCGGCGGTTTTCCTGAACTATTCGCGGCTGAACTTGAAAAGAATAAATCGTTGCGTGGGGCGGTAAAGGCGAAAGTTGAAGAAAACCTGCCGGTTTACGCGGAGTGTGGGGGATTGATGTACCTGGGGCGCAGTCTGATTTGGCGCGATCAGACCTACCAAATGTGTGGAGTCTTGCCTTTTGACGTGATTATGTCGGATAAACCTCAGGGTCACGGCTATGTTGAGTTGGAAGTGTCGGGAGAAAACCCCTATTTCAATGTTGGTGAAGTGATTAGAGGACATGAATTCCATCACTCAAGGTTGATCAATCTTGAACCTGGGCAGGCAGGCGTCGCTTATAATGTAAAAAGGGGAACAGGCATGGGTGATGGCATTGACGGCCTGGTTTATAAGAATGTTATGGCCAGCTATACCCACCTGCACGCTGTATCTGTGCCGCAGTGGGCAAGGAACCTGGTGAGCCAGGCTGAAAATTACAGGATGAGAAGCAGCCAGTTAGAAGAAAAAGCGGTTCTGGCGGAAACTGCTTGAAAAAACAGGGATGTTTATGACCAGGTGGTGTTCACCCGGGGAGAAGTACTTTTTTGTCGAGTATAAGTGTGAATTATAGTACAAATAACAACATGCGATTTTTGTTTTTAGTACAAGAGTGTTAAAATAAGTATAGTTGAAATGATATATGTTTTAAGATATATATAGTTCATTTTTTTTAGGTTATTGATAATTCCATTTAATATTTAAATAGTTTTACCCCTAACTAAATACTCTACCTCTCTTCTCCCTTTGGTGTGGATAAATTGTTACCACTTATCCATATCAAAGGGCATTTTTTTCTTTATATCTTGTTGTCTCTAGTGAAATTATTTACATTCATCGATATTAAGCTGTTAATCCTGAATTCATTGAGACTTTCCAGTAAATTGTTTAAATATATATTAATTTGGTCAATCTAGTAACATATAGCACAAGCCGAAGGAGGATACCTCCGGAGTTAGGCTGCTTTTTGCGGAAAGGAAGTTTAGTGTTGAACGTTTTAAGGCAGAAGAGGCTGGTCCAAATTTTTTTTATTTTTCTAATGTGTTTAGTGGGATTGTTATTCCCGCTTTGGCAAATACAAATTTTGAATGGTGACCGCTATAACTCCCTGGCGCTTGCACAGGACAGTCTCTGGGTAGCCCTGGAGGACGCGCCGCGGGGCAAATTGTTGGACCGCAACTCAGTTCCTCTGACCGGCGAAAGGGTAGAAGACAGGGTAATAGTTTTCCCTAGGCTTATTACGGACAAGCCTGAAACAGCAAGCGGTTTAGCAAATATTATGAGCGCAGACCGTTCTATGATAGATGATTACCTTAAGCAAGGTCCCGGCTGCCTGCCGTACACAGTTTCAAGTGCCCAGAAAGCTGCCATCAGGCAGAAAAACTGGTCCGGCGTGATGGTTTTACCTGTCCAATTCCGTTATGGAGAACGGACACTGGCGCCACAAACGCTGGGGTACCTTGGCAGAATGTCTTCCAGCGAGGAATATCTTAACCTTACTAAAAGCTCGCGTAAAATTTACCGCTATAATGATCTTGTGGGAAAAACAGGCCTTGAGTTAATTTATGAGGAGAAACTGAAAGGAGCAAGGCCGGAGCGGGCGGTCAGGGTATTTACTGACGCCAGAGGCAAGCTGCTGGGGGGCCCGGGTTTTGAGGTTGAAGAAAATACCCTGGATAGGGGCAGGCGGGACTTGCTCCTGACTCTGGATGCCCGCATGCAAAAAATTGCTGAAGACGCTTTGGACCATAAGTCAGTAAAAGGAGCTGTAGTGGTGCTGGAAGCCGGCAGCGGGGATATCCTGGCTATGGCCGGCAGCCCGCGTTTTGACCCGTTTCAACCTGAGAAGTTTGGCGCCCGGGAGGATGGTAGTTTTATTGATCACTGCGTCTCACTTTACCAGCCGGGCTCTGTTTTTAAAATAGTGATTGCGGCGGCTGCGCTGGAAGAGGGCACCGAAAGTCTTAACAGTCATTTTTACTGCAGCGGCGAAAAAGAGGAGCTGATTAGCTGCTGGGAAAAAGCCGGTCATGGTGAGATAGACTTTGCCCATGCCTTTATCAATTCCTGTAACCCTTCTTTTGTCCAAATTGGCCTAAACCTGGGCGCTCCCAAAATCATTGAATATGCCAGGCGTTTAGGTTTAGAAAACCAAAATGTAATTGGTTACCCGGCGCCTATTGACCGGCGTCAGGATCTGAGCCTTATAGGAGCGCCTTATAATCTTGTTAACAGCAGTGTGGGCCAGGGGCCGGTTTTAGTCACGCCGCTGCAGATAGCTTCTCTGGTAAACACCATGGTGTCCGGTGGAATATACCGTGAACCCCGGCTGGTTAAGGAGATCCGTAAAAACGGTGGAGGCGTGGAAGAGGAATTTGTTGCAGATCCAGGTAAGGCGGCTATATCAGAGGAAACTGCCCGCAAACTGCGCAGCCTGATGGAATCAGTCGTAGACGAAGGCACAGGAAAAGCAGCAGCGGTGCCTGTCTATGGCAGCGCCGGGAAGACCGGGTCTGCTCAAATTGCAGGCCAAAGCACTACTAACGCCTGGTTTGCCGGTTATGCTCCCCGTGTCAATCCACGTTATATTGCGGTTGTTATGTTAGAGGAAGGTGGCAGCGGAGGCGAGTCCGCCGCTCCGTTATTCAGAGAGATTATGGAACAAATCCTGTGTTTTGAATAAAAGTTCACACAAAATGATGGAAGCCCACCTGCAGGTGGGCTTTTCTACGGCAGCAGCCTTTCCAGTTCGGACCGGTTGAAACCTACCACAACCTGATTTCCCACTGTTATTGTGGGGACGGCCATGCGGCCGGTTTTCTTGATCATTTCATTTCTAGCTTGATCATTTTCAGCAACATTAAGCTCGTTGTAACTCACACCTTTTTGCGAAAGAAACTCCTTCACGTGGCTGCAGTGCGGTCAAGTAGGCGTGGTATAAAGTGTAACTTTTTGGTCCATAAACATTCCTCCTTCTTTGCGACTTAGTTTTATCAGGCAGGGTGAAAAATATGCTGAATAAAAATAAAGACGACCTTGCTGAGCCGGGCATTTTGCTTAAGGGAATTTATATTGGGTACTTAGATTAGGGTTTCCGTTTCATTTTGAAAATCCTAATTAGAGCCACGCTTAATTAAGGCCGGCCGGAAGGTGGGTTTTTCAATATGGCCGCAACCTCTGCCTTCAGTCACCTTTTCAGCCGGTATGCATATCATGCAATAAATGTAATTTGTTGTGATTTAAAGGTTTAGCCGGGTTGAAAGAGGGTAAAGATGTGGCAGGGAATGCTAAGCCGGTTTTAATCGTTGGAGCCGGGGTGGCAGGCATAATTGTAGCGGATGTCCTCGGCAAAAGCCAGGATAGGGATGACTTCGAACCAGTCGGCTATGTGGATGATGACCCTGAGAAACAAAATAAGATACTGCATGGACTGCCGGTTTTGGGCACTAAGAAAGATATACCGGCGCTGGTTGAGCGCCACAATATAAGAGAGATAATTATTGCCATACCTTCAGCTTCAGGGCAGGTTATCAGCCAGATTATCGCAATATGTCACCGGACCAGAGCACGTCTTAAAATACTGCCAGGCTTCTACGATCTGATTACAGGTAAGATTAAAATCAGCAAGATAAGAAACGTAGAGGTTGAAGACCTGCTGGGCAGAAAACCTGTAGCTCTGGATGTGGATAAGATAGCCGGTTACCTCACAAACAAGAATGTGCTGGTCACAGGCGCCGGAGGCTCTATAGGATCAGAAATAAGCCAGCAGGTTGCCAGGTTTGCGCCAAAAGAGATAATTTTGCTCGGCCGCGGTGAAAACAGTATTTTTGAAATTGAGCTTAAGCTGAGAGAAGCTTTTCCTGAGCTGTGCCTGACACCTGAAATTGGTGATATCAAAGACCTGGTGCGGCTTAACCACATATTTGACCGGCATAGGCCTGACGTTGTATTTCATGCCGCCGCGCATAAACATGTCCCCCTAATGGAAAGATGTCCGGACGAAGCAGTGAAAAATAACATTATCGGCACCTTTAATTTGGCTGAGGTTGCCTGCAAGTACGGCGCCGGAACGTTTGTCCTCATTTCCACGGACAAAGCGGTAAACCCCACTAGTATAATGGGCGCGACCAAACGCGTAGCGGAAATGATTATGCAAAGTATGAGCAGAAGAGGAAAAACCCGTTTTGTCGCTGTGCGCTTTGGCAATGTTCTGGGCAGCCGGGGCAGTGTGATTCCTTTGTTCAAAAGACAAATAGCGCGGGGTGGCCCTGTAACCATAACCCACCCCGATATGACACGTTATTTTATGACTCCTGTGGAAGCGGCGCAGTTAGTTATTCAGGCTGGTGTTCAGGCTAAGGGCGGGGAGATTTTCCTGTTGGACATGGGGAGTCCGGTCAGGATTCTGGATCTGGCGGAGAATCTAATCAGACTGTCAGGGTTTGAACCTTATTCTGAAATACCCATAGAGTATACCGGCATGCGTCCAGGTGAGAAACTGGCAGAAAAACTGGCAACCGAAGATGAGGGAATAGTCACTACGGTACATGACCGGATCTTTTGTGTTTCCAAGGGGAAATATGATTTTGCAAACCTGGAAAATGTTCTGAGCACTTTTATGAGCGCAGAATTTTCTTTCAGGGAGCGAGAAATAATTTCCTTACTGCAAAAAGTGTTACTGAACTTCAGAAAAAACTATTCGGCTTAGGAGTGTCTTTGCATATGCCAGTAAATGAAAATATTGGAGAGCATCCGGCAAAAGTTTTAAGAGAGAAAATTTATAACAGGTCGGCAAAGGTATCAATAATAGGTCTGGGCTATGTGGGTTTGCCCCTGGCAGTTGAACAGGCCAAAATAGGTTTCCCTGTACTGGGCATAGATTTGGATTCGTGCAAAGTAAAACATATAAATAACGGTAAGAGTTACATCCGGGATGTTGCCGGTGAAGACATTTTTAAACTTGTGGAAGGGGGAAGATTAAAAGCAAGCAGCCAGTTTGATAACATCAAGGAAGCCGATGTTATCATTATCTGCGTGCCGACTCCCTTAAAATCAATGAGGGTGCCGGACCTTTCCTTTGTCCTGTCCGCTACCAGAGAGGTGGCCAATCAAATCAAAAAAGGCCAGTTAATCAGTCTTGAAAGTACTACTTTCCCCGGCACAACCCAGGAAGTGATTTTGCCTATTCTGGAGGCTTCAGGCCTTACTGTAGGAAGTGACTTTTTTTTGAGCTTCTCCCCCGAAAGGGTGGACCCCGGCAATAAATACTATACCACGCGGGATATCTCAAAAGTTGTAGGCGGGGTCACGCCCTTGTGCCGTGAAATGGCGAGCACCTTTTACAGCCAGGGTCTAAAGCAGGTGGTGCCGGTTTCTTCCCCTGACACAGCAGAGATGACAAAGATTTTTGAAAACACCTACCGGTCGGTTAATATCGCTCTGGTTAACGAGTTCATGATCCTGTGTGACCGGATGAACATAGATGTCTGGGAGGTTGTGGAAGCCGCGGCAACCAAGCCTTTCGGCATTCAAACATTCTTTCCCGGCCCGGGTGTGGGGGGCCACTGCATCCCGGTTGATCCGGTTTATCTGGCCTGGAAGGCTAAAGATTTTGATTTTCACACACGTTTCATCGATCTTGCAGAAGAGATTAACATGCAGGCATCGGAACATGTTGTTAAAAAATTAATCTCAGTACTTAACAGACAAAAGAAATGTTTGAATGGTTCAAGGATATTAATCCTTGGTATCACTTATAAAAAAGACATTGACGATGTCAGGGAGTCCCCTGCCTTAAAAATTATTGATTATCTTAATAAGAACCAGGCGGAGGTTGTCTATTATGACCCGTACGTACCAAGGTTCCAGCTTTCAAGTGAGAATGACAAATACATGGAAAGTATCAGTATCTCAGAAGAGGAATTAGCAAAAGCAGATAGCGTTTTAATTTTAACCGACCACAGTTGTATTGAATATCAATGGGTTGTCGACCATGCCAAACTTATCTTGGATGCACGTAACGCGACAAAAAAGGTTCAAAGGGGGAAAGAAAAAATTACAAAAATTTAACAATTGTCTTTTGGAGGTGAGATTATCAAAATTTCTGTTCCATTTCTGGTGCTGATAGGATTTATAGCAGGCATTCTTACTATAGAAAATTTTTTAATAGTACCAATCTCACTGGTATTCAGCGCGCTCATTCTATTTTTAGCCCGGATACATGAGGTGCCGGAAAACGATAGAATATTTTTATTCAGGCTGGCTTTGGGCGCGCTGCTGATAAGATTGCTTTTTATCCTGGCAACTCACAGTTTTGACACAGCTTTCATCAACTACGTCAATAATTCGGATGCGCTTTACTATGAGGACATGGGCAAATTGATTGCCAGCGCCTGGCAGGATGGAAGGAAAGTAGCGATATTTACGGATAATTTCGGCTACTACTACTGGAACGGCCTGATTTATTACCTCGTGGGATTTAAGCCGGACCTGATCCGCGTTTTGAACAGCATTACATCCGTCTGCATAGGATTTAACTTGTTTTTTATTTGCTTAAGGCTAAGCAGCCCGAAGGTGGCAAAAATCAGCTTTTTTCTAGCTGCCTATTTCCCCTCATCCATTCTGTGGTCATCATTAAATTTAAAAGACAGCTTGATTATTTTTTTAATAACGTTGATTGTCAGGCTAAACCTTGAATTGATGGAGAGGTTTGTGTTTAATAAGGTGCTGTTAATGTCCTTGCTGTTAATGGCTCTGGTTTCGCTGCGGTTTTATGTTGGGATACTGCTTGCCATGTGTATCACACTTTCTTATGTTTTTACCGCCACAAAGTTCCTCTGGTGGCAAAGATTTGCTTACGCCCTGACCATTTTTTTAATCGCGGGATTTGCTTTGCAGCAAATGGGTTACGGTTTTTTGGGCACGAATTATCTTTTCAGCCAGAGCGTTGAGACCATCGGAGAACAGCATCAAGTTGCAGCCTATGGCGGGGCAGCCTTTGCGGGAGACGCTGTTTTTGAAAGTTATTCCGACGCTTTAAAATATTTACCCACTGGCATATTTTATTTTCTCCTTGGCCCTTTGCCCTGGCAGGCCATGGGACCAATGCGTATCATCACGATTCCTGAAATGGCGTTTATGTACTTCTTATACTTCTACTTTGTAATAGGTGTTAGTCAACTATGGCATAATCAACGGGGCGCCTGCCTGTTTCTATTGATTGTGATTACCTGCTTCGGCCTGGTTTACAGCCTTGGTTCTTCCAACATGGGCGGCCTGTATCGAATTCGTTTGCAGGTGTACATGATTGCTTTTATTTTAATCAGTGAAGGTCTGCAGAGAAGCTGGGCTTTAAACAGAATATTCGGCCGTCTGAGGGCAATTAGGTCCATGCCGGAATAACCTAAAGTAGACTATTAGTACGGCGGCTAAAGCAAGGTCGCGACTTTTTCTTTGAAAATAACGCATATTATCCATTCAAGAGTACTTATAAATAAAAATATATAAATCAAGGAAGTGGCTTTAGTTGAAGGCCCTGATTTTGAGCGGCGGTAAAGGGACCCGTCTGCGCCCATTAACCTATACCACGGCAAAACAACTAATCCCTGTGGCTAATAAACCCATTCTGGAATTTGTGATGGAGCAGGTTCGTGGGGCTGATATTGTTGACATCGGGGTTGTTATTTCTCCCGAAACCGGACAGCAGGTAAAAGACGCTATAGGCGGCGGTGAGCGCTGGGGAGCGCGGGTTACTTACATTATGCAAGATGCGTCTTCAGGCCTGGCCCATGCTGTAAAAACAGCAAGGTCTTTCCTGGTGGATTCACCTTTTTTAATGTTTCTCGGCGACAACCTTATTCAGGGCGGAGTTAGCCGTATGGTTAAAGATTTTATTAACTCGTCAGCTGACTCGTTTATCCAGTTAAAACAGGTCGGCAATCCAGGCCAATTCGGTGTAGCTGTATTGGATGAAAAAAACAGGGTGGTAAAGCTTATTGAAAAACCGAAAGAGCCGCCCAGTAATCTGGCGCTGGTAGGAATCTACCTTTTTAATTCTGCCGTACACGGAGCAATAGACAGAATCAGGCCGTCCTGGCGGGGTGAATTGGAGATAACTGACGCTATTCAGGAAATGATTGATTCGGGTTGCCGTGTAGACGCAAGTATTTTGGAGGGCTGGTGGCTGGATACCGGTAAAAAAGACGACATCCTGGAGGCAAACCGGGTTGTTCTGGATGAATATGCCCGGCCGGAAATAAACGGGGCGGTGGATCAATTAAGCAGTGTTACGGGCAGAGTGGAAATCGGCAGAGGGAGCAGGATTAAAAACAGTATAATACGCGGCCCGGCAGTTATCGGCGAAAATGTTGTAATTAATAATTCCTTTATCGGCCCCTATACTGCCTTGGGTAAAGAAAGCAAACTGGAAAACGTCAGCATAGAACATTCTGTTGTCCTCAATAACTGCTTTTTAAAGGATGTGGAACGCATTGAGGACAGTTTGATCGGCAATAACACCAGAGTTAGTAAAAAGAAAGACCGCCATAAGGCTGTCCGCTTGTTCCTGGGAGACGATTCAGAAGTATTTGTTTAAGACGGGGGTGCTCAAGATAAATCTAATTGATGGCGTGGAAGTAAGGCATTTAAAGCTGATTCCTGACGAGCGGGGTTTTCTGATGGAAATGCTGCGCAGGGACTGGCCGGAATTTATGAATTTTGGGCAGGCGTATATTACCGCTTGCTATCCGGGTATAGTCAAAGCGTGGCATTATCACAAACTGCAGTGGGATCATTTTGTCTGTGTCGCGGGGATGGCCAGAACGGTCCTGTGTGACTTGCGGGAAGGCAGTCCCACCAAAGGGAAGGTTAATGTATTTCACCTGGGTTACCTTAACCCGGTGCTGTTAAAGATTCCGCCTTTGGTCTACCATGGATTTACGGCAGAGGGGAATGAAACCGCTCTTATAGTTAACTTTCCCACTAAACTTTACAATTACGGAAATCCGGATGAATACCGCCTTCCATATAATGACCAGTCAATACCTTACTCATGGGAGGTTGTTCACGGGTGAGGGTTATGATCACCGGCGCCGCCGGTATGTTGGGCCGGGCGGTGGCGGCTGAGTTCGCCAGCCGGGAGGCGGAGGTAATCGCTTTGAAACGGACCGACTTGGATATTACAGATCTCAAGCTGGTAAGGCGGGTTACATGCTGCGAGAAACCGGAAATTGTAATCAACTGCGCTGCTTATACCAATGTTGACGGGGCTGAGACAGAGCCCCACCTGGCTTTCCTGATCAACGGCCTTGGGCCGCGGAATCTGGCTGTTGCCTGCAGAGAGGCAGGAGCGATACTGGTACACGTCAGCACCGATTATGTTTTTGACGGCAATAAACCGGGCGCCTATTCCATCTATGATGACCCGTGTCCTTCCAACATATATGGGAACAGCAAACTCTGGGGAGAGAAAGCGTTATCCGTTAATACTAATACATATTACATTGTACGGACCAGCTGGCTTTTCGGGCCGGGGGGAAATAATTTTGTTATGACCATGCTGCGCTTGGGACGGGATGAGGGAAAGGTCCGCGTGGTGAATGACCAGACGGGGAGCCCAACTTATACCGTGGACCTGGCCAGGGGCATAGCGGATTTATGTGCGAGCGGCTGTTACGGGATTTATCATATTACCAATCAGGGGAGCGTCACCTGGCATGATTTTGCGAAAGCAATCTTTGCCAGAAAAGGCCTAAGTGTGGATTTGACTCCATGCAATACCATGTTTATGGGGCGCCCGGCCAGGCGTCCGCAAAATTCTGTCCTGGATCCATTTCCCCTTCAGGAAACCATCGGTTACCTGCTTCCTACCTGGGAAGATGCCCTTGCCAGGTATTTAGGGTAAACGAGTGGTTCAACACCATGGTTATAAATGACTTGTTTTAATCTGGAGGAATACCATCACTTAAGATGTTTCGGTTTTTATACTGGAGGAATTGCAGATGAGACTTCTCATAACAGGAGGAGCGGGTTTTATCGGCTCAAACTTTATTCACTACATTCTCGGCGAACATCAGGACTGGAAGATCACCAACCTCGATAAACTTACCTATGCGGGCAACCCTAAAAATTTCGAGGGACTGGCCGAGGATCGCCACCTATTTGTAAAAGGTGACATCGCGGACGCCGATACAGTAAATACGGCTATCAGCAAAGGTATAGACGTGATCGTAAACTTTGCGGCAGAGTCTCACGTGGACCGGAGTATAGACGACCCGGCCCCTTTTATTGAAAATAATATCAAAGGCACTCAGGTGCTTCTTGAAGCCGCCAGGAAGCACGGAATAACACAATTTATTCAGGTATCCACGGATGAAGTCTACGGTTCTCTGGGCCCGGACGGGGTATTCCACGAGGATTCACCCCTGGCTCCCAACAGCCCCTACTCTGCCAGCAAAGCATCAGCTGACCTGCTGTGCCGCGCTTATTTCAAAACCTACGGCTTACCGGTTATAGTCACCCGCTGCTCCAATAACTTTGGCCCCCGCCAGTTCCCAGAAAAGTTCATACCTGTAACCATAACCTGCGCACTTGAAAACAGGCCTGTACCGCTTTACGGCGACGGACTTAATGTTCGTGACTGGCTTTACGTCGCCGACCACTGCCGCGCTCTTGAAGCCGTTATCCTCAACGGCAGGGAAGGTGAAATATATAACATCGGCGGCGGTCGCGAACTTACCAACCTTGAACTGGCGGAAGAAATACTGAGACAGCTGGGAAAACCGTCCAGCCTGATCAGGCATGTAAACGACCGTCCCGGGCATGACCGGCGTTATGCCGTGGACAGCGGTAAAATACAACGCGAACTGGGCTGGAAGCCCCGGTATGATTTTGCCCGGGCGCTTCAAGAAACTATCCAATGGTACGCCGGCAACCTGGGATGGTGGGGGAAATCTGAGGTGTGGCCGAGTTGAAAGTATTATTCCTTCCGACGGCATCGTGGAATGACCCGCCCAGCAGGTACAGAATTTACCAGTACCTGGACCACCTGAGAAGGCAGGGGATTGTCGCCGATTGCAGGCCGGGTGTGTCTGATTATGTCTACACAAGGTATGCCCCTTATAAAGGTATAATCGCTAAATTTGTCTTTTTCGGGATAAGTGCTCTTTCCCGCATTCTGGCCTGTTTCATAATCTGGCGTTACGACACGATATTTATCCAGCGGCTGGTGCTGCCCCATATTTATCCTTTACCGGAAATACTTATCTGTATGATTGCCGGCCTGCTGGGGAAAAGTATCATTTTTGATTTTGACGATGCCATTTATGCAACATCGCTTCACCGTAAAAAAACACTGGCAGAAAAGTTCACCGACCCCAACCGGGTGGCCAGGGTGATTGCCAAATGCGACACAATAATTGCGGGGAATTCATATTTGGCTGACTATGCCCGGACTTATAACAACAATGTTGTAATTATTCCTACATCCATCGATCTGGTTAGATATCCGGTGAAGCAATATAACGGCAAAAAACCGGGTGAGCCGTATGTAATCGGCTGGATAGGCATGCCGGGTTCACTGCCTTACCTCAATATTTTAAAGCCTGTTTTTCAGGAAATCGCCCGGAGCTATAACATTCTCATCAGAATAATTGGGGGACAGAATTTTGAATGTCCGGGAGTTAAGGTGGAACACCTGATGTGGTCTTTGGAAAGTGAGGTTGGGCAGATTCTAAGTTTTGATGTGGGAGTGATGCCTTTAACCGAAAGTGAGGAAGCGAGGGGAAAGTGCGGGTTGAAGCTTCTTCAATATATGGCCGCCGGGGTTGCCGCGGTGGCTTCTCCTGTAAGCGCTAATAATGAGATCGTCAAAGATGGGGTAAATGGCTACCTGGCTTTATCTTTGGGCGAATGGTCAGATAAAATCTGCAGCTTGCTCCGGTCAGAACGGCTGCGCCGGGAAATGGGACGGCTAGGCAGGGAGTGCGTAGAGCAGCGGTTTTCCATACAATCCAGCTTACCCATGTTAATCAAGGTTATTAGAGGGCAAGCAACTCAGGTTTTAGGAGGATTTAGATGACTAAGAGGGCTCTTATTACCGGTATCACCGGACAGGATGGCAGCTATCTGGCAGAATTTTTGATCGACAAAGGTTATGAGGTGCACGGTGTAATCAGGAGGTCTTCAAACTTTAATACCGGACGTATCGAGCATATTTATCAAAATCCGGATGAAGCCGGCTGCAAATTTTTCTTGCATTACGGTGATCTTAGCGACTCTACGGTGCTCAGAAGAATTGTAAATCTTGTCAAACCGGACGAGGTATACAACCTGGCTGCACAGTCGCACGTCAAGGTTTCTTTTCAAAAGCCCATATATACCGCTGATATTGTGGCTTTGGGAGCGTTGCGATTGATTGAAGTTATCCGCGACTGTCAGATAGAGAACAGCAGGCAGATAAAATTTTATCAAGCTGGTTCGTCAGAAATGTTTGGCAATGCCAAGCCGCCACAATCTGAAACGACTCCCTTTTTACCCCGCAGCCCTTATGCGGCAGCCAAAGCGCATGCATTCTGGCAGATGGTGAATTATAGGGAGGCATATGGCTTGTTCGCCGTGAATGGAATTCTTTTTAACCATGAATCCCCCAGGCGCGGGGAGAATTTTGTCACTCGAAAAATAACCAGGACGGCTTCACGAATTAAATTTGGACTTCAAGATAAACTTATTTTGGGAAATTTGGATGCCAGGCGGGACTGGGGGTTTGCCGGAGATTATGTAGAAGCCATGTGGTTAATGCTCCAGCAGGATCAGCCTGATGACTATGTGATTGCTACCGGAGAGTCGCATACCGTCCGTGATTTTTTAAACCTGGTTTTTGAAAAATTGTCTTTGGACTGGCGAAAATATGTGGTGATCGATCCCCGTTATTTTCGTCCTACTGAGGTCGATTACCTCCAGGGGGATATAACCAAGGCCAGGACGAAGCTGGGCTGGCAGCCCAAAACATCTTTTAAACAATTGGTTGACATGATGCTTGAACACGATCTGGAGTTAGCCCGGAAGGATAAAGTTTTAATGGATGCCGGCTACAAAGTCAAGTGTAGCCAGTTTGAACAATAAACCTTTAGCCAAACCATGTCCTGGGGTTGAAAATGATTGAGAATAAACTTTGCGCGGTAATCATGGCCGGGGGAACCGGCGAACGGTTCTGGCCCAAAAGCAGAGCTGCCAGACCAAAACAATTGCTATGTTTCACAGGAAAGGATTCCCTCCTGAGAGGTACTATTAACCGCTTGCAAAAATGGATCCCGGTGGAAAATATCCTGGTGGTTACCACCGAAAAACTGGCTGCGACAATTGAACTGCACCTGCCTGAATTGCCGCGTCAAAATATGATCGTGGAGCCGGTGGGAAGGAACACAGCGCCCTGCCTTTTGTTGGCGGCTCTCCATGTGGAAAACAAGGGCGATCCGGTAATGGTGATCGTTCCGTCAGATCATGTTATTCAGCAAAATGACCGGTTTGTTTCCATCATGAAGGCGGCCAGCAGCGTTGCGGCTGCCAGTGATGTTTTAGTGACCATAGGAATCAACCCGACTTCACCGGAGACTGGTTACGGCTATATAATGGCAGGGCAGCTTCTGACTACTGAAGGCGGGGCAAGAATATACAGTGTCATACGCTTTGTTGAAAAACCTGACCGTCTCACCGCAGAAAAGTATCTGGCTGAAGGAAACTACTACTGGAACAGCGGTATGTTTGTGTGGAGGCCTTCCATTTTACTGAGCTCGGTTCAAGAATACCTGCCCGGTATAACTAAAAAGCTGCCGCAAATGCGCAGGGCTGTTGCAGACAATAATCAGGAGCTTATGAACGCCTGCTATCATGATATGCCAAATATATCCATTGATTATGGGGTGATGGAGAAAGCAAAAAATGTACTGGTTATACCCGGCGATTTTGGCTGGGATGATATTGGTTCCTGGGCGGCAATGGAACGGATTGCGCCAGCGGATGCGGACGGCAACGTATTGGTTGGAGGAGAGTGCCTGAATATTAACAGTGAGAACTGTATTATTGAGGCTCAATCCAAGCTGGTTGCCACTGTTGGTGTAAAGAACATGGTGATCGTGGAAAGTGAAGATGTGATTTTGATTTGCCCCAAAGAGCGGGTACAGGATATTAAGTCGGTGGTTAATCAGTTAAGGCTTACAGGAAAGGAAAAATATATTTAAACGATTATTAAAGGGGTTATGCCGTGGTTTTCAGTTCTCCTGTTTTTATTTACATTTTTATGCCTGTCTTTTTAATATCCTATTATATAGGGATTGCTTCTGTTGTCTTAATAACACCGAGCAAGGCATCAATCTATCCTGAATACATACCGGATGCCTTTAACAAAATACCTGTCGGGCAAAACAGAAACTATCAGAACTTCGTGGATCTCTTGAAACAGTATGATGTCCAGTACTTGGACGGCCACGAGATTACCATGAAACAAAAAAGAAAATCGGAGTATCCGCTGTTTTGCAGGGGCGGGACCCACTGGAATTACCTGGGTGCTTATTTTACAACCAGGGAGATGATACTCAAGTTGCAGGAACTGGTCAATCGAAGTATTACTAATCTGGAATGTACAAGAATTGAACTTGACGACATTCCTTCCGGTTCGGACAACGACCTGGCGTTGCTGCTGAACGTCTGGAGAACGCCGGACCGCTATCCGGTTCCCCATCCGGTTATTACTGCTGCTCCTGGTGGTTTTCAACCAAACGTTTTATTCGTGGGGGGGCAGCTTTTCCGGACAGATTATCCAGACTCTGGTTCAAAACGGGGTATGCTCCGACATCTTCTACTATAATAAACGAATGAATTGTAAGGATGATGACAAAGTTCCAGCAGAAGAAGACAACCTGGGAGAATTAGACTGGGAAAAGGACGTCTTTAGTAGAGATATTATTGTTTTGGAAGTAAACGAGCAATTTATCACCGGTATAGGGAGCGGATTCATCGAAGATGCTCTTAGCAGGCTGGAGCCTTCCGAGGTAAGATTTGTTTTAAAAAATGATCAATATGTTACTGAGATACCTGTTAACGGTAAAAAAGGTTATTTGTTAAAGAAAGGCGCTCCGGCCAGTGGATGTCTTTTCCTTGCTACAGACTACCTCTTGCTGGAGCCTGGCGCGGAATATGAGATCTCTTATATAGCGAAAGGATATGGAACATTAAAACTAGACATGTCGGAAAGTGATTTGCGTCAAATAGTTAATAACAGCATTCAAGATGAAGAAAAGATCTATTGTCATCAATTCAAGTGTGTTGATAAGGGAAATTGTGTTTTGCGTTTCTATATTGATGGAGAAACGGGTGTTGCAGATAAAGATACCCTTATCTATGATATAAATTTAAAGAAAAAAACAAAGCACTGAAAAATGTAAGCTTGACAAACCCATTTGTTTAACGATAAATATATTTTACCATTATATGTAAATTAATTTTTCACTATAAAGTTAGTTTTAGAAATTTGGGACAGACATATGACCAGGATGAAGTATGTTTTAGTGTCAATTCTAATTTCTATCTAATATATTAAACTAAATATCTCGTCGAAGGGGTGAGGCTCACGACAAAAAAAAAAAGATTCGCAAAAGAACGGTCCAGGGCTGTTTGAACCTGCTCTAAACGGAGATTTCAACCTGATAATCGAACCAGGGCGCTCTTTCCGGCATTACTGGCGTGATTTACTGATTTATCGCGAGCTTCTCTATTTTTTAACCTGGCGCGACATCTTGGTACGCTACAAGCAGACAGTAATCGGTATAGCTTGGAGTGTGCTCAGGCCATTCCTGACCATGGTCGTCTTTACGGTGGTTTTTGGGAAAATAGCAAAGCTTCCATCGGACGGTGTCCCCTACCCAATCATGGTCTATGCCGCGATGCTGCCGTGGCAGTTCTTTGCCAACGCCCTGCAAGAAAGCAGCAATTCGTTGATCAACAATGTGAATTTGCTAACGAAAGTCTATTTTCCCCGCCTGCTTTTACCTCTGTCTGCTATGGCTGTCAGTCTCGTAGACTTCTTGATTTCAATAGTCATTTTGTTTGCCTTAATGCTATGGTATCACTTCTGGCCTGACTGGAAAATTTTGACCCTGCCGTTTTTTCTTTTCCTGGACCTCCTTGCGGTTTTGGGAGCAGGGCTCTGGTTGTCAGCCCTGAACGTAAAGTACCGGGATTTTCGCTACGTAGTACCTTTTATCATCCAGTTTGGCCTTTATATATCACCGGTTGGCTTCAGCAGCAGCGTTATTCCGGAAAGGTGGAGGCTGCTGTTTTCAGCAAACCCGATGGTGGGAGTCATCGACGGCTTTCGATGGGCGATCCTGGGTGATAGTACACAAATATTTTGGCCCGGCTTTTTAATGTCTGTTGGTGCCACCTTACTGTTTTGTATTATAGGAATCAGTTATTTCCGTAGGACGGAAACATCGTTTGCCGATATTATATGAGGTGCCTATGAGTAAAGTTGTAAAGGTTTGCAATGTGAGCAAAAAGTATCTCATCAACCATCAAAAACAAGAACCCTACACGGCTCTGCGGGATGTGATGGCCGTCACGATATCAAATTGGTGCCGGTGGTTAGCCCGTCCACGTTTTGGCCCGGACGCCGGCCGAAGCAGAGAAGAGTTCTGGGCTCTGCAGGATATATCTTTTGAGGTCAGGCAGGGGGACCGTCTGGGGATTATTGGCCGCAATGGCGCAGGCAAATCCACTATGTTGAAAATCATCAGCCGGATTACCGAGCCAACGGCCGGCCGGGTTGCTATTAAGGGCAGAGTGGCGAGCCTGTTAGAAGTAGGGACTGGCTTTCATCCTGAACTGACCGGGCGGGAAAACATCTTTTTGAACGGCGCCATCCTTGGAATGAGCCGGGCAGAGATTAATAAGAAATTTGATGAAATTGTGGCATTCGCGGAAGTAGAAAGATTCCTGGATACACCGGTCAAAAGGTACTCTTCGGGGATGTACGTGCGCCTTGCTTTTGCCGTGGCCGCTCACCTGGAGCCGGAGATTTTGCTGATTGATGAAGTGCTGGCGGTGGGAGACGCCAAGTTTCAGAAAAAATGCCTGGGAAAAATGAAAAAGGTTGGCGAGGAGGGGCGGACAGTAGTTTTTGTAAGCCATAATATGCCCATGATTGCTTCTCTTTGTAATCAGTGTGTTTTACTCGATGGAGGACGGTTAGTCTGTAAAGGCCCGGCGGTGGATATCATTCAACACTATTACTCTGAGGGTTCCAACATCTTTGGCGAAGTTGACTACAGCCTGAATCCAAGACGGATAGGCGATGAAACAGCCCATTTACTCAAGGCCAGAATTATAAATGAGGACGGTCAGGTGATCAGCGAAAGCTTTATCGAAGAGCCTGTGTGCATCGAGATGATTTACAGCGTAAACGTTTACAGCGCGCAGGTGACGCCAAATTTTCACTTTTTTACTTCCGACGGAGTATTCGCTTTTCTAACAATGGATGCCCCCATCGATATGGAAGCCAAGCGCAAAGTCCTGCCGGGAATATACCGGGCAAGGTGTAAAATACCCGGTAACTTTCTGAACGACGGAACCTACTACGTGGGTTTTGCCTTGACCACCCTGCAGACGTCAAAGGTTCATTTCTATGAAAAAGACCTGCTGAGTTTCACTGTGGTAGACCCAATCGATGTAAGCGCAACCAGGGGACAGTACACAGGTCCCATACCCGGGGCCGTTCGTCCGGTACTTGAATGGGAGTGTGAAATGATTTCATGAAATTGCTCATACTGGCAGGTGGCTATGAGGCTTTTGAGGGAGGTAAAGCTTTTGGATGGGCAACCTATAGAGGAAGCTATAAAAAAAGACGTGGAAGAAATTTTCAATTCAAAGAAGATTTTGTGTAAACCATTGTCAATTAACCTGTCTCATGAAATAAGACAGGATTTGGATTATCTTAGCTATTTAGCAAACCTTAATGCCGGAAAAGCGCCCGTGATTTCTCACCGTCCGGTATTTGGCAAATTAATTACCTATGTTAAAAAATTTATAGCAAAAGCTACATTTTGGATTTACCAGCCACTATTTGAGCAGATTTCAAATTTTAATTATACAGTCATTAATATTCTTAATAAACTGACTGCATATCTGGATATGAATGACAAAGATCAATTGCATGCAGGACACATTTTTGAAGAAAAAAGCGAAGTAGTAAATGATAAGTCTGTAGATAATTTTGAGCGGGCAAGCATTGGATGGTTTTACCATGCTTTTGAACAAAAATTTCGTGGCTCGGAAGAGCTTATTAAAAATAGACAAAGTATTTATATTGATTATATAAGAAAAGCATTTAAATTTACTGGCGGCAAAGTGCTGGATATTGGCTCCGGTAGAGGAGAATTTCTAGAATTGCTAAGAGACGAGGGGATACCGGCAATAGGCGTTGATCTAAATGAAGTTATGGTCCGGCAATGCAGGGATAAAGGTTTAATTGTAGAGCAAAGGGACGCGTATGATTCTATTGCCGCACAGGATGATCAATCACTGGCGGCAGTGACAGCTTTTCAGGTTATTGAGCATCTCAATCCTGGGGAAATGTGGAAAATTATTAGTACTGCCCTGGTTAAATTAAGACCAGGAGGATTAATAATATTGGAGACTGTGAATCCCGAGTGCCTTTTTGCGCTGAGTAACTTTTATTTGGATTTAACCCACAGAAAGCCAATACCTCCATCGACGCTTAAATTCTTATTAGAATTTGTTGGTTTTAAAAATGTGGAAGTCCGCTTTTCTTCACTTTTACCTGAGAAATATAGATTAAAAGGAAATGATAGTAATATAAAAAAATTAAATGAAATATTATTTGGCTGGCGGGATTACGCTGTTTTGGGGTGGCGCCGATGAGAATTGAATGATTCCGGCCTCCATCTTTGTAAGACCGGAATCATTTTTTGCGCTGCTTGAAAAGATAGCTAAAAAGGGAAGGGAAAGGCCCGGTTACTGATTCAAAATAAGAGGACGGCACTGTCTTATGAACCTGGATTACCTTTCTTTTTCTCATTACTGTAGGGATTGCCTTTAAAACATGCCAGTATATCCTGAGAACTGTTTTTAAATCTTTTGTTTTTACGAAGTATGAGAATGATACAAAGAGGTGAAGGGCCAGAAATACAGGCAGTATTTTTAGCAACAGCTTATAGGGTATATTCTTGAGGTGGACAAAACAGATATTCCTCTGCTTGCAAAAGAATTGTTTCGCCAGTATCCGGTTTGATGTAGCCTGATGAATGTGATATACAACTGCAGTTGGGACATACAGGCATTGATACCCTTTCAATTGGGCACGAAGAGCGAGGTCAATATCTTCATAATAAGCGAAAAAATCTTCATCAAAGAGACCGGTGTCGGAAAAGAGCTCCCTTCGGTAGATAGCGGCGCCCGCGCACGCCGAGAGCACAAGCCTGGTCCTGTCGTATTGCCCGGAATCGGCTTCGCCCTGACCTGCATTGTATCCGTAATAGGACAGCCCGTCACCGGCATTGTCAATCCTGTCCCGCTGAAAAAAATTCAGCATTTTGGAGGCACAGAAGCCAATCCGGGGGTTCTCCCGCAGCGCCCCGACCAGTTCTTCCAGCCAGGCCGGGTGGGTTTCTGTGTCATTGTTCAATAGTGCGATGTACTTACCCCTAGCTAATTTGATGCCACAATTTACGGCCTTACAAAAACCTTGATTGACGGGCAGGCGGGTGACCTTCACTTCGCTGAAATTAGTCTGAATAAACTGCACTGAATCATCACTTGAGCCGTTATCCACCACGATTACCTCAAAGTCCTGGTATGTTTGGCGCCTCAAAGACCCAAGGCAGGCTTCCAGCAGGTCACGGCCATTCCAGTTGGGTATGACCACAGAGGTCTCAGGTTCTGACAATTTACCTCAACCTTTATATTCTTTTACTTTAATATTACGCCCGCATCAGTCTCGCTGCCCATTTTCTTATCCATCAGTTCAGCGATAATTATACTTCAGCTTCCTGATATTTTATTGCGCAAGCATTCCAAAAGTTACTTGCTTTTTGAATACCTTATATTGGGATCCTCGGAGTCATCAAGCGACTTCTGCCGTATGCCCAGGGAACGTTGAAGAGGCTATTGTGACGGGCTTTTTCACAATTTTCTTTTTTGATTCATATACTAAATCAGTAAATTTAAAGGATGGTATCAATTATAAAAAATGTAGTTCGAAATATAAGAGCAAATATTTTCAAGTTAAAGTCCAATATCTTTTGGAAATTGTCTTGTTTGGCTGTCGCAGTCAACCGCAAGTTTGGCAGTGGATCTAGATTTAAATTCATAAAAAGAGCTATTAATACCTTTATTTTGAGGAATGCCTGCCTTGATAACAGGTCAAATGTTTATTTAAACTTTCCCGAAGTAGAAACAAAATCCCATGGTAAAGCGGCAGCTGGAGAAAAGCATCCATATGGTGTCAACCTGATTGGCTATGTCAGGGCTGAAATGGGCATCGGGGAGTCCTGCCGGATGGCCGCAAATGCCCTGGATGCCGCCGGCATTCCTTTTGGAATCATTAACTTTGAGATTGGTAACCCTGCGAGAATGCGTGACCGCAGGTGGCGGCATAAAGAAGTTTCCCAGGCCCAATACGGGGTCAATATCTTTCATATTAACGCCGATCAGATGCCTATTGTCTTTAACCACCTGGGCCGGGATTTTTTTGACGGACGCTGCAACATTGGCTTCTGGCACTGGGAACTCCCGGAATTCCCCGAAGAGTGGGCCGGCAGCTTTAAGCTTGTCGATGAAGTATGGGTTCCATCCAGGTTCGTCC